>DASUSS010000091.1:0-16306 GCA_036374995.1 Longimicrobiales bacterium | reverse complement strand
CGGACTCGCGCCCATGGCGAACAGCACGCGGGTCCGTCTGTCGGGCGGCAAGGTGAGCGTCACGGACGGGCCGTACACGGAAGCGAAGGAGGTCGTGGGCGGGTTCGGTGTGGTGGAGGCGAAGTCGAGGGAGGAGGCAGTCGAGGGCGCGGTGATGCTGATGAACCTGCACAGGGAGTACTGGCCCGGCTGGGAAGGGGAAGTGGAGGTCCGCCAGATTCTCGGTCCGGAGGACTTCGCTCCGCCCACACCGTAGGCCCGGCGCGGCGCGGGTCCATCGAAGACATTCATCGCAAGTCCGGCGTGGTATGACCGACGTGATCGTACATGAAGGGTGCACAGCATGGCTGACGGCTCGCTCTATCGTCTGAGCGCGTTCACCACGACGGCCGACGGCGGGAACCCGGCCGGGGTGTGGATAGGGGATCGGCTCCCCGAGCCGGCAGAGATGCAGCGTATTGCGCGGCGGGTCGGTTTTTCGGAGACCGCATTCCTGGCGCCGCGCGCGGGTGCGCGGCGCCTCACGCGCTATTCGTATTCCACGCGCGCGATCCGCTCCCGGTGGGCGGCGTCGTCGAGGATCCTGCGACCGGCGCGGCCGCAGCGGCGCTGGGGGTTACCTGGGAGATGCGGGGCTGATCGGTGTGCCGGCTTCGATCCTGATCCGTCAGGGCGAGGCGATGGGCAGGCCGAGCCTGTTCCGGGTGCGCATCCCGACCGAGGGAGGGATCGTCGTGAGCGGGCACACCGTCAGAATCGATCAGGTCGATGATTGAGGTCGGACCGATGCCGTCCGGTGTGATCCGTCGCAGCAGGGCCTGACGATGGGCTTCGAGTCCGAAGAGGTGATCATCGCGCGACGGTACCGGGGTCCACCGGATTCAGCCAACGGCGGTTATGCCTGCGGTCTCGTTGCGCGACACATCGATGGTAGCGCGCGCGTCCGCCTGAACGTGCCGCCGCCGCTGGAGCAGCCGCTGACGATCCGGATGCCGGATCCTGCGCACGCGACGATGCTGCTTGACGAGCAGGTCGTCGCCGAGGGTGTGGGCATCGAGTCGGATGGCGAGATCCCGGAGCCGGTCGACGTCGAGACGGCCATCCGATCATCGCAGAAATTCCGCTGGCGCACCGGCCACCCGTTCGCGGGCTGCTTCGTGTGCGGCCCCGCCCGTCATGCCGGCGATGGCCTGTGCATCTTCCCGGGTCCGGTTGCCGAGCGGCGGATAGTGGCAGCGCCATGGGTACCGGACCCTTCCGTCTGCGACGCGAACGGGATCGTTCACCGGGAAGTCGTCTGGGCAGCACTCGACTGCCCGTCGTGGTTCGGCCTGCTCGAGTTCGAACCCGGCACGACGGTGGGGCTGCTCGGCCAGCTGGCCGTTCACATCGTGCGGCGGCCGACGGTGCGCGAGTCCTGTGTCGCGATCGGGTGGTCGAGCGGCCGATCGGGCCGGAAGCTGCGCGGTGGCGCGGCTCTGTACACGAGCGACGGCGTCCTGCTCGGCAGCAGCTCCGCGATCTGGATCGAGCCGAAGGAGTCGTCTACCGTGAACGCCGTCTGACGAGGAGTCGGTCATGGCCGTGCGAGTCGTACGTCTCGGAACGCCGCGCATCGCGGGAGAGGGAACGAGGATCGGCACGGTGCGCCGCCCTCCGCGGGGTGTGCCGAAGGCCGAGTTCGCGAGTCGGAACTGGTACGACGTCTGGTTCCCGAACCTCGCACCGAGCGCAGCAACGATGAAGCTCGGTCAGCAGGCCGATACGCCAGCGAAGTGGTCGGCGTTCGCGAGGAAGTACAAGGCCGAAATGGCGGCGCCGCACGCGAAGCACGACCTCGAGCTGCTCGCGGTGCTCTCGCGCGCGGCGGACTTTTCCGTCGGTTGTTATTGCGAGCGTGAAGATCGCTGCCACCGCTCGATCCTGAAGCAGCTGCTCATCGAGAACGGCGCAGTGCTCGCCGTGCCGAAGGGGAACGAGCCCGCACCCAAACCATGACGTCGTTCCGCGCCCGTGTCCTCGGCAGCACGCTCGTGGTGGTGACGGCCGGATCCCTGCTTCATTTCGCGTGGGAGTGGAGCGGTCGGGACCCGGTCGTGGCGGTGTTCGCCGCGACGAACGAGAGTACGTGGGAGCATCTGAAGATGGCGTTCTGGCCCGCACTATTGCTCTCGCCGCTCCAGCGACTCCGGTACGGCCGAATGCCCGGCCTGCTGCCGGCGACGGCGATCCGCAGTCTGCTCCCGCCAGTGCTGATCGTGGCGCTGTTTCACGGATACACGTGGATTCTGGGGAGCCATCATCTCGCGGCGGACATTGCCACATTCGTCGTCGCCGTCTTCACAGGTGAGCTGCTCGGGCATGGCGTAATGGCCCGCAGCAGCGGCCCCGGCGCCAGAGTCGCGTCGGCGATGGCCGTCACCCTTGCGGTGATTGCGTTTGCCACGCTCTCGTTCGTCCCGCCGGACTGGTTCCTGTTCGACGATCCGACGCGGCGCGGACCGGGCGCGGCCACCGGCGTCGTCCACTGAGGCCGTGGCCCGACTGGCCGGCGGCGCGCGCGGGCGTATCTTGGCGGGAGGCGCGGCACGGGAGCTCGCTCAGCGCAGACAGCCCATCCGTTCACTCACACAGGGAGGCGTGGCATGCGGAACACGGCGCAGTGGGGAGCCCTGGTGTTCGGTATCGTATTCCTGCTGGTGGGAGTCCTGGGCCTGTTCGTGGAGAACGGCATGTCGATGGATGCGGACATGGAGACGGCGGGCATGCTGTTCGGTCTCTTCCCCGTCAACCTCCTCCACAACCTGGTTCATCTGGTGTTCGGCGTGTGGGGACTCGCCGCGTCGCGCAGCACGGACGCCTCGCGGAGTTACGGCAGGTTCGGCGCGGTGATCTATGGAGCGCTCGTCGTGCTCGCGTTCCTGTCGCCGACGCTGTTCGGTTTCGTTCCCATTGGCGGGAACGACATCTGGCTGCATGCGCTGCTGGCGCTCGGGCTCGCGTACATCGGTTTTGCCGGGCGCGCGGCGGCCCATCCGGTCGTGCCGGCGTGATGAGGAGTTGAGCGCAGGATCATGATGAATCGTCGGGATCTGCTCGGACTGATCGCGGCACTGGCAGTGTGCTTCGGTGCGGCCGCGGTCGGGTCGCAGTTCATGCCCGGAGCATGGTACGCCGGTCTGGAGAAGCCCCCGTGGACACCACCGGGTGCAGTGTTCGGTCCGGTGTGGACGGTGCTCTATGCGATGATGGCCGTTGCGGCGTGGCTCGTCTGGAAGCGCCGCGCGGTCACCGCCGTGGGTCCGGCACTCGTGCTGTTCGTGATCCAGCTCGCCCTGAACGCGGCGTGGTCGTGGCTGTTCTTCGGGCTGGAGCGGCCGGACCTCGCGCTGATCGACATTGCGGTCCTGTGGGCGGTCATTCTGGCCACGACGGCGCTGTTCTGGCGCGTGCGGCCGCTTGCCGGTTGGCTCCTGCTGCCGTACCTCGCGTGGGTCAGCTTCGCGGCCGCACTGAACTGGCAGATCTGGCGCTTGAACTGACCTCGGGGAGGACACGTGGGTGAGACGGCCATTCCGTTGAAGGAGTACGATCAGGAGATGGCTTCGACGCGGCGGCTGCTGGAGCGTGTGCCGTCGGAGCACGCACAGTGGAAGCCGCACGAGAAATCGTTCGCGCTCGGTCATCTCGCGCAGCTGGTTTCCTGGATGCCTGGCTGGATCGGGCGCTCGCTGCGGGACCCGTTCATCGACCTCGCCGGAGGCGGCGGATACAGTTTCGAGACGACGGATACACTGCTCCGCCAATTCGACGAGAACGTCGCGCGGTCGCGCAAGGATCTCGAGAGCGTCACGGGTGCAGCACTCGACGAGCCGTGGTCCCTCCGCATGGGGGAACAGGTGCTGTTCACGGCGCCGCGCGGGGAAGTAGTGAGGGGGCACCTGAGCCACCTGATCCATCACCGCGGCCAGCTCACCGTGTATCTGCGACTGCTCGACGTGGCGCTCCCGCAGATCTACGGGCCGACGGCCGATGAGAAGTGGTGACCACCATGCAGCTCGCACAGCCGTACGGTCGGCCGGAGATCGTCCGGTCGCTGGCGGAGGTCGAGTCCGAGGTCGCGGCGTTCTTCGGCTCGCTCTCCGACGACGAGCTCGTGCTGCGCGTTCAGGACGCCTGGACGCCGGCCGAGCACCTCCAGCACCTGTGCACGTCCGTTGCGGCGGTCGCGCGCGGATTCTCCATGCGGCGCTGGATGCTCCGGCTGCGTTTCGGCCGTGCGCGCCGCCCGTCGCGATCCTACGCGGAGCTGCAGAATCACTACCGTGATCAGCTGAGCCGCGGCGCGCGTGCGAGCGGCGTCTTCGTCCCCGAACGGAACGAGCTGATGGGGACCCGCATCGCGGAGCATCGAGCAGCGATCCTGGCGCGCTGGGCACGCGTGAATCTGCGGTTGCGCGCACACGCGGAACGGTGGAGTGAGCGTGACCTCGATCGGATCCGACTGCCGCATCCGCTGCTCGGCATGCTCACGGCTCGCGAGATGCTGTTCTTCACGCTGTACCACAATCTGCATCACGTGGCCGCCGCGAAGCGACGGCTGCCGCGGTTCGCTCACGATCTGCCGTCCGCCTGATCTCGAGCAGTCCGGCTCCCGGTCGCGCATTCAGTCAGGATGATGCCCAACTATCGGTTCTCCGAGTCCGCACTCATCGACGCGCCGCCGCAGAATCTCTATGCGATCCTCGCGGACTACCATCGTGGCCACGCGAGCATCCTGCCGAAACCGCCGTTCGTCGATCTGACAGTGGAGCAGGGCGGGATCGGCGAGGGGACGATCATCCGCGTGCGCATGCGGGTGCTGGGCCTGGTGCAGGCATACCGGGCGGTCGTGACGGAGCCGGATCCGGGCCGCGTACTGGTCGAAACAAATGAGAACGGTTATGTCACCAGCTTCATCGTGGAGCCGCACTCCGACGGGCAGCACACGAACGTGACGATCGCGACGGAGCTGCCGGCGCGAACGGGTGTGCCGGGGGCCGTCGAGCGGTGGCTCATGCCGCGGATGCTGCGGCCGGTCTATCAGCGGGAGCTGGCGCAGCTGGCCGAGGTCGCAGCCGCCGGACCGGAAGGGAGCTGATCCGTCAATGCCCTGTCTATTCGTCGTGATCGCGCTGGTGATTCCGCGCGGCGTCATTGTCGCACTCTGGTTGCTGACCGACTGGTTCGCCGGTGTGTTCGATACGATGCTGTGGCCCGTGCTCGGTTTCATCTTCCTGCCGACGACCCTGCTCTGGTATTCCGCCGTTCACAACTGGTACGGCGGTCAGTGGGGTCTGTGGCAGATCGTCGGTCTGATCGTCGCACTGTTGATCGACACATCACCCGGTCACCGCCGCCGGCGCGAGGTGTGAGGTGCGGTCGGCGCGCATCGCGGGCGTGAGACTCCTCCTCTGAGTCGCGGCCGTGCCGCCGTCGCGGCTGCGGCGGAATCGATGGTCGTGTCGGCGCGTTCGCGAGTTCATGGCAGCGTGACCTGACCTCCTCGTGTCCGTGGTTGCGTCAGCGGCGCGAGGAGCACGGTGAAGGGAGGACAGCCATGAGAATGCTACGCAGGGGGCGGTGCCGGCTCATCGTCGGCATGGCGTGGATCGGCAGTGCGGCCGGTGGTCTGCACGGTCAGGACCGGGAGCACGCCGGCCTCGGTACGGTCGACTTCCCGGTCTCGTGCTCGGCGGAAGCACAGGTCGAGTTCAATCGCGGCATCGCGCTGCTCCATCACATGACTTATCCGCGCGCGCGGGAGTCGTTCGAGCGGACGGTGGAGCTGGATCCGGGGTGCGCAATGGCGCACTGGGGGATCGCGATGACGCTGTTCCAGCCACTATGGCCGACGCGGCCCGGCCCGCCCGAGCTCAGACGTGGCTGGGAGGCGGTGCGGGCGGCCAGGTCTCTCGAGCCGCCGACCGCGCGCGAGCGCGAGCTCGTCGCTGCGGCCGCGGCGTTCTTCGATCCGGATGCGCGGGATTACTGGGATCGAATCCACCGGTGGGAGCGCGCGATGGAGCGGGTCCGTGCCGCATTCCCGGATGATCCGGAGATCGCGGCATTCTACGCGCTGGCGCACCTGGCCGTCGCTCCGGCCGACACGGTGTCGCTCGCGCATGCCGAGCGCGCGGCCGCATTTCTGCTGGCCGTGTACGAGCGGAACCCGGATCACCCCGGAGCCATGCATTATCTGGTGCATGCGAACGACGTGCCGGGCAGGGAGCGCCAGTTCCTGGAGATCATCCGGAAGTACGAGACGACGGCGCCACACAATCCGCACGCGCTGCACATGCCGACGCACATCTACACGCGGCTCGGCGACTGGGGTGCGGTCATTCGCGGCAATCTGCTGGCGGCGGAGGCAGCGCTGGAGCATCCGGCCGGAGAGCGAGGCGAGTTCGTCTGGGACGAGTTCCCGCACGCGATCGAGTATCTGCTCTACGCGTACCTGCAGCAGGGGGCGGATGCCGAGGCGGCGGCGCAACTGAAGCGATTGCACGACACCGCACGGCTCCAGCCGACGTTGAAGACCGCCTTCCATCTCGCCTCGACGAGCGCGCGCTACGCGCTGGAACGGCAGGCCTGGGAGGAGGCCATGGCGCTGGAGCCACGGGTGCCAGAGTCGCTCGACTGGGATCGGTTCACCTGGCCGGAGGCGGTGACGTGGTACGCCCGCGGCCTCGGAGCTGCACGCCAGATCCGATTCGACGACGCCGGTGCGGCGGCGGGCAGGCTCGAGGCGCTCGAAGCGGCGGCTGCGAGTGCGGGCGAAGCGCTCTTCGCGCGCAACATCCGCATTCTCAGGCTCGAGGTGAACGCATGGATCGCTCAGGCGGAGCAGGACACGCAGAGCAGCGCCGCGCTGATGCGCCAGGCGGCGGCGCTCGAGGCGGCGACACCGAAGCACGCAGTGACGCCGGGACCCACGCTGCCGGGATACGAGCTCCTGGGTGATCTGCTGCTGGAACAGTCGCGGCCGGCAGAGGCGCTCGCTGCCTACCGGCACTCGCTCGAGCTCTACCCGCGCCGCTTCAACGGCGTGCTCGGTGCTGCGCGGGCTGCGCGCGCATCGGGCCATGGTGCTGCGGCGCAGGTGTACTATCGGGAGCTGCTGGAGCTGGGTGACCGCGGCGCACGCCCGGCGGCGATGCGGGAGGCGCGCGCGTATGTCTCCCGCCCGGGCGGAGCGCGGCGCACGCCTCTCCCTGACGGGCGCGATTTCCGGAGAGAACCATGATCGTGGTGGCAGGTGCAACCGGCTCACTCGGGGGCAGGATCGTACGCGGCCTCCGCGAGCGCGGCGATGCGGTACGGGCACTGGTCCGCACGAGCTCGCAGCACGAGCCGCTCCGGCGAGCCGGCGCAGAAGTGGTCCTCGGTGATCTGAAGGAGCCTGCGAGCCTGGAGCTCGCATGCCGCGGAGCCGACGTGGTCATCACGACGGCGAGCGCCTCCAGGCGAGGGGATGACAGCATCGAGAACGTGGATCTGCGCGGCAACGAGAACCTGGTGCGGGCGGCGCAGGTGGCCGGTGTCCGGCATTTCATCTTCGTGTCCACTCTCGGCGCCGCCGCGGACAGCCCGGTACCGGTGTTCCGCGCGAAGGGGATGACCGAGCAGCGGCTGCAGGAGAGTGGCCTGGTCTGGACGATCCTCCAGCCGAACGCGTTCATGGATGTCTGGTTCCCGATGCTGATCGAACGACCGGCGTTCTCCGGCGAGCCGGTGACGCTCGTGGGGGAGTCGCGGTGCCGGCACGCGTTCGTGGCAGAGCAGGATGTCACCCGATTCGCGATCGCAGCGACGCAGAATCCCGCGGCGCGCAACGCGACCATGGTGATCGGCGGACCGGAAGCACTCACGTTCCGCGACGTCGTCCGGAGCTACGAGGCAGCAGCAGGTCGCTCGTTCCCGATCCGGAGCGTCGCGCCGGGCAAGCCGATCCCGGGTGTGCCGGAGCCCGTGTGGGGTATTGCCGCCGCGCTCGAGAGCTATGACTCCGTGATCCCGATGGGCGAGACGGCGGAACGTTATGGCGTTCGGCTGACGACTGCGCAGGAGTTCGCCCGCGCACGGTTTGCTGCGGCTCCACTGCAATCCGCCTGAGCAGCGACCGGATACTGGATCCGGACGCGCGTACATTCAAGGACAGAACAGGTGCGCCATGCCTCTCGCCTACTCACCCGCGAGCCGTGCGCTCCAGGACCGGTTCGATACGCGCCGTCTCGCGGATCGGCTCGCCGACGTCAAGGTGCATGACCGGTTCACGGCGGACGATCGCAGCTTCATCGAACGGCTCGACATGTTCTTCCTCGCGACGGCCGATGCCGAAGGCCAGCCGACCTGCTCGTACAAGGGCGGCGATCCCGGCTTCGTCCGGGTGATCGATGAGCGCACGCTCGTCTTCCCGAACTACGACGGCAACGGCATGTATCTGTCCATGGGCAACCTGGCCGAGACGCGCGCCGTCGGCCTGCTGTTCATCGACTTCGAGTTGCAGCGCCGCATGCGCGTCGATGGTGCCGCGCAGATCCTGGCGGAAGACCCGCTCCTCGCGCACTACCCGGAAGCTCAGTTCGTGGTGCGGGTGGAGGCCCGCCGCATCTATCCGAACTGCCCGCGGTACATCCACAGGTACCAGCTCGTCGAACGCTCGCAGTTCGTGCCGCGACCGGAATGCGAGACGCCGGTCCCGGCATGGAAGCAGGCGAGCTGGGCGGCGGACGTGCTGCCGGCGCAGGACCCGGCAAGAGTGCGGACTCCATGAGCGGAGGCGAGCAGGCTCGAGAGGAGCGCACGGGGAGGACACGCAGGAGCGCCGTGCGCATCCGAACGAACACGATCATCGGCATGTCCGCGATCCTGCTGAGCGGAATCACGGCGGGTGCGGTGATCTGGCAGGCACGCGTGGCGGCCGATCAGCGCGCCGCATCCGTCTGGCCGCACGTGCAGGCGTGGCCGAGCCGCGGTGTGGATCCGCCCCGATTCGCGATCACGCTCATGAATGCCGGTGTGGGACCCGCCGTGATCCGTTATTTCGCCGTGCGGGTGGATGGCGAGCCCGTGCGTTCCTGGCGTGAGTTCCTCGCCGCCCTCTCGGCGGACGAGGGGGTGCGCCGCGCCGCATTCAACGAAGGCGTCGTGCGCGGCTCGGGGTGGGTGATGTCACCGAACATCGCGATCACCGCGTTCTCCACGAGTGCGCCGGAAGCGGTGAATGTCCTTGCGGCACCGGCGTGGAGCCGGATCCAGGTGACGTTCTGCTACTGCTCGATCTTCGAGCGCTGCTGGATGTCCGAGTGGGATGTGGCGCTGCGCGACGAGCCGACACGCGTGCGCGCCTGCCCGTCCGAGGGGAAGTTCGGCGTCGACTGGGCGGAGCTGGACGCGCCCATGGCCGACACCTGACGCCGGTGTGGCCGGCGCGCATCGGACGAAACGGTCGGACCGGCTCCGGCGCACGAGCGACGGCTGCGGCTGCTCACCGCTCCCGGTGATACATGCGCAGTGCGATCGGTGCGAAGATCGCGACGGTCAGTGCGGAAGCCGCGAGCACCCACGCGATGCTCGCGAGCGCGATGCCGCCGTGCATGAAGCTGCGTGATGCGGTGACGAGGTGCGTCACGGGGTTGAGCGCGACGACCGTCTGGAGCCAGCCCGGCATCGTAGCCGGGTCGACGAAGATGTTGCTGACGAACGTGAGCGGGAACAGCAGCAGGAAGCTCGACGTCATCACGGACTCCGGCGTCTGCACGATCATCCCCACGATCATCCAGATCCACGAGATGCTGAACGAGAAGACGAGGATCAGGGCGACGGCGAGGACGACGCCGATGGCGCCGCCGCCCGGCCGGAAGCCGAGGATGACGCCGAGCGCAATGACGACGAGCGCGGCGATCGAGTACCGCAGCACATCGCCGAGCAGGGCTCCCACGATGGGCGCGGGCTGCCAGATGGGGAGCGAACGGAACCGGTCGAACAGCCCCTTCGAGATGTCCGAATTGAGGCCGACTCCGGTGTAGACCGTGAGGAAGACGACGGCCTGCACGACAATGCCGGGCAGCAGGAACTGGATGTATTCGCGGGGCGACCCGGCGAGCGCCCCACCGAAGAGCAGCGTGAACATCAGCGTCATCATCAACGGGAAAGCCGTCACGTCGAAGAGCTGGAACGGCACGTGCTTGATCTTGAGCAGGGCACGCCAGCCGAGCGTCAGCGACGCGGACAGGGCGCTCGCGCGTGCCGGTCGCGGCGTCCTCGAGAGCACGTGGTGCAGGGCGTCGGCAGTCGTCATGACGACACCGTCCTTTCTTCGGCTGCATGGCCGGTGAGTGCGAAGAAGACCTCATCGAGAGTCGGCTGACCGAGCGAGAACTCGGCGACACCGACACCCGCCTGCGCGAGTGCGGCGAGCGCGTCCGCGACGCCCGCATCATCGACGGCATGCACCGACAGCGTGTGTGGATCGATGCCGTTCCGCACACCCGGTCCGAGCACCCGGCGCAGCAGCGCCTCCGCCTGTCCGAGCCGCTCCGCGGAGACCAGACGTACGTGCAGCGTGCTGCCGCCGACGGACGTCTTGAGCTCGCGGCTCGTGCCCTCCGCGATCAGCCGGCCATGATCGATGACCGCCAGCCGGTGCGCGAGCCGGTCGGCCTCTTCCAGATACTGCGTCGTCAGGAGCACGGTCGTGCCCTCCGCCGCAATGGCGCGCACGATATCCCACACCTGGTTCCTGCTGCGCGGGTCCAGTCCCGTCGTCGGCTCATCGAGGAAGAGCACCTCCGGCGTGATGACCAGGCTCGCCGCGATGTCCAGCTTTCGCCGCATGCCGCCGGAATACGTGCGCACCTGGCGACCGCCAGCGTCCGCGAGGTCGAACGCGGCGAGCAGATCGTCGGCGCGCCTGCGCGCATCGCGCCATCCGAAACCGAGCAGCCGGCCGATGAGCACGAGGTTCTCGTGTCCCGTGAGATCGTCATCGATCGATGCGAACTGACCGGTGAGACTCACCTTGCCGCGCACCGCCGCGGCGTCCCGCACGACATCGTGCCCCAGCACGTGCGCCTCACCCGCATCGGGCCGGAGTAGCGTCGCGAGCACGCGGATCGTCGTCGTCTTGCCGGCGCCGTTCGGACCGAGCAGTCCGTACACGGCGCCGCGCTCGACGGCGAGGTCGATTCCGGCCACGGCGGGTGTATCGCCGAAGGACTTCACGAGGCCGGTTGTCCGGATTGCAGCCGTCATGTGTACCGCTTCCCGTCAGTGAACCAGTATCCCACTACGACGTGCCAACCGGCCCGTCGATAACAGCGAGGTGCGCCTGCGCCCGTGGTTATGTCGAACGCGTCCGGGCGGAATCGACATGCGGACCTGGAACCACTTATCCGTTATGGCCGGAATCGTCCGGTGAATGTCCCGGCGCCGTGCCGGATTCGGGGCGTTCCCATGCGTGCCGGGGCCATAACGGATAAGTGGTTCCAGGTCCGCATGTCGAGGTGCGGGGGGCGGCCCCGACTGATACGTGCAGGCGTCAACGACGGCGCCGAACCGGACAGGAGGGTCACACGATGCGGTACATCATGATGCATGCGCCGCGGGGTGCGGGCGAGTATCAGGTCAACGAGTGGTCGGCGGAGGATTTCAGGGCGCACATGGCGTTCATGCACGACTTCAACCGGCAGCTGACGGAGTCGGGGGAGCTGGTGGGAGGGGAAGGGTTGGCGGAGCCTGCGGAGGCGCGGGTGGTCCGGGCCGGGAAGGCGGGTGCGCCGGTGGTGACGGATGGTCCGTTCGCGGAGGCGAAGGAGTTCCTTGCGGGTTACTGGATCGTGGATGTCGAGTCGGCGGAGCGTGCGTACGAGATCGCGGCGCAGGCGTCGGCGGCGCCGGGTCCGGGCGGTGCACCGCTGAACATGCCGATCGAGGTGCGGCAGGTCATGAGCGCGCCCTCGGTCGACGTGTGACGTCCGTGCCGGATGCGGCGGTCGGGCGCCTGTTGCGCGAGGTGGCGCCGCAGGTGCTCGGTGCCGTGGCGCGCCGCCATGGTGATTTTGCCGCAGCGGAGGATGCGGTACAGGAGGCGCTGATTGCCGCGGCGGTGCGCTGGCCGGCGGACGGTGTGCCGGCCAATCCGCGCGGCTGGCTGTACCGAGTGGCGCTGAGGCGGCTCACGGATCAGGTGCGGAGCGAGCAGGCGCGGCGGCGGCGGGAGTCGGCGGTCGCGAGTGAGGTCCAGGCGGAAGAACGGGCGGAGGTGCGGGCGGGTGGTGCGTCAGGCGATGCGGACTTTCACGCCGATCATGACGACACGCTCGTTCTGCTGTTCATGTGCTGTCATCCTGCGCTGACGGCGGCGAGCGCGATCGCGCTCACGCTCCGTGCGGTCGGCGGTCTGACGACGGCGGAGATTGCGCATGCGTTTCTGGTGCCGGAAGCGACGATGGGTCAGCGGATCAGCCGCGCCAAGCAAAGCATTCGGTCATCGGCCGTACCGTTCAGCATGCCGACGCACGCGGAGCGTGCGGAGCGGCTGCGCGCGGTGCTGCACGTCCTGTATCTGATCTTCAGCGAGGGGTACACGAGCAGCGCGGGGCCGCATCTTCATCGGGTGGACCTGTCGGCCGAAGCGATCCGGCTGGCACGCAGCCTGTACGGGCTGCTGCCGCATGACCCGGAAGTGGCGGGACTGCTCGCGCAGATGCTGCTGACGGATGCACGGCGCGGCGCGCGGACGGGTCCGAGCGGGGAGCTGATCCCGCTCGATGAGCAGGATCGCACGCTCTGGGACGGTCGCCTGATCGAGGAGGGAACGGCGCTGGTCGGGCAGGCTCTTTCGCGCGGATCGGTCGGACCGTACCAGCTCCAGGCCGCGATCGCCGCGCTGCACGATGAGGCGCCGCGCGTGGAGGATACCGACTGGCCGCAGATCCTGGCGCTGTACGATCTGCTGGAGCGCATGTCCGACAACCCGATGGTCTCGCTGAACCGGGCGATCGCGGTGGCGATGGTCCGGGGTCCGGCGGCGGGGCTGGAGCTGCTGGCAGAGCTGGACGCGGACGCCCGCATCGCCGGGCACTACCGGCTGGACGCCGTGCGCGGCCACCTCCACCAGATGCAGGGCGACGCCGGGCGCGCGATCGCGCACTTCACGGCCGCAGCGGAACGGACGACGAGCATTCCGGAGCGGCACTACCTCACCGCGAAGGCCGCCCGTCTCCGTAGTGCGGGGGTGGTGGCCCGCGGCGACGTGGCTTAGCTTCGGTCTGGGCGGCAGCCCGCCCGCTGCCTCACATCTTCCGAGGCCGGCCAGCATGGATTCCTTCTTCCCGTCAGCGACCGTGGTCATCGATTGCACGTCCGTCCGGACCGCGGTGAGACCATGCCGATAGATCGCGGCGTCCTGGATCAGCAGCTGCAGACGCTGCGCGAGGCGCCGGGCTGGTGGGAGCAGCGCGAGCTTCGCGACCTGCCGGCAGTCATGCACGCCGACGAGAACATCCTCGCGATCTCGCGCGGAAAGATCGCGCGACTCCGGTGGCTTCGTCCGTCGTGGCTGATCGTGGTGACGGACCGGCGCGTGCTGCTGATCCGCTCGGCGAGCGGGAACGGCTGGCGCCAGCTCGAGGTCGCCGCCGACCAGATCACCCGCGTCACGCTGCGCGTCGGGCCGCTCCGCGGCCGTGTGCGCATCGTTGCCGGCGGACAGGCGTGGCGCCTGCTCGTGCCGCGGGCAGATGCGTACAAGCTCATGAACGCACTGTCGAGTCTCGGCACACCGTCGAACGAGGCGTTCTTCGGGTTCGGACCTACCCGCATGGTCCGGCGCGTGATGGATCACGTCCTGGCGCTGCCCGCCGCGGCGCTCAGTCCGGACGTGCGCGAGCCGCCACCGCGGCCGGACCATTCCGCAGTCGAGCGGCGCCTTCAATCGCTCGAAGAGGAAGTCGAGCAGCTGCGCCAGCAGGTCGAGTTCCTCGAGGACCTGCTGCGACAGCGTCAGCCGTCGGCCGGCACGAAGGAGACATGGGAGAGCGGATAGTCCGGCGCGTCGTGCGACGCGCGCTGGTACCGGCTCTGCTCGCGGCGCCCGCCGGTGCATGCGGCGAGGATCCCGTCATCATTGTCGACCGGTGCGAGGCGGTGGCGCTGCCACTGAGCGGTAGTGCGGACGCACCCGTCGTCACGGATGTCGGGCTCGAGGTTCAGACGGGCATCATCGTCGCACTGGCAACGGCGACCGATCCGCAGGGCAGCGCCAACCTGAGCAATGTGATCCAGCGGCTCGGCGTGTTCCCGGACCCGCCGTCCTGCCGCGAGTCGCCGCTCATTCTGCAGGACGATCTCGCGGGATCCGGTGTCGAGGAGTCGTTCGGCACGGTGGTCGATGCGGCGGCCAATCCCGCACTCTTCAACGCGATCGCCGCGGCTCAGGAGTGGCCGGTCGACGTCGACTTCGCCGATGCCGATGGCAACAGGACCACCGGCCGTGTCCGCGCCCGCGTGATTCCCTGAAGACCATCGCCGATCCGATCTTCCCACACGAGGAGGCACTGTTGGCCGAGCTGAAGACGCAGGCGAACGAGTCGAGTGTCGAAGCCTATCTCTCCACGGTCACCGATCCGGTCCGCCACGATGACTGCATGCGCGTGCTCGCGCTGATGAAGGACGTCATGGGCGAGGATCCGAAGATGTGGGGCGCGAGCATCGTCGGTTTCGGGCGCTACCGCTACCGTTACGAGAGCGGGCGCGAGGGCGAGTGGTTCGTCACCGGCTTCTCGCCGCGGAAGAACAACCTCACGCTGTACATCATGGCCGGGTTCGATCGGTACGACGACCTGCTGCAGCGCCTCGGGAAGTACAGCACGGGCAAGTCGTGCCTGTACGTGAAGCGACTCGCGGATGTGGACGAGGCCGTGCTGCGCGAGCTGGTCGCCGCCTCGGCGAAGCACGTCCGGGAGACCTGGGCCACGGCCTGAGCGGACATGATCCCCGACGCTCCCCCGCTCCTGACGGGACGGGACATCCGACTGGAGCCGCTGACACGCGCGCACATCCCGGCACTCATCGAGGTCGGACTCGCTCCCGACCTGTGGCAGTGGACCGTCGGTCAGGTGCGGACCGCGGCCGACATGACGGCGTACGTCGAGACCGCGCTGGAGGAGCAGCGGCTCGGGCGCTCGCTGCCGTACGCGACGGTGGATCGTGTGAGTGGCAGGGTCATCGGCAGCACGCGGTTCGGCTCGATCGAGCGTCACCATCGCCGCGTCGAGATCGGCTGGACGTGGCTGGCGCCAGCGTGGCAGCGCACGGCGGCGAACACGGAAGCGAAGTATCTGATGCTGCGCTGTGCGTTCGAGACCATGGACTGCATGCGTGTCGAGCTGAAGACGGACCGTCTGAACGAGCGCTCCCGCACCGCGATCCGCCGCATTGGCGCGGTGGAGGAGGGTACGCTGCGCAGTCACATGGTGACGGAGAGTGGCCGTGTACGCGACACGGTCTATTACAGCATCGTGGCGGCGGAGTGGCCGGAGGCGCGCACGCGGCTCGAGGCGAGGCTTGCTGCGGGGATTCGCGCGTGAGTGGTGGAGCTCGTGCCGGTCACGCATGCGGTGTTCATGAGTCTGGAGACACGACGCACGGGCACGGCGGTCCGGGAGTGCTGACGGGTCGTCCCACGCTATCCCGGCTCGCCTCCCGACGGCGCCGCGAGGAACCGCCGCCCGTCCCACACGACCGGCACCGCGCGCACGATCGAGAACGCCACGGTCGCCAGCACGAGCCCCTGCACGGACGGTCGCAGCCAGAGGAGCACCGCGGCACCGGGATCGGCGGCCTGCAGCGCCAGCAGGATCCCGAGTGCACAGAAGCAGACGGCCTTGAGTGCGCCGTAGAGCGCGCGGCTCCAGCGCGACGCCGTGAGCTCGCGCGCCCACACCGAGTCCTGCATGCTGTTCGCGCCGAACGGCGTGCGTCCGCTCGCGAACGCTACGCTCCGGATCAGGTCGGTGACGACCGTGCGCGTGATCATCACGAGCGGAACCCACAGCGGCACGAGCGGCTGACCGCCCGGATCGCGGCGGATCGCGAAGAACGTCCAGAGCGCGAGCTCGACGATCCGGTCACCGGCGATGTCGAACAGGGCCCCCGCCTCCGTCACCTCGTTCCATTTCCGCGCGGCCCAGCCGTCGAGCGCGTCCATGAAGATGGCCCAGGCCAGGAGCGGCACCATGAGCAGGTCGAGCCACCACGACCC
>DASUSS010000090.1:0-2876 GCA_036374995.1 Longimicrobiales bacterium | reverse complement strand
GAGCCGTCCCTAGTACGAGAGGACCGGGACGGACTGACCTCTGGTGTACCGGCTGTTCTACCAAGGGCAGCGCCGGGTAGCTATGTCGGGACGGGAGAACCGCTGAAAGCATCTAAGCGGGAAGCCCCCCCCAAGACGAATCTTCCCAGGTCGCAAGACCTCTGAAGGGCCGTTCGAGATGAGGACGTCGATAGGCCGCAGGTGCAAGCATGGCAACATGCTCAGCCGAGCGGTACTAATCGCCCGAGAGGCTTGACCAGTCCAGTGAATGTGACTGGCTACACCCCATCACCACCTGTCTTGCTTCCACTTCTCCCAGTCATGCGGGCGCCCACGGGCGGCACGCGTGTCCCTTCACCGGGACCCGTCTGCCCGCGGTGCGAAAGCGATCGCCCTCCCGAGCCGCGTAGAGCGGTACGGACGGCGAGGCGCCCAGACGACATTGGCCGGCGGCTTTGGCGCGAGGGACACACCCGTTCCCATCCCGAACACGGAAGTTAAGCCTCGCAGCGCGGATGGTACTGCACCGGAGACGGTGTGGGAGAGTACGTCGTCGCCGGCCTCCGCTTGAAGAGCCCGATCAGCAACACAGCGCTGGTCGGGCTCTTCTGCGTTTGCACACCGCGGCAGCAGGCAGATCCTCTTCTCACGCAGAGGCGCAGGGGAGCAGAGACGCGGCGCGGGTGGGCAGACCAGGGGGCAGGCGGATCCTCTTCTCACCCGGAGGCGCAGGGGAGCGGAGGCGCAGCAGACGCCAGCGCGGCATGGACGATCCCGGACTTGCCGGTGCAAGACGACGATGGATGAACGGTCGCGGGCGTGACGCCGCGCCGCGTGGCAGCGGCGCCGCGAACCACTGCGCCTCCGCCCCTCTGCGCCTCTGCGTGAAAATGAGCAGCCGGTGCCATCGGGAGTGAGCCCGCGTCCGTTCCGGGTTGGCGGTCGTTGATCCGGATCACTGCCTGCCTCTACATTCCGCCCCATGGATACCGTTACACGCGCGGGCCACGTTGCGCTGGTCGGCCGCCCCAACGTCGGCAAGTCGACGCTGCTGAACGCGCTCGTCGGCGAGAAGCTGAGCATCGTGACGCCGCGCGCACAGACCACGCGTGAGACGGTGACGGGCATCCTGACGATGCCGGCGGCCCAGCTCGTGTTCGTGGATACGCCGGGCCTGCTCGAGCCGCGCTACGCGCTCCAGCGTGCGATGCGGGCGTGGGCGCTGGAGGCGCTGGCGGATGCGGACGTCGTGTTGCTGCTCCTCGATGCGACGCGGCCGGACGAGCTGCCGGACGCGGAGGCGCTGGACGCGCTGCGGCAGCGGCGGGCGGCGCTGATCGTGGCGATCAACAAGACGGATGCGGGGCGCGCGGAGGACGTGGCGTCGCTCGCGGCGTGGAGCGAGCGCGAGGTCGGACTCGAGCCGCGTCGCATTTCGGCAGTGAGCGGCGAGGGCGTGGAGGCGCTGCGCGAGGAGCTGGTCGCCCGCGTGCCGGAGAGTCCGTTCCTGTTCCCGGAGGACGAGCTTGCGGTGCAGTCGGTCCGCTTCTTCGTGACGGAGCTGATCCGCGAGACGATCTTCGAGGAGTACGAGCAGGAGGTGCCGTACTCGACGGCGGTGCGCATCGAGGAGTACCGCGAGGCGTCGGATCCGGTCTACATCCGTGCGACGATCTACGTGGAGCGTGACAGCCAGAAGCAGATCCTGATCGGCCGGGGCGGCGAGCGCATCAAGCGGCTCGGCCAGCGTGCGCGCGCGAAGATCGAAGACTTCGTGGGCGGGCCGGTGTTCCTGGACCTGTGGGTGAAGCCGCTGGCGAACTGGCGGCGCAAGGCGCACACGCTGAAGTATCTCGGCTATCCGGTCCCGCGCGACGACGCGCGCGAACCCTGACCCCAGACGGAGCGGAACCCCATGCTGGACCCGCAGCTGCTCGAGATCCTGGTCTGTCCGAAGTGCAAGGGCGAGCTCGAGTACCGGAACGAGCGAGACGAGCTCGTGTGCCATCAGTGCCGGCTGATCTACGAGGTGCGCGACGACATCCCGATCATGCTGATCGACGAGGCGAAGCCGCTGTCGTGAGCGGACCGCGCCGGAGCGGCGCAGGATCGCGGACGGTGTGATCCTTGCCACCGCGCCACCGCAAAACGACGCCCTCGACGCCGGAGACCACCGTGCCGCTGAACCCACAACAGATCGTCGACTTCCTCCGTCGCGATGCCGGCCGCCCGCTGAAGGCGAAGGAGCTGGCGCGCGGACTGGGTGTCGAGCAGGGAGACTACGCGGAGTTCCGCGACCTGCTGCACCGGATGGAGGATGAGGGCCTGCTCTACCGCGTGCAGCGGCAGCGGTACGCGGCGCCCGCGCGCATCAACCTGGTCGTCGGCCGTTTCCGCTCGATCCGCAGCGGGGCGGGGTTTGTCGAGCCGGAGGAGGGTGGTGACGACGTCTTCATCCCGACGGACGCGACGGAATCGGCGGTGGACGGCGACAAGGTGGTCGCGCGCATCGAGCGGCGTCGGCGCGGCCAGCGAGTCGAGGGCACGGTCATCCGCGTGCTCGAGCGCGCCCGCCAGCGAGTGGTGGGCGTGTTCCATCCGGCCGGTACGCAGGAGCAGCCGACGGACTTCGGGTTCGTCGTACCGAACGACAAGAAGCTGACGCGCGACGTGTATGTCGCGGCGGGAAGCACGGCGGGCGCGCGCGGCGGCGACCTGGTCGTCGTCGCGGTGGCCGACTGGGGCAATGCGCACCGGGGCCCGGCGGGCACGATCGAGGAGGTGATCGGTCCCGCGGATGCGCCCGGCAACGACGTGCTCGCGATCGTGCATGGGCGGCAGCTGCCGCTGGAGTTCCCGCAGGACGTGATCGAGGA
>DASUSS010000089.1:0-27880 GCA_036374995.1 Longimicrobiales bacterium | reverse complement strand
GGCGGGCGCGCTGCCGTCCGCGTTACCGGCAACGGGCGGGATCTGGAGGCCGAACACGCCGTTCGCGTAGTCGTGCGACGGGTCGTCCAGGCTGCCCGGGATCATGAACAGCTGCCAGAACTTCTCCTCGAGCGTCATGCGCCCGATGAGATCGCGGACGCGCTCGTCGGTCGGTCGGGCAGCATCGCGGTAGGGAGGGATCGGCTGGGCCGAGGCGAGGGTCGGCAGCGCGGCCAGCGCGAGCAGCACCGCGGCGAGTGCGTGCGCGGCGCACGGTCTCGGCGCCTGCGCTGGTTGTCGTCGACCGGGCATGCGGCAGATTACGACGTCGTGCGCGCGATCACCAGCGCCGGGTCGGCGTGCTTGCGTCGTGCCGGTTGGTGCGGACCGATCCCGCGGTGGCGCGGGCCTCGCGCGCCGCCAACCGTCCATCCGCCCGGGCCCGAGGCCCGTTCGTGGAAGGTTTGCCGCGCCTCGCGCCGAGCCAGCCGGCCGTTCCAGCTCGTGGCTGCCACCGGCCACCCGGTCGCGTCTCGCAATCCGGGATGCTGTTCCGTCCCGCCCAGGAGGTCGCTCAGCTCACCGCCGGACGATCGACACGCCGCCGCTGCCGGTATCGATCTCGATGCGGCCGCTGCCGCTGCCGATCGTGCCGACCAGCGAGGTGCGGCTGCGGCGCGAGATCGTGACCGGGAGGTCGATGTCGATCCCGCCGCTGCCGGTGTCGATGTCGATGGCCGCACTCAGGTCGGCCGGCACCGCGAGTCGGACGCCGCCGGAGCCGGTGTCGATGACGAGGCGCTCGATCGGCGAGATGAGCTCGAGCTCGACGCGGCCGCTGCCGGTATCCAGCAGGATGTCGCTCGCGCTCACGCCGGACAGAGTGATGCCTCCCGAGCCGGTATCTACGCCGAGTTTCGTCGCGACGATGCCGGCCCCCCGCACGCGGCCGGAGCCGGTGTCCACAATGAGCCCGGTCGCGCGGATACCGTTCACCTCCACGCTGCCGGAGCCCGTGTCGACCAGGATGTCATCGCCTTCCGCGTCGTTCACGATGACGCTGCCCGACCCGGTATCGATGCGCAGGCGGCCCTTCGTGTTCCGCGTCCGCACCGCTGCCGCCGACACGTCGATGTCGAGCCCGCCCTCGACGTCGCTCGCAGTGACCGCGCCGACGCCGAGCCGTACGTCCACGCTGCGCTGCGCCGGAACCAGAATGCGCAGGTCGGCGTGCGCCCGCGTGCCGCGGCCGGAGCGACGGATGGTCACGCGGTCGCCGCCGCTGCGGTCGCCGAACGTGCCGTCGCCCCGCACACTCAGCTGCGTCGTACCGCCGCGCGATCCGCCGTAGACCACGTCGCCATCCGGGTAACGCACGACGAGCGCGGGCCGGCCGTTCACCTCGATGCGCTCGGTCTCGAGACGCTCGGCGTCGGCGCCCGCGCGCGTCACCTCGATCACGACGTTCGTGCCGGTGCCGCGCTCGATCGTCACGGTCCCGGCCAGGTTGTAGACGGCGACGACGCTGCCCGGGATCGAGTAGCGGTCGGGCGACTGGGCCAGAGCACCCTCGGCGAGCGCGAGCATGGCCAGCAGGCTGATCAGTGGGGTCCGGCGCATGGGTCCTCCAGGAGAGTCGGTGGTGTCCGACTGTACGATGGCACGCCGGCCCCGGTTTCCGCGAACCGCCGGCTGCAACGCCCTCACCCGCTCCACCTCCTTTGCATAGTAAAGTACTTGACAACACAGATACACCAGCATAGACTCCTGCCTGCCGCTACGACGCCATGCGGCACCCGAACACGGTCTACGACTCGCAGCAACCAGGTTCACCCCATGCAACTCGCCATCCGCGACCTGTCGAAGACCTACCCGAACGGCACGCATGCCGTGAAGCACGTCTCCCTCGACGTCCCTCGCGGGATGTTCGGCCTGCTCGGCCCGAACGGCGCCGGCAAGTCGACGTTGATGCGGATCGTCGCGACGCTCCAGGAGCCGGACGAGGGCTCGATCCGACTCGGTGACCTCGATGTCCTGACGCAGAAGGATGAGGTGCGCAGGACGCTCGGCTACCTGCCGCAGTCGTTCGGCTTCCATCCGAGGACGAGCGCGGAGCGGCTGCTGGACCACTTCGCGATCCTGAAGGGCATCACCGAAACGAAGACGAGACGCGACGTCGTGGAGTCGCTGCTCCGTCAGACGAACCTGTGGGAGGTGCGCCGGCAGAAGCTCGGCACGTTCTCGGGCGGGATGCGTCAGCGGTTCGGCGTTGCGGTCGCGCTGCTGGGCAACCCGAAGCTGATCGTCGTCGACGAGCCGACGGCGGGTCTGGATCCGGCCGAGCGCGTTCGCTTCCTGAATCTGCTGAGCGACATCGGCGAGGACAGTGTCGTGATCCTGTCGACGCACATCGTGGAGGACGTGGAGGAGCTGTGCACGCGCATGGCGATCATCGACCGGGGCGAGATCCTGCTGGAGGCGGAGCCGCCGCGCGCGATCGATGAGCTGCGCGGCCGGATCTGGCGGCGTGCCGTGACGCGCGACGAGCTGCCGATCGTCGAGCGCGAGCATGCGGTGATCGCCACGAAGCTCCTGTCGGGACGAACGATCGTGCACGTCTACGCGGCGACGTCGCCGGGTGCGGCGTTCGAGCCGGTCGAGCCGGACCTGAAGGACGTGTATTTCAGTGTCATGTCGGGGCACCACGGCCGGCGGTCGGGCGCGATGAGCGGATCCGGCGCGCCATCCGCGGAGGCAACGGTGCCTTCGGAGACAGCGTGAAGTTGCGCGAGATCCTGCGCTACGAGCTCCAGCACCGGCTGCGCAGTCCGACGACCTGGTTCTGCGGCGCGTTCCTGCTCGGCTTCGCGCTCATGATCTCGCTCGGGGGTGCCAGCCCGTCGAACACGGCCGTGCACGCGAACGCGCCGTCGCTGGTGGCGTTCATGATGGTGCTCCTGAGCATACCCGGCCTGGCCGTCTCGGCCGTGCTCTTCGGCGACGCCGCAGTGCGCGACATCCACGCGGAGATGGATCCGCTGCTGTTCACGGCGCCGCTGCGCAAGCGCGACTACCTCCTCGGCCGGTTCCTGGGCGCGCTCGCCGTCAATGCCGTCGTCCTGCTCGCGATCCCCGTCGGTCACGCGCTGCCGCTGCTGCTGGGGTTCACCGAACCGGGGTTCTCCTCGGGCCCGTTCCGCATCGGCGCGTACGCGCAGCCGTACCTGCTCATCCTGCTGCCGAACACGATCTTCGCGGGTGCGGTCCTCTTCACGACCGGTGTGCTAGGCCGCCGCATCATCCCGGTCTACCTCGCCGGGATCGGCCTCTTCGTTCTCACCATGCTCTCGCTCGGTCCCGACGCGGACGACGTCGTGAATCCGGTGATGTCCGTGCTCGGCCCGCTCGGCTTCCACGCGCTGAACGAGCACACGGCGTACTGGACGGTGGCGGAGCAGAACGCGCGGCTCATCGGGTTCCCGGTCCTGCTGGTGTGGAACCGTGTCGTGTGGCTCGCCGTTTCCGCCCTCATCCTCGCCGGGCTCCACTGGCGGTTCCGCTTCGCGCACCCGGATGGCGGCCGCCGACGCGAGCGACATCGCATGGTCGTCGATGCGGCGCCGGCGATGCCCGCACCGGTCGCGGTGCCGCGCGTCGCCGGCACGTTCGATGTGCGCACGACGGTGCGGCAGACGCTCGCGGTCGCGCGCAACTCGTTTGCGGAGCTCGTCGGCACCCGCTCGTTCGCCGTGGTGATGCTCGCTTGCGTCGGGCTGACGCTGCTGTGGGGGTGGAACGTCGGCGACACGGTGTTCGAGTCATCGACGTGGCCGGTCACGTTCCTGGTGGCCGGTACGGTGCTGGGCACGCGCATCTTACCGTTCGTCTACGTGCTGATCGTGGTCTACGCGGGCGAGCTCGTGTGGCAGGATCGGGATGTGCGTGTGGCCGAGATCGCGGACGCCGCACCGGTGCGGGACACCACCGCACTGCTCGGCCGGTTCCTCGCCCTCGTCGCCGTGCTCGTGCTGGTCCAGGCCGCGACCCTGCTCGGCGGTGTTCTGATCCAGGCGTTCCAGGGCTACACGCACTTCGAGCCGTGGCTGTACCTGCGCATCGTGTTCGGGCTGAACCTGGCCGATTACGTGCTGCTCGCCGCGCTCGCGCTGGCGATCCACGTCGTGGTGAACCACAAGTACATCGGCCACCTCGTCGTGCTGCTGGCGCTGTTCTTCATCCGCGTCGCACCCCGGCTCGGCATCCGGCACAACCTGCTGATCTACGGCGGCGACCCGGGCTGGACGTACTCGGACATGAACGGCTTCGGCCCGTACATCGAGCCGTTCGTCTGGTTCAAGCTGTACTGGGCGGCGTGGGCGCTGCTGCTCGCGGTGGCCGCGACCGTGCTGTGGGTGCGCGGCCACGAGCCCGGCGGTATGCGACGTCGGCTCGACCTGGCGCGAATCCGCTTCACCGGGCCGGTCGCCCGCATCGCCGGCATCGCGATCGCGCTGATCGTCCTGCTCGGTGGCTTCATCTTCTACAACACGAACATCCTGAACGACTACATCACGCAGGACGAGCAGGGCGCGGTGCAGGCGGAGTACGAGAAGCGCTATGCACGCTTCGCCGGTGTCGCGCAGCCGACGATCGTGAGTGCGGGTCTGCGCGTGGAGATCTACCCGGACGAGCCGGCGGTGGACCTGCGGGGCAGCTTCCGCCTGGTCAACCGCACGGACGCGCCGATCGATTTGGTGCACGTGCAGCTGACGCCGGGGGTCCGCGCGCGCGCGCTGTCGTTCGACCGTCCGGCGCGGACGGTGCTCGAGGATGACGAGACCGGGTACCGGATCTTCGCACTCGAGCCGGCACTGGCGCCGGGCGCATCGATCCTGCTCTCGTTCGACGTGTCGTTCCGGCCGCGCGGCTTCACGAACGACGGGCTCTCGACGGCCGTGGCCGGTAACGGCACCTACTTCAACCGCCGCTGGCTGCCGTTCATCGGTTATCTGCCCGCGCTGGAGCTGGTCGACGACGAGGCGCGCGAGCGGTTCGGCCTCGCGCCGCGGCAGCGGATGCCCGACCCGGCCGACCCCGACGCGAGCGCGCGTCTCGAGGGAATCGACGGCGACCCCGTCCAGGTCGAGGCGATCATCGGCACGGCCGCCGACCAGATCGCGATCACGCCCGGAGTGCTGCGCCGCAGCTGGACGGAGAACGGGCGCCGGTACTTCCACTACGAGACGGAGGCGCCCACGTCGTTCGGCGCGACGGTCTTCTCCGCGCGGTACGACGTGCTCGAGGACCGCTGGAACGACGTCGCATTGCAGATCTTCCACCATCCGACGCACACGTACAATCTCGACCGGATGATGCACGGCATGAAGGCGGGGCTGGAGTACTACACGCAGCGGTTCGGCCCGTACCCGGACAGGCAGCTGCGCATCGCCGAGGTCCCGCGCTACGACAGCTTCGGCCGCGCGCACCCGCACACGATCGCGTTCACGGAAGACGCCCTGCTCGGCCGGGTGAAGGAGGACGAGTTCGACCGTTCGTTCTTCGGCACCGCGCACGAGGTCGCGCACATGTGGTGGGGCGGTCAGGTGAAGGGCGCGTGGGCCGGCGGCATCGGATTCCTCTCCGAGTCGCTCGCGAACTACAGCGCAATGATGGTGACCGAGACCACGTTCGGACCGGAAGCGGCCCGCCGCGTCTACGATTACCAGATGGACCGCTACCTGACGATGCGCGCGCGCATGGCGCAGGACCAGCCGCTGCGGGACGTCGAGCGCCAGCCGTACATCTTCTATGGCAAGGGCGCCGTCGCGATGTACCTGCTGCGCGATCACATCGGCGCCGACGCGGTCGACACGGCGCTGCGCCGCTACCACGCGAAGTTCAGCGACCCCATGCCGCCGTATGCGACATCGCTGGATCTGATCGCCGAGCTGCGCGCCGTCACGCCCGACTCGCACCAGTACCTGATCACCGACCTGTTCGAGACGGTCACGCTCTGGGATGTCGAGACCGAGCGCGCAGTCGTCGAGCCGACCGGGACCGGCGAGTACCGCGTCACACTCGACGTCGTCGCACGCAAGATGAGGGCGGACAGCATCGGCAACGAGACCGACGTGCCGATGGACGACCTCGTCGAGATCGGTGTCTTCGCGCGTGGCGAAGGGAATGCGCCCGGCGAGCCGCTGTACCTGGAGCGGCACCGCATCCGCAGCGGCGAGCAGACGATCAGCGTCGTCGTGCGGGGCGAGCCGGCGCGTGCGGGAATCGATCCCTGGCGGAAGCTGATCGATCGCGAACGTGGCGACAACGTCGTGCAGGTGGAGACGGGTCAATGACCGGGACCCGTCGAACGAGGACATGATGGAATTGCAGATCCGCGACGTATCGAAGACCTATGCGAACGGCGTGCAGGCGCTGAAGCGTGTGACGCTCACGATCCCGCCGGGGATGTACGGCCTGCTCGGGCCGAACGGTGCCGGCAAGTCGACGCTGATGCGCATCATCGCGACGCTCCAGGAGCCGGATGAAGGCAGCATCCGTCTCGGCGACATCGACGTGCTCCAGCAGAAGGATGACGTGCGGAGGACGCTCGGCTACCTGCCGCAGGAGTTCGGCGTCTATCCGAAGGTGAGCGCGGAAGAGCTGCTCGACCATTTCGCGCTGCTCAAGGGCATTGCCGGCCGTCGTGCACGCCGCGAGGTGGTGGAGGCGCTGCTGCGGCAGGTGAACCTGTGGGACGTGCGCAGGCAGAAGCTGGGCGGCTACTCGGGCGGCATGAAACAGCGCTTCGGCGTCGCGGTGGCGCTGCTCGGCAATCCGCAGCTGCTGATCGTGGACGAGCCGACGGCCGGCCTCGACCCGGCCGAGCGCGTGCGCTTCCTGAATCTGCTCTCCGAGCTGGGTGAGAACAGCGTCGTCCTGCTTTCCACGCACATCGTCGACGACGTGAGCGAGCTGTGCACGCGGATGGCGATCATCGATCAGGGCGAGATCCTGCTCGAGGCCGAGCCGCTGCGCGCAGTGGATGACCTCCGCGGCCGGATCTGGCGACGCGTGCTGTCGAAGCAGGAGCTCGCCGCCGTCGAGCGGGAGCACGCGGTGATCTCGACGAAACTCCTCGCCGGACGCACGCTGGTTCGCGTCCACGGCAACACGACGCCCGGCCCGGGCTTCGAGCCTGCCGAGCCGGACCTCGAGGACGTCTACTTCAGCGCGATGGCAGGCCACATCGGGCGCCGCCGCGAACAGGCGATGGTCGCGCCGTGAAGCTGTGGGGGATCCTCCGCTTCGAGCTCGCCTACCAGCTGCGCCGTCCGTGGCCCTGGCTTTTCTTCGCCGTTCTGCTCGTCGTCGACTTCCTGATGGCGCGGGATGCCGCCATCGCCGACGCGATGTACGAGGACTTCTTCGTCAACTCGCCATTCCAGATCGCGGTCACGACGGTCATCGGCACGCTGTTGTGGCTGCTCGTAGGCCCGGTTGTCGCCGGCGAGGCGGCGGCGCGGGACGTGGCGACGCGGATGGATCCGCTCACGTGGACCGCGCCCATCCGCAAGGCCGAATACCTCGGCGGGCGGTTCCTCGCCGCGTTCGTCCTCAACGCATCGATCCTGCTCGCCGTACCGGTGGGCATCCTGCTGGCCGTCTACGCCCCCGGCGTGCCGGCCGAAGTGGTCGGACCGTTCCGGCCTGCTGCGTATCTCACGGCATTCGGCATCATCACGCTGCCCAACGCGTTCGTCGCCACCGCGCTCCAGTTCGCGCTGGCATTGTGGAGCGGCCGGCCCATGGCGAGCTACCTCGGAAGCCTGCTGCTGATCTTCATGGGCTTCTTCGTCGCCACGATCGTGCGCTTCCTGGTCATGCAGGGGCTCGGGTCGCTGCTGGATCCGGTCGGGATCAACTTCATCGTGGAAGACCTGGCGCATCAGTGGACACCGACCGAGAGGAAATGGCGCCTGCTCGCGCTGGAGGGGACGGTGCTCCGCAACCGCCTCCTGTGGCTCGGCATCGGTGTCGGCGCTCTCGCGGTCACATGGCTGCGCTTTCGCTTCGCGCATCGTACCGCGAGCGCGTGGTGGCTGCGCTGGACGCGACGTCGCGATGCGCATTCACCTCTGACTGCCGGCCACGGCGTCACGGCGATCACGCCGATCTCCGTTCCGCACGTCACACGGACGTTCGACATTGCGATCCGCGTGCGACAGACGCTCGCGATCGCGCGGACATCGTTCCGGACGATCGCCACGAGCTGGGCCGGACTCGCGCTGCTCGCAGCGATCCCGCTGATGACGGTGATCATCGTGCTCGATCAGATGTTCGCCATCGCCGTCCCGCTGATCCCGAGGACCGCACTCGTCCTCGGCGAACTGACGGCACCGCTGTCGGCGGAGCTGAGCCGCTGGCTGATCATCCCGCTCCTCACCGTCTTCTTCGCCGGCGAGCTGGTCTGGCGGGAACGGGACGCGGGGCTGGACGAGATGACCGATGCGACGACGGTGCCGGAATGGGTGGCACTCCTCGGCAGGTTCCTGGGACTCGCGCTCGTGCTCGCCGCGTCCATGGCCACGCTCATGGCGGCGGGGATGCTCGCGCAGGTCATCCTCGGTTACCACGACTTCGAGATCGGGCTGTACCTGAAGGTCCTGTTCGGGCTCCAGCTGCCCGAGTACCTCCTGTTCGCCGCACTCGCGCTCGCGGTGCACGTGCTGGTGAACCAGAAGTACGTCGGTCACCTCGTCGTCATCATCGCCTACGCGTTCATCGCCGTGCTCGCAACGACGCTCGGGATCGAGCACGACCTGCTCGTCTACGGCGCCGGTCCCGGATGGTCGTACACGGAGATCCGCGGGTTCGGGACGACCATCGGGCCGTGGCTGTGGTTCAAGATCTACTGGGCGGCGTGGGCGCTGCTGCTCGCCGTGGTGGCAAGGCTGCTCTGGGTGCGCGGCCAGGAGAGCGGCCTCGGCGTGCGGCTCCGGCTGGCGCGCCGCCGTCTCACGGGTCCGACCGTGGGCGTTGCCGGCGCGGCGGCGGTGCTCGTTCTCGCGCTGGGCGGGTTCATCTTCTACAACACGAACGTCCTCAACGAGTACGTCTCGACGTCCGACATCGACGAGCGGCGGGCCGGGTACGAGCGACGCTACCGGCAGTACGAGAACATCGCGCAGCCGCGGCTGGCGGGCGCGAGCCTGGGCGTCGACATCCGGCCCGGACGCGGCGCGGTCGAGATCCGCGGCTCGTACAGCCTGGTGAACCGCACCGCACTCCCGATCGATTCCATCCACGTGTCCACGGCGACGGGTGGTGTCGAGACCGGGGCGATGACGTTCGATCGGCCGGCCGTACTCGCGGTCGATGATGCGGAGCACGGTTACCGCATCTACGCGCTCGAGACGCCGCTCGAGCCGGGCGACACGATGCAGCTCGACTTCGAGGTGCACGTCGAGCGGCGCGGCTTCACGAACCGCGGCTTCGACGCTTCGGTCGTGGCGAACGGCAGCTACTTCACGAGTGAGGCGTGGTTCCCGTTCGTTGGCTACCAGCGGTTTCGCGAGATCCTGAGCCCTGCGGCGCGCCGCGATCACGGACTCGAGCCGCGTGCCGTGCTCGCCTCACTCCATCAGGTCGAAGGACGTGAGCCCGCGGCGCGCGGCGGCGGAATCGCGTTCGAGGCGATCGTCGGGACGGACACCGACCAGGTGGCCGTCGCGCCGGGAGCATTGCGCCGGACGTGGACCGAAGGCAACCGCCGATATTTCCACTATGCGACCGATGCGCCGATCGCGAACGAGTGGGCGTTCTTCTCCGCCGACTACGCCGTACGCGCAGCACGGTGGAACGATGTCGCGATCCGGATCTTCCATCACCCCGAGCACACCGCGCAGCTGGATCGCATGATGCGAAGCGTGCAGGCCTCGCTCGAGTACTACTCGGAACAGTTCGGTCCGTACCCGTACGGCCACCTGAGCGTCGTCGAGAATCCTGCCGGCCCGGGTACGGGCGCGCACGCCGATCCGAGCCTGATCTCCTATGGTCAGGGTTTCGCGTTCTGGATTCCGCGCGATGATCAGAGCTTCGATCTTCCGTACGCAGTGATGGCCCACGAGCTGGCGCACCAGTGGACGCTGCCGTACGCACTCGTCGAGGGGCTGCCGTTCCTGAGCGAGGGGCTCGCCTGGTACTTCGGGATCCAGCTCGTGAAGGAATCACGCGGCGATGAGCAGCTGCGGCGGCTGATGGCGTTCATGCGGCAACCGTATCCGTACCGCACGATACGTCGCGGTGAGCCGCTGCTGCGCGCGCTCGACCCGTACCTGGCGTACCGGCGCGGCCCCCAGGCGATGTTCGCCCTGAGCGAGTACGTCGGTGCGGATCGTGTGAACGGGGCGATCCGCCGCCTGATCGAGAAGCACGATGCGCCCGGCGCTCCCCCGGCGACGACGCTGCACCTGTATCGCGAGCTCCAGGCCGTGACGCCGGACTCGCTCCGGTACCTGCTGCACGACCTGTTCGAGGTGAACACGTTCTGGCAGCTCGAGACGGAGCGGGCCACCGCCGTCGAAACGCAGGAAGGCAAGTGGCAGGTTACGCTCGACGTGCGGGCGCGGAAGGTCGTGTACGACAGTGCGGGCGTCGAGACCGAAGTGCCGATGGACGAGTGGGTGCCGATCGGTGTGTTCGGTTCCGGTGACGCGCGCGATGAGCTGAGCGCGCCGCTCTACGTGCAGATGCACCGCGTCCGCTCCGGTGAGCAGACGATCACGGTGACGGTGCCGCGCGAGCCGGTCCTGGCCGGAATCGATCCGTACCATCTACTCGACTGGGAGGAGGAGTCCGATGATGACAATATCGAGCGGGTGGAGATCGGGAGCTGAGCCCTGCGTTCAGCTCGACCACGTCAGGGCGCTTCGGTCGGCGGTCCTCTCCACTCTTCGGCGGCCACGGCGCTATGGCGCGAGACGCTCTTTCAGCAGGCGGCCGATCTTTCGGTAGGACTGCAACGACAACCCTGCCTGTCCGAGGTGGAACGAGAGTGGGCGCCGCCATACCGAGGCGAAGCTCCTGGCCAGAAGCCGTGTCACTTCTTCGTCCGCGTAGGCATCCAGGATGAGCCGGAGGGTCCGGTCGAGCTCGGGGGGGCCGGTGCGGAGCAGACAGGTGGAGAGCAGCGCCCGCACGTCGTCGGCACGGCGCCAGGCGAGCGGGCGACTCGAATCGTGAAGGGTCTCGAAATCGATCCAGTGGGCGACACCGGCCTCGAAGTCGACCAGTACGTTTTCGGCCATGGCGTCGCCGTGGGTGAGTCCGGTGGCGTGGAGATCGGCGAGGGCGACGACTGCGAGCTCAATGGCCCGCTTCCGCGCGGATGCCTCCAGCTCGGGACCCTCCAGCAGCGTCGCCAGCGTCTTTCCAGCCAGGACCGGCAGGACGAGCGTCCCATCGGCATCGATCCGGATCGACGCGCCGTGGAGCGTCCGATAGACCTGGCGTTCGCGCTCCTCCCAATCCCGCTGGGGCAGGACCTGTACGCCGGTGTCGAGGATCCTGACGAGCGGACGCCCCAGCCAGACCAGGAGAGGCGCGTGGAAGAGGCGGTGTTTCCGCACGTGTCGCTCGCCGTCCTGGAGGACGATCCGCGCCTTCGCATACCGCGCCGCCCGAAGCAGCTGTCCGAGAGCGAGGCACAGGCGAAACCAGGCGCGCTCCGTCAGCTCCCGCACCGCACCTCAGTCCCCGGATAACAGGCAGGCGACGCCGATGACGATCAGCACGATGCCCACGCCATGCAGTCGCCTGATCTGTTCGCCGAACAGCTGGACGCTCGCCAGGGTGATGACGACATAGGTGAGGCTGGTCAGCCCGTACGACCGCGCCAGCGGGGCGACCCGGAGAACGTAGAGCCAGCAGAGCGTGGCAGCGGCCCAGGCGGCGAGCCCCGTCAGGATATGCACATCCCGGGCGGCGGCCAGCAGGAACCCGACGCGGTCGAGCCCGGCCAGGCGGCCGGCACCGGACTTCAACAGGAGCTGGCCGGCCGCCGAGAACGCCACCGCTCCCAGGATCAGGGCGATTGTCTTTTCCTGCATCATCGATTGCCTGCCTCGTGTCGAATCCGGTCGGTGAGCGAGGTACGCGCCCACGGGAAGAGGATCACGGAACCCCATTTGAGGAATGTCCGGACGTAACCGAAGGGCTGGAGCTCCATGCGCCGGCTGGAGGTGCGCGCGGTGAGGCTTCGATCGTAGAGGAAGCGCTCGGGGTGGTGTCGCCAGGCGGCCCCGGTCAGTGGCCACTCTTCGGCGATCCCCCAGGACTCCCGGAACGGGCCGTAACGCTCGAAGTGTGCCCGATCACAGCTCATGAACGCCGGCATCGACTTGGCGCGCGCCAGAGGGAGGTGTCGTGCGAGCCCCCAGAACCGCCACCAGAGCCAGGCCCGGATGCCGGGCTCACGGGAGGCGAGTCGATAGAGGACCAGGCACCTGCCCTCGTCCTCGTGAAGCTCCAGGATCCGGTCGACGGCCTGCTCCGGAACGATGGTGTCCGCGTCGACGAAGCAGAGGACCCGACCGGAGCTGGCCGCGGTCCCGGCATTGCGCGCCGCGGCGCAGGTCCGCCCGACGCAGGGGACCAGCCGCACGCCGACGTCATCGGCGAAGAAAGCCACGATGTCCGGCGTGGAGTCCTCGCTCCCGTCATCTGCCACGATGACCTCGAACGTGGTATCCGGGAGCCACAGATCGTGGCGTGATACGCCCGACGCCCGCACCACACTCGCGACTATGGCTTCCAGCACCTCGCCGATCAGCGCCTCCTCGTTCCGCGCAGGGATGACGAAGGAGAGACGCTTCTCAGTCATCGCGTCCCAGCAGCCATGCGGCCACCACCAGTGCGCCACCGGGCAGCACCGGCCGATCCTGGCGCGACCGGATCCGCAGCCCCGCGGCCACGACCTCCCGCTCGAGCTCCGGGGCCGTATAGAAGCGGCGCGTGCGCATCGTGAACTTCGCGTCCGGAGGGATGTAACCGACGATCCTGGAAACGTGGAATGCCATGACCGTCCAGACCAGTTCCCGCGCGCGATGCCACGCATAACCCAGGCGACCCGAATAGAGCGTCTGCACCACGATGAGAGGGCCGCGGGTGACGCGAGCTGCTTCCGCCAGGACGGCGGCCGGATCGTCGGGGTACGCCAGCATGAAGAAGAGCAGCGTGGCCGAGAACGTTCGCCCATCGAACGGAAGGACGCCGTCGGCGACCACGATCGGCGATCGTCCCGTGACGTGCATGTCGGTCACGTCAGCGGTCACCACCTCGAGACCCAGCTCCCGCTCCAGCCGCGCCGAGAGGTGTCCGGTCCCCGAACCGAGGTCCAGCGCCGGCCCCTCCGACGGCAGCCATGCGCCCACCTGCTCGATGAGCCGACGGGCACGCCGTTCCATCACGGCGTCAAACGTCCACTTCAGCAACGCGCGCATCCAGCAGCGGCGCCGGCGTGGTCGGCTGGTACCCCGACTCGAGGAGCTCCTCGATGAGCCGGAGGATCGTCGGCCAGAAGCCACGTCGCAGATCCCGGGGGTGGATTGCCAGCGAGGGTACTCCACGATCGAGCGCCTGAAGCAACCGCCCCAGCGCATGGCCGGCGTGCCCGAGCCGGCCCCAGCGACCGCAGTCCCAGGTCCAGGTCGACAGGGGAACGCCGCCGCCCGCCCAGGACTCGAGGGAGAAGAAGCCCACGACGTGCTCGAGCCCCGACGCGCTCCCGTTCTGCCGCCGCACGTGTCCCGGCTGCCAGCCCGGTGCCAGGAAGCCGCGCGCCGGTTCCCCGAAGACCGCGGTGAACACGCGCTGTCCCCGCTCGAGCGTGCGCCGCGTCTGTTCGGGATCCAGGCCGTTCATCTCGTCGCAGCCCCCGGCCAGTAGCGTGATCGGCCCCCAGCCTCGCCGACGCTGATGAAAGTAGCCGTGTAGCAGAAGCTCGTCGGAGGTCTCCCTGATCAACCGGCAATAGTCCGGGTGCCGTGTCAGCGGCCACGCGCCGTGCCAGTCGGGCACCACCCCGAACGAGAAACGACGTCCGAGGAGTGGTGCCAGGTCCCGGATCATCAACCGGGTCTCATGCGCGTACGCCGGCGTGGCGTCGTGGATACAGACGAGGAACGATCGCATCGTGATCGAGAGTACGGTATCGGGGTGCGACTCCGGAAGAAGCGTTCCGGCCGGGGCCTGTGTGCGGCCGTGGTGCGACCGCCCCTCTCTGGTTGACATTCTACCAGTAGTCGGCAATACTCTGGTAGAATGCCGACCAGAAGCGACTCCGACTCCCGTGAGTCCCTGCTCCAGGGAACGCTCGACCTGCTAGTGCTCCGCGTGCTCGCGCTCGAGCCGCACCACGGACACGGCATTGCGCTGGCCATCTCGACGCGCTCCGGTGACACGCTCCTCGTCGACCACGGCTCGCTGTATCCGGCGCTGCAACGGCTCGAGCAGCGCGGCTGGATCAGGGGGGCGTGGGGCACGTCGGCGAACAACCGGCGGGCGCGCTTCTATTCGCTGACGGCGAGCGGTCGCAGGCAGCTGACGATCGAAACCGGCCGCTGGAACCGGCTCGTCGAATCCATCGCCCGCGTGCTGGAACCGGATCCACCTCCCACGCCGGAGAACGCCTAATGTTCGGCCGCCGCTCGCAGCGGGACTTCGAGGAGGAGATCCGCGCGCATCTGGATCTCGAGATCGAACGACTTCGTGCCCAGGGAATGAGTGCCGCCGATGCGGAGCGTGCGGCGCGCCGTGCGTTCGGCAACGAGCTCATCGCCGGCGATCGTTTCCACTACGCTCAGCGTTTCGCGTCCGTCGACGATGCCGTGCGCGACCTGAAGCACGCGTGGCGTGCGCTGCTGCGCACTCCCGGCTTCCTCGCGGCGGCCGTCATCACTCTCGCACTCGCCATGGGCGCGACCGCGGGCATGTTCAACGTCGTCGATACGGTGATACTGGAGCCGCTCCCGTACCCCGATCCGGACCGGCTGGTATTCGTGGGTGGTACGGCGCCCGGCTCGGACCTGCCGGAGCGCTTCGATCTCGGCACCGACTTCTATCTGCACTACAAGGAGAGGTCGAAGCTCATCGACGGCATTTTCCTTTTCGGCGATGGGACATCGACGTTCCGCACGGACGATCGCGTGGAGCGCATTCCGATGGCGTGGCCGTCGAACGACATGTACGCCACGCTGGGCGTGCGTCCGAGTCTGGGGCGACTGCCGGTCCCGGAAGACGGCGACGACGTCGTCGTGATCAGCGATCAGCTGTGGAGCACCTGGTTCGGGCGCGACTCGTCGGTGGTCGGCAGGACGTACTTCGTCTCGGACGGCATGAAGGAGATCGTCGGGGTCATGCCGCCGGAGTTCCGGTTCCCGAGCGACAACACGCTGCTCTGGGTTGCAACTGCGGTCCGGCTCGATCAGGTGACTCCCGGCAGTCTCGGGATACCCGTGGTCGCGCGCATGAAGGAGGGTGTCACCCCGGACCAGCTGGCCGTCGAGCTGACGGCGCTGTCGAAGGAACTGCCGGACCGCTTCGGCGGGCCGCCGAACTACGCGCGCGTGATCGCGCAGCATCGCGCGCTGGTGGAGCCGCTGCTCGACGCGATGATGGGGCCTGCGGCGAGGACGTCGCTGCTGGTGCTGCTCGGTGCAGTGATGGTAGTACTGCTCATTGCGTGCGCGAACGTCGCGAATCTGTTCCTGGTGCGCGCCGAGTCGCGGCGGCGGGACATGACGGTGCGCCGCGCGATCGGTGCATCGCGCACGCAGCTCATTCGCTTCCAGATGGCGGAGGCGTTCGCCGTGGCGCTCGCTGCGGGCGTCCTCGCGGTAGCGCTGAGTGCGGCCACGCTGCCGGTCTTCGTCCGTGCGGCACCGGAGGGGATTCCCCGCCTCGGTGATGTCGGCCTCGACCTGACCACGGTCGGCGCCGCGTTCGGGCTCGTGCTCCTCGTCGCGCTCGCGTGCGGTGTGGTGCCGGCGATCCGTGCGTCGGCGCCGGACCTGACCGGGCTGCGTGAGGGCGGCCGGGGCTCGACCGGCCGGCGGCAGTGGGGCCGGGACATGCTCGTCGCCGGCCAGACCGCCCTCGCGCTCGTCCTGCTCATCGGATCGGCGCTCCTCGTGCACAGCTTCCAGCGCCTGCGCAACGTCGATGCCGGATACGACATCGACGGTATCTACACGTTCCAGTTCGCGCCGCAGCAGCCGCACCTGATCGACGGTCCGTCACTCGGCCAGCTGCATCTCACGATGATGGACCGTCTGCGCGCACTGCCGGGTGTGACGGCCGTCGGCGTGGTGAACAACATCCCGCTCGACGAAGGCACGTCCGGCGTCCGCGTGCTGCCCGAGGGAAGCACCGGCAGTGATGTTCTGCTGAACATGACCTTCGCCGGCGGCGACTACTTCGGCGCCATGGGCATCTCCGTGTTGCAGGGACGCACGTTCACGAGTGACGAAGCCGTGACGCCGAACAACAGCGTCATCGTCAGCCGGTCGGCCGTTGCCCGACTGTTTCCGTATCGGAATCCGCTCGGGCAGCGCATCCGGCCCCGCTTCGGTGGTCAGGACACGCTGGTGTTCACCGTCGTCGGCGTCGTGGAGGATGTAAAACAGACCGACTGGCGCGAGGCCGGACAACCGCTCCTCTACTTCCCGCTCACCGGCCCGTCGCCCGACGCGTGGGGGATGGGATCGCCCGCCTACGTGGTGAAGTCGTCGCGTGCGGAATCCCTGACGAGCGAGGTCCGCGCGCTGGTGCGCGAGCTCGCGCCGGAAGCGCCCGTGTACCGCGAGTACACGATGGAGTTCCTCGCGCGGCGTTCGATGATCCAGCTCTCGTTCACGATGCTCACGCTCGGCGTGGTGGCGACGCTCGCGCTCGTGCTCGGTGTCGTCGGCCTGTACGGCGTGCTATCCTATGTAGTTGCGCAGCGCACGCGCGAGATCGGCGTGCGCATGGCGCTCGGCGCCACGGCGGCCGCGGTGCGCGGCCAGGTCGTGTCACAGGGCGCGACGGTCGTGCTGATCGGTGTCGTGATCGGTGTGGTCGCCGCAGTCGCGTCGACTCGGTTCCTCGCCGCGTTGCTCTACGACGTCGAGGCGGTGGATCCCGTCGTGTTCGCCGCCATGTCGCTGATCATGATCTCGATGGGCGTGATCGCGAGCTACATGCCGGCGCGCCGAGCGAGCAGCGTGGATCCGATCGAGGCGTTGCGAAGCGACTGAGGTTACCCGGCGGTGCAACGTTTGTGGATCGGCCGGTGGAGCGCGTGCGCTTCGGGCCGCCCGCCTGCCGCTGCATGTCAGAACGTCGGTGTGCGCAGGCCGGCGGCCGCTGCGACCTGCCGCTGCGTCGCGTCCAGTGTCATGAAGTCCAGATCGCCCACCGCACGCTGCAGGTGCAGCGCACAGGCGACGTGCCAGAGATCGGCACCCCGTAGATATCCGACCGCGAGCGCGTGCGCGATCTCTTCGGTGAGCCGACGCGCCGGCAGCACCCAGCCGATGGCGGCGACGAGATCAGGATGCCAGGCGACGCGCTCCCGCACGAGCGCGGCACGCAGCTCCGCTTCGAGCAGGTTCGCCGAGTAGAGACGCTCGTACGATTCCAGCCGCGCGCGCACCGCTCGCGCGCCCGCCTCACCGAACGCCAGCGCCACCAGGCAGGACGGGTCGACGTAGGCGTAGCTCAGCCGTCGCGCTCCGCGAGGAACCGCTCCAGCGCACCCCTGCGCCGTACGACGGCCTCCGGCAGGCGGACTTCCGTCGCTTCAGCAGCTTCGCCTTCGCCTCGTAGAGCGAGTAGATGCGTTTCATGGTATCGACTGGAGCCGATCTGATCAGACTAGTCAAGTCAGGATTTGGGGGAAGCTCGCGAGGCCGGTGGACTCCTGCCCTCGCGCGCGCCGGCCGCCCGGCCGCCTCCGGCGCAACCTCATGCCAGGGATCGGCCCCTGCCCGGCGGCGCAGTGGGCTCCACGCCAGAACGCCCCGACCGGGCGACCGCCTCCCTTACGCAGATGCCCTGAACGACGGAACTTCAGAGATTCCCCGACCGTGTCATATGAGCTCACGACTCGCGGCTACTCATCCTGTAGAGGACGGCGTGGAACACGAACGCCAGGGGCGACCCTGACTCGATGACATCCCGGGAGCTGGAAGCGTGGCTCGAACGGTTGCACGAGGAGAGCTTCGGCTGGGCGCTCAGCTGCTGCAGCGGCGACCGCCCCCGCGCGGAGGACGTGCTCCAGAGTGCATACGTGCGCGTGATCGCGGGCCGGGCCGTGTACGGCGGCCGCTCGACGTTCCGCACGTGGCTGTTCGGCGTGATCCGGCGCGTGGCGTGGGAGCACCATCGCCGGGGCCGGTCGGAGCGGCAGCGCACGCTGCGGCTGGAGCATCCGGACGTGCGAGTGGTGGCGGATCATCGGGCGGCGCCCGACGCCGTCGATTCCTCGCGGGCGCTGGGGGCGTCGCTCGCGCGATTGCCGGAGCGACAGCGCGAGGTGCTGCACCTGGTGTTCTACCAGGACATGTCGATAGCGGAAGCAGCAGAAGTGATGGAGATATCCGTGGGCTCGGCGCGAACACACTACGAGCGAGGCAAGGCGCGGCTGAGGGCGCTGCTCGCGGAGACGCATGAACGACCGTCAACGGGATCCTGAGCTGCGCGCGCTGTTCGAGGCGCAACGGCAGGACGATGCGAGTCGCGCACCGTCGTTCGCGGAGATGATGGCCCGCGCACAGGCTGCGGCGGCTACGACACCGGCAACGCAGCCGAACCTGCGCACGCGGCGGCGGCGCGAATGGGCGGGCGGCCTGGCCGCGGCAGCGGTGATCGCTGCACTGATCGTGATCCCGCGCGTGCGGTCCGGCGATGATGCGTTCGAGCAGGCGGTGCGCTCGTTCCAGAGCGATCCGGCACTGGGTGCCTGGCAATCGCCTACGGATGGTCTGCTGAACCTGCCGGGTGATCGACTGCTGTCCACGATACCGACCGTCGGCACGGAGCCGCAGTGAAACGACATGTCAGGAGCAGGATGAGTCATTACGCAGTACGAGCGCTGCTGGCCGGCCTGTTCGCACTGGGCCTGCTGTCCGGCGGTGCACCGGCGGCCGCTCAGGAAGCGCCGCGGCAGGAAGCAGATCCGTTCGCGACCGTGCTGTTTCCGCCCGAGCTGATCATGCAGCACGCACGCGCGATCCGTCTGAGCGACGGTCAGCGGAACGAGATCACGGAGCTGATCGGCGGAGTGCAGCAGCGGGTGCTCGGACTCCAGTGGCAGCTGGCGGAGCAGGTGCAGGCGCTGAGGCAGACGCTCAGTGGTGCCAGGATCGATCAGGACCGCGCGATCGACCAGCTCAACCGCGTGCTGGAGACGGAGAAGAGCATCAAGCAGGCGCATCTCGTGATGCTGATCCGCATCAAGAACCTGCTCCGACCGGAGCAGCAGGCGGAGCTCGCGCGACTGCGCGCCGCTGCGGGGGCCGAACGCAACGACCTCGAACCACAGGGGGAGTCATGAGGAATACAGTGAAGAACCTGATCCGCGCGTCGCTGGCGCTCGCGATCGTGGTCGCTGCCGGATGTCAGGACGGCACCGGCCCCGGCTCGCTCGAGCGGCTCGACACCGAGGCCGTCCTCGCCGACTACCAGGCAATGGACGCCGTGCTCCAGTCGACGGGCTGGAAGAGCTTCCAGATGACGGCTGCGAGCATGGACGCCGCAACGCTCGGCGCCGCGCCGGCCGCGGCCATGCAGGCGGGCGCGGCCCTGGACGGGCTCGCGGCGGGCGACTCGCGCGAGTTCGCGCGGGCGATGACCGGTGTCGCGAGTGCGAGCACGGGCACGGCGAGCGGACCGCTCATCTCCGACGCGAATCGCGGCAAGACGTTCGTGTACGATGCCGTGAGTCACAGCTGGGTGATCGATCCGTCGCGCACGGACGCGCCCGCGAATGGCGTGCGCTTCATCATCTACGAGCCGGCGGGCGCGGAGCCCGATCCGACGAAGCCGATCGGCCACGCGGACCTGATCGATCTCGGCGATGCGAGTGCGGGCATTGCACTCCGGCTCGTCGTAGTCGAAGATGACCTGACGGTGCTGGACTACCATACGACGCTGGATGGCGCCGACGGCAGCGGCCGCATCACCGTGACGGGCTTCGTGCAGAACACGCGCGACCGGCTCGACTTCGAGATCGACGTCCGCGGGCAGAACGTCGGCGGTGTGGAGCGCGGCGACATCACGTTCGAGCTGGCCATCGCCGATCGCGAGTTCCGCGTGCTCGGCGATATCCACGGCGAAAAGCAGAATGGCAGCGAGCAGGGCTCGGTCGATCTCACCGTACGGCACGGCGCGTCCTCGTTCCGCGTCGATGTCGAGAACGATGGCGGCCAGTTGTCCGGCTTCATCGACCTGAACGACGCACCGTTCGCGACGGTCTCGGGCGCGGAGCATCAGCCCGTGTTCAGGACACCGTCCGGCGACGACATCAACGGCGCGCAGGCACTCGTGCTCTGGCGCGTGTTCGACATCACGGAAGACGTCTTCGACCTGTTCGAGGACCTCGTCGAGCCGATTGCAGGGCTCGTGATCATCGCGATCATTCTCTAGACACGCACAACGCGAGGCTCACATGCGTTCGACTCTGGCCCTCCGGGCCGCCCTGCTCGCCGCGCTCGCGGCGGGCACGGCGGCCTCGCCGGCTGATGCACAGCGATCCACCACGCGCGGCTTCACGGCCGGCGCCCACATCCAGGGTGGTTCGCTCGAAGTCGAAAACGACGATCCATCCGGCGGTGGCGGGTTGGGACTGCGTGCCGGTTACGGATTCAACCGGAACTTCACCGGGTACATCGAAGCCGACGGCATCACGTTCGACGTCGACAATCCCGATTTCGGCGGGGAATGGAGCATGGCCCACGTCGATCTCGGTGTGCGCTACAACTTCGCGAACTCGCTGCGCCGCTGGGTGCCGTTCCTCGAGGCCGCGATCGGTGCCCGCGCCGTCAAGCTCGACAATGCCACGGTGGACGGCGATTCGGTCGGCGAGCTGAAGTTCAGTGGCGGTGCGCTGTCGGGCGGCGGCGGTGTGGCGTTCTTCGTGCACGAGAAGCTCGCGATCGAGACGCTCCTGAAGTTCACCGGCGGCACGTTCGAGAAGGTCGATGTCGGCAACGTGTCGGTCAACGACCTCGATATCGAGGCGAGCTCGTTCCGCTTCAAGCTGGGTGTGGCCTGGTGGCCGTAGTTACACGTGCGGCGATGCCGTGGGGATGCACGCGTAATCGCCGCCGGCACGCGACACCGTGACCGATTCCGCCGTCGCGCGCGCGAACGGCCGATGGCGGACGCCCGATCGACCGGGCGTCCGCCGTGTCGTTCATGGGGTCGGCGCCACCAGCGTCATCTGCTGGTGCTGGATCAGCCACGTGTCGCCCGTCTTCACGGCGAGCCAGGTGACGCGGGTGCGCACGACGCCGGGCTCCGTCGGGTTGAGCCCCGGCGGGAGGAAGCTGTAACCGGTGAGCGCCACGTCGAGCTTCACGAGCGCGGTGGCTCCGGTCAGGAAGCCGATGCTGCGCACCGTCCAGCTCGATGCGCTCGCGCGGAACGGGCCGTTGACCGGATTGAACAGGAACACGTGCTGGTTGGCGATGACGGTGCGACCGACCAGGATTCCGCCGACGGGATTGATGAGCTCGGCGTCCTCGGTGTAGGTGGCGCCGTAGGCGACGCCGTCGTGATCGGCCCACGCCGCGGCCTGCGCATCGATCAGATCCAGGATGTCATCCTCCTGTCCGGCGGCCGTGACGCTGGCGTTGACGTCCTGGGGTCCGGCGGCGTTCGTCGGTCCGACCGCGTCGGAGCTGTCGCCGCAGGCGGCGGTCGTGAGGAGCAGGAAGGCGGCGAGTGCGGATCGGGTCGTCATGATCGGCTCCGTGATTCCGAGGTTGCGGCCGCGGGCGGAAGGCAGCGGCTCATCCATAGCGGCGCAGAAGCGCGTCGGAACGGCTCACGAGAGCTACGCGCAGTACGCCAGCCGGTTGCTTGCCGCGACCTGAACGTGCGGGTATACTGTTCCTGCATCTCCATTTGGGCGTTTTCGACACACCTCCACGGCCTCCTCGATGCAGTCCAGTGCTGGTGATGTCACGGTGCTGCTCCGCCAGTGGGCGGACGGCGACCGGGACTCGCTCGACCGGCTGGTCCCGCTGCTGTACGCGCAGCTGCGCGAGCTGGCGCATCGGCGGCTGCGCGGCGAGGATGCGCTGCACTCGCTCAACACGACGGCACTCGTCCACGAGGCGTACCTGCGGCTGGTGGGCGTGCACAGCGCGCGCTTCCGCGATCGGGCGCACTTCATGGCGATGGCAGCGCGGGTGATGCGACGCCTGCTGGTCGATCACGCGCGCGCGCGTCGCGCGGCGAAGCGCGGCGCGGGCGCCGCGGTGGTGGGTCTGAGCGATGAGCTGGCTGAGGTCCTCCCGCTCACGGACGAGCAGGCCGGCGCGATCGCGGAGCTGGACGACGCGCTGGAGCGGCTCGCGCGCGTGGACGAGCGGCAGAGCCGGATCCTGGAGCAGCGCTACTTCGGCGGACTCTCGCTGGAAGAGACGGCGGAGGCGGTCGGTGTGTCGCTCGCGACCGTGAAGCGCGAGCTGCGCTTCGCGCGTGCCTGGCTCGCGGCCGAGCTGCGCGGAGACCCCGCAATTTGATTCCGCCGCCGACCGACTGGGCCGAACTGAAGACGGCATTCACGGAGCTGGTGGATCTCGCGCCGGACGAGCGCGCCGTCCGCCTTGCCGCCATCACGGCGAGCGATCCCGCGCTCGGCGCGCGACTCGCCGTCCTGCTCGATGCCGATACTGCTGCCGATCGGCAGCTCTCACGCTACGAGCTGCTCTCTGCCGCCGCACCCGATTCGCTCATGCCACACGAGGAGGCGGGCGCAGATCCTCTCGGTCTGTGCGGCCGGACCGTTGCCCACTTCCGCATCCACGACGTGCTCGGCAGTGGCGGGATGGGCGTGGCCTACCGCGCGGAGGATCAGCGGCTCGGACGCTCGGTCGCGCTGAAGTTCCTGCTGCCACGGTTCACGGCCGATGCCGATGCGACGCGCGACTTCCTGCACGAGGCGCGCACCGCGTCGGCGCTCGATCATCCCAACATCTGCACGCTGCTCGAGGTCGGCGAGAGTCCACACGGGCTGTTCCTGGCGATGCCCGCGTATGCCGGGGAGACGTTGCAGCAGCGCCTGGCACGCGACGGTCGGATTCCAGTCGCCGAGGCGGTGGAGATCGCGCGGCAGGTGCTGCGTGGACTCGCTGCCGCCCACGCCGCCGGTGTCACGCACCGCGACCTGAAGCCGGGGAACCTCATGCTCACCCCGGACGGCACGGTCAAGATCCTCGATTTCGGGCTGGCGCGGAGCGCGGACCTGGATCTGGCCGCGCCCGGGGCTCGCGCGGGCACGGTGGCGTACATGAGCCCCGAGCAGGTCCGGGGTGAAGCCGTCGACCGGCGCGGCGATCTATGGGCCGTGGGGGTCGTGCTGTATCAGATGCTGACCGGCGAGCGGCCGTTCGGGAGCGGCCGCGATCTCACTACGATCTACGCCATTCTGCACGACGACCCGCCGCCACCATCGTCGCGGGCGCCCGACGTGCCGCCGCGTCTCGACGCGGTTGTCGCGCGACTGCTGCACAGGGATGCGGACGCGCGGTATGCGGACGCCGCCGAGGCCATCGCAGCGCTCGAGGAGGCGACTGCGGGCACGCCTGCCGACCGGGTATCCCGGTCGCGGCGGCGACGTCCGGTCGTTCTGGCCGCGGTGATCCTGCTGGCCGCGGCCGCGGCCGTCGTTCCGTTCGTGCGCCGGGCCGGAACGACCGGACCCGAAGTCGTCCTCGAGCAGGCATCGGTTGCGGTGCTGCCCTTCACGGACACCAGTCCGCAGCGTGACCAGCAGCACCTGGGCGAGGGCGTGGCGGAGGAGATCCTGAACGCGCTGGTCGCGGTCCCCGGCCTGCGCGTGCCCGCGCGCGCCTCATCGTTCCGCTTCTCGAGCGACGATGAGGTGCCAATGGCCGAGCGCGCGCGCCGCCTCGGTGTCGGTGCACTGCTCGAAGGCAGCGTCCATCGTGATGGCGACAGCGTCCGCATCAGCGCACGGCTGCTCGATGCGCGCACCGGCCGCTACCTCTGGTCGCAGACGTTCGACCGCCGTTTCCGCGACATCTTCGCAGTCCAGGCGGAGATCGCGCGCACGGTGGCGGAGGCGCTCGAGGTGCACCTGACGGCCGATGCGCAGCGTGCGCAGCCGACGCAGAACATCGTCGCCTACGAGCTGTACCTGCGCGGGCTGTTCCACTGGAACCGGCGCACGGCGCAGGACCTGCGACAGGCGATCGACTTCTTCACGCAGGCGACGCAACACGACACCACCTATGCTCAGCCGTACGCCGGCCTGGCTCTGAGCCACGTGGTGCTCGCCGTGCTCCAACCCGTCGCGAACGACCTGCCGGAACGCACGCACGAGCCGGCGGCGCGCGCGCTCCAGCTCGATTCCACTCTCGCGGAAGCGCATGCCGCCCGCGGCTACGCCTACCACTGGCAGTGGCGCTGGCGCGAGGCGGAGCGCGAGCTGGAGCGGGCCATCGCACTGAACCCCGCATACGCAACGGCACACCAGTGGTACGGCGAGCACCTGGCGAAGATGGGCCGCGCCAGCGAAGGCGAGGCGCACATGCGACGCGCGATCGAGCTGGACCCGTTGTCACTCGTGGCGCAGAACGACCTCGGCATCGTGCTCACGCTGGACCACCGGTACGCGGAAGCGATTGCGCAGTTCGAGCACGTGCGTCGCCTCGACCCGGCGTTCCCGCTGCCGCTCCTGCTGCTGCACCGCGTGCACATGTTCGCCGGCGATACCGAAGCGGCCGCGGAGGCCGGGCGCCGCTGGGCCGAGTTCACCGGCGCGGCCGACGCCGCGGAGCTGATGCTGCTCGCGCGCGCCACCCGCGACCCGGCGCTGCGCAACGACGCGCGCGCCGTGCTACTGCGCTGGCAGCGCGAACCGGCGCCTCGCTGGCCGGACATCGCCATGTACTTCATGCTGCTCGGCGATCACGACGACGCCCTGCGCGCGCTCGAGCTCGCGCTGCGCGCTCGAAGCCCGATGCTGGCCAATCTCAGGGTCGCGCCATGGATGGATCCTGTGCGTGATCACCCGCGGTTTCTGGCCGTGCTCAGGCAGATGGATTTTCCGTAGTCCATGGCCCGAATGCGGATCGCGGAAGTGTCGGAGCGAGGGACTCGGAACGACGTCGGGGTGGCTGCGCGTGCAGTCGGTGTGTGGCGCGCGGTCGGCTCCAGCGCAGTGGGGCCCCACGAGGTGCCCGAGGCGGCTGATCGACGAGCTATCGGTCGACACCTGGCTTCTCTGTAGGCGACCGGCTCCGACGCGGGGATGCCCATCAGTTCGCGCGCACGCCGGCTCTGCACGAGACGGGAACGTCTTGCTCGGCCCCTCCGCGACCGTACCGCCCTGAGCATGGGGGTCGCTGCCATGGCCGTACGACTCCGCGACCGCTTGGCAGGTGCGTTGCGCGCGCGCGAACCGAAGATGGCGCCTAGTTCAACAGCACGGGCACAGGCGCCGCGCGATCGGTCAGCGTCCCGTCGCCGAGCTGCCCGACATGATTCCTGCCCCAGCAGTAGACGGCGCCATCCACGGCCACTCCGCATGCATGGTCGCCGCCGACCGCGATGCGGGAGAAACCGATGCCGCCACTGATCTGTACCGGACTCGTCGAGCATGCGTTGAATGATGGGTTAGGCGTGCAGATCTCATTGCTCGGTGCGCCGAGCTGGCCGTAGATGTTCGCGCCCCAGCACCAGCCCTCGCCGGACGTCGTGACGCCGCACGTCGTCTTGAATGAGCGGTTCGTGTCATCTTCATCGAGCGATGCGAACACGAGCCCGGCCGCGGCCGGCGTCGGTAGCAGGACCGGTGCAGCGGTCGAGCCGATGCCCATCTCACCGAACGTGTTGCGGGTGCCCCAGCAGTACGCCTCGCCTGCTGCGGTAAGGCCGCATGTGTAGCCGAAGCTGACATGCACCGAGGAGAAGGTCATTCCGTTCGCAGCAGGTACGGGAGCAGCGCTTCTGAGATTGGCGGTCGTACCGTTGCCGAAGCGTCCCGCATCGAGTCCCCAGCAATAGACCTGATTACCGGTGCCGAGACCGCATGAAGGCCCGAGACCGGATGTGTTCACTGCGTGCAACCCGACCGTCGCGCTGTTCAGGATCGGCATCGGTACATTGATCGTCGGCGCCGCGGAGCCGACGCCCAGGTCTCCATTGGCGTTCTGTCCCCAGCAATATGCGAGTCCGTCGACACCCATGCCGCAGCTCGCGCGAAGACCCAGGCTCAGAGAGGTGAACTGGTGCGGCGCAGCAACCGGCGCCGGCACGAGGCTCGGGGTGCCCTCGGCAATGCCCGCGCCGAGCTCGCCGACGAGATTCGCGCCCCAGCAGTGGGCGTTGTCATTCGCATCGAGACCGCACGCAATCTGATCCCCCACGAACAGCTGCCGGAAGGGAATCGTCGTGCTCACCTGTACCGGAACGGCGCTCGCGATCGTAGTGCCGTCGCCGAGCTGTCCTCTCAGGTTCTCGCCCCAGCAGAAGGCCACGCCGTCACCGCGGAGCGCGCAGCTGAAATCGAAGCCTGTCCCCACAGCGACGATGCTGGAGAGGAAAGTCGGCGGACCGGCGTGCGCCGGTATGCGCACACGCACATGCGGCGGCGGCCCGATGTGGCCAGGAATCACCACGTCCATCGGAGGACCCGGGATGCCTCCCTGTGCGGATGCCAGATTGATCGGCTCGTTCTGTGGCGCAGACGGACTGCGTTCGCACGCAGCGACCAGAGCTGCGACAACCGCGACAGACGCGATCGGCACCCTGCACGATCGGGCGGGACGGACGGCATGCACATCCATTGCGACCTCCGCGTTGAGGGATGGCGACAACTTCACTGCTGAAGCAGCTGCGTTACGCCGATGCAGCGCACGGATGAAATGATCTGGGGTTGGTCGAATGGTGTTGCGGGCCGCGGCGGCGAAAACAGGGGATACCGTTGCGGTCCGGGACCGGCGAAGGACCCGTATCAGATACCTCCCGGCCGTCCGGTTGTCAATATGGCGGCCCTGATCGAATGCATGGACAGTTGCTTCGGAGTCGACAAGCTGCTGGTACGGCACGTCATCCGGCTCCCATGCGGATTCGGAACCCGGCTTGAGCGCGATCTCGGACGCGTACGTTGCCGACCGGCTACAGCAAGGAGTTCCCACCAGTTCCGGCGGATCGAGGAGCTATCCGTCGCGAACCTGCTCCGCTGAAGGCGACCGTTCTCGCTGCAGCTCCCGAAACAGCCACGCCTTCGCCGCTGGCCCGACATCGCCATGTACTTCATGCTGCTCGGCGATCACGACGACGCTCTGCGCGCGCTTGAGCTCGCGGTGCAGGCACGCGCTCCCTTGCTGGCCAACATGAAGGTTGCGCCGTGGCTGGATTCGCTGCGTGATGACCCGCGGTTTCTGGCCGTGCTGCGGCAGATGGATTATCCGTAATTCACGGCGCAATGCGGATCGGGCGTGCGGTTCATCCGGTACGCACGGGCGTCAGCCGGCGTGCGCACGGACACTTCCGCGATGCCGTGTTTCGGCAACTCCGTGTAGCCGCGCGCCGTGCCGCCACGCGTGATGCCGAAGCACAGTGCGTCGTGCAGCTCGACCACCCA
>DASUSS010000088.1:0-24288 GCA_036374995.1 Longimicrobiales bacterium | reverse complement strand
CAGCCAGTCGACGTAGCTGCGGATCTCGCTCGCCTCGGGGCCGACGCCACCGACGCTGCGCAGCCGCTCCACCTCGGTACGCGCGGCGGCTGCGGCGCGTGCGGGCATGTCGGCGACCTCGATGCGACGCATCGACTCGATGACCTCGCGCTCGAGCGGATCCACGTCGCCGAGCTGCGACTGCATCATCTTGATCCGCTGCCGCAGCTCCGCGGCCCGCTCGGCCGGCGTCTGCGGCTCCGCCTCCGGCTTCGGCTCCGCCGTGTGACTCTGCTCCTCGTCGGTCGCGATCTGACGCACGCGCGCGAGCTGATGCTCGAGCTCGCACAATGCATAGATCAGACGGTCGCGCACGTCGACGCGCTGCACGATCTCGTCCTTGTCGTGAACGCTGAAGTTCGCGAGCGTCGCGACCAGGTCCGCAAAGCGGCCGGGATCGGCGAGGTTCATGCGCAGGATGCGGGGCACCTCGCGCGGCACACGCTCGACTTCCGAGGAGAGGATCTCGAGCGCGTTCAGGATCCGCGCGATCAGCTCCTGCGCCTCCTCCTCCGACGCGGGCGTCTCCGCGATGCGCTCGATCGTGCCCATGAAATAGCCCTCGTGCTCGCGCACGTCGCGGACGGCAACGCGTTCGATCCCCTGGAGCGTGAGCTGGACCGTGCCGCCGGGCAGGTTGAGACGATCGGAGACGCGCGACCGTACCGCGATCTTCAGCAGCTTCTTCGGATCGATCGGGTCGTCGGGCCCGCCCTCGGCGACGACGACGGCGACCGTCAGGCCCGGCTCGGGATGGGCGGCGAGCAGCTCGAGCGTGGTCGGGATGCCGATCTGGACGCCGATCACACCGACGGGGTAAACGGTCGTGCTGCGGAGCGGTACGAGCGGCAGGGTCTCGGTCGGGGTCCCGGTTCGTCGGGCGGTCATGATACCGCCTCGGTTCCGCGTTTCGAGGCGCGGGCGGGCCGGCCCGCGAGTGCGCGGTCGAGCCGGCGGAAGAAGCGGCGCAGGCGCCGCTTCGAGCGGCCGAAGTCGCTGAGCGGCTTTCGTGCCTGGGCGGATGCGTCGACGCGGGTCTGGCCGTTCTCGTCCAGCCCGACCCGGACCATGACGTCGTGCACGGCGCCCGCGAGCGATCTCGTCGAGGCGATGATCACGCCGTCCTGATCGTCGGCCTCGTGGCAGGTCCAGCGGAACATCCCGCCGCTGGTCAGGCGCAGTGCGGCCTGCCACACCGTGTCGAAGGGGATGGCATACGTGCGGCCGCGCAGCCGCCGGTCCGACGCGTCGGGCGACGTCTCGACGAAGCCACGGCGGCGCGGCTGCTTCACCGCGATCCCGCGAGCTGGTAGACGACGTTCACGGTCGCCACGACCGTGAGTGTGCCGGTCTCGACCGGCGTCGCTGCGACGGCCATATCCATTTCGGCACGTGCGGCATACATGGGCATGGGTGGTGGTGTCTGGTAGCCGCCGGTGCTGATGTTCAGTGCGGGACCCAGCCGCTCGCCTGCGGCCTCCGCGAGTGCCTCGGCTTCGCGTCGCGCATTCCGCATGGCAATCGCCGCCGCCTCGATGTGCGCGCCGTGAGCATCGCGCAGCCTGAAGCTGACATTGGTGACGCGGTTCGCGCCGCTGCCGATCGCGGCATCGATGATTCCGCCCAGTCGCGACACGGTGTCGACGGTCACCTGCACCATGTTGATCGCGCGATACCCCGCAATGCGCGGAGGCTCGTCGGTGCGCTCCGGCTGACGCGAGTACTCCGGCCGCAGCTCGTACGACAGCGTCCGGATGTCGCGGTCGGCCACGCCCGCGCGCCGCAGCGCCGCGACGAGTTGCGTCATCCGCTCCGCATTCGCGTCCGCGGCAGCGCGCGCGGTTACAGCCTCGCTCTCGACGGCCAGCATCACGACACCGATCTCGGGTTCCTTCTCGACCGTGCCCTGTGCGCTCACCGTGATGGTCCTGGGCTCGTCCGCCGCCTGCTGCGCCGCGGCCGCGACCGGCACCGCCAGCAGTGCGAGACCGAGCATGCATCGCCTGATCATGTTCGCCTCCTCAATCGACCCAACCTAGTCCAGCGGCCCGCAGATGGCGAGATCCGAGCCACGTTGACGCGGGCTCGGGAATTGCTATCTTCGGCGCGCCCATCGGCACCCGGAGGTGCGCCTGAACGTCTCCTATACCGATTTCGGGTTCCTTCTGATCCTGGAACCCGGCGATGAAGTGGTGCGTTGCCTGATCCAGTTCGCGCGCGACCACGAGATCGAGGCTGCCGTCCTGAGCGGCACCGGCACCGTCTCCGAAGTCGAGCTGGGCGCAGCCGGAGCGGCCGCCGGCGCGCACGGCCGGACCCGCATCACGATGCCGCTCGAGGCGTGCTCGCTGGCCGGATCGATCACGCTGGTCGATGGCGAGCCATACCCTCAGCTCCGGGGCATCCTCGCGAGACCCGACTGCTCGCTGTTGGGCGGGCGCGTCTACCAGGCGGTCTGCGCGGGCCGAGCCGAGATCGCCGTTCAGGTCGCGGCGGAGACGCGCGTGCTGCCGTTCGGCCGCGCCGCCGTGCTACAGAGAACGAGGACAGGATAGTGAAAGTCATCATTCCGCTCGCGGGCAAGGGCACGCGGCTGCGGCCCCACACGTATACGACGCCGAAGCCGCTGCTCCATGTCGGCGGTCGGCCCGTCATGAGCTACATCCTCGACGACCTGCGCGAGCTCGGCGTCACCGAGGCCGTGTTCATTACCGGATACCTGAAGGACAGCATCGAGGCGTACATCCGCAGCGAGTACGCCGACTTCACGGCGCATTTCGTCGAGCAGCCCGTCCAGAACGGGACCGCAGGAGCCGTCCAGCTGGCAGCGCCGTACGTCGATTCGGATGTCCTCATCATCTTCGTCGACACGCTGTTCGATGCCGACCTTTCGCTCGTGAAGCGCCTGCCGGCAGAGCTGGCAGGGGTGATCTGGGCTAAGGAAGTAGAGGATTACCAGCGTTTCGGCGTGATCGTGAAGGATGCCGACGGCAACATGAAGCGGATCGTCGAGAAGCCGTCGGACCCGATCTCGAAGCTCGCCAACATCGGCCTCTACTACATCCGCGACTGGAAGCTGCTGTTCGAGGGCATCGAGGCGACGATGGAAGGGCCGAAGGGCAAATCGGGCGAGTACTACCTGACGGACGCGTTCCAGTACATGATCGATCGCGGCGCGAAGATCCGTGTCGAGGAGGTCGGCGGCTGGTACGACTGTGGCCAGCTCGAGACGCTCATCGATACGAACCGGTTCCTGCTGGAGACCGGTCGCAGCCGCAAGCCGGACGGCGGACACAACGTCCGCATCATCGAGCCGGTCCGGATCGAGGACGGCGTCACGCTCGAGGATGCCGAGATCGGCCCGAACGTGACGATCGAGTCGGACAGTGTCGTGCGCAAGGCGAAGCTGCGCGACACCATCGTCGGCCGCTCGGTCACGATCGAGGATGCCGCACTGCACGATTCCATGATCGGCGACCACGCGACGGTGCGCGGCGTGACCGGCGTCGTGTCGATCGCGAGTCACTCCCAGGTGGACGGCGGGGTCTGATCAGCCGGCGATGCCGGCGATCCCGGGTGCGACGCCGAGCGCACTGATCAGCCGGCGATGCCGGCCGTCTCCAGCACGACCAGCAGCGCGCGCTCGAGGCCCGCAGCGCCTCCGCGGTTGTCGTACCACTCCCGCAACGTGTGAGTCCCGCCGGAGTCGCCGCCGGCTCCGATCGCGATCGCGGGAATCCCCACGGACATGGGCACGTTCGCATCGGTGCTCGAGCTCGCAAGCTCGGGGGTGAGGCCGATGTTGCGCGTTGCGCCGATCGCCGCACGCACGAGCGCGTGCGACTCATCCGTCCGACCCGCCGGGCGGTCGCCGAACACTTCGACGGCAACCGTCAGCTCGCGAGCACCGGCCTCGGCGCCGCGGGCGCGCTCGATCGCCTGCCGCACCGCAGCCTCCAGATCGCGCAGTGGCGCGAGCGCCTCGCTGCGCAGGTCCACCTCGAACCAGGCCTCGCCCGGAATTGCGTTGATGCTCGTGCCGCCCGCAATGCGACCGACGCTGAGCGTGGTGCGCGGCGCCGCTTTCAGCGGCAGCGCGGCGAGCGCGGCTATGGCGCGGCCGGCCGCATGGATCGCGTTCGGCACGCCCCAGTCCGACCACGAGTGGCCGCCCGCGCCGCAGAACGTGACCCGGACGCGACGCGACCCGACCCCCGCATTGATGATGCGCGACGCGCCTGCGCCGTCGAGCGCGATGAACGCGGCCGTACGCTGTCCGCTGTGCCCGATGTAGTGCTTTACGCCGCGCAGGTCGCCGGCCCCCTCCTCACCGACCGTGGCGACGAACGTGACCGGTGATCGCGTCGGCCAGCCGGTCGCGTGCAGCGCGCGGGCAATCGCGAGTGCTCCGGCGAGGCCGCGCGCATTGTCGGAAATGCCGGGGGCCGTGATCCGTGTCGCGTCGCGCCGCACGTCGACGGTCGTGCCCGGGGCGAAGACCGTGTCGAGATGCGCTGCGATGACGAGCTGGCCCGCGGCCGGGTCCGCGCACGGCGTGACCGCGTACACGTTGCCCGCGGCATCCGTCATGGGCGAGAGCCCGAGGTCGTGCAGCCGGTCGGCGAACCAGCGCCCGCGCGCGGCCTCGGCGCCGCCCGGCGCCGGGATCGCGGTCGCATCGCACATGTGCTTCAGCGTGAGGTCATCCGTCTCGCGGATGCACGCTCGTGCGGTATCCAGCACGCGGGACCGGGACTCGATGTTCGCCTGCATTCGTCTCCTCGTTCGCCTTGCACCGGTGCGCAGCGCGGCGCTGCGGCCGTTTGACAACCTCGCGCGGCGGAGACCATTTTGCGAGATCACGTCATTCCGGGCGAGGTCCCATGCAGCAGCACGAGCTGATCCACGACTGGAACGCGGCCGGCATCGAGGCCGATCACGCGCCGCCCCGACCCATCGAGCTGGATGACGAGACACTGCGCGACGGCCTCCAGTGCCCGTCCGTCACGGACCCGCCGATCGGCGCGAAGATCGAGATCCTCCATCTCATGTGCGAGCTGGGAATCCACACCGCCGACATCGGACTGCCGGGCGCAGGGCCGCGCGCTCAGGCCGATGTGCGGGCGCTCGCACAGGAGATCGGCCGTGAGCGGCTGCCGATCGCCGCGAACTGCGCGGCGCGCACCGTGCGCGCCGACATCGAGCCGATCGCACGCATCGTCCAGGAAACCGGCGTACCGATCGAGGCCTGCACGTTCATCGGCTCCTCGCCGATCCGTCAGTATGCCGAGGACTGGACGCTCGACCGCATGCTGGCCGTGACCGAGGACGCGGTGCGCTTCGCCGTCAGCGAGGGCCTGTCGGTCATGTACGTGACCGAGGATACGACGCGTGCGAGACCCGACACGCTGAAGGCGCTCTATACGCTCGCCATCGACTGCGGTGCAACCCGCATCTGCCTGGCGGATACCGTCGGCCATGCCACTCCGCACGGCGCGAGTGCGCTCGTCCGCTTCATCCGCGATGACGTCATCGCGCCGACCGGCAAACCGGTGAGGCTGGACTGGCACGGCCACCGCGACCGCGGGTTCGGCCTCGCGAACACGCTCGCCGCCATCGAGGCCGGTGCCGACCGCGTGCACGCTACCGCGCTCGGCATCGGCGAGCGCGTCGGCAATACCGAGATGGACCTGCTGCTCGTCAACCTGAAGCTGCTGGGGCTGCATGACTGCGACCTCTCGCGCCTGCCCGACTACGTGCAGGCCGTCTCGCGCGCGACGGGCGTGCCGATCCCGCCCAGCTACCCCGTCTTCGGTGTCGACGCTTTCCGCACCGGCACCGGCGTCCACGCGGCCGCCATCATCAAGGCCCAGGCGAAAGGCGACGACTGGCTCGTCGACCGCGTGTACTCGGGCGTGCCCGCCGGCGAGTTCGGCCTGCGCCAGCGCATCGAGATCAGTCACGTGAGCGGCATGTCCAACGTGAAGCACTGGCTCGGCTCCCACGGCTACGACGCCGGTGACGAAGGCCTCGCGCAGCACGTGTTCGGACTCGCCAAACGCACCAGCCGCGTGCTCACCGATGACGAAATCCGCGCGTGCTGCGCGGACTACCTCGAAAACACCAGCAGAGCGAGCGCATGACATGGCCAGCACCTGGGCGTTCCTCGCCGATCCGGAAGACTACGGCTGGGCCGAGCTGGAGAAGGCCGGCAGTGCGGTGTGGGACGGTGTCAAGAACGCACAGGCACAGCGCAACCTGCGCGCGTGCGAGGTCGGTGACACCGTTCTCATCTACCACACCGCACCCGACAAGGCGCTCGTCGGCATCGCCCGCGTCTCCGACGCCCACCGCCCCGACCCGAAGGCGAAGGACCGCGTCGTCGTCGACGTCGAGCCGGTGAAGAAGCTCGCGCGCCCGCTGCCGCTCGCGGAGCTGAAGCAGGATCCCGTCCTGAGCGGAATGTCGTTCGTGAGAATGCCGCGGGTCGCGGTGCAGCCGGTTACGCCGGAGCAGCTCGAGCGGGTCCTGAAGGTGAGCGGAACCAAATAACGCGGACCTGGCTCCATTCTACGGTTACGGCCGTTTCGACCATCGGATTTCCACAGGCGGCGCGCCGAAACGGGTGTTTTTGCGATGCGGGCGGCAAGGACGTGGCCGCCCGTGGGCTCCAATCTACAGGCTCCGTGCCCGCGGACCATGGCTGGATGGAGCAAAGCGTAAAGTGAAGGGTGGTCCGCAGGCTGTCCGCAGGCTCAGGCGGCGACGCGGACGGGCTCGGGCGGCGGCCCATCCTCGAGCAGCCGCTCGACCAGCTCGGGCAGCTTCAGGACATTGATCGGCTTCTGCAGGAACAGGTTCGCTCCGGCCTCCCGCCAGTTCACCTCGCATTCGTCGCAGGAGCTGAACAGGACGACGGGGATCCGTGCCAGGTCACCGTGATTGCGTACGGCGCGGACGACGTCGACACCCTCCAGCTCCGGCATCAGCACATCGAGAAGAATGACGTCCGGCCGGTGCTCCAGTGCGAGCTGGAGCGCTTCGATGCCGTCGTGCGCACAGACGACCTCGAATCCGCGGAACGCCAGCATCAGCGCGAGCATCTCGGCAGTGAGCAGTTCGTCGTCCGCGACGAGGACCGTCCTGGCCATGTTCTGCTCCTTTCCGGTCACGGCCGCAAGTGGGCTGCCGCGACGTCTAAAGTATTGCGCCACAACACGTTAGTGCAGAGTTCATGCCATTCGCGGCGTCTCGGACGAGCCGGGCGTCGGCTGAGATCCGTTGTGCCGCAACGGATTTGCGGACGCGGCACCAGATTTCAGAAACGGTGCAGCGGGCCATGGAAACGCCCCGGTCGGGGCACTCCCGGCGGGTGTGTGAACGAGGGCGTTTCCGCGCCGGCGGGCGCGCGGGCGCCCGCTCTGCGCGTACGGCAGTGAGGCGCTGGAAATGAAATGGGTCGCTGCGCCGTTTCTGAAATCTGGTGCCGCGTCCGCTAGATCTGGCGGAGCAGCCAGGCGGCGGCGAGGAAGTAGATCAGGAGCCCGGTCACGTCGACGAGGGTGGCGACGAGGGGAGCGGAAGCGGAGGCGGGATCGAGGCCGACGCGGCGCAGGATGAAGGGGAGCATGGAACCGACGAGGGTGCCGAACAGGACGACGCCGAGGAGGCTGATGGTCATGGTGATGCCCATGAGCAGGACGGCGGTCTGACCGAGGTCGGCGATGGAGCCGGGGAACAGGAGGACGCGGAGAAAGCCGATGGCGCCGAGGACGCCGCCGAGCACGAGGCCGGAGAGGATCTCGCGGCGGGCGACGCGCCACCAGTCGCGGAGTCGCACCTCGTCCATGGCCATGGCGCGAATGACGAGCGTGGAGGCCTGAGATCCGGAGTTGCCGCCGCTCGCGATGATGAGCGGGATGAAGAGGGTGAGGAACGGCAGAGCTTCGATGCTGCCCTGGAACTGACCGAGCGCGGTGGCGGTGAGCATGCCCCCGAGGAAGAGGAGGACGAGCCAGCCGGCGCGCTTGCGGACGAGGGCGAGCAGTCCGGTGCGGAGATAGGGAAGCTCGAGGGCCTCGAGGCCGCCGAACTTGTGGGCGTCCTCGGTGGCCTCCTCCTCGACGACGTCGACGATGTCGTCGACGGTGACGATGCCCTTCATGCGGCCGGCGGAATCGGTGACGGGCAGGGCGATGACGTCATACTCGGCGAACAGTCGGGCGACGTGCTCCTGGTCCATTTCCTCGTGGACCGCGACGAAGTCGGTGACCATGATGTCGCGCACGCGCTGGGCGCCGGGCAGTGCGAAGAGCGAGCGAAAGGAGACGACGCCGATGAGGCGCTGGTCGGCCTCGAGCACATAGCTGTAGTAGATGGTCTCGAGCTCGATGCCGGCTGCGGCCTGTCGGCGCAGGTAGCTGATCGCCTCGTCGACGGTCATGTCGGGGCGGACGCGGGCGAAGCGGGAGGACATGAGGCCGCCGGCCTCGTCCTCGGCGTAGGCCAGCAGCGCGGTGACTTCGCGACGCGACGCGTCGTCGAGCAGGCCGAGCAGCGGCCCTTTCTCTTCGTCGTCGACGTCCTGGATGAGGTCGGCGGCGTCGTCGGGCGCGAGGAGTCGGAGCCAGGTGCGTCGCTCCTGCGGCCGGAGCGCGAGTAGCAGCTCGGCCTGGTCGTGCGGATCCAGGTCGACGAAGAACTCGCCCGCGGCGCCCGCGTCCAGCAGTCGGAACCCCTCGAGCCGGTCCTCGGCGGACAGCATCCACCACACTTCGCGCAGCTCGTCGATGTCGATTGCGGTGCGCTCGGCCATGGCTCTCGTCCGATGCTGCGGAATTCGGGCGCGTGCGTTTGCGCGTGGCCGAGTCTACGTGCGTGAGATGCGGGGGGCAAGCACGCCGTCGTGACCGAACCGTTACCGGTTGCTACGCGAACGGAGATCGTCGCGACCTAATGTCCAGCGGATGCAGAGGAGGCGCCGGGCGGCGGCTTCGACACGAACCCCGGCGGATGCACGACGAGCCTTGTGCGGCGTATCCAGCTCGCGGCCGCGTGGGGCCACATGGCTCAGGAGAAGATCGATGACGAGACAACGGCTGGGAACGGGGCACACGCCCCTACCGAGCGCGGCGCTGCCGGTCCTGCCGAGCACGGCGCTGCCGGTCCTGCCGAGCACGGCGCTGCCCGTTCTGCCGAGCACGGCGCTGCCGGTCCTGCCGAGCACGGCGCTGCCGGTCCTGCTCAGCACGTTGCTGCCGGTCCTGCTGAGCACGGCGCTGCTGGTCCTGCTGTGCGCGCCGGCGGCGGGACAGGATGCGGGCCGGATCGTGGGGCGGGTGATCGATGCGCAGACGGGTGCGGGTGTGTCGAACGTGACCGTGGACGTGCCCGAAGGCGAGGCCGGCGCGCTGAGCGGCGTCGACGGCCGCTATGTGCTGGTCAATGTTCCGGCGGGAGCGGTGACCGTGCGTGCGCGCAGCATCGGTTACGGGACGAAGGCGGTGACGGGCGTGCAGGTGCGGCCGGGCGGCACGGTCGAGCAGGACATCGTGCTGGAGTCCGCGGCCGTGGAGCTGATGGCGATCGAGGTGACGGCGGCCGCGGAGCGGGGCAGCGTGGTGCGCGCGCTCGATCAGCAGCGGAGTGCGGCCTCGATCGTGAGCGCTGTCACGGCGGAGCAGATCTCGCGCAGTCCGGACGGCGACGCGGCGGCAGCCATGCAGCGCATCAGCGGCGTCACGGTGCAGGATGGCAAGTACGTCTTCGTCCGCGGCCTGGGTGAGCGGTATACGACCACGTCCCTGAACGGTGCGCGCATCCCGAGTCCCGAGCCGGAGCGCAAGGTCGTGCCGCTCGACCTGTTCCCTTCCGGCCTGCTGCAGACGATCACGACGTCGAAGACGTTCACGCCGGATCAGCCGGGCGACTTCAGCGGTGCGCAGGTCGACATCCGCACGCGCGAGTTCCCGGGCGAGCGGCAGCTCACGGTCTCGGTGGGCGCCGGCTTCAACGAGCGCGTGACGGGCGCGATCCTGCCGGCGGCGCCCTCGTCGGGCGGCGAGTGGCTGGCGCAGGCAGGCGGCGATCGCGCGCTGCCGCGGAGCGTCGCCCGCGCCGGCGATTTCACGGGTGCGCTGTCGCAGTCCGAGCTCAATCAGATGGTCAACGACTTCCGGAACGCGTGGTCCGCGGATCGGCAGACGGGCCGCGGCAGCTCGTCGCTCGGCCTCTCGCTCGGAGGCACGGACCCGCTCTTCGGCCAGGACATCTCCTACCTGCTGAGCGGCACGTACTCGTATGGCGAGGAGGCGCGCGCGGAGGAGCGTCGGGCGCGTGCGCTCGCCGACGGATCCGGCGGGACGCAGGAGGTCGATCGCTTCAATGGCGCGACCGGTCGGACGAGCGTGCTGCTCGGCGGACTCGCCAATCTCAGCACCCTGATCGGTCAGCACACGCGTGCCTTCTTCAACGGCACGCTGAACCGCACGGCGGACAATGAGGCCCGCGTCGAGCTCGGCTCGAGTGAGAACCACGGCGGCATGCCAACGCAGATCCAGCGGCTGCGCTTCGTGCAGCGCGGCATCCACTCCGCACAGCTGGGAGCGGAACACCAGACGGGGCGGCACACGATCGACTGGAGCGTGACGGCTTCGGGCGTGCGGCGCTACGAGCCGGACCGCTCCGAGCTGGTGCGCGCGCAGACGGAGCCCGGCGAGCCGTTCCGCTGGTTCTCGGCGGGCGGCGAGGGTGCCGTGCGCACGTTCGGCGACCTGAGCGAGTCGGCGCGCGAGGCTAGCGCGAACTACCGGCTGAGCCTCGGCGCCGCGGCCGTGAAGGTCGGAGGCCTGTACCGTCGCACGGAGCGCGATGCGGAGAATCGGGCGTACAGCATCTCCGCCACGCAGCTGCCCGTGAGTGCGCTCGAGCTGACGCCGGAGCAGATCTTCGATGGCCGATTCACGGCCGACGGGCACGCGTACATGCGCGTCGCGCCGCTGAGTCAGGGCGGATCGTACAGCGCGGCGGACCGGCTGAGCGCCGGTTATGCGATGCTCGATGTACCGCTGGGTGGCCGTGTCCGCGTCATCGGTGGCGCGCGGGTCGAGCGCTCGGAGCTGGATGTGACGGCGCAATCCACACTCGCGAACGTGACCACGCGGACGAGTCCGTCGTACACGGACGTCCTGCCGTCGCTCGCGCTGCACGTGCAGCTGGCGGACGCGCACAACCTGCGGTTCTCCGTATCACAGACACTGGCGCGGCCCGAGTACCGCGAGCTGGCCGATGTCCAGTACCGCGAGGTGCTGGGCGGCGAGAACGTGCGCGGCAACCCGGACCTCGAGCGGACGCTCATCCGTAATGCGGACGCAAGGTGGGAGTGGTATCCGGCGGCGGGCGAGGTCGTTTCGGTGGCCGCGTTCGCGAAGCAGTTCGATGCACCGATCGAGCGCGTCTACCGCGCGACGTCGGGTACGAGCCTCGTCACGTTCGTGAATGCGGCAGCAGCGGAGAACATCGGTGTCGAGCTGGAGGCGCGCAAGCGGCTCGGCTTCGTCGCGGAGCCGCTGGAAGCGTTCACTCTCTTCACGAACGTGACGCTGATGCGGAGCGTCATCGAGATCGCGCGCAGCGCATCGAGCCAGACGAACGCGGAGCGGCACATGGTCGGCCAGGCGCCGTACGTCGTCAATGCGGGTCTGACGTGGGCGCCGGAGTGGCGCACGTCCAGCGTGACGCTTCTGTACAACACGGTCGGCGAGCGGATCGTCAGTGCAGGCGAGGTGCCGTTGCCGGACGTCATCGAGCGGCCTCGTCACGTACTGGACTTCTCCCTGCGTACCAGCGTGCTGGGATCGGTTTCGCTGAAGCTCGATGCGAAGAATCTGCTGGATGCGCCGTACGAGCTCGTGCAGGGGGATGTCACCCGCGAGTACTACCGGGGCGGGCGCTCCTACGCGGTCGGGCTGTCATGGAATCGGTAGCGCACCATGACCGGATCGAGGGCTGTCATGGAATCGCCAGCGCACCACGACCGGATCGCGAGGCTGTCATGGAATCGCTGGCGCCCCGTGACCGGATCGAGACATGAGCGCGACGTGGCCGACGCACGCGAATGTTCTCTTCACTCGTGAACAGAACGCTCCACGGAATCAGCAGACGAGGTTGATGCGATGATGTTCCGACGCAGATACGTACCGATCCTGCTCGCGGTGCTTGCGGGTGCGGCGTGTGATGACGACCCGACGGCACCGTCACTGGAGCCGCCGTCCACGGTGACGGCGAGCGCGGCGACGCCGACGTCCGTCACGGTGACGTTCGCGACCGTGGCGGGTGCGGACAGCTACGTCATCGAGAGGGCGACCGGGCAGGCCGGATCCGGGCTGACGTACGCGCAGGTCGCGACGAGCACGGCGACGACGTACACGGATGCGACGGTTCAGCCGGAGACGACGTACCAGTACCGGGTCGCGGCGGTGAGCGGCTCGCGGCAGAGCGCGTTCAGTGCGGCCGCCGGTGTGACGACGCCGCAGGCAGGCCCGAAGGTGGCGACGATCAGCAGCGACATCACATCCGATCGGACGCTGTTCGCGGATACGACCTACACGATCAGCGGGTTCGTGCACGTGCCGGCGGGTGTGACGCTGACGGTGCAGCCGGGCACGACGATCCTCGGCGATTACGACACGCTCGGCTCGTCGCTGTTCGTGCTGCGGGGCGGGCGGATCGACGCGTGCGGCACGGCGGCCGCACCGATCGTGTTCACGTCGTCGCGGCCGGCGGGCCAGCGGCAGCCGGGCGACTGGGGCGGGCTGGTGCTCGTCGGCAACGCGACGATCAATCGCGGTGCCGATACGGAGCTCGAGGGGTCGAGCCCGCAGACGGGCGGAGTGATCGTGTACGGCGGCGGGACGGATGATGCGGACAGCAGCGGCGAGCTGTGCTACGTGCGCGTCGAGTTCGCGGGGTATGCGATCTCACCTGACAACGAGCTGAACGCGTTCACGTTCGCAGCGGTCGGCAGCGGCACGAAGCTCGAGTATCTCCAGGCGATGTCGGGGCTGGATGACCACTTCGAGTGGTTCGGCGGCACCGTGGACGGGAAGTACCTCGTGTCGTACGAGTCGGGCGATGACCACTTCGACGCGTCGGAGGGCTACCGTGGGCGCGTGCAGTTCATGATTGCCTACCAGTCCAAGGTGCTGTCGCCGCGCACGGGCGCCGGCAGCGTGTCGGGCGATCCGCAGGGGATCGAGAACGATGGCTGCGCAGGCGCGAACTGTCTCGACGGGCAGGACTCACAGCCGTACACTGCGCCGCTGTGGGCGAACTTCACGCTGATCGGCACGGGCCCCGGCTTCGTCGATGCGACGTCCGGTGGTCACGGGATGGTGATCCGACGCGGGACTGCGGGCTACTACGTCAACGGAGTGGTCGCGCGCTGGCCGAAGTCCGCGTTGTCGGTCCGCGACGCCACGACCACTGCGCGCGTCACTGCGGGCGAGATGCTCGTGGCGAACGTGCTCGGCGTGGAGAACGGCTCGCTGCTCCATGCCGGCCAGCAGGCGTACGACACGACCACGAACAGCGTGGTGTCCGCCGCGGGTCCAGCCGCGAGCCTGTTCAACCTGCTGCCGACCGATCCGGGCAGCGCCACGCAGTTCGACTGGACGCCGGCTGCGACCGCACCGCAGCGGACGGGCGGGATGACGAGCTTCCCCGCGAACATCGCCGCGAAGGCAGGGACGTTCATCACGCCGACGGCGTATCGCGGCGCGGCCGACCCGGCCGGCCCGAAGTGGTGGGAGGGCTGGACGGTCTACGCGGACAACTAGCCGGACCAGGCACCCATCACTGTTCCGAATGACCCTTCCGGAAAGGCCGGTGGCGCATCCCGCCACCGGCCACTTCCATGGAGAACCGATGCAGAGGGCTTCGACACTGGGCGTCGGCCTGCTCGCGCTCGTGTGCGCCGCGTGCAGCGCCGAGGCGGAGGGAAGAGGGATGGCCGAGAGAGGAATCGCCGGGATGGCCGCACCGGTCTCTGCCGGCGGAGACAGCATTCTCCCGATGCCGGAAATGATCGAGCGCTTCCAGGCCGGACTGCCACCCGTCGGGTCGTTCGGTCCGGGTGCGGCCGCGTCGCGGGAGGAGCTGATCGCCCGGTTCGTCGCGGCCGTCGAGGACGGCAGCGCCGCCGCGCTGCGCGAGCTCGTGCTGAACGCGTCCGAGTTCGCATACCTCTACTTCCCGACCTCGCCGTTCGCACGCGAGCCGTACGCGCAGCCGCCGGCGGTGAACTGGCTGCTGCTGGAGCAGAACGGTCTCAAGGGGGAGCGTCGCCTGCTCCGGGAATACGGCGGGAAGCGGCTGCTCGTGGAAGGCCATCGTTGCGCAGGCGACGTGCGCGTCGAAGGTGCGAACCGGTTGTGGCCATCCTGTGTGCTGTTCATCAGGCGTGGCGATGGCAGACTCGAGGAGATGCGACTGTTCGGCTCGATCATCGAGCGGGCGGGGCGCTACAAGCTGCTGTCCCTGGCGAACCGGCTCTGAGCGGCGGGCCACGTGTCGGCCGCCGGGTGGCCCGCGCCTGCAGACACTGCGTGTGTAGGGCTCGGTGGACGCGGCCTCTGCAAACGTGGCGCGGGTGGCGGCGCCCGGGCGGTACGCGCCGTCTGTAAACGTTGCGTAACATTTCGGGAAGACTCCCGGTTCGCCGTTGCCGTGGCGATCGGCTTCAGCCAGTCTGGTCGTGCGGGACGTTCGGCTCGAGCCAGAGGTGAATGCCGATGTGGGTATCGTTGCGGAGGCGAGCGCGGCCGTCAGACGAGGATCGCGGCGAGGAAGGCCGCGGCGGCCAGGATCCAGCCGGCGAGAACGTCGCCGGGGTAGTGAACGCCGAGGTAGCACCGGGACAGCCCGACGGCGAGCGCGGCGCCCAGGAGCCAGGGCGCCGCGGCGGGCACGGCGACGGAGGCGCCGAGCGCCACTGACAGCGCGGCGGCGGCATGACCGCTGGGGAAGCTGAAGCGGTCGGGCGCGTCGATGAGCGAGTGGATCCCGACCGGCAGTCTGGGTCGCGCGCGGCATACGGAGCGCTTGATCAGCTGGACGACCAGGTGCGAGCCCGCGAGCGCGATCGCGGCGTGCCGGCCGGCGCCGTGCCAGACGGGTGATGGGCTCAGGAGCATCGCCGCGGTCGCGCCGATTGCGATCGTCGGGCCGCCGAGGTGAGTGAACCGCCGGACCGCGCGGTCGAGCCGACCCGTGCGGTAGCCGATGACATAGAGCAGGACCAGCTCGTCCCGCTGGTGCAGTCTGATCAGGAACGCTTTCATTTCACCTCCTGCCGAATGCTGGGCCATATCGGCCACGTCCGCCCCTCTTGCAGGTAACGAGCCGGTCACGATGTTCCCTCCGCGGTGCAGTGGCCGGTTCGTTACATTTCGGTGACGTTCCGGTTGTGCTGGCGCGGTATTTCTCCGGACGGTGAGACGCACGCGCAGCGATACCGATCCGCATCGTTCGGGCGAGGACCACGGAACATGGCCGCAGCTTCGAAGAAGACACCCGCCAGGATACTGGTCGTGGAGGACGAGCGTGACATCGCGGCCCTCGTCGCCTACCACCTGACGAAGGAGGGTTATCGGGTCCGCACGGCGGAGGGCGGGCAGGAGGCGCTCGAGGCGGTCGGCGCGGAGCGGCCGGATCTGGTCGTGCTCGACCTCATGCTTCCCGGATTCTCCGGCTACGAGGTGCTCCAGGAGCTGCGGCGGCGGACGGAAACGACGGATGTGCCCGTCGTGGTGCTGACGGCGCGACGGGACGAGAGCGATCGGGTGAAGGGACTGGAGCTGGGCGCCGACGATTACGTCACGAAGCCGTTCAGTCCGCGCGAGCTCGTGCTGCGTGTGACCGCGGTGCTGCGGCGTGCGCAGTCGCCGGCCATTGCCGCTGGAGGCCGGACATTGCGGGCGAGCGGGATCATCGTCGACCTGAACGCGCTGCGGGTGGCGGTCGATGGCGAGGAGGTGGAGCTGACGCCGACGGAGTATCGGCTGCTGGTCACGCTGCTCGAGCGGCGTGGTCGCGTGCAGACGCGACAGCAGCTCCTGGAGAATGCGTGGGACATCCACGCGCGCATCGAGACGCGCACCGTCGACATGCACGTGCAGCGGCTCCGCACGAAGCTCGGCGCGCACGGCTCGCTGATCGAGACGGTGCGCGGGTTCGGCTACAGGTTCCGCAACCGCGGCGACGAATGACGGGTCGGCCGCTGCGCACGACGCAGCTCGTAGCTCTCGTCGGCAGCGCTGCCTTCCTTCTGGGCGGGGTCGTCATCTGGCAGGTCGTGACCGGTGCGCTGCGCGAGGCCGGCGTGGCCGAGAGTGCGGCCGGCGAGATCCGCCGCACGCTCCTGGCGACGCTCGCTACGCTCGGTGCCATCCTGCTGCTCGTCGGGATCGTCGCCGCGCGGGCATACGCACGAGCACTGCGCGGTCTGCGGGAGTTCGTGCTGTCGCGGGCGCGCGGCGATGTGCAAGCGCCACGACCCGAGCTGGCGGTGCGGGAGCTGAGCGAGCTGGTGAGCGCGGCGGAGCGCCTCACGGCGCGGGTCTCGACTCGCGAGGCGGACGCGGCGCGGGAGGGCGCGGACGTGTCGGTCCTGCTCGATGCGATCACGGACGGGATCGTGCAGGTCGATCGGAGCGGGCGGATCGTGCGCGCGAACCCGGCCGCCCGCACGCTGCTCGGACTGAGCGCACGCGCCGTCGGCGAGCCCGTCCGCACCCAGATCCGGCATGCGCAGCTGCGGCGTCTGCTGGAACGCGCGGTCAGCGGCGGCGTGCTGCCGACGACGGAGCTCGCAATGGAGGATCGCCGCCTGATGGTCTCGGCGCGGCCACTGCAATACGCGGACGGACGGAGCGGCGGCGCCGTGGTCGCGTTCGTCGATCTCACGGAGATCCGGCGGCTGGAGAGCGTGCGTCGGGATTTCGTCGCGAACGTCAGCCACGAGCTCAAGACGCCGCTGACGTCCATCCGCGGTTATGTCGAGACGCTCCTGTCCGAGCAGGATCTGCCCGGCGCGACGGAGCGCGAATTCCTCGAGATCGTGCGGAAGAACGCCGAGCGACTGCAACACATCGTCGATGACCTGCTCGATCTCTCGCGGCTCGAGTCGGGCGGCTGGCGTCCCGAGATGCACGAGCTGAATGCCCGCGACATCGTGCAGGATGCATGGTCGTCGTGCGCGGAGCGGGCGGATCGGAAGCGGATCACGTTCGTGCCGCCGCCCGCCGACACGAGCGTGTTCGCCGATCCGGGCGGTCTGCGTCAGGTCCTCGCGAACCTGTTCGACAATGCACTCCGCTACACGCCCGAAGGCGGACGCGTGGAGGTGAGGATCGCGCCCCGGGCGGCCGAGCGGCGCGGCAGCCGGTCGAATGGTGCAGCGGAGTCGCAGGGCCGCTACATTGCGATCGAGGTCAGGGATACGGGCAGCGGGATTCCTTCGGAGGCGCTGCCGCGGATCTTCGAGCGCTTCTATCGCGTGGATCCAGCGCGGTCGCGCGCCGAGGGTGGTACCGGCCTGGGTCTGTCGATCGTCCGGCACCTCGTCGAGAGCATGGGCGGCGAGGTGGACGCGGAGAGCGAGCTGGGCAGGGGTACCATCATTCGTTTCACGTTGCCGGCAGCACCATGACACAGACACGACCGTCCCGAGCTCCCGCAGTCATCGGGTTCCTCGCCGCCGGTGCCGTCCTTCTGGGCGCGAGCTTCCTCGCCGGCAGGGCCGGCGACACGGAGAGCCGCGGCGTGCCCGCCCTGGAGCTCGTGCGCCCGACATCCGACGACACGCTGGTAAACCCCCTCGTCCTCGAGTTCCGCACGCCGGCGTCCCTGCGGCTCGATGCCGACGCCGGCTGGTCGGCCGGTGACCTCCATCTCCATGCGATCGTCGATGGCCGGGAGATCATGCCCGCTGCCGCCGACATCACGCCGCGCGGCGCCTCGTTCCTGTGGCGCCTGCCCCGTCTTGAGCCCGGTACCCGCCGCATCCACCTGACCTGGGCCGGCCGGCATCACGGCAACCTTCGCGGCCCGGCCGATACGATCGTCGTGCACGTGCGCGACTGAACGTAACGGCCGTTACAATCCCGTTACCCGAACGTCACGTCGAGCTGTCATCATCGTGGCTATCCTGACGCCGCGCGGTAACACGACCCCCCCATCCCGGAGATACAATGCGCAGTGTGGCGGTACTGCTCGCGCTGCTGGCGCTGCCAGCCGCGGCCCGGGCACAGGCGCCCGTGAGCGTCGATGTAACGGGACGATTCCAGTTCCAGTGGAACACGACGAGCGTCGATCCTGCCGATGTCGGCGAGCCGCTCGCCTCGAGCACGTTCGAGACGCGACGCGTGCGACTCGCCGCGGAGATCACGGTCGGCGACTGGATCCGCGGCTTCATCGAGCCGGAGTACGCGCTTGGCAACCTCCAGTTGAGGCAGGTGTGGGCCGCGCTGGAGGTGGATCCGGCTCTGGTGATCCGCGCCGGGCAGTTCAAGAAGCCGTTCAGCCTGATCAACCTGACGTCGTCGACGGTCCATCCGATGATCGAGCGAGGCGTCCGGATCCGCGGTCTCGAGGATGCGCTCGCCGCGCAGAACACGGGTCAGCTGAGCGCGCTGCGCGGGGACCTGCTGATCGGCGAGCAGCACGCGCTGCTCGATGTGCAGGGCTACCTCGCCTATGACATGGGCGTGTCGGTCGAGGGCAAGGCGGGCGCGCTGGCCTGGACGGCGGGCGTGTTCAACGGCACCGGGTCGGACGAGCGGGACGAGAACGATGGCAAGTCGGTCGCGGCGCGACTCGTGTATGCGCTCGACATCGGTGCCCCGCTCAAGCTGGGTGCGGCATGGAGCCGGCGCGAGCTGAACTGGCCGGACCCGGAATCGCTGAACACGCGCACGGGCGACGCGTTCGCGCTCGACCTGGAGCTGGGCGGGCTCCGGCAGGGCGTCTGGCTGCTGGCGGAGCTGACGGGTGGAACGAATCTCGCCACCGAGGAGCGGTTTCTGGGAGCGCAGGGCGTGCTGGCGTACTTCCACGTGCTCGGTGGCAGTCGGGTCGAGGGCATCGAGCCGATGGCCCGCGTGAGCTGGGGGGATCCCGATGATGAGGTGGACGGCGATGCCGGCCTGCTGCTGACGCCGGGCTTCAATCTGTACTTTGCCGGCCGCAATCGCCTGATGTTCAACTGGGATGTGTATGTGCCGGAGCACGATGCCTTCGAGACGCGGCATGCAGGACGTGCCCAGATCAACCTGTACTTCTGAGCCGCGCCGGATCGGCACGGTGGGAGGAACCATGAGATACGGCGTTATCCTGATGGCCGCAGGCGTGCTGGTAGTGGGCGGCTGCGGCGGCGATCGTGCGGGCGGCGGCGGAGCCACCGGCGAGCTGAGCGGCGCGATCGAGATCGACGGCTCGAGCACGGTCTATCCGGTATCGCAGGCCGTCGCGGAGGAGTTCATGCTGGAAACCGGCGGCGACGTGCGGGTGACGGTCGGCGTGTCGGGCACGGGCGGCGGGTTCCGCCGGTTCTGCGCGGGCGAGACGGAGATCAGCAATGCGTCGCGCGCGATCAAGGATGACGAGCGGCAGCTGTGCAGCCAGAACGGTGTGGACCCGCTCGAGCTCCAGGTCGCGATCGACGGCCTGGCCGTCGTGGTGAACCCGCAGAACACGTTCGTGCAGTGTCTGACGGTGGAGGAGCTACGGCGGATGTGGGAGCCGGGCAGCACCGTGCAGCGCTGGAGCGAGGTGCGCGAGGGGCTGCCGGATGAGCCGCTGCGCCTGTACGGCCCGGGCACGAACTCCGGCACGTTCGACTACTTCACCGAGGCGATCGTAGGCGAGGAGGATGCGAGCCGGTCGGAGTACTCGGCGAGCGAGGATGACAACGTGCTGGTGCAGGGCGTGGGCGGCGACCGGAACGCGCTCGGCTACTTCGGCTATGCGTACTACATCGAGAACCAGGAGACGCTGCGCGCGGTCGGCGTCGACAACGGCAGCGGCTGTGTGGAGCCGACCGCCGAGACGGTGATGAGCGGGCAGTACGCTCCGCTGTCACGGCCGCTGTTCATCTATGTCGATCGGAACGAGCTCCAGCGGCCGGAGGTCGCCGCATTCGTCCGGTTCTACATGGAGAACGCGGCGCCGCTGGTGGAGGAGGTCGGCTACGTGCCGATGCAGCCGCAGCAGTACCAGGAGAACCTTGGGCGGCTCCAGTAGTCGCACGGCCGATCCGGGCGCCGTGCCCCGGCGCCAGGGGCAGGAGCGGACGCCCGATCCGGGCGGACTCTCCCGCCGTCACCGGCGGGAGAGATGGATCGGCGCACTGCTCATCCTGTGCAGTGCGGTCTCGATCCTGACGACGGTCGGCATCGTCGCGGTGCTGCTGTACGAGTCGCTCGGCTTCTTCCGCGAGATCTCGCCGATCACGTTTCTCACCGGCACGGAGTGGTCGCCGCAGTACACGTCCCGCCAGTACGGCGTGCTGCCGCTGGTGACGGGCTCGGTCGTGATCGCGTTCATCGCCGCCGCGATTGCGCTGCCGATCGGCCTGCTGGCGGCGATCTACCTGAGCGAGTACGCACACGAGCGCGCGCGCCGCGTGCTGAAACCCGTGCTCGAGATCCTGGCGGGCATTCCGACCGTCGTCTACGGCTATTTCGCGCTCACGTTCGTCACACCGATTCTGCGCTCGATCTGGCCGGGCACGGAATTCTTCAACGGTCTGAGCGCAGCCGTGGTGATGGGCATCATGATCGTGCCCATGGTGTCATCGCTCTCGGAAGATGCGATGTCGGCCGTTCCGCGCGCCCTGCGCGAGGGCGCGTACGCGCTCGGCGCGACGAAGTACGAGGTCGCGACCCGCACGGTCGTGCCGGCGGCGCTGTCGGGCATCATTGCGAGTTTCATTCTGGCGATCTCGCGTGCCATCGGTGAAACGATGATCGTGACGATCGCGGCGGGCGCGCAGGCGAAGCTGACGCTGAACCCGCTGGAGAGCATGCAGACGATGACGGCCTACATCGCACAGACGAGCATGGGTGAGGCATCGCAGGGCTCGGTCGAGTACCGGACCATCTTCGCGGTCGGTCTGCTGCTGTTCGCGATCACGCTGCTCATGAACATCATCAGCGGCTTCGTGCTGCGACGGTTCCGGGAGGTGTACGAGTGAGCATGCCGGAGCGGAGCGAGGAGCGGCCGCCCGAGCGACCGCACCCGGCGGTCCAGCGGGACGCGAGCCGGTTCGCGCCGCGGCTGCGCCAGCGGGCGCGCTTCGGCACGCTCTTTCACGGCGCTACGTTCGCGGCAACCGTCGTCGGCGTGGTCGTGCTCGTGGTACTGCTGTACGACGTGATCACGGACGGCGTGCGCCACCTGTCGTGGGACTTCCTGAAGGGCTTCCCGTCCCGTCTGCCGGCGCGCGCCGGCATCCTGCCGGCGCTCGTCGGATCGGTGTGGACGCTCGTGCTGACTGCGGTGATCGCGTTCCCGCTCGGCGTCGGCACGGCGATCTGGCTCGAGGAGTACGCGCCCGCGAGCCGCTGGAAGAAGATCGTGGAGACGAACATCTCGAACCTGGCGGGCGTGCCATCGATCGTCTACGGCATTCTGGGCCTCGCGGTGTTCGTGCGTTACATGGTGATGGGTCGCAGCATCCTTGCGGCCGCCATGACACTCGCGCTGCTGATCCTGCCCGTCATCATCATTGCGTCGCAGGAGGCGATCCGGGCGGTGCCGGGGTCGATCCGGCTGGGAGCGTACGCCCTGGGTGCGACACGATGGGAAGCGATCCGGTACCACGTCTTCCCGCTCGCGCTGCCGGGCATCCTGACGGGCACGATCCTGGCCCTGTCGCGCGCGGTCGGCGAGGCGGCGCCGCTGATCGTGGTCGGCGCCCTGGCGTTCGTGCCGTTCGTGCCGACCGGGCCGCTCGACCAGTTCACGGTCCTGCCGATCCAGATCTTCAACTGGATCAACGAGGCGAAGGTCGAGTTCCACTATCTCGCGGCGGCGGCGATCCTCGTGCTGCTGGCCGTACTGCTGACCATGAATGCAGCAGCGATCCTGCTGCGCAACCGCTACTCGCGCCGGTTCTGATGGCAAAGTCGAAGTTCGAGCCGACGGGCGCGATCGAGCTGGAGGCGCGGAACCTCTCCGTGCTGTACGACTCGACGCCGGCCGTGAAATCGATCAGCATCCGGATCCCGGATCGCCGGGTCGTGGCCTTCATCGGGCCGTCCGGCTGCGGCAAGAGCACGCTGCTGCGCTGCTTCAACCGGATGAACGATCTGGTGCCGGGCGCACGGGTCGAGGGCGAGGCGCTGTTCCAGGGGACGAACCTGTATGGTCCCGAGGTCGACCCGGTGGATGTACGGCGTCGAATCGGGATGGTGTTCCAGAAACCGAACCCGTTCCCGAAGTCGATCTACGACAATGTCGCGTTCGGCCCGCGCATCAACGGGTTCAACGGCAACATGGACGAGCTGGTCGAGCAGTCACTGCGCAAGGCGGCGCTGTGGGACGAAGTGAAGGACCGTCTGAATGCGAGCGCACTCGCGCTGTCGGGCGGGCAGCAGCAGCGGCTGTGCATCGCGCGCGCTCTCGCGGTCGAGCCGGAGGTGCTGCTGATGGACGAGCCCGCATCGGCGCTGGATCCGATCGCGACGCAGAAGATCGAGGATCTGATCTATCAGCTGAAGCAGGACTATACCGTGGTCATCGTGACGCACAACATGCAGCAGGCGGCGCGCGTGTCGGACTATACGGCGTTCCTCTACATGGGTGAGCTGGTCGAGTACGGCGAGACGAACCGCCTGTTCACGAACCCGGTGGAGGAGCGCACGGAGGCATACATCACGGGGAGATTCGGATGAGGCATTTCGAGGAGGGGCTGAACGAGCTCAAGTCGACTCTCGTCGGGATGGCGGGCCTCGCGGAGGAGCAGGTGCGCAAGGCGGTGCGCGCGCTCGTCGAGCGCAGCCTGGATCTGGCGCAGGAGGTCGTCGACGGCGATGACGCGATCGACGAGCTGGAGGTGCAGGTCGACGAGATGGCGATCAGGCTGCTCGCCCTGCAGCAGCCGATGGCGCGCGACCTCCGGTTCATCACGATGGCGATGAAGATCGGCAACGATCTGGAGCGCGTCGGCGATCATGCCGAGAACATAGCGGACGCGGTGCAGTACATGATCTCCGCAGCGCCGTTCCCGGTGCTGCCGGAGGTCGAGGAGATGGTGCGCATGGCAACGGACATGCTCACGGATGCGCTGGACGCGTTCGTGCGCGGTGATGCGGCCATGGCGCGCGAAGTACTGAAGCGGGATGACCGTGTCGACGAGCTGCACGACAACAACTTCCGCATCCTGCTCACCCACATGATGGAAGACCCGCGCAAGATCACGGCGGGCATGGATCTGCTGCTCGTGTCGGGCAACCTCGAGCGCATCGCGGACCTCGCGACCAACGTCTCGGAGGACGTCGTCTATCTGGTCGAGGGGCGCAGCATCAAGCACCACGCCGAGAGCGGCGGCCCGGGCAAGGCGCACGGCTCGTAGCTCAACGGACACAACGGGTTTCCTGTCACGGCGAACACCGTCGCAGCTTGACACCGCCGAGTGGCAGGGGCATTCTCACCGTCTCGATCGAAGCCGATTCCGCACGCGCCGCCGGCCCGCACTCCGGCGACGGCGGACTGCCCTGTGTCACAGCGAGGAACCATGACGTTCGCGGGGACGCCAGCGTGAGCGCTGAGCACCGTCCGGCGCGCGGCTCGAATGGCGGCGTGCGCGTCGCCGAGCCCGACCGCGACGGCGCCGCCGTCGAACAGCTCCTCGCCGAGGTGGGCGAAGAGACCAGGCCGGAAGTCCTGCGCTCGCACGCCGACCTGCGCGGCCATGGCGCCATCGTCACGGGTGGAGCCACCGGCATCGGACGGGCCATCGTGCTGGAGCTCGCACGCCACGGCGTGCACGTCGCGTTCAACTACGTGGACGACCGCGACGGTGCCACCCGGCGCGAGGCCGAGGCGACCCTGGCACAGGTTCGGCAGCTCGAAGTGACCGGGCTGTGCCGGATGTGCGACGTCCGCGACGTGGTCGCAGTGGAGCGCTTCGTCGCCGAGACGGTCGACGCCTTCGGCAGTGTGCACATCCTGGTCAACAACGCCGGCATC
>DASUSS010000087.1:0-31697 GCA_036374995.1 Longimicrobiales bacterium | reverse complement strand
GGTCCGCTACACTGACAGAATGCCCGATCTCCTGAAATGGCTCGCGATCGCGGCCGGCGCCATGGTGCTGTTCCTGGTGCTGGAGTTCATCTACCTCGTCGGCGTGCTCGCGTGGAGTGCCGAGCGGACGCGCGGGCTCGGCTACTACGGCCTGCCGCCCGGGGGCCGCGCGCGCTACAAGACGCTGCTGCGCCGACACGCGCGTCTGCTGCGGCCCGTGCTCCGGCTGATCGGTCGCTTCTCCCGCTTCACCTACGATCAGGCGAGCATCCGCCACGCCGACCTGACAGGTCCGAAGGGGACGTGCAGCGAGCAGAGCTTCGCGCGAGGGATGTCGTATCGGCCGCGCCCGGAGGATGTCTTCGTGGTGACGCAGATGAAGTGCGGCACCACGTGGATGCAGCACGTGGTGTACGAGGTGGTGCAGCGGGGTCGCGGCGACATCGTCGAGTCCGGCCGCACGCTCTACGGCGTCGCGCCGTGGCTCGAGGCCGAGACGAGCGTGCCGATCGATCAGGCGCCGCTGCACGGCGCGGAGCGCCCGAGCCGGATCATCAAGACACACCTGCCGGCCGGCGCATGTCCGTTCTCGTCCGAGGCGCGCTACATCTACGTCGCGCGGCACCCCGCGTCGTGCTTCGCCAGCTGCGCGGACTTCATTGCGACGAACATGGGTGTCATGACGCCGCCGCTCGCGCTGACCGAGCAGTGGTTCTGCTCCGCGGCGATGTGGTGGAGTCCGTGGACGGATCACGTGCGAGGGTGGTGGCAGCGCGCGCAGACGGAGCCGAACGTGCTGTTCGTCCGCTTCGAGGACATGAAGCGCGACCTGCCCGACATCGTCGCCCGCGTCGCCGACTTCCTCGGCGTACCGCCGCTCACCGATCCCGAGCTCGCCGAGGTCGTCCGCAAGTGCAGCTTCGCGTATATGCAGGAGCACGGCGATGCCTTCGAGATGAACCCGCCGCACCTGCTCCAGACCGATGCCGAGATGTTCGTCCGCGGCACCGCCGACCGGCACCGCGATGTGCCGGACGACGTGCGCCGCCGCATCCTCGACTGGTGCACCGCGGAGCTGGAGGCGAGCGGATTCGATGTCGGCCGGATCTACCCCGAGCTGACCGCGCCGCGTTGACGGTGTACTGCGGCGACACACGCCGTGTCGCATTCCGCTACACAATTCGCTTCTTTCCCGCCCGTTCCGAATCGACGCCGAACGGGCGGCTCGCCTCCAACACGTTGTGGTGCAGCGGGTTGGTTCCCGGAACCGCGCACCGGCGTCCGTCTTGCCGAATGTGACCCGGAAGGCGCATTCACTCGAAAAGGAGATCGGTACGCTATGGGAGCGGCAATGCTACCAGGTCGTGCGGCGCTCGTGAGCCTGATGCTGGCGCTTGCGGCGTGCGGCAGTGACAGTGTCACGAACCCGCTGTTCGAGCCGGAAGTGGCGAATCTGGCGGACAACTTCCAGTTCCAGGCAACGGCCGTTTCGCACATTACGCAGACCGTCACGTACAACTGGCAGAACAGTGGAACGACTGCGAACGTCGACCAGTCGGGCAGCATCACCGGAGGCACGGCGACACTGAGGATCCGGGACGCCGGCGGGAGCGTCGTCTATACGGGTGATCTGACCTCCACCGGCTCGTTCACGAGCAGCGCGGGAACGTCCGGCACGTGGACGATCCAGCTCGTGCTCGCCGACGTCAGCGGCAACCTCAATTTCCGGGTGCAGAAACCCTGATGAGCGATGTGGACCGGGCGGGACTTGCGGAGTCGCAGGTCCCGCCCGGACGTACGGCCGCAGGCGCCGCTCCCGCCCGACCTGCGGAACGGCGTACCGCCCGCTCACTCGACGTAGACGCGCACCGTACGGCGCGCGATCTCGCGCCCGCGATAATCCTCCGCGATGAAGCCGACGGTGTACGGGCCGCTGCCGCGCCAGTCCCAGAACCACGTATCGACGACGTACACCTTGTGCGGCGTTCCATCATCCCACTCGTCCCACATGCGCTGCTCGCTGCTGTTGTCGACGTACCAGTAGATCTCGTAGTCCTCGAGCCGGCGATTGCGCACGCGGGCGCGGAGCACCTCCTCGTCGTACAGCACCGCATCGCGCGACGGCCAGATGATCTCGAGCTGATCGCCGCCACCGAGCACGTCCGTGCAGGCGGCGGTCGAGACGGCGAGCGCCGCCGTGACGGCGATGGGCCCCGCAACGCGCAGCGGCAGCGACCGCACGCGCGCCGCCAGACGTCTGAGCTGAACAGTCATGAATCCCCCCGGGCAGTTGCTGACGTCTCGTCATTCAGCAGCCGTGCCGTTCCGTCCGGGGGCCGGAAAGTCCGTTTTTTCGCGCCGTTCGGCGGCGCCGCCCTGCCCGTGCCGGGCGCGCGCGTCCGCAGTCGCGGACATTTGCCCGCGCTCAAAAATGGACAGCATCAGGTACGCGGTCGGGGCTCCTCGATCGACAGGTTCACCAGCTGCACGAACCGCTGGCGCGGGTTCCGTCCGCGCGGGGTCTGCGTGAGCACCATGCCGATGATGCCGCGCGCGGGGTCCACCCACGCGAACGTGCCATCCGAGCCGGCGTGCGAGTAGACGCCATCCTCCGACACGCTCCAGCCGTAGCCGTACGATGGCCCATCGGGCGGTGTCTGCCGCGTCGTCATCCGCTTCACCATCTCGGATGTCAGCAGCCGGGCGTCGCCGTACACACCTCCGTTCAGGAATGTCTGAAGGAAGATCGCGTAGTCCCACGCCGTGGAGATGAGTCCGCCGGATGCACGTACGAACGGGACCTGCGGATCATCGCCCGGCCTCCACCCCGCGACCCATTGGCCACCGTTCCGCTCGTAGTACACGGCACCCATGCGCCCGAGCTTGCCGTCCAGCCGATCCGCCGTCTCCATGTGATACGTGTCCGCCATGCCGAGCGGATCGTAGATCTGCTCCCGCAGATAAGCATCGAGCGGCCTGCCGGACACGATCTCGATCAGCGCGCCGAGCGTGTTGTAACCCGGATTGCTGTAGCTGTACGAAGTGCCCGGCGTCACATCGGCACCGACCACGCCGAAGCGCGCGACTTCCAGCTGCAGGCTGGGCGCATCCGGGTGCTCCGCGGATCGCGGGAGATACGGCTGAAGAAACAGTGTGTTGATGCGGAACCCGCTCGTGTGACTCAGCAGATGCTTCACCTGGATGAATCCGGACCGGTAGTTGTCGAACGAGGGGATGTATTTCCGGACGGGATCGTCGAAGCTCAGCCTGCCGCTCTCCACCAGCATCGCCGCACCGGCGGCGACCACCGGCTTCGTGTTCGATGCCATGCGGAACATCGTGCTCTTCTCCATGGGAAGCCCGGCTTCCAGATCGCGCGACCCGACCGCCTCGTGGAGCACGACGGTGCCGTTGCGCGCCACGAACAGCACCGCCCCGACCAGGTCACCCCGGGCGACGGCCTCCCGATACAGCCCGACGGCCCCATCGAGAACCGCCGCCGACATGTTCTCGGCCTGCGGCGCGCCGAGCTTCAGCGTCGTGGTCTGCGCGTTCAGCGCTCCGACCGCGCCGAGGGACGCGAGCAGCACGGTTGCGTGGATGCACCGCCGGATGCACCGGCCCGATGGGTTCCGCAGCTCGACAGACCTCATGTCGCCTCGTTGTCCTGGTGTTCGCGGATCGACGGCCTCTGTGGGGATGACCCGTAAAGTCCCCGCCGCACGGCGCTGGAACAAGCCCGGCACCCGGTCGACCGAACTTTCCACCCGCCTGGTGGTATACATAAGAGGATACCCCGCAACATTTTACAATGGCTGGTCCACGGGTCCGCCCGGCTGCCGCTCACGACGGAGTGAGAGCGATGAACCGACGACTGAACACACTGCGATTCCGGCGAGCCACGACCGTTCTTCCGCTCGTGCTCGCGGCCGCCTGCGCGTCCGCGGCGTACACGTCGCCCCGGCTGGAGACCGCCGCCGATGGTGCGGCGGAAGTCATCCCTGCGCGCGGCGGTGTCACCGATCACGTGGTCGTCGTCTCGATCGACGGGCTGCGTCCCGATGCGATCCAGCGATACGGCGCACGAACGCTCCAGCGGCTGATGGCGGAAGGCGCCTACTCGCTCGAGGCGACGACGATCCTGCCGAGCAAGACGCTGCCGTCGCACACCTCCATGCTGACGGGTGTGGAGCCGCAGACCCACGGCGTGACGTGGAACAGCGAGGAGATGGAGGAGCACGGGCACGTCGCCACGCCGACGATCTTCGCCGCGGCGAAACAGGCCGGCTTCCGTACTGCTGCGTTCTTCAGCAAGGAGAAGTTCGAGCACCTCGCCGTGCCGGGCACGCTCGACCGCGTTCAGATCCCGGGCGGTCTGTTCGGCAAGTCGATGGCGGACGCCACGGTCGATCACGTCGAGCGCTACCTGCGCGGTGCGCGGCCGAACCTGCTGTTCGTCCATATCGGTGAGCCGGACTTCGCCGGTCACGTGTTCGGCTGGATGAGCGCGCCGTACGGCTGGGCGGTGCGCACGGCGGACGCGCAGCTCGCGGAACTGCTCGCGGCGACGGACCGCGCTTTCGGCGCGGGCAACTACGCGCTGATCGTCACGGCGGATCACGGCGGGCACGGCCGCAATCACGGCAGCGATGATCCGCGCGACGTGACGATTCCGTGGATCGCGTGGGGCGAGGGGGTGACGGGCGGGACCGTGCTGCCGGCCGGCATTCGGACGGTGGACACCGCGCCCACGGCGCTGCGGCTGCTCGGTGTCGAGCCGACGGTCGAGATCGCCGGCCACACGGTCAGCGCCGCAATCGACGCGGCCGTCGCCGCGCCCGTTGTCGGGATCGCTCACTGAGACTCGACGATCCGATGAACGAGGGGCCGTACCGCAGTGATCGCGGTGCGGCCCCTCGCGCATCGGTACCGACGCCTCAGCTCCTCGGTTCCAGGATCTCGCCGATCCGGTAGATCGCACCCTGGAGGTGGAGCTGCGTCGCGCGATCCGTCGCGCGCGCCGCGGCCCGGCGGATCTCTTCACGCAGCGTGACGAGCTCGCCGCGCAGGTGCGACTTCACGTCCTCGGACGGGCCCGACGGACCGCCGGCGCCCGGCCCGAACTGCGGCGCGGCCTGTGCCGGCGCGGGCGGCGGGTTCAGCTTCCGATCCAGCAGGGTGAGATACGTGTTCTGGAGCCCGCGACGGAACACGTCGATGACCGGGCGGCTCGCGCTGAGCTCCGACCAGATGCCGCGCCGCACGTCGCCGAGCATCGTCGCGAGCGTGTACACCTCGTTCCGGTTCTGCGCTACACCCTCCAGCTCCAGCAGGCGGTGCATGCGGTCGTCGTTCAGCACCGTGTTCAGCGGACGCGCCTGCGCAGAGTTGATGCGCGTCACCATGCCGCCCGCCTCGATACGCGCGCCGATCTCCGGACGGATCAGGTAGTCCGGCGTGCGGAACACCTGCTCGTTCAGGAACCTCACGGCCGCCGCCTGCTCCGCACGCGCGATCGGCGTGTAGACCGGACCGGGCTGGCCGCCCGTCTTGTACTGCACGCGGCCTCCGCCGACCAGCGTCGCGACGTGCGTGGCTTCCGTCGCCCACTGGGAGACCGTGCGGTTGTACAGCTCCTCCAGGTCGCTGTTGTCCGCCATCGGCCGCGTCGCCGTCCGCTGCACGTAGCCCATCACGCGACGGATGTTGCGGAACCCGAGCTCCGTCGACTTCACGGGATCGGCGTCACCCACGGCCTCGCTCTGCGTGCCGGTGGCACCGTACGCGTTGTTCGCGGAGAAGCGATACCACGGGATCGTGTCCTGCATCCGTGACCACTGCTCGAGCACGGACAGCTCGTCATCCGGTGTGCGTGCGCCGGGGATCGGCCGGTAACCCCACATGATCGCGTACTCGTCGTACGGCCCGACGCGCGGCACGAGGTGCTCGACCGGGATCTCGTCCTCCGGCTGCGCGACGTAGTTGAAGCGCGAGTAGTCCATGATGCTGGGGCTGTGACCCATGCGCGCGACCCACGTGCGGCTGCGCACGCTGTCCGCCGGATATGTCGAGCTGCCGATCTGGTCGTGCTGCAGACCCAGCGTGTGGCCGATCTCGTGCGCGACCACGAATTGCACCAGCCGTCCCATCAGCGAGTCCGGGAACGGCAGCCGCTGCGCCCGCGCATCGAGCGGCGAGACCTGCGTGAAGTACCACGACCGCTGCAGGTTCATGATGTTGTGGAACATCCGCACGGAGCCGTTCAGGATCTCGCCCGTGCGCGGGTCGTGCACGTTCGGCCCCTGCGCGTTCTCGGTCGGCGACGGCAGCCAGCGGATCATCGTGTGGCGCACGTCTTCCGCCGACCAGTTCGGATCGTCCGCAGGCACCTCGCCGGCCACGATGCCCTCCTTGAAGCCCGCCGCCTCGAACGCGGACTGCCACTCGACGATGCCGGCGCGTACGTACGGCTTCATCCAGTCCGGCGTCGCCGGGTCGACATAGTAGGTGATCGGCTTGATCGGGTAGCACAGATCGCCCTCGCGGCGGTCGCTGCATTCGAGCCGATAGCGGACGATGTACCTGCGCTCCGCCGCACGATGCTCCGGCAGGCTGAAGTCGCGGCGCGTGTTCGAGAAGAAGCCGACGCGCTCGTCGAACAGGCGCGGCATCATGGGATCCTCCGGCAGCCGGATGATGCTCCAGTGCGCGAGCACGCTCATCGCCGGCCGTGCACCGCCGCCGCCACCGCCACCGCCGCCACCGCCCTGCGGGGCCGGCCGCTGTCCCGTCTGCGTGGCCTCGATGCCGATGTTGTCCGGAAACGCGAGCGCGCGCTCGACGAAGGACCGGTTCGAGTCCACGTTGCCCTGGATCGCCTGGAGCTCGGGGATCGAGCTCGTGAACAGCCGCGTCACGTCGATGACCGCCGCACTGTCCGGCCCGAACGCCTCGATGTTGAACACCGCGATGATCGGCGGATAGTTCGTCCCCTCGACCGCTGCATAGATCGCCGAGTCGGGATGCGCGATGATGCTGTGGGACGGTGTGCGCAGGATGATCCGGTTGCCGGACCGCTCCCACCGCAGCGTGCGCGTGACGAAGCGGTCGCCGACGTAGGCGCCGAAGCCGCCACCCTGTCCGCCCGTGGGCGCCGCCGCGCGCGTGTACCGGCCCACCGCGAGCTGGTCCTTGTCGAGCTCGTTGCGCGGGATCTCGAACAGCAGGCGATCACCCACGCGATGCACGACGAACATGCCGCGCACCGTGTTCGCCTGGCTCGTGACCACGCTGTTGTACGGCCGGACGCGCGGCGCGCCGCCGCCGCGACCGCCCGCCGTGTCCTGGGCCTGCGCGGCGCCGGTCGGCGTGCGCGCCGGCGTCGGGGGTGTCGCGGCGCGCGCTGCGCACCCGCCGAGGGCGAGCGCGCCGAGCAGTACTGCTACCTGTGCTCTCATGGTCCTGGGGGTTCGGTGGACGATGGCGATTTCGGGGATTGCAACACAATACCGGCACCCGTGTGGCGACGCCACACGCCGGCTTCGTTGTACTGACCGACGGACCCGCGATTCTGTTAAATCGGCCGAGTTGGCGGCCGTCGCTGCCGTTTCGAGGTCGTTCCGTGGCGCCCTGAGTCGAAGCGCAGCGGCTCGCACTTCGGTATGAGAACCGCGACCCGGCGCTACCCCGCGGGGTCGAGCGCCTGTGAGATCCGCTCCACGATATCCAGCAGGTGCGCGCGCGCCACGCCGGTCGCTCCGGCTGCGGCGTTGCCCGCGGCGGTGCGCAGCTCCGTCAGCTGCACCCGTGCGAGCGCGCGCACATCGGACGAATCCGTTTCACTGTTCAGCATTGCCGCGAGCCGCGTCACGTGCGCGCGCTGGAGTGCCCGGCGATACGCATTGCGCGCGGTCACCCCGGGACTGCCCCAGATTGCAGCACGCACGTCCGCGAGGTACGCCGCCAGCGGATAGGCCGGCGCGGGATCGGTCAGCTCGACCGCCGCCAGACGCCGCAGACGTGCGTCCGACAGCAGCGTGTTCACCATGGCCGCCTGCCGCTGCTGGATGACCTGGGGACCACCGGTGCTGATCCGCGCGAGTACGGCCGGCTCGAGCAACCAGGTCGGCTCCTCGAAGACCTGTTCGGCTACGAATGCGAGCGCGCGCTCCTGAGCCGCGCGCGGGACCGGCGTGAACACCGCGCCGCTCTGATCCGCCGTCTTCAGGTCGGCCATGACACCGCCGATTACGGCTGCGACGTGATTCACGTAGCGTGACCACTGTCCGAGCAGCTCGCCGTAGATCTCCTCCAGCTCGTCGTAGTCCTCGCCCGGCCGGGTGGTCCAGGCGAGCAGGTTCGGCAGCACGCGCTTCAGATTCTCGATCCCGTACGAGCTCGCCTGGACGGGATCATCGCCGATGTCCTCCGTCTGCGCCCGTGGATCCGCCGCCATCGCCGGACCCTGGAGGAATCGATACATCGGATCGCCCGCCCGTTCCGTGATCCAGCGGTTGAGCGTCGCCAGCTCGGCCTCGGGTGTCGCCGCATCCGGCAGCACGCGATAGCCCCAGTTGATGGCGTGATGATCATACGGCCCGATCTGGCGGATGAAGTCGGCGCCCTCCAGACCGTCGCCGGGCTGCGCGATGTAGTTCTGCCGTGCGTAATCCATGATGGACGGGGCCACGCCCATGCGCTCGGCGAACGACTTCGACCTGAGCGAATCGACCGGATAGGCCGAGCTGGAGATCATGTTGTGCGGCAGGCCGAGCGCGTGGCCGACCTCGTGCGCGATCACCTGCCGCATCGCCTCGCACATCAGGTCGTCGGCGATCGGCAGTCTGCGCGCTGCAGGATTGGCGGCTCCCGTCTCGATCAGCAGCCGGTTGCGATACGAGCGCAGATGATTGTGATACCAGACAATGTCGCTCTCGATGATCTCGCCCGTGCGCGGATCGCTCGTGCTCGGACCCTGCGCATTGCGTGTCATGCTCGCTGCCCAGCGCACGACCGAGTAGCGCACATCCTCCGGATTCCAGTCCGGGTCCTCCGCCGGGTCGGGCGGGTCCGCGGCCAGGATCGCGTTGCGGAAGCCGGCCGTCTCGAATGCCGCCTGCCAGTCCGTGATCCCCTGGCGCACGCACGACCGATACTCCGGCGGAGTCGCCGGATCGAGGTAGTACACGATCGGCTTGATCGGCTCGACCAGCTCGCCGCGTGCGTACGCTTCGGGATCCCTCGGCTCGAGCCGCCACCGCCGGATGAATCGCTGCTCCGGTGCCTTCTGGTCCGCGAGCCCGAAATTGATCCGCCGGATGCTGAAGAAGCCGACGCGATCATCGGCGTAACGCGGCCGCATCGGCGCACGCGGCAGCAGCACCAGCGACTGGTTCATCTCCACTGTGAGTGCGCCGATGTGCTCGTCGGATGGAGGTGACGTGGCTTCAAACGTCTGTGTGTGTCTCACCTCTACGTTCAGCGGATACGAGCGTGCAGAGTTGATGAAGCTGCGGTCCGGATCGAGGCGGCGCACGCCGTACTCGCGCCGCCGCGTCGGGCTCAGTGCGCTGATCGCCGGCGTGTCCCCCTCGTAGAAGGCCGTGACATCGACCACCACACCCGCAGAATCCGGCGTGATCGCCGCGATCGGCAGCGCCACGATGATCGGCGCGAAGTTGTTCGCGACGACACTCATCGCGATGGGCGCGGTATCCTCCGCGACCTGCTCGTACGAGTGTTTCCGCAGCAGGATCTGATCGCCGCGCCGTGTCCACGTCACCACCTGCTCCTGCGCCGAAAACCCCGCCGGATTGAACCCGCCGAAGTTCGCGGGCACACTCGCCCAGCGGCTGATCAGCAGCAGCTCGCGCCCGAGCAGCGAGTCCGGGATCTCGAAGAGCAGACGGTCGGGTGTGGAGTGCACCACGAACATGCCGGTGTCCGCGACCGCGTCCCGCGGAATCACTGCACTATAGGGGCGGACCCCCTGCTGCTGGCGTGCGCCGCCGGCAGCCGGCCGGTCCTCCTGCGGGGTCGGAGTCCGTGTCGCGGCCGCCCGTGCGCCGCATCCGCCGGTGGCGAGCAGCAGTACGCACAGCGCCGTGCCGGCGGCGTTCTTCGCGGTCATGATCACTCGAGGTCGGTTGGACGTCGGAGGTGTGGTCTTTTATACGATGGAATTCCGGATCATGCAAACCCTGCGACTGTTGCGGCCCGTCGAACTCGGACCCGATCCGCTGTTTCGGTCAGCGCACTTCAGTCGCTCGGCAGACCGGGCGAGGCGGCGAAGGATGTGCCGCACGGCGGATTCTGTGCCGCCGCTCTCATGGTACGCCTCGCGGGCGCAGATCATGTGCCGGCGGTCCGATGAGGCCCCCGGCGAGCGCGACGGAGGGGCCGGCGCCGCGCGGTGGACAAGCCGGCCCCGCACCGCCAGAATTACGGATCACTCCACACGTTGCCGATACAGGTCGACCATGATTCCGCTGCTGCTGGCTCTCTCTCTCGCCCAGTCTCCGACCGCTGCCGACGATCCGCTCTGGCTGCGCTATCCGGCGATCTCGCCCGACGCGGCGCACCTGGCGTTCACGTACCAGGGCGATCTGTACCGGGTAGCCGCCACCGGCGGCAGTGCCGTTCCCCTCACCACGCACACTGCTCACGACTTCATGCCGGTGTGGAGCCGCGACGGCCGCTGGATCGCGTTCGCAAGTGATCGGTCCGGCAACTTCGACATCTACCTCATGCCTGCGGCCGGCGGCACGGCGCGGCGGCTGACATTTCACTCCGCTGACGAGTATCCGTACGCGTTCACGCCGGACGGCACCGGCGTCATCTTCGGTGCAGCACGCCTCGACGACGCGAGCAGCCGACTCTTCCCTACCGCCGCGCAGCCGGAGCTCTACCAGGTCCCGGCAGCGGGCGGCCGGCCCGTGCAGCTGCTCACGACGCCGGCCGAGGACGTCTCGCTCAGCCGCGACGGCCGGCTGCTGCTGTATCAGGACCGCAAGGGCGGCGAGAACGCGTGGCGGAAGCATCACACGTCGGCCGTGGCGCGCGACATCTGGCTGCACGATCGCGACGCCGGCACGCACCGCCGCATCACCGCGTTCGCGGGCGAGGACCGCAATCCGGTGTTCGCCGGGGACGACACGTCCTTCTACTACCTGAGCGAGACGAGTGGCACGTTCAACGTCCACCGCATGCACGTGGATGGATCCGGCGACGTGCAGGTCACGTCGTTCGCCGACGGCCCCGTGCGCTTCCTCACCCGGGCGAACGATGGCACGCTCGCGTTCGCCCACGACGGCCGGATCTACACGCTCGCGCCCGGCGGCGAGCCGCGCGCCATCCCCGTCCGCATTGCGCGGGACGCCACGACGAACCGCACCCGAGTCGTCACGTTCACCAGCGGCATCCGCGAGATGGCCGTCGCACCGAACGGCAAGGAAGTCGCCTTCGTCTACCGCGGCGATGTGTTCGTCACGAACGTGAGCGGCGCCATGACGAAGCAGATCACGCGCACGCCGGAAGTCGAGACGGGCGTGATGTTCTCGCCGGACAGCCGCACGCTCATCTACGCGTCCGAGCGGGGCGGCCGCTGGGGCGTCTACGAGGCACGGCGCGCACGGAGCGGCGAGCCGTACTTCTACGCGTCCACCCTCATCGACGAGACGCCGCTCCTCGCCAACGAGCATCAGAACTTCCAGCCGGTGTACTCGCCCGACGGGAAGCAGCTCGCATGGGTCGAGGACTTCACGAACCTGCGCGTCATGGACCTCGCCGCGAAGCAGGCCCGCACGCTGCTCACCGACCGCCAGCTGTACTCGACCGGACCCGGCCGCCTGCACTTCGAGTGGAGTCCCGACAGCCGCTGGATCGCGTTCGACTACATGATGCCCGGCATCAATCCGACCGAGGTCGGACTGGTACCCGCCGACGGCAGCGCCCCTCCGATGAACCTGACGAACAGTGGGTTCGACGATTCGCGCGCGACCTGGATCCTCGGCGGCAAGGCCCTGCTCTGGCGCAGCAACCGCGACGGCATGCGCTCCCTCGCCCAGGGCGCCGGCACGCAGACCGATGCCTACGCGATGTTCCTCACCCGCGACGCATGGGAGCGCTACCGCCTGACGAAGGAGGAGTACGCGCTGCTCCAGGAGAGCGAGTCGAACGGCGGCGCGCGCGCCGACTCCGCGCGGAAGACCACGGCGCCGGTCGAGATCGAGCTCGACGGTCTCGAGGATCGCCGTGCCCGGCTCACGATCCACTCCTCCTCGCTCGGCGGCGCACTCGTGACCGCCGACGGCGAGACGCTCTACTACCTCGCGCGCTTCGAGCGCGGCATGAACCTGTGGTCGACCAACCTGCGGACGCGCGAGACGAAGATGGTGCTCGCGCTGAACGCGAACAGTGCGACCATGGCGTGGGACAGCGCGCAGAAGCAGATCTTTCTGCTTGCCGATGGCGGCATCTCGAAGATCGACCCGGCCGGCGCGAAGCGCGAGGCGGTCAGCGTCCAGGGCGAGATGGTCGTGGATGTGGAGGCCGAGCGGGCGGCGATGTTCGACCGGGTGTGGCGCCGCACGCGCGACACGTACTACACCGCCGGCTATCATGGCGTCGACTGGAGCGCGCTGCGGCCCGTGTACGAGAAGTTCCTGCCGCACATCGGCAACGAGCACGAGTTCGCCGAGCTGCTGAGCGAGCTGCTCGGCGAGCTGAACGTGAGTCACAGCGGCGCACGCTACTCGGACGACCCGGACGGCGCGGATGCGACCGCGTCGCTCGGCATCTTCTTCGACTACGCGCACGCCGGCCCCGGTGTGCGCATCACGGAAGTGATGGACGGCGGCCCGCTCGACCGCAACGGCATCGATGCGCGCGAGGGGACGATCGTTCTGGCGATCGATGGCGACACGATCGGTGCCGGCGACGACTTCGCGCGGCTGCTGAATCGCAAGGCCGACCGCTCCGTGCTGGTTACGCTGCGCGACGGCAGCAGCACCCGCGACGTCGTGGTGAAGCCGATCTCCGCCGGCGAGGAGAACCGGCTGCTGTATGCGCGGTGGGTGCGCAGGAACCGCGACGAGGTCGAGGAGCGGAGCGGCGGCCGGCTCGGGTACGTGCACATCCCCGGCATGAACGATGGTGCATACCGCACCACGTTCGAGGAGATCATGGGCCGCTATGCCGATCGTGACGGCATCGTTGTGGACGCGCGCTGGAACGGCGGCGGCGATCTCGTCGCGGACCTCGCGATGTTCCTGAGCGGCACGCGCTTCTTCGACTACACGACCGACACGCGCAGCACCGGCTTCGAACCGCACTTCCGCTGGACGAAGCCGAGCGTCACGATCTCCAACGAGGCGGCCTACAGCGACGGCCACTGCTACTCGTGGATGTACCAGTCCCTGAAGATCGGCCCGCTCGTCGGCATGCCCGTGCCAGGCACCTGCACGTTCGCCGGCTGGGAATCGCTCCAGAACGGCGTGCGCTGGGGCGTGCCCGGCCTCGGCGTGAAGGACGTCGGCACCGGCCGGTACCTGGAGAACTGGCAGACGGAGCCGGACGTCCGGGTCATGAACGAGTACGACGTCGTGAGCCGCGGCCGCGACCAGCAGCTCGAGACCGCGGTGGACGTGCTGCTGCGGACGATCCGCTAGGTCCGGCGGCGGATTTCCCGGGTAGCGGATCGCCGATGTCGATTTCCGGCCGCCCGCTCGTAGGTATCGTGAAGGGCGCGGACGAGCCGCGCCCGCCCACGCCGAAGGAGGACGCCCCATGCGATACCTGATCCTGATCTACGAGAACGAGGCGGCCGCGCCGCAGGACCCCGCAGAGTTCGGGAAGTGGACGGAGTATACCGAGCGGCTGAAGGCATCCGGCTGCTATCTCGGCGGCGAAGCGCTCCAGCCGACGTCGACCGCGACGACGGTCCGGAAGAACGGCAGCAAGGTGGTCACGATGGACGGGCCGTTTGCGGAGACGAAGGAGCAGCTGGGCGGGTTCTACATGGTCGACTGCAAGGACCTCGACGAAGCGCTGAAGTGGGCGTCGGATATCCCGAGCGTGGGCCGCGGCCCGGTCGAGGTGCGACCGATCATGGAATTCGACCAGTAGCCCGTGATGATGGCGCGTGAGGATGTGCGGGCGCGGGAGGTGCTCGAGGCGGTGTTCCGTCACGACCGCTCGCAGATCCTCGCCGTCCTCATCCGCCTCACCGGTGACTTCACGCTGGCCGAGGACTCGCTCCAGGAGGCGTTCGCGGAAGCGCTGGTGCGCTGGCCGGCCGATGGCGTTCCGCCCCGGCCCGGCGGCTGGATCACCACGACGGCGCGGCGCCGCGCGATCGACGTGGTTCGTCGGGCGCGCACGTTCCGCAGACGTGCCGAGGTGCTCGAGCGCCTCGTCGCGGCGGAGCGGGCGTCGCTCGATGCGCCGGTCGCGATCGAAGGGGAGGACGGCGGGCCGCGAGACGATCGCCTGCGCCTCCTGTTCACGTGCTGCCACCCTGCACTCTCCCTCGAGTCCCAGGTCGCGCTCACGTTGAGGATGGTCGCCGGTCTCACGACGCGCGAGATCGCGCGTGCGTTCCTCGCGCAGGAGTCGGCGATGGCGCAGCGGCTCGTGCGCGCCCGGCACAAGATCCGCCACGCGGAGATCCCGTTCCGCATCCCGCCGATGGCGCAGCTGCCGGAACGGCTCCAGGCGGTGCTCGCCGTGATCTACCTCGTGTTCAATGAAGGCTACACGTCTACGGCCGACGCCGGTCTCGTGCGGGATGACCTCTGCGCGGAGGCGATCCGGCTTGGCCGCCTGCTGAACGAGTTGCTGCCGGAACAGTCGGATGCGGAGGCGCTGCTCGCGCTCATGCTGCTGCACGCCTCACGCCGTGCGGCGCGCACCGGTCAGCGTGGCGAGCTGATCACGCTCGAGCGGCAGGACCGCACGCTGTGGGATGCTGCGCTCATACGGGAAGGTTGCGCGCTCGTCGAGACCGCATTGCGCCGGGGTCGTGCGGGGCCGTACCAGCTCCAGGCCGCGATCGCGGCGCTGCACGCGGAGGCGCCGTCTCCGGAGCGCACGGACTGGCCGCAGATCGCGGCCCTGTATGCACTGCTGCTGCGTCTCCAGCCGACTCCGGTGGTCGAGCTGAATCGCGCGGTCGCGATCGGCATGGCGGCCGGGCCCGCGGCAGGACTCGCGTTGATCGATGGGCTCGAGGCGCGTGGCGAGCTCCGCGGCTACCACCTGCTTTCCGCCGCGCGCGCCGAGCTGCTGGTGCGCAACGGCGATGGGCCCGCGGCGATGAAATCCTATGAACGCGCGATCAGCGAGTGTGCGAACCCGGCCGAGCGGGCCCACCTGCGCCGGCGTCTTGCGGAGGTCGAAGCCTGAACGGCGCACGCTCCGCACACGCGTCGGCCGACCTCTCCGGTACACGGCGTCGTCTGACGATCACGATCTTCGGCGGCGTCGGACTCGGCGCGACGGCTCTCTATGCGGCGTCCACCGTCGCACCACTCGTGGCCGTGGACATCACAGGGTCACGCGCACTGAGCGGTCTGCCGGTCGCGATGAGCATCACCGGCACCGCGTTCGGTGCCACGCTGCTGTCGCGGGTCATGGCGCGCTACGGACGGCGCCCCGGTCTCGTGATCGGCTATGCCACGGCAGTCGCCGGCGCGGCACTCGCCGTGCTCGCCACGGTGCAGTCGAGCTTCGTGCTGCTACTCGCCGCGCTCCTCGTCATCGGCTCCGGCAACAGTGCCACTCAGCTCGCGCGCTATGCGGCGGCGGATGCGCATCCGGCGCGGCACCGCACCACGGTGATCGGCTGGGTCGTCTGGGCCGCCACCATCGGTGCGGTCGCAGGGCCGACGCTCGGCACGTACGTGGCCGGCCGGCTCGCCGCTTCGGGTCTCCCTTCCTTCTCGGGCGCGTTCCTCGTGACCGCCGCGGCATTCGCGCTCGGCGCACTCGCGTTCGCCGTGCTGCTGCGACCGGATCCGGGATCGCTGCGGAGTCCGGCCGATGACATCGAGCACGACGCGACGAATCCCGCCGATGAATCCGGCGCGGCCTGGTCGCCCATACGCGTCGCACTCGTCGGTCTCGTCGTCAGCCAGTGCGTGATGGTGCTCATCATGGTCATGTCGCCCGTGCACCTGCGTCAGCACGGCGGCGCCGTGTCGGCCATCGGCATGATGATGAGCAGCCATACGCTCGGCATGTTCGCATTCACGCCGGTGACCGGCCACCTCGCACAGCGGTTCGGCAACGTGCGCGTGCTCACCGCCGGCCTCATGCTGCTGACCGCTGCCGGCATCGGCGGTGCCCTCGCCCCCGAAGGCAGCGCGCCTGCGCTCGCGGCCGCGCTGTTCCTGCTCGGCCTCGGCTGGAGCTGCGGCTTCGTCGCGGCCAGCGGACTGCTCGCCCGCGGCGCTGTCCTCGCCGAGCGCGCCCGCCGACAGGGCAGCGCCGACACGATCGTCTTCGGCGCCGCCGCGCTCGCAAGTCTCTCCTCCGGCGTGCTGCTCTCCCTCGTCGGCTACGCCGGCCTGTGCCTGATCGGCAGTGCGCTCGCCGGCACGGCTGCGGTCGTCGTCCATGTGCGCTCGGCGGCCCCCTCTTTGACGGAACCGCCGGGAACCCGCAGGTTGGGGCATTCAACCCCGGACCGGAGATGATCTGATGCGCCGCACCGCGCTCACCGTCAGCCTCGCCGCCCTGGCTGCGTTGAACGGATCCGTCGCCGCACAGCGGAACGGCGGAGTCACGATCGGGCCGAACGAGTCGTGCCCGCCCGGCATGACGGAAGTGCGCCCGCGCACCTGCATGGCGCCCCGGTCACCGGCGCCCAGTATCCTCGACTACCGGCCCCGCTCGACCCTCGTCGTGCCGGAGCATCCGGTCGCGAAGGCGAAGTTCCCGGCGATCGACTTCCACGGGCATCCGGGCCGGCTGATCGATACGCCGGACGGTCTTGCAGCACTCGCGCGAGAGCTCGACGGCATCGGTGTGCGGCTCATCATCGCGGCGCACAACCTGTCCGGCGAACGCCTCCGCCAGACCGTCGCCTCGATCGCTGCGTCGCCCGCAATGCGCGACCGCGTGCGGGTCCTCGCCGGCATCGACTTCCGCAACGTGGGACCCGGCTGGGCCGAACGCGCCGTTCGGCAGCTCGAGCAGGACATCGACGCCGGCGCCGTCGGCATTGGTGAGATCTCGAAGGGATTCGGCCTGTCGATCCGCAAGGCGGATGGCTCCCGCCTGCCCATCGACGATCCCGACCTCGACCCGGTGTGGCAGGCCGCTGCGCGCCTGCGCATCCCCGTCTTCATCCACACCGCCGATCCGCAGGAGTTCTTCCGCCCCGTCGACTACACCAACGAGCGCTGGCTCGAGCTGGCGCTGTTCCCGAACCGGCACTACCCCCAGGACCGCTATCCCGACTTCGCGCAGCTGGCCGCCGAGCGGGACAACCTCTTTCGCCGGCATCCGAACACGACGTTCGTCATGGCCCACATGGGCTGGCACGCGCACGAGCTCGACCGCCTCGCCCGCCTGCTCGACGAATTCCCGAACGTCCATACCGAGGTCGGCGCCGTGCTCTACGACATCGGACGCCAGCCGCGCGCCGCCCGCGATTTCTTCGTCCGCTATCAGGACCGCATCCTGTTCGGCAAGGACTCGTTCCAGCCGGAGGAGTATCCCTTCTTCTGGCGCGTGTTCGAGACGAGCGACGACTACTTCGACTACTACCGTCCCTACCACGCGTTCTGGAAGCTCTACGGCATCGATCTGCCGGATGACGTGCTGAAGAAGCTGTACTACGAGAACGCGTTGCGCATCACTCCGGGGCTGCCGCAGACCGGCTGGCCGCGCTGAGTCGCCTGACGCGCTGTCGGCGTAATGCGGACACCGTGTCGGGGACCGGCTGATCCCGCCGCGGTGTCGCACCGGAACGAACCCGGAGCCTGCCCGACATACCGCGCGACGCGCGGCAGCAGATTCGAGAGGAGCATTCACCACAACCGGAGGACGGGATGTCGACTATCGTCAAGGTCATCGAAGTCATTGCACAGTCGGAGAAGAGCTGGGACGACGCGGTGAAGAATGCGCTCGAGGAAGTGAAGAAGACGGTGGATGACGTGAAGGAGATCTGGGTCAGCGGCATGAAGGCCATCGTCGAGAACGGCCGCATCGTGGAATACCGGCTCACCGCAAAGGTCAGCTTCGTAGTGAAGGGGCGCGAGTAGCGTCGGCGCCCCCGGCACTGCACCGGAACGGGAGGCGGTGAATGTCCGAGTCCGTTAGTCGCCGGCTCTCGTTCCTCGATCGCTACCTGACGGTCTGGATCTTCGCCGCGATGGCGCTCGGTGTCGGGCTCGGCGTCCTCGTACCCGGCGTCGAGCGCCTCATCGACAGCTTCCAGGTCGGCACCACGAACGTACCCATCGCGATCGGCCTGATCCTCATGATGTACCCACCGCTCGCAAAGGTGCGGTACGAGGAGCTGGGCGACGTCTTCCGCAACTGGCGCGTGCTGGGTCTGTCGCTGGTGCAGAACTGGGTGATCGGGCCCCTCCTCATGTTCGCGCTCGCGATCGTGTTCCTGCGCGACTACCCGGAATACATGGTCGGCCTGATCATGATCGGCCTCGCGCGCTGCATCGCCATGGTCATCGTCTGGAACGAGCTGGCGAAGGGCGACACGGAGTACGCGGCCGGCCTCGTCGCCTTCAACTCCGTCTTCCAGGTGCTGTTCTACGGCATCTACGCGTACGTGTTCATCACCGTGCTGCCGACCTGGTTCGGACTCGAAGGCAGCATTGTCGATGTGACGATGCGCCAGATCTTCGAGAGCGTTGCGGTATATCTCGGCATCCCGTTCGCCGCCGGCATGCTCTCCCGCTTCGTGCTGCTCAGGACGAAGGGGCGTGAGTGGTACGAGACGCGGTTCATCCCGCGCATCAGTCCGCTGACGCTCTCCGCACTGCTGTTCACGATCGTGGTGATGTTTGCGCTCAAGGGCGAGATGATCGTTCGGCTGCCGCTCGACGTCGTGCGAATCGCAGTGCCGCTGCTGATCTATTTCGTCGTGATGTTCCTGGTCAGCTTCTACATGGGTCACCGCATCGGCGCGGACTACTCGAAGACGGCCACGCTCAGCTTCACGGCTGCGAGCAACAACTTCGAGCTGGCCATCGCGGTGGCCATCGCCGTGTTCGGCATTAACTCGGGCGTGGCCTTCGCCGCCGTCATCGGCCCGCTCGTCGAGGTGCCCGTACTGATCGGCCTGGTCAATGTCGCCCTGCGGTTCCAGCGCAGGTACTTCGGTGCCGCGGTCGAGGAGGGCGGTCCCGCACGGCCGGGCGACTTCTGTCCCACGGAGATCCACGTGCCGCGGCAGAACCGGGCGTGACGGTCGGCCCGGCGCAGCCACGGCGGTCATGGTGGGTCCGGAGCGCTGGCCTGGCCGGGTGATTCGCCTCCCGCCGGGAACTCCCGGCTTCGCGAGACGATTTACCCTGAGTGCCGGGATCGCGCGCTGAATCGGAGATTCATGGAAACTGCGACAATCACTTGCCGCGCGTGTGGTACGGCGACGCGGGAGCCAATGCCGGAAAACGCATGTCTGCACCTGTTCGTGTGCCCGGCCTGCGGTGCGCAGCTTCGGCCGAAACCCGGGGATTGCTGCGTTTTCTGCTCCTACGGTGATCGCATGTGCCCACCTCGGCTGGCGCAGCCTGAACGTACACGGCCGTGACTCTTCGTTGCATGCTTCCTGCTTCACGGAGATAGCACCACCCACCGGTTTGTCGACGTCCCCTGGCGGCGCGCGGGCGCCGCCGAACCGATCGAATCGACCCTGCGACACCGGTCATGGAATCACTGCGAAAGACCCGAATACGGTGGTCGACGCTCGCGTCGCTGCGGCCCTGACACTGCTTCCGCCACGGTCTCACGAAGAATGCGGCGGTGTCCTGCTCGAACGCGCTCGCCCGCCCGCCGGATGCCGCAATCTCGCTGGACTCGCTCGGCCCCCTTCAGGTTGATGTCCGAGAGAACCACACTGGCCCCGCCGGCGGCGTGCCCGCGACCCGAGTTACGCCGCCACGGCCACGCTGCATGATGTACTGACCGCGCGCCTGGGCGATCGGGACCTGGATCTGGGAAGTCGCCTGCGTCTCGACAGCGTCGATCTCGTCGTCCGCAGCATGTACGAGGGTATGGTCGATCGCGTGGGTCTGGTGATCCACGAAGCGCCGGTGCCGGACAATGCACCCACGGCTCCATCACAGACCAGGTCAAACCCCGACGAGAGCATCGAAGAACCCTGAGTCCACCGAGTGGCCGGCCGAACCAGGCCGCTAAGTCGCTGGGAGCAGTCAGCTTGAGCCGCTCAGGCAGCCCCGCGCGCTCGTGTGCGCGCCCGAGGATGGCGGCCCGGCACGTCGGGTGGGCGTCGACCGGGAGGGCATGGACACCCGCTCCGAGCGACGCCCACCTGACGGCGCGCGCCCGCGCGCACTATACTCCCGCTCGCGTCCGTCCGGCACCAGCCCGGTCACCGCCACAGCGACCGAGGAACGCGTCATGTCCGGCGCCCGCAAGTTCGGCACGTTCAGCGGAGTCTTCACACCGTCGATCCTGACGATCCTCGGTGTGATCATGTACCTCCGCCTGCCGTCGATCGTCGGCCAGGCCGGACTGGCGGCGACGATCGGGATCATCCTCGTCGCGCACGTGATCTCCGTCACGACCGGCCTGAGCGTCGCCTCGGTGGCGACGGACCGGAAGGTGCGCGGCGGCGGCACCTACTACATGCTCAGCCGCAGCCTCGGCCTGCCGATCGGCGGGACGCTCGGCATTGCCCTGTTCGTCGGTCTCTCCTTCGCCGTCAGCCTCTACATCATCGGGTTTGCCGAGAGCTTCCTCGGCTTCTGGGGCATCGAGACCACGAAGAACGCGATCCGTCTGACCGGCGCCGTCGTCCTGCTGGTCGTCACGGCGGTCACGCTCATCAGCACGTCACTCGCTCTGCGCGCACAGTTCCTGATCCTCGCGGCGATCATGCTGTCGCTGCTCGCCATCCTGCTGGGCGTCGGCCGCCACGGACTCGCGCCCGGCACACCTGCGGACGCAGCACTCGCACCGCTGCCGACCGCCGCACCATTCATCGTGCTGTTCGGCATCTTCTTCCCCGCCGTAACGGGGTTCGAGGCCGGCGTCTCGATGTCCGGAGACCTGCGCGATCCGAAGAAGTCGATCCCCATCGGCACGATTGCGGCCATCGGTGTCGGCCTCGCGGTCTATGTCGCGCTCGCCGTGTTCCTCGCCTATACCGTGGACGCGCGTCAGCTCGCGTCCAACCCGAACGTGCTGACCGAGATCTCGCTGTGGTCGCCGCTCGTGCTCGCCGGTGTCTGGGGCGCCACCATCTCCTCCGCGCTCGGCAGCATCCTCGCCGCACCGCGCATCGTCCAGGCCGTCTCGATCGACCGCATCACGCCCGCGATCTTCGGCCGCGGATTCGGACGTGACAACGAGCCGCGCCATGCACTCGTCCTCACGTTCGTCATCGCCGCCGCCGGCATCCTCATCGGCGAGCTGGACGCGATCGCCCGTATCGTGTCGATGTTCTTCATCACCGCATACGGGTTCCTGAACCTCGCCTGCGCGATCGAGAGCTGGGCGAGCCCCGACTTCAGGCCTTCCTTCCGAGTGCCACGCCTGGTCCCGATCGCCGGCGCGCTCGCCTGCCTCATCGTCATGATCCAGCTCGATCTCGTGGCGATGATCGGCGCCACTCTCGTGCTCGGCGGACTGTACCTCTTCCTCGCCCGGCGCCAGCTCCGCCTCGAGACCGGCGATGCCTGGTCCGGCTTCTGGGCCGGCGTGGCCCGCGCCGCGCTCCACCGTCTCGACCGCCGCCGCGGTCACCGTCGCAACTGGCGCCCGAACGTGCTCGCGTTCGCGCTGCCGGGCTCCGCTCGCGAGCCGCTGCTCGAGCTCGCGCGCGATCTCGCCGGACGTCGGGGCATTCTGACGGCGGTCGACGTCGTGCGCGGCAGGAGCGAGCGGGTGCTCCAGGATACCGCTGCCGGTGCGGCCGGGAATCCCTACGGCGTGTTCACTCGCACGGTCGAGTGCCGGGACGAGTACGCGTGTGTGGCGGACATGTCCCGCTACCACGGTTTCGCGGGTGTCGAGCCGAACGCTCTGCTGCTCGCATGGCCGGCCACTCCGGACGAGCGATTCCGTGCGCTCCTCGCCGACCTCGCCGCCCTCGACCGCAATGTCCTGCTGCTCGCCGGCGCACGGCCATCGGCGGGCCGGGATCGCCGGATCGACGTCTGGTGGTGGGACGATCCCGACCGCGCGGCGCTCCAGCTGTCGCTGCTGCGGGCACTGGCGACGAACGACGCGTGGCGGACGGCCCGCGTGCGCGTCCTCACGGCGCTGCTGGACGCGGCATCATCGCCGGCGACCGTGCGCCGTCAGATGGCCGGTCTGCTGGAGGAGATGCGCGTCGATGCGGACGTCCACGTGATCGGCGACGGCCGGGGAGCCGGCGATGTCGTCGATCTCGTGGTGGCCGAGTCCGCTGACGCGGACCTCGTGCTCATCGATGCCGACGCGCTGATGGTGCAGCCGCGCATGCTCGACGTCGAGCGTGCGCACGTGCTCGGACAACGGCTGCGCACGACGGTGATCACGCTCCCGGCATCGGAGTTCGTCGCGGAATCCGATCGTCGTCAGGAGCGCGCGAGGGCTCGCCCGGAAGCGATGCCGGCGCCGATGGAACCCGCAGCACCCGTCGACGCGGCGGAGCTCCCGCTACCGGCGGATCCCGTGCTCGCGGACGCCGTGGCACGGGTGCGCGATGGGCTGCTGCACGTCGTCGATGACGGAATGGTACCGCTGCGCGATGCATACGACCGCACCGTCCGTCTGCTCGAGCGCGCCCATGCGCTGGCCGATGAGTCGCTCCGTGAAGCCGGCGGCTGCGGGTCGGGACCACGCGCCGATCGAGGCGTCCGCCGGATCTGTGGCGACGTGCTCTATCAGTCGCTCCAGCTGCTCGTCGAGCACCGGCAGCGGGCGACGGTCGAGCAGGCTGCGGCACTCGAGGAGTTCACGGACCGCTTGCTCGGCGGCATCGATACGCTGCCGCAATCGTTCGAGCCGGCACTCACGATCGTCCGTGACCGGGCCGGGTTCCGCGCCGGTCCGGACGATGACATCCGGTTGCGTGTGTACAAGCTGTTCCGTCGGGCGATCTCGTGGCGCAGACCCGGCGTTCGTACGGTCATCCCGCTGCGGGACATCGTGCGGCGCCATGGCCTCGATGCGGTACCGGCCGCGGAGCGGGTACAGCTGGAGTTCATCGCGGCCGCGGCCGCAGGCGTGTTCGATGCGCAGCAGCTGATCGCGTCCACTCGCGACGCGCTCGACCGCGTCGCCGCTGCGACGATTGCATCCGGTGAGACGGCTCGCGCCGCGGAGTCCGAGCGTGCGGCGCTGCGCGAACGTGCCACCGGTGTGCTCGCGCGGCATCGCAGTGCTGCCGGTCGCGCACAGGCGTACGCGCGGCGCGGCGCGGTCCAGCTCGCGCGGCGGATCGCGCGCGACCTCGAGCGCGTCGATGCGGCACGACGAGGCCGGAGCAGTGCGGCGGCACGGCGCAACGCGCAGGCATCGGCAGCGCGCGCCCGCGAGCTGCCGCAGTCGTGGCAATCCAGCCAGCACCTCCTCATTGCCGGCAACGAGCTCGAGCTGACCCTGCTCGCGCTGCGCAATCGGGCCGGTACCATCGTCGCGCGTGCACGCGAGCAGATCGTCCAGGACATCCGGACCGGAATCATCGCACGCCTGCGCGCCGTCCATGCGGCACTCGAGACGTACATCGAGAAAGCCGCCCACGACCCGAACGTCGAGTTCACCCGACTCTTCGAGCAGTGGCCCGCTTTCGACCCGGCGCGACTGACGGACGAGCTCCAGGCAGAGCTGCGCGCGGCGACGACGAAACTGCCGGAGCGGATCGAGACGCTCTCCCCTGCGGCGGCCGGCCGGATGGCCGAGGGCCTGATCGACGACCTGGAGGTCGTCACCGTCGCACTCCGGCCGCTGGTCGACTACTACATCGACGTCGAGCTCCTCGGTCCGATCCAGGAGCGGCTCGCACTCGTGCCCGACGTCTTCGAGACCGCCACCGACGCTGCCCAGGATGCCGTCCGCCTCGCCGCGTTCCGAATCGTCACCGACTACGATGAGGGGACGGCCGGCGCGCCCGCACTCATGCTCGCAACCGCGCTCCCCCGCATCGACGCGGCGCGGCAGGAGCTGGAACGGCTCGCGGACGAGCTGGGCGAATTCGTCGACGCGCGCTTCGAGCACGCCGCTCGCGGTCTCGCCGCGCACCGCCTGCTGCGGGACACGAGCCGACTGCCGCAGTACATCCGTGCGCGCCACGGCCGGGAGGCGCTCGGCTGGTTCCGCGAGCAGCAGCGGCGGCTCCGGGAGTTCGCGGGCGAGCAGACGGTGCGGCTGATCTATCAGCGCAGCGAGGCGACCCGCTTCACGCGCGATCTCGAGATGCGTTCACGGCCCGCCACGAGTGGGCTGCTGGATCTCGTCGCGGCCGTCTCACCGGCGCCGCACGTGCTGGAGCGCGTGCCGTATCACTACCGGCAGCTGTTCCTCGGGAGGCCGGGCTTCAGTCGCGACTTCTGGACCGGCTGGGCGGCGGAGCGCCGTCTCGCTGCACGCGCGATCGGCCATCATCGGAGCGGGTTCGCCGGACCGCTGCTCGTGCTCGGCGAACCGTTCGCGGGGAAGTCCGCACTCGCGCACGCGATCGCCGAGGAGCACTTCGAGCCGGCCATGATCCACAGGATCACGCCGCCGCGCGAGCGGTCGACGCGGCCCGAGCTGCTGCTCAACCGCATCGCCGAAACCGTCGGTGCGCCCGCGGGAGCGGCCGACCCGCTGCTGACCGTTCCGTCCGGAAGCGTGATCATCCTGGACGACCTCGATCGGTGGTGGGAACGCGAGACCGACGGGTACGGCGCGCTCGATGCCGCACTCGAGTTGATGGAGCGTCATGCCGGCCGCTGTCTGTTCATCGCGTCGGCCGATGTGCACGCCTTCCGCTTCATCGAGCTCGTTCGGCCGATCCGCAGCCGCGCGCTCGCGGTCGTCGAGTGCCGGCCATTCTCGGCACGCGAGATCGGCGATGTGATCGAGCTCCGTCACGGCTCGACCGGCCTCGTGTTCCAGCTCGACGGCACCGACGAGGACCGGCTCTCGAGAGTTGCGCGCGCTCGCCTCTTCCACCAGTTCTTCGAGTACGCCGGCGGCAACATCGGCGCGGCACTGCACGGCTGGATCGCGCACATCACGGCCGTCGACGGCGACCGGCTCCGTCTCGCTCGACCGGTCGCGCCCGACCTCGAGGCGCTCGACCGGCTCGACACACCGCACAAGCTCGTGCTGGTCCAGCTCGTGCTCCACCGCGCGTTGCCGGCCGAGCGGCTCATGCAGCTCGGCGGCGCGAGCCCGCAGCGGCTCGCGGAACCGCTCGCCGACCTGCGGCGCGTCCATGCCGTGATCGACGATCCGCATCACGGCATCATGATCAACCCCTTCCTGCGGCCATTCGTCGCACGAAGGTTCACGGAGCTGGAGCTGGTGCCATGACGACCTCTGACATCCTCGTCGCCGTGCTCGCGATCGCCCTCGCTGCGCTCCTCATCGCCGCCGCCGCATGGCTGCTCCGGCGCAGCGCTGCCGTCCTGCCATTCCCGTCGCAGAGCCGCTCTTCCGTGCGCCGATGGCTGCCCGTCGCGCAGCTCGTCAGTGCACTCCTGATCGCGGTCGTCATCACGGTCCTCACGGCCGGGCCTGCGCCCGCCGCGATCCTGGCGGGCGTGTCTGCCGGCATCATCCTGGTGTCCGCATGGTTCTTCGTGCGTGACATCATCGCGGGTATCGTGCTGCGTGCGGAGCACGGCTTCGCGACCGATCAGATGGTGCACCTCGGCGACCACAGCGGCCGCATCACCGCGATCGGCGCGCGCTCACTCGAGGTGGAGACGGCCGATGGCCGCCGGGTCCGCCTCCCGTGGGGCAGACTCGGCTCGCTGCCGCTCGGCGTCTCCACCACGCACGACACGGGCGGCGCACTCCGCCTGACGATCACCGTGCCGCGCGATGGTACGGCCGAGTCCGGGATCGCCGCGATCCGGCATGCCGCTTTGCACGCATTCTTCGTCTCGCCCGTACGCGAGCCGATCGTCCGGCTGCTGGGCGAGGAAGCCGACACGCGCTCGTACGAGGTGACCGTCCATGCGGTCGATCCGGCCTACCGCCCCGCCATTGAGGAAGCGGTGCGCATGCGACTCGGCCGCGGCCGCCGCGCGCTCGATACGACGCCATGACACGCGTACGAGCCACGCCGGATGCTTCGTCGACGCCAGCCGCAGCGGCACGGTCCACTGCGTGTCGAACGGCGTGATGGAGCGGACGCTGCGCGGCCACATCATCGTCGAGCTTGTGCGTATCCGCAGCTCGGGGCAAGGAGCGGCGCCTTCAGGAGAATAATCGCAATCCACGGAATGAAGGCAGCCAGCATACCGTCGGCGACGAGTCTGAGGAAGATACGAAGCCACGTCAGCTTTACGGTTTCATGCATTTGCGGCCTCCAGTGCGTGCGGCCGACTGACCCGGCGGCGGAGATCCGTGCTTCGAGGGCAGCGCGGATCTCTGCCGTAGCAGGTGATCTCACCACATCGTAACCATCATTGCGAGCATTACCGCCGCCATGATGCCGACGCCGGCACCATGACGAATCCCCATCCATCCTGTGTGGGTCGTCGTTTCCGCATTCGACTCGGAGATGCGGGCGTCCGCGCACTCACGCCCGAGACTCTCCAACCGTTGCATTTCACGTTCGGAGAGACTGTCCGAGTGCTGGTGTTTCAGACCAGCATACACCGAATCCGTGCACGGCGTCGGTGCTGCGTAGCGAACGGTATCCGCGGGCGTCATGCAGCCAGCAAGAAGTGTCAGCGCCAGCCCGGCGCTGAACCCCAGCAGCGCCTTCCTGCGCGTGATCGTCATGATTCCTCCTGTCGCTTGTCGTGCTGTCGTTCCTTCGCCTTGGCGTCGGTGACAACTTCCGACTCGTCGCGTGCCGCGGCTGACCAGCTCCAGCATGGCGCCGAGCTGTCGATGTCCTGCGGAGGCCCGTTGCGGCCGCAATCACAGTTCGAGGCCTGCGGTTCGTTGCTGTTCACGTTGTAGTCCTTTCCGGTGGGTGGTGAACTGCGTCGTCGAAAGAAAGGACGTATCGTCTCGGCGGCTGGATACATGCCGAACGACGTTCCTCACTTCTACACGGCGTCGAGCGCCAGCACACCGCCGTCCCGCAACTTGGCGATGATCTTGTCTGCGACGTCTCGCGCTGTGGCTTTCCGCTCCTCTTCCGGCACATCGTCCATCGAGAAAAGATTCGTGTACTTCTTGTACAGTGGCAACGCGTCTATGTGAACGACATTCTCCTCGGGGATCAGGTTCTTCAGAACGCGGCCATGACACTTGAGGAAGCAGCCGTCGATCATCACGACTTTGGCGGCGCCTCTCACCCACGCTGCCATGGCTGAGTGAGGAACGAAGAAGGCCTCTGCATGACAGGCACGCGCGAGCGACGGCTCATCCCGGGCGATGAAGCTTCCCGCCAATCTCGCAATGTCGCCGCGGATGCACGGACCCTCGCACGTGAGCACGGGAATGGTCCCGGCCGCAATCTGCTGCTTCGCATACGTCTCGCCAGCCGGGCAATGACCCTTGACGCCCTGCACGTCGATCGAGAAGTCAGGTGTGAGACTTTCCATGGTATCCTCCAGGTTGAGCTGCGGTTCACGCCTTCGGGGTGTTCGGCTGCACGCCCTTACGCGTTGACAACCCCAGCGGCACATAGAGCGGGCAATAGCCAAGCGCGCTCGTCCCCACGAACAGAACCGCGACAACGCCAAGCACCACGGCTAGTGTCCCGGTGATCTGTTGCGTGATGTAGAGTGCCACGATGCCGGCCGCGGCGAGGAGGCGTAACGCGCGATCGACGCTTCCCATGTTCTTGCTCATGCGGACCTCCGCCCGGGGTGAATGCCTTCAGAGATGAAGGACGGATCGACACGCCGGATGGATACAGCTGAGGGAGGTGGGACGGGAGGCGGTCGTCAGTGGATCACGACCGCTTCGGCTCGCAGATGAAGACGCCGCGGTCGTTGCGGGTAAAGTCGCAGCCCTCGGTCAGCGCTGCCTTGAGCCGCGCCCGCGCCCGATGGAGTCGGATCTTTACGTTGTCGAGCGACAGTCCCAGCGTCGCTGCGATCTCCGGGCCGGTGAGCCCCTGCAGGTCGTGCAACAGGATCACCTGGCGTTGTGACTCCGGCAGCCCGACAAGATAGCGCAGCACACAATCGCTCATCTCACTCTGCTCCAGCAGCTGATCGGAGCGGAGCGGACGCTCATCAGCCATTATCGAGCTTTCATCCTGCCCGAGCGAAACCAGCGGGAGCGCTGGCTGCCGATGCTCGCGTTGACGGAAATAGTCGTAGCAGACGTTCGTGGCGATGCGGTAGAGCCACGCTTCGATCGCGCCTGGGTCCTTCACATCAGTGAGGCGGCGATGCGCACGAAGGAAGGTCTCCTGCGTGAGGTCGTCGGCGCGATCCATGTTGCCGACCAACCGAAGGACGTAGCGATGAATCGAGGGGTGATAGCGCTCGGCGACTTCCGGGGAAGTGATCGTGCCAGCGCCCTCTTCGTCGGAGTTCGCCAAGGCTCTCTCCGGTGTAACTGGGTAACCGCAAGATAGGTCGCGCGAGAGGCAGTAGCAACGCGATTCCGAAGCATTTTGACGCATCAAGCCTTGAGTGATACGTCGGCGCCAGGCCGCCACCGCCGGCTCGGTCGTACCTGCTTCGCTTCAAGGCACTCGCGGACGAGCGCGCCCCAGCGCGAAAGGCGCCTGCTGGACGCAGATCAGGCCAGCCCGCACGTGACGGGCTGGCCTGGCTGCGCTCTATGGGCTTGGGACGAGTTGAACGTCCGACCTCACGCTCATCAGCGGTGCGTATAGGTCATGCTTGACGGGCAACCTGCACGGAAACAAGGGGAAAACCAAGGCGGCACGCGCAACCTGCACGCCTCGGAATACCCAACCGGACAGGCTGCCACTCACCAATTGCGACCGCCGTTGCGACCGTCGAGCGCGGGCTAATTGGTTCCGGCTGAGACCCGCCGTAGCGGTGCCGGTGAACCGATCGCGTCCATCGAACAGGTGTGCGAACGCCTTCCTGGCGCTTGACAGGAGGCCGAGACTATATCAAAATGATATACAGGATCAACATGGAGGTGCCTGTGTCCAAGTGCCAGATGTTCCTGTGGGTGTTTGCCGGGGCGCTGTCCTGCACGGCGACCGGTGTCATGGGGCAGGACCTGCGGACCGAAGAACATTGGGTGGCGGCCGACGATGGCACTCGCCTGCATACGACGGTCTACCTGCCTGAGGGTGCCGGGCCGCACCCTGTCGTCCTGATCAGGTCGCCCTATTCCGGACAACGTGGAACCGGCATGCGGTTCATGGCCGAGCGGCTGGTGCCGGCAGGCTATGCCGTCGTCGAACAGGACGTACGGGGAACCGGGCGTTCAGAGGGCCAGTTCATTCCCTTCGTTTTCGATTCCGGAGATGGACGCGCGACGCTGGACTGGGTCTCCAGTCAACCGTGGGCGGCGGCCATCGGACTGTGGGGCGTCTCCTATCCTGGTTGGGCCGCGTATGCCGCGGCGAGCACCGGCCATCCGTCCATCGCGGCGATGGTGGTTGGCTCCTCCTATGGCGATCTGGCTGAGTTTCTCAGCCCCGGCGGTGCCTTCCATCTCATGGCGCACGTCCCCTGGATGATGGGATTCGGACCAGGGGGCCAGGGCCGCCTGCCCCCCAGGGACGCGCTTGAAGCCCTTTTCCGTACCCTGCCCATCGGCGACTTGCTCAGGGGACAGGAGTTGATCGCCGAGTTTGCCAGACAGCCATTCGACTGGACACGGGTCGATGTTCCTACGCTGCACTGGACCGGCTGGTACGACTACATATACCGTGATGCCCTCACGGGTTACTCGATGCTGGCCGACCCCGCTCACCGACATGGCGCATCGCAGCGCCTGATCGTGGGGCCGTGGATTCACGCCGGAGAATTGAACGACGTCACGAGAGTGGGCGCGGTCGATTTCGGGCCCTCCGCTGCGGCCGGTCTTGATTCTGTGGCCGCTTGGGCGCGGCGCTTCTTTGATCACCACCTGAGAGGACTTCCGATCGAGGGCGAAGCTGTCCGTGTGTTCTTCCTGGGTGACAATGTCTGGCGCACCTTCGACAGGTGGCCTCCCGCCGAGGCCACTCTCCAGACATGGTATATCGCGCCGGACGCCGCACTCGTCCGCCGGCTTCCCGGAGCGGGGTCAGCAGGCTTTCGCTACGACCCCAACGACCCGGTACCGACCGTCGGGGGAGTCGTATCGCATTTCTTTCCCGAGAATGCCGGTCCTCGCGATCAGCGGATTCTCGATGAAAGACCCGACATACTCCGTTTCACGAGTTCTGTTCTCGACACCGACCTCATCCTCGCAGGGCCGATGATGGCGTTCCTTTACCTGACGGCCGATGCACCTGCGATCGATGTTACTGTCAAACTGGTCCTCCTCAAGCCGGACGGTCGAGCCGAAATTGTAGAGGATGGCATTCGTCGCATACCACGACTCGGCGCAGATCAGGAAGTTGTGGTGAAACTCGGTCACCGCGCCATTCACATCCCGGCCGGTTCTCGACTCCGGCTCGATATTTCCGGCGGCAACTTTCCAAAGTACGACAGGAATCCGCAGAACGGTGAGGATCCGTTTACGGCCGCGGTGCTGCACCCGGCTTCCATTGTACTGAGCGCCGGAGGCGGCCAGCCGTCCCGCCTCGAGATTTATGTGATGCCGAACGAAGGAGCACGATGAGCCGCAGCCGCTATGCCCTGTTGGGTATTCTGACACTGGGCCCCAGAGCGGGCTCGGACATCAAGCGCTTCATCGACGAGAGCATCGCGCATTTCTGGTCGGAGAGCTACGGCAATCTCTATCCGCGTCTGCATGAGCTCCTATCGCAGGGTCTGATCGAATGCCGTACGGAGATCCGTGATGCTGCGCCGGAGGCCCTGGTCTACAGCATCACGGTTGCCGGCCGCGCCGAATTTCGGCGCTGGATGAGTCAGCCATACAGGGAGCAGCGTGTTCGCGATGAGCTCCTGCTGCGTGTTTTCTTCGCCAATGAAGTCCCTGTTACGCAGACGACTGAGCAGCTCGAGCGGTTTGCCGAGCGGCAGCGGGACGTACTCACCGTGTTCAGTGAGGTAAGGCGCTCGCTGCTACAGGAATACGCCACCGACCCGAACCAGCCGTTCTGGCTCATGACGTTGAGGCGCGGTGAAATGGTTGCCGAGGCCCGACTCGCATGGGCCAATGAATGCCTCGCTGAACTTCCTGACATGCCGCTGTCACCTGCCGAGACGATCTCATGATACGAGAATCAGTGAGCGCCCTGGCGATAAGCCGCATTCGTGCCGGCGTCCTCGCGGGCATTC
>DASUSS010000086.1:0-4611 GCA_036374995.1 Longimicrobiales bacterium | reverse complement strand
GAAGCGGGACAGATCGTCGAGGCCTCGGAGAGGCTGCGAGTCTGCGCGGTTCTGGCCAAGCCGTTCGCCGCGGACGATCTGCTCGAGCTGGTCGACGGCTGTCTCGCCGGCCGCCACACGCCAACCCGGTGGATCGGTATACCGCAGCATGGGGCCGCGCCGGCGATACGAGCAGGAGCGTCCTCACGCGATTCGTGACGTGTCCGGGGTGGACGTGGATGAGAAAGGCGCTTGGTGCGGCGGCAGCGTTCCGGACCGGCTCCATGCCGCCGGCTCACGTTCCGGTTCCCTGCCGGCACCTTTGATGGTACGCCATCTGCTTTGCTCTTCTCTCGGAGGAATCCCATGGATCAGCCGAAATGTGGTCACGATCAGTGTCATTGCAACGGGACGGATCTGGAGGGTGACGGCTACTGCTCGCCATCGTGCCGCGAGGGACGGACCGGCGCAGACGGCCGCTGTGCCTGCGGACACCCCGACTGCCGGTGAAGGAGCGACCCGGAGGGGAATGCCTGACGCTCAGCGCAACGGCGCCGGAACCCGGGCTGCCGAGTGTTTGCCCGTCGATCGATTACTCGGCAGCGCCGAGGACGAACGACAGCAGTTGCAGCAGCAGCACGATCAGCGTGATCGTCACGTACAGCCGATCGCGCTCGAGTGCGAATACCACGACCGACAATGCGACACGCGCCACCGGGGTAGCGATCAGAAGCAGCACTCCGAGCATCACGATCGCCTGCCCTCGGCCGCGCGAGACCTGCGCGAAGACGTCACGGATCGTGTGCGGATAAATGGGATCCGCGTCGGTGAGTCTTCCCAGAGCCGTGTGGGAGCGCACGTATTGCGGATGATGCACGAACGTGAACGTGAGGCCGGCGAAGACGGCCGGCCGCCCGACTCGGCGCATTTCTGCGAGCCTCGCTCGCATTCTGTACAGCCGCGGGTTCACTCCCGATGCACCGGAATAGAACCTGCAGCGCCTTCGTGGATGCGGAACGCCGAAAGCCGCCACTCCAGCTCAGGGTCGGCGGACATCGATCCTGGACGATCCGCCACCATGCCAGCGCTGATCGCGTTTGCGTTGTGCGGGATCGGCGTCGTAGCGATCTGCTATTTCCTCGTGGCGTCGTGACATGGACGACAAACGCCCACGTTCGCTGCTCACGACGCTCTGCGTCGCTGCCATCACATTGTGGCTCCTCTTCAAAACGGCGAGCGTGCTGCTGCTGTTCTTCTTTTCTCTCGTCCTTGCCATTGCGCTGAACGCGCCCGTGACGGCGCTCGAGCGGCGCGGGTGGCGCCGCTGGCTCGCAGCGCTTCTCGTGTTCGGCGTCATTGCAGCCGTCATCGCCGGACTCGGCTGGCTCGTGGTGCCGCGCGTCGGGGAGCAGCTCGCGGACCTGAGCCGGGAACTGCCGCAGTACATTCGTGCTGCGAACGAGCATGCAACTGCCTGGCTCACGCGCTACCCCGACCTGCAACGCGCGCTTCGCTCGGACGGCGGCATCGGAGACTCGCTACCGTCCCCGGGCTCACTGCTCCAGCATCTCGGGCGCGCGTCGCTCAATGTCGTAACCGCGATCGTGTTGCTCCTCGTCGTCGTAAGCGTCACCGTGTACGCCGTCCTCCGGCCGCGCGCGCTTCTCGCGGCGTACCTCGGCGCATTTCCCGAGCGACTCCGCGACAAGGCTGCCGATGCGTACATCGAGTCCGCGCGCATGGTCGTCGGCTGGATCTGGTCGAACGTCGTCGTCGGCTCGATCGAGGCGATCGCGTCCGGCATCGTTCTGACGCTGCTTGGCGTTCCGGCGGCGCTCGTATGGGCGGCCCTCGCGTTTTTCGCGGAGCTCGTTCCGAAGGTCGGGACCTACGTCATGGCGATTCCGCCCATCATCGTTGCGTTCTCCGTCAGTCCGATGACGGCCGTCTGGGTCACGCTGTTCTATGTGGTCCAGAGCGAGGTCATGGGCGACTTCGTCGCGCCGTACGTGCGCGGGCGGACCATGGAGCTTCACCCGGTATGGGTGCTCTTCGTGACGCTGGCGCTCGCCACGACCTTCGGCCTCGCCGGCGCGCTGGTCGGGACGCCGATGGCCGGCGTCATTTCCGCGTACTGGCGGACGTTCCGCGGCACGCCCGATCCAGCCGAGGACACGGTCGAACGGATGCTCGCACGACACACCGCATCGGCGCGCTGATTGCTCTTCCTGCGTGCATGACGACCCATGAGACCTCCCAGCCTCTCGATCTCCGTGAAACCGCGAAGGGGATCGCGGTGCGGGCCGGCATTCTTTCCGTCGTATCGCTCGTGGCCGGTGCGTGGCTCTTCTCGCTCGCGGCGAAAGCGGCGAGTGGTGCGGTGAAAGTGCTGGCCGGTCTCGTACTGCTGGGCATCGGCGGTGCCGTGGCGACGTGGGAAGTGAAGAAAGTGCAGCGGCACCTCGCCGGCCACGGCGAGCAGGCCAAACTGCACTAGCGGGCTCCCGTCTCGACGGGATGGTGGTCGCGTCCCGACTGCGCTACAACTCGCGCCGTGACGGCGTACGGACCCAGATCGATCTCGCTGCGACTCGCCACGGCGGTGCTGCTCGTCTGTGCGGCCACCGGAACCGCGCAACTGCTGCAGTCCGTCGGCGTCCCCCGGACCTCCCCGCCGTATCTGCTCGCGGTCATCTTCGCCGCGCTCTACGGCGGTGCAGCTGCGGGCCAGATCCGTTCCGGCGGCCGGGTCCGGAATTTGCTTGGTATGCAATACAGTTTCTGGTAGCGTTCACCGCAATAGCAAGGGTGCGGGCTTTCCCCGCAGGATATCCGAGTGGTCGGGCCGCCACTCGCCGGAACGCCCGTCGTTCCGGATCATGATCCAGGAGGCCCTGTTTGGTCCATTCACGCCTGCAGATTGCACAGGCACCCCGTTCCGCGCCCTCCACGCGGATGCAGCAGCTCACCCGCGATCTGCGGCACCGTCCGCTCGTCGTCGTCTCCAACCGCGAGCCGTACGTCCACGAGCATGGCGACGGCGGCATCGTCGTCCAGCGGCCGCCCGGCGGCCTCGTGACCGGTCTCGAGCCGCTGCTGCGCGCGTGCGGCGGCACGTGGATCGCCCACGGCTCCGGCAGTGCCGACTTCGATACCGCCGGCCCGGACGGCCTCGTCGCCGTGCCGCCCGAGGACCCGCGCTACCGGCTCCGCCGCCTCTTCCTCACGCCCGAGGAAGTCGAGCGCTACTACTGCGGCTTTGCCAACGAGGCGCTCTGGCCGCTCTGCCACCTCGCCTACGCGCAGCCGCGGTTCCGCGATGCGGACTGGCAGGCGTACCGCGCCGTCAACGCCCGCTTCGCCCGCGCCGCCGCGACACACGCGGCGAAGGGCCTCGTCTTCGTTCAGGACTACCATCTCGCGCTGGTCCCGGCGGCGATTCGCGAGGCGGTGCCCTCCGCCGAGATCGCGCACTTCTGGCACATCCCCTGGCCGAACGTCGAAGTGGCGTCGATCTGTCCGTGGATGGGAGAGCTCGTGACGGGCCTCCTCGGCGCCGACGTCCTCGGCTTCCACACCCGGCAGCATTGCCGCAATTTCGTCGAGACCGCGCGGGCGCGCATTCCCGGATGCCGCATCTCGGCAGCCGGCGACGCGATCGAGCTCCGCGGGCATCGCACCATCGTCCGTCCGTATCCGATCAGCATCGAATGGCCTTATCCCGCCGCCTCGGACCGCGACGGCGCTGCACTGCGCGCCGAGCTCGGGATCGCTCCGGACGTTCACGTCAGCATCGCCGTCGACCGCTGCGACTACACCAAAGGCCTCGTCGAGCGTCTCGCCGCGATCGAGCTGATGCTCGAGGAGCACCCGGAGCTCCGCGGCCGCTTCACCCTCGTCCAGATCGCCGCGCCATCGCGCATGCAGATCGATCGCTATCGTGACCTCGGGCGCGAGCTCGCTGACGGCGTCGAGAGACTGAACGCCCGCTTCGCGACGGAGTCATGGCGGCCGGCGATCCTGCGGCTCGAATCCGTTGCTTCGGAGGACGTGCAGCGGCACTACGCCATGGCCGACAGCGCGCTCGTGACGCCGCTCCATGACGGCATGAACCTCGTGGCGAAGGAGTACGCCGCGTCCTGTCGTGGCGATCGCGGCGTGCTGGTCCTGAGCCGCTTCGCCGGCGCAGCGGAGGAGATGGAAGGCGCGCTGCTCGTCAATCCGCATCATCCGAGCGACGTGGCCGCCGCGATCGTACGCGCTGTCGGCATGCCCGCCGTGGAGCGAGCCGCCCGCATCCGCACCCTCCGAGCCGCCGTGGAGGGCAACACGATCTACGACTGGGCGGCCAATCTGCTCGGGGATCTCGCGGCGTTGCGCACGACCGCCCAGCCGCGCATGACCGACGAAGTCCTGAAGATTCGGACGGCCCATGCCTGACGTCCTGCTCGCGACCGATTTCGATGGCACGATCGCGCCGATCGTTGCCGATCCCGAGGACGCGCGCATCCATCCGCTCGTGGAGCGCTTCCTCGGGCGCTGCAGCAGCGTTCCCGAGCTCGCCATCGCCGTCATCAGCGGCCGGGACGCCGAAGACGTGCGCCGCCGCATCGGCAGTGTGCCGGCGATCGT
>DASUSS010000085.1:0-92848 GCA_036374995.1 Longimicrobiales bacterium | reverse complement strand
CGGTCTACGGCCGCTTCTTCGCGTCGGAGCCGCCCGCGCGCTCGGCTGTCGGCGTGAACGGGCTGCCGCTCGGTGCGCGCGTCGAGATCGAGTGCATTGCCGGAACAGGACGATGATGGGACTGAAGAAAACGCTCACCGCACTCCTGATCGGCGTTCTGGCGACAGGCTGCTCACTGTTCAGTGCGCCGACTCCCGCTGCCGTGGATGCGGGACCGCCCGTGACGGAGCCGCTCGTCAACACGGGTCGCGTCGAGCTGCTGTGGGACACGTACGGCGTGCCGCACATTTTCGCGCAGGACGCGGGCGCGTTGTTCTACGCGTTCGGCTGGGCCCAGATGCGCAGCCATGCCGACCTCGTGCTCCGGCTGTACGGTCAGGCACGCGGCCGCGCGGCCGAGTACTGGGGCACGGACTTCGTGGACTCGGACGTGTGGGTGCGGACGAACGGCGTTCCCGGGCGCGCTGAGCAGTGGCTCGCCGCGCAGCCACCCCACCTGCGCGCATACCTCGAAGCGTTCGCTGCCGGCATGAACGCGTATGCGACGCAGCACGCCGACTCGGTCGGCGCGGCGTTCCGGGTCGTGCTGCCCGTGCAGGCGAGCGACATCCTCGCGCACCAGCAGCGCGTCATCAACTTCGGGTTCATCGCCAATCCCGCCATGGCGGCCGGTGCCCGGCGCGCACTCCAGGCGCCCGGCTCGAACGCGTGGGCGATCGGTCCCGCCCGCACGGACGCGCGCACGACCATGCTGCTCGCCAACCCGCACCTGCCCTGGGGCGATCTGTTCACCTGGTTCGAGGCGCACTTCGTCGCACCCGAGATGGATGCGTTCGGCGCCGCGCTCGTCGGTCTGCCAATGCTCAACATCGCATTCAATCCGTTCCTCGGGTGGACGCATACGGTGAACACGTTCGACGGCGCGGACCTCTACGAGCTGCAGACGAACGGCGACTACTACCTGCACGATGGCGCGATGCAGCCCATGCACGTCGCCGATCAGGTCATGCGTGTGCGCCAGCCGGACGGCACGCTCGTGGACCGTCCGCTCCGGGTGCGCAGCTCGGTGCACGGTCCGATCGTGGCCGCGAGCGGGAACCGCGCCATCGCCCTGAGCGTGACCGGCCTGGACGCGCCGTTCACGATGGGACAGTACTGGGACATGCTGCGGGCGCGGAGCCTGACCGAGTTCGAGATCGCGGTATCCCAGCTCCAGCTTCCAATGTTCACGATCATGTACGCGGATCGGAACGGCGCGATCATGCATCTGTTCAACGGCCGTGTGCCGGTGCGCATGCGCGGCGACTGGGCGTACTGGCAGAGGCTCGTGCCGGGCGACTCGTCGGTCACGCGGTGGGCGGGCACGCACGGCTATCTCGGCCTGCCGCGCGTCGTGAATCCGCCCAGCGGCTGGCTGCACAATGCGAACGATCCGCCGTGGACGACCACCCTGCCGTTCCCGCTCGACCCGACATTCTACCCGTCGTACATGGCGCCGCCGCCGTCGATGTCCTTCCGGGCGCAGCGCTCGGCCCGGATGCTGGAGGAGGACGCCCGCATCACGTTCGACGACCTGGTCTCGTACAAGCACTCGACGCGCATGGAGGCAGCCGATCATTTCCTGCTCGACCTGATCGCCGCCGCGCGGATGTCGGAGGACGGCGATGCGCGCGCCGCCGCGGAAGTGCTCGAGCGCTGGGACCGGAACGCGGATGCGGCGAGTCGCGGTGCCGTCCTGTTCGTCGATTACCTGCGCGCGCTGCAGCGCGGCAACTGGCCGGGCGGGAGTCCGTACGAGATCCAGTGGACGGCGCGGGCGCCGCTGGCCACGCCGGACGGTCTGGCGGACCCGCTTCAGGCCGTGCAGCTGCTGGGCGAGGTGGCGCGCAGCGTGCGCGCGCGCTACGGCTCGCTCGATGTCGCGTGGGGCGATGTGTACCGGCTGCGTCGTGACGGCATCGACCTGCCGGCCAGCGGCGGGCCGCATGCGGCGGGCGTGTTCCGCGTCACGGAGTTCCAGCCGATGCCGGGTGACAGCACGCGGTACGTCGCGACGAGCGGCGACTCGTACGTGTTCGCGGTCGAGTTCACGGCACCGCTGCGCGCACGCTCGCTGCTCACCTACGGCAATGCGAGCCAGCCCGGTTCGCCGCACCGCACCGATCAGCTGCCGCTGTTCGCGCGCAAGGAGCTCAAGCCGGTGTGGCTCACGCGCGAGGAGGTGATGCAGAACCTGAGGGCGCGCGAGGCGTTCTAGCCGCCGAACCGGTAGACACGCGCACGCCGGCTCGGCACACCCTCCAGATCCTGCGGCACGGCCAGCTCGTACTCGGCGAGCAGCGTCATGCCGGTGGCGTCGAAGTAGGTACGCCCGGCATCCGCGACGAGCACGGTAGCGTGCTGCTCCGCCGCGCGCTCGAGCACGCGCCGCTGACGCGGCGCCTCGCGTCGCTCGTATGCGAGATCGCTGCACAGCACCACATCGAAATCGTCGGCGAGCGCCGGCGTCTCGCACACGTCCCCGCCGAACGTGGTCACGGACAGCCGCTGCGCAGCGGCCGCGATCTCGGTAACGAGCAGTGCCCACGGGTCGATGTCGTTCGCGGCGACGACGGCCGCGCCGGCATATGCCGCTGCCAGAGAGGCGACACCGCCGCCCGCACCGAAATCGAGGACGGCGCGCCCGCGCACCAGCTCGGGCGAGTCGAGCAGGACGCGCGCGAGCGCGCAGCCGGCCGGCCACGCGTACGCCCAGAACGGCGCCGCGAGCGGGCGCCGCGCCAGGCGTTCGGCCGCCTCCCACACCTCGACCAGCGCGTGCGCCTGGTGCGCGCGGACCTCGGGACACAGCGGGACCGGGGCGAGAGGTGCGTGCTTCGCGAGAAGTGCTTCCAGATCGGCGCGCGGCGGCGCCGGAGCGGTGAACTGACTCAGCGGTCTGCGCGCGGGAGGACGTACAGCTGTGTGACGTACCAGATGCCGCGCCGGTCGATCGCCACACCGACGCCGGTGTGCGTGTACGCCTGCGACAGCATGTTCCGTCGATGACCGTCCGAGCCGAGCCACATCCGGACCGTCTGCGCCGGCACGGCCGACGCCGTGCCGCTCATGCTCGCGAGATTCTCCGCCGCACGCAGCCACGTCGCGCCGGCCGCCTCGATACGCATGGTCATGGTGCGCCGCGCCGGATCCGTGGAGTTGTGATCCAGCGTGCGCCGCTCCGCCAGCTCCTCCGCGTGACCCTGCGCCGCACGAGCGAGCGCTTCCTGCTGCTCGAGCGGCGCGAGGCCGTTCGCGTGACGGGCGCCGTTCACCGCCGCAGTCACGTACCGCGCCACACTCGAGGTGGCCTCCGACGGCGCCGGCGCCGGTACCGGTGTCGGCGCCGACTCCTGCTCCGGCACTCCGATCGGTATCGTGCACGCGCCGCACGTCAGCACCAGTGCGGCGGTCGCCGTCATCCGCATGATCGACCAGCCCTCCGTGTCAACACGCGCGCGCGCCCGTAGCCGCTCGTGCAGTCCGACTTCGTGTCACGCACCCTCGCGCCCGTGCCGCTCGTGCAGCCCCGCCGCGATGTGTCGCGCCACGCCCATGATCGTCAGGGATGGGTCCACGGAAACCGAGCCGGGCAGCGCCGCCCCGTCCGCCACGTACAGACCCTGCACGCGATGTGCCTCGCCCGTCGGACCCGCGAAGGAGTCCGTCGGATCCGCGCCGAGCGGCGCCGTCCCCATCAGATGCGAGCCCGCACAGAACTGCGCGTTCGGCTGCACGCTTCGCAACGTGATCCCGTCGAGGTCGGCTTCACTCCGCACGGTCGTTCCATAGACGTCCGGGATCCAGACCTCGCGGGCACCGGCGGCGAGGAAGATGCGCGCTGCGTTCTTCAGATAATCGATCGCCTTGAGCTGGTCGACTCCCTGAACGTTGTACTCGGTGCGACGGATCCCGTCCTTGCCCAGGAACACGCGGCCGGGATGCTCCTCATCGATCACGCTCATCAGCGAGCCGAGATGCCGGTACCGTTTCATGTGGGCGGTGTGGCGCGCACCGATCCCGTTCAGCATCACTCCCGCGATCGCCGGCGACTGATGGTTCGTCAGCATGATGTAGCCGCCGCCCGCGTAGCGGCCGCGCGCGTCACGCCGGACGTGACGGAACCCGTGCACCACGTAAGCGCACGGAATGCCGTTCACGTTGTCGATCTGCCGGCCGAAGTCGGCCCATACGAAGTAGTGGGGATTGATGTAGAAGCGTCTGCCCACGACATCGTCCTCGACGTTGCGCAGCAGGATGTCCGCCGTGCCGAGCGCGCCACCGGCCAGCACGACGATCGGCGCATCGACGCGCAGCGTGCCCGTAGCGGCCTTCGTCTCGCGGTCGACGAACGATGCCTCGACGCCCGCTGCGCGGCCGCCGTCCAGCAGCAGCTTCGTGACGCGCGCGTCACTGTAGATCCGGCCGCCCGCCTTCGACACGCGCGGGATCGTCGTGATCAGCTGTGAGGTCTTGCGGTTGTAGGCACAGCCGAACTGGGTCCAGCCGCAGCCGATGCAGTCGATCCGTGCCGTCGGCGGTGCATGACCCTCGATGCCGAGCTTCTCGCAGCCGTCGCGCACGAGCCGGTTGTTCTCGTTGAACAGCCGTTCCGGCGTGATGTGGATCCCCAGCTCGCGCTCGATCGCGGCCCAGTGCGGGCCGAGCTCCGACTCGGTCATCCAGTCGAGCCCGTGCTCGCTGCGCCACCGCTCCAGTCGGTCGGCCGGCGTGCGGAACGAGTCGCCCCAGTAGTGGACGGTGCAGCCGCCGACCGCTTCCGCGTAATTCAGGAACACCGCGTTGTCGACCGTGGCGTCCAGGCCGCGGCGGCCGTTGAAGTCGGCCATCGCCTCCTCCTCGCGCTGGGAGAAGTCCTCAGCGCGGAAGAAGCCGCCCTTCTCGAGCATCACGACATCCCAGCCACGCTCGGCGAGGTAGACGGCGAGCGTCGCCCCGCCCGAGCCCGTGCCCACCACCACGACATCGGCGCGCTCCCGCACCGAATCCGTACGTCCGGATCCCTGTATGATCACGCGGACCTGCCGCGGCCGACCTGGACGTTCACTCAGCCGATCTCCCCGAAGTCGACCTCGTACGCGGGAATCCGGACGCGCTCCGGCCACGGCCCCGGGAAACCGGTGAGCCCGCGGGTCGAGTCATCGATGTAGGCGAAGAACACGACGAATCCCTTGAGCGCCTGGAACGCGGCGCGCCGCAGATTGAGGCGAGAGGTGGCCCAGTCCTCGAGCACTGCGCGCCGCGCATCCGCGGACAGCGCGCTGAATCGCCTGCCCCGGAACGACAGCAGGGTGCCGTGCTCCATCAGCGAGAGCACGGTCTTCATGTCCGTGCGCATCGGATCCCCCGCAACGGCGAGCTCCGTGTCGATCGCGCTCGCCACCGCCTCCGGCGCGACGGGCACATCCACCAGCATCGCGTCCGCGGCCGCTCGCGCGACCGCGTACTCCTTCGGCGTGAGCGATCGCAGCGGAGCGCCGTCGGCGCGCTGCTCCGGGTACGCCGGTGCGCATCCCGCCGGCAGCACGGCCGCGACCGCGACCGCCGCGGTACCTCCCGCGACGCCGCGCAGGAAGCCGCGCCGGGAGAGCCCGTGCTCGGGAATCGGGGGAATGGTCATGGCCGGGAATCTAGCGTCGGTGCGGGCGGCAGTGCCACGCCCCGCTGCGCTTCAAGGGATCGGAGAACGGAATTTCACCGCCGAGTCGCAGAGGACGCGGGGAACTGCAGGTGACAGCGCGGCAGCAGGTGATCCGGCAGGAAACGGGGTATTTCGCCGCTCACAGCAGCAGCCACTCCGGTGGATGTGTCCGACTCCTGCCGTAATCTCCGCGCTCCTCCGCGTCCCCAGCGACTCCGCGGTGAACTGCCGTCCTCCGCGCCCTCCTAGAACGGAAAGAACCACGGAATCGCGACGGTCCCTGTCGCCGCCACGATGAACGACAGCGGCGCTCCGACTCTCACGTAGTCGCCGAACTCGTATCCGCCCGGGCCGTAGATCATCGTGTTGGTCTGATATCCGACCGGCGACATGAAGCTGTTGGATGCACCGATCATGACGGCGATGACGAACGGCATCGGCGACAGTCCGAGGGACACGGCACCGGCGACGGCAATCGGGGTCAGCACGACCGCGGCGGCGGCGTTCGAGATGACGGAGGTGAGCAGGGTGGTGATGAGCAGGAACACGGCGAGCAGGCCGTGCGGACCGAGCGGGCTCGCGAATGCCATCAGGTTGTGCGCGAGGAAGGCCGCGGCGCCCGTCCTGTGCATCGCCTCGCCGAGCGGCAGGATCGCGCCCAGCATGATGACCACCATCCAGTCCATCTCCCGGTACGCCTCGTCCGGAGTGATGCAGCGGGTCAGGAACATGGCGACGACGCCGGCGAGCGCCGCCACGAGGATCGTGGTGACGCCGAGCGCCGGCAGCAGCACGACGCCGGCGACGATCGGCACCGCGATCTTCATCTTCTCCGCGCGCGTGCTCGGCAGGTCGACGGCGCCGAGGAGCGCGAGCTCGCTCTCCTGGTGCAGCCGCGTCAGTGATTCCGGCGTACCCTGCACGAGCAGCATGTCGCCCGGCTGAAGCCGGACCTCGCCGATCGGTGCGTGCAGCCGGACGCCGTGTCGCCGTACGGCGACGGCGCTGATGCCGAAGCGGGCGCGCAGCGCGAGATCGCGCACGGTCCGCCGCGTCACCGACGATCGGCGCGGGACGAGCACTTCGGCTATGCGCACATCGCCGCTCGCCGCCGCCTCGTCCAGCGCCAGCTCCGTGTCGGCCAGCTCGAGACCGCCGTCGTTCTGGACCTTGGCGATGTCCGGGATCTTCCCTTCCACCGCGAGCACGTCCCCCGCACGGATCACGGTCGAGCCGGTGGGCGCATCGATGCTGCCGTCCTGGTGCAGGACGCGCACGACCTGGAGTCCGAGCGCGTGACCGAAGCGGGACTCGGCGAGGCTGCGATCCGCGAGGCGGGAGCCCGGGCGGACGCGCAGCATCGTCAGGTAGTCGTGCAGCTCGTAGCTGCGCAGCAGGTCCTCTTCGGCGGTGCGGTGCGGCAGCAGCCACCGGCCGATCGTCATCATGTAGAGGAGGCCGGCCGCGCACACGATCAGTGCGGGTGGTGTGATCTCGAACAGCCGGATGCGCTGGATGCCGAGGTCGATCGCGAGCCCGGCGACGAGCAGGTTCGTGCTCGTGCCGATGAGCGTGAGCGTACCGCCGAGCTGTGCGCCGAAGGAGAGCGGCATGAGGACGCGCGAGGGAGCGACCTCGGAGGAGCGGGCGAGGCCGAGCACCATCGGGATGAGCACGGCGACCGCGGCCGTGTTGTTGATGAGGGCGCTGAGCGGCACGACGATGAGCAGCGTCAGCGCGAGCAGTCGCAGCTCGCTCGGCCCGGCGAGGCGAGCAGTCCAGCGGGCGAGCACGTCGATCGCACCGGTGCGCAGAAGTCCGGCCGCGAGCACGAGCACCAGCGCGACCGTAATGGTCGCCTCGTGTGCGAAACCGCTCACCCCCTGCTGCGGCGTCGCGAGCCCCGTCAGGATGATGAGCAGCATGATGATCAGCGCGACGACATCGACGCGCAGCCGGTTCCACACGAACAGGCCCAGCGCGACGGCCGTGATCGCGAGCGCGATCAGCGCGTCCGTCGTGAGCGGCGTCGCGGTCTGCTCCAATGGCGTCAGCTTCCCGACTGTGCGCGCAGCGGCACCACGACGACCGGGCAGGGCGCGTGCTGGAGGATGCTGTGGGTCGTGTCGCCGAGGACGAGCCGCGCCAGGGCGCTGCGACCACGCGTGCCGACCACGAGGAATGCCGCCTTCAGCTCCGCCGCCACGGCGGCGATCGCTTCCGCGACGTTGCCTTCGACGACCCGCGCACTCGCGTCCACGCCCGCGAAATGCTTCGCCACGAATTCGCGCAGCTCCCGCCGGATCGTCTCCAGCTGGAGCTCCCGCTCGTCCGCGGGCCGGACACCCGCCTCGCCCGCGGCCGCGACCACGGCGCCGAGCTCGGTCGCGACGTATACGATCGTCACGACGCCGCCCGTCAGCCGCGCGAGGTTCTCCGCGACGCGCGCCGGCTCCGCCGACTCCCCGCCGAACCGCGTCGCGAGCACGACATCATTCGACATCGCCACCTCCCCGTGGAGTGCGTGCGAGCCACTGCTGCCAGCGCGAGCTGGTCGTCTCCCAGTCCACAATGTCGTGGGTCGGTGCGCGCACCGCGAGGAGCAGCAGCGCAACGGACACACCGGACACGGTGCCGATCGTCAGCCAGCCCGGCACGAACGCGATCGCGGCGCGGCGGATCAGCTCCGGCGCCGAACCCGCCGGATCCGGATGGACCTCGAGCTTGAGCAGCCATGCCAGCAGCGTGAGCGCGAAGAGGTAGCCGTAGTTGCGGCGCACGCGGTAGCCGGCCGCATGCAGGAGCGAGAGGTGCGGCACGGTGCGGCCGAGGTCGCGCGCGAGCACGCGCAGCTCAGCGGTACCGGCGTCCTCCGGCTGCATCCCATCCAGCGCGGGCACGATGAACGCCCGGTTCAGCATGCGGAAGCGGTGCCGCCACAGGTCGAACGTCTGATAGCGCCGCGACTCCATCAGCAGGAACACGAACTGGAAGACGAGCGCGAGCAGCAGCACGTAATGAGGCGCGGAGAGCGTGCTGAAGCTGAACGTGATCATCGCGGCGAGCGTGACCGCCGCCCAGTTCGTCGTCGCGTCCATCCGCAGGCGCCACACGTCCATGTGCGCCACGACGGCACGATAGAAATGCACCAGCACGGTGTCGCCGGATCGTTCGGGCATAACGTGGCGCGCGGGCACGTTCCGGACCAGCCGCCGCCCGATCTTGTCTGCCCGGCGCCTCCCCGATTACCTTCCCCACCTGTCAAACCTTCGGCATATCGGGACTTTCACGTCTGGACACCGGCGCGGGGGGCGCGGTGACCCCATCGCCTGACCCGGGGCTGCATCCGTGCGCGCGATCCGCTTCCACTACCGTCCGGCCCGCTATCTGTGGACGCGCTTCGCCGCGCGGCGCCGGCCTGCGCTCGCCCTCGGACCGACCGGCTGTGTGTCGCTCGACGACGTCGACCCGCCGCCGCTGCCCGGTCCCGACTGGGTCCGCGTCGAGACCGCGCTCTCCGGGATCTGCGGCAGCGATCTCTCCGCCGTCACCGCCCACGACAGCTTCACGCTCGAGCCGTTCGGCGCCTACCCCTTCACGTTCGGCCATGAGAACGTCGGCCGGATCGCCGGGACGGGGTCCGACGCGGGCGAATGGGCATCGGGCGACCGCGTGGTGGTCAATCCGATGCTGGCCTGCGAGCAGCGCGGTCTCGATCCGTGCCCGGCCTGCGTGCGCGGCGAGTACGGGCTCTGCCGCCGGACGCAGGACGGCTCGATCGGGACCGGACCCATGATCGGCTACTGTCCCGCCGTCGGCGGCGGCTGGTCGCGGTCCTTCGTCGCGCACCGCTCGCAGCTGCACTCCGCGCGCGGGCTGGCCGACGAGGTCGCGGTCCTCGCGGACCCGCTCGCCTCCTCGCTCCGGCCCGTGCTCCTGCACCCGCCCGTCGAGGGCGACGTCGTCCTCGTGATCGGCGCAGGCACGATCGGCGCCCTCACCGTCCGCGCGCTCCGCCTGATCGGCTGGGAGGGACCCCTCGCCTGCATCGGACGCCACGATTTCCAGCTCGATCTCGCCCGGGCCGCCGGTGCCGACCGCGTATTCCGCCGCCCCGACGAGGTCTACCGCTGGGCCGGGTCGCTCCCCGACGCCCGCTCCTACAAGCCGACGCTCGCGCCGCGCTTCGTCGAGGGCGGACCCTCGCTCGTCTACGACACCGTCGGCAGCGCCGCCACCATCCAGGACTCGCTCGCCATCACCCGCGAGGGCGGGAAGGTCGTCCTGATCGGCGGCGCCGCCCGCGTGGCCGCCGACTGGACCCGACTGTGGTACCGCCAGCTGACCGTCGCCGGTATCTTTGCGTACGGCCGGGCGCCGTTCCGCGGCACGGACCGCGACATATACGAGAGTTCCCTCGAGCTGCTGTACACGGATGGCGTGGCGGAGCTCGGGATGGTAACCCACGTCTTCGCATTGGAGGAGTATCGTGCAGCACTCTCAGCCGCCCTCGACAAAGGCGGAAACCGTTCCATCAAAGTCGCCTTCCGGCCGGCATGACCGGGACGCGCTGCCGATGAACGGCCCCGCCGAGTCCAGCGGCCGGGATGCCGCGCCCGGCGTGAACGGCAGGGATGGTGCCGTCACGCTCGCTGCCGCCATGGGCGGGCTGCACGACGACTCGCACCTGCGCGAGTACACGCGCGATCCCTATCCCGGTTTCTTCCACGGCCGCACGCCGGATGAGCTGATCGAGCCCGGCTCGCTGCTCGATCATCCGAACGTGCGCCGCTGGTTCGAGCTGTTCGACGCCGGCCTCGCCGAGTCGCTCTACACGTACCAGCTGCCGCTGAGCATCGCGTCGGGACCGCAGTCGGCGGCGCTCGGCGAGCCGCTCATCATGTTCTCCAGCTACAGCTATCTCGGCCTGATCGGCCACCCACGGATCGCGACGGCGGTGACGGAGGCGGTCGAGCGCTACGGCACGTCGACCGGCGGGGTGCGTCTGCTGACGGGCACGCTCGAGCTGCATCACGAGCTGGAGCACGAGCTGGCGCAGTTCCTGGGGCAGGAGGGCGCGGCGACGTTCGCGTCCGGCTACGACGCGAACATAGCCGCGATCACGTCACTGTTCGGCCCGAACGATGTCGCGATTCTCGACCAGTATGCGCACCAGTCGATCCATGACGGCGTGCGGATGGCCGGCTGCGAGAGCCGCCGGTACCGGCACAACGACATGGAGGACCTGGAGCGGCGGCTGCGCCAGGCACGCAACCGCGGCGCGCAGCGCATCCTCGTCGCGGTCGACTCCGTCTTCTCGATGGACGGGGACCAGGCGCCGATCGCCGACATCATTGAGCTCAAGCGGAAGTACGGCGCATTTCTGCTCGTCGATGAAGCCCATGCCCTCGGCTCCATCGGCCATTCGGGCCGCGGCGTGTGCGAGGAGCAGAACATCGAGCCGTCCGACATCGACATCCTGACCGGCTCGCTGTCGAAGGGGATCCCCTCGTCCGGCGGATTCGTCGCGGGGTCGCGCGGTCTCAAGATCTACATCCAGCACGGCTCGGCGCCGTACATGTTCTCCGCCGCGATGACGCCGGCGAACGCGGCCGCCTCGCTCGAGGCGCTGCGTATCATCCAGGAAGAGCCGGAGCACATGGAGCGGCTGCGTCGCAACACGAGGACGCTGAAGGGCGGTCTGACCGGGCTCGGCTTCGACACGGGCGCCTCCACCACGCCCGTTCTGCCACTGCTGCTCGGCGACGAGTGGCGCGCCTACCGGGTCGCTCGCTCGATGCTCGACCGGGGCATCTTCGTCTCGGCCGTGGTCTACCCGGCCGTGTCACCCGGCCAGGCCCGGCTGCGCCTCTGCGCCACTGCGGCCCACAGGACGGAGCACTTCGACCGGTTGTTCGCAGCCCTCGCCGAGTGCGAGCACGCGATGGAAGTGGCGCTGCGCTGAGGACGGCCGACGGCGGGGGAGGAGTGGGGCGAAGGCGATCTGCCGCCCCCGCGGTCATCATCTGACTTCGTACCCCTCCGGACTCGCGTCCGTGCTTCATTGGGTGGTAACGAAGCGGGTACTCGCGAGGGGGCAGACTGCCACTTCATCAACGTGCGGAGGCCGCGATCCGTGACGGCTCAGCCGGCCAGGATGCGGAGCAGGGCGCGGGCCTTGGCCAGAGTCTCGTCCCATTCGCGGGCGGGTAGTGAGTCGGCGACGATGCCCGCGCCCGCCTGCACGTGCGCGATGCCGTCGCGCGCGACGATGGTGCGGATCGCGATGGCGGTGTCCATCGTGACACCGCCCCAGGCGAAGTAGCCGACGGCTCCGGCATAGACGCCGCGGCGGACGGGCTCGAGCTCGTCGATGATCTGCATCGCCCGCACCTTGGGCGCGCCGGACACGGTGCCGGCCGGGAAGCAGGCCCGGAAGACGTCGATGGCGGAAGCACCCGCGCGCAGCTCGCCCTCGACCTGGCTGACGAGGTGCAGCACGTGGCTGTACTTCTCGACGGTCATGAAGTGGGGCACGTGCACGGTGCCGAACCGCGCGACGCGGCCGACATCGTTGCGGCCGAGGTCGACCAGCATCAGGTGCTCGGCCCGCTCCTTCTGATCGGCGAGCAGCTCGGCGACGAGCTCGCCATCCTCCTCCTCCGTCGCGCCGCGCGGCCGGGTGCCCGCGATCGGTCGCACGGTGACGGTCCCATCCTCCACGCGGACGAGAACCTCCGGCGATGAGCCGACCAGCGCGATGCCGTCGAGCTCCATGAAGAACAGGTACGGCGACGGGTTCAGCGCGCGCAGCGCGCGGTACAGCTCGAACGGGTCACGCGTCGTGCGCACGCTGAGGCGCTGGCTCAGCACGACCTGGAATACGTCACCGGCCCGGATGTATTCGCGGATCCGGTCGACATCGCGCTCGAACGCGGCGCGCGGATAACTGCTCTCGAACGCGACGTCGGCGTCCGCCGCGGGCAGCGGCAGCGGCTCGGGCGCAGACTCCTGCGCGAGCGCGTGCACGAGCGCGTCGACCCGCGCGACCGCATCCTCGTAGCGGCGGCGCAGCTCGTCCTCGCCCGCGTCCGTCACATCGACGAGCGTCACCGCGTGGGCTCGGCCGAACACGTTGTCGATCGCGAGCACGGTGTCCGTGAACAGCAGCAGCGCATCGGGAACATCCAGCGCGGCGGGCGGTGCGTCCGGCAGCGACTCGATGCGGCGGACCACGTCGTAACCCAGAAATCCGACCGCACCGCCGACGAACCGCGGCAGGCCGGGCACGTGCGCGACCCGCACCGCACGGAGCTTCGCGTCCAGTTCCGCGAGCGGATCGCCGGCGTCACGCGGCGCGCTCCACCCGTCCGCGGCGGTCCAGTCGCTCACGCGGCCATCGCGCTCGAGTCGCCAGGCGCTCTTCGGCGCCGCACCGACGAACGTGTAGCGCGCCCACTTCTCCCCGCCGACCAGCGATTCGAGCAGGAACCCGAACGGCGGCCGGCGCAGCTTGTGGTAGGCGGTCACCGCCGTATCGCGGTCGAACAGGAACGAGCGCGCCACCGGAACACTGGTGCCGTGCCGGGCCAGCGCCCTGAAGTCGTCGAGTGTCGGCGTGATCATGGCGGCTGCAAGGTCGGGCGATCGGCATCGGAACGCAAACCTGCGGCCCCGGGGCGGCCCTCCCTCAGCTTCCGCCACTGTCCCCGAGGCCGTATCTTCAGCGGTTTGCAGGATCGGGCAGAACGTAACGGGCAGAAGATGACCGCATGAACCAGACGGAAACGGTGCGTCCCGCCGCGGTGCGGGAGACGGCGACGGCTGAAGCGTACCGGCCGCCCTACCCCGCCGCGGCGCTGGCGGCCGCAGGCGTGTTCCTGCTGTACGTCGTGACCCTCAGCCCCACGACCGCGTTCTGGGACACGAGCGAGTACATCGCGACCGCATCGATCCTCGGCATTCCGCACCCGCCCGGCAATCCGCTGTTCGTGGTGCTCGCACGCGCGTGGGATCTGCTGATCTCGCCGCTCGGCCTGTCGACCGCCGTCCGCATCAATCTCTTCAGCGCGATGATGAGTGCGCTGGCACACGGCTTCTGGTTCCTGCTCGTCGACCGGATCCTCTCCTTCTACTCGACCGACCGCCACTTCCGCCTGGTCGGCGCTGCCGTTGCCGTGCTGGTCAGCGCCACGGCGTTCACGGTGTGGAACCAGTCGAACGTGAACGAGAAGGTGTACACGGTCTCGCTGTTCACGATTGCGCTGCTCTCCTGGCTCGCGTTCCGCTGGCGCGACCATATCGGCGAGGGCAAGGATGACAACCTGATCCTGCTGATGCTGTTCATCCTCGCGCTCTCGGTCGGCAACCATCTGATGGCGTTCCTCGCGGCGCCCGCGCTGATCGCGTTCATCCTGATGGTCGAGCCGCGTACGCTGCTGAACTGGCGGCTGTACGCCGCGGGCGTGTTCGTCGTGCTGCTCGGAATCTCCGTGCACCTGTACCTGCCGATCCGCGCGGGCCTGAGCCCGGTGATCAACGAGGCCGACCCGACGTGCGAGACGGTGGGCGAGGCGATCGTGAGCGTGGCGACAATGGGTCGCGCGGGCTGCGAGGACCTGTCGGCGGCGCTCCAGCGCGAGCAGTACGACAAGCCGTCGATGCTGGTGAACCCGATCGCCTACGCGCAGGGCTACGAGGTGCCGCGGGACGCGGGCCTGATCGTCGCGCAGTACGCGAACTATGCGCAGTACTTCGATTGGCAGTGGGCGCGCTCGGTGAACGGGCTGCAGTCGTTCTTCGGCACGTTCCGCACGCCGATCACCCTGCTCTTCACCGCGCTCGGCCTGTTCGGCGCGTTCTCGCACTACCGTCGGGACCGCACGAGCTGGGTGTATTTCGCGCTGCTGTTCGTGACGCTCTCCATCGGCCTCACGTTCTATCTGAACTTCAAATACGGCTTCACGTATCCGGGCGTCGGCCGCGAGCAGACGGAGGTCCGCGAGCGCGACTACTTCTTCATCGTCAGCTTCTCGCTCTGGGGTCTGTGGGCGGGCGTCGGTCTGGCCGCGCTGTGGCTGTGGCTGTCGGAGCGTGCCACGGCAGGGGTGGCGTCGGCGCGGCGCGCCGTGCTGGACCGCATGCCTGCCGCTGCGATCCGGCCGTCCTGGCGGATGGCACCCGTGCTCGCGATCGCGCTGATCCCGCTGCTCGCGAACTGGACCTGGGCGGACCGCAGCTACGACTATGCCGCGCGCGACTGGGCGTACAACCTGCTCATGAGCGTGGAGCCGTACGGCGTACTGTTCACGAACGGCGACAACGACACGTTCCCGCTGTGGTACCTCCAGGAGACGGAGGGCATCCGCCGCGATGTCACCGTCATCGTGATGAGCTACCTGAACACGCCGTGGTACGCGCGGCAGCTGCGCGATCTCACGCAGCCGTGTGCGCCCGGCGTGTCGCCGGACCAGGATCCGACACGCATCATCTGCCAGCGGCCGTACGAGCCGGACGAGGGGCCGGACTTCTATCGTCCGTACGTGACGCGCGGCGACACGTCGGGCGTGACGGCGGAGCCCCGGCGCGCCGGTGCGCCGACCCGGTCGATCCTGCCGCTGACGGATCAGGAGATCGCCGAGGTGACGGGCACGCCGCCGTACCTGCTGCCGGACGCGCGCGTATTCCGCGCCGGCAGCATAGAGGCGACGCTGGCCGGCAATACCGTGATGGTGCCGGCGGACATCTTCATGGCGTCGATCATCCAGAACGGGCTCGGAGACCGCCCGATCTATTTTGCGATGACGACGCAGGCGTACGAGGAGCTGAACCTGCGCCCGTATCTGATCCGGCAGGGCGTCGCACTGAAGCTGAACAACGGCCCCGTCGAGCCGGATTCGGCACGCGGGATCTACGCGGTGCCGCCCAGTCCGTTCACGTCCGTGATCGGCCCGTACATCGACGTGCCGCGGACGGAGCGGCTGCTCAGCGACGTATTCATCCATCGCGGCGGGATCCCGGGCGAGTGGGGCCACTGGGTGGACATTGCGACGGAGGGGATCCCGGCGTACTACGGCTACTCGCATCGCGGCATGGCGCTCGTCTACGACGCCATGGGTCGCGGGCAGGATGCCGAGCGCCACCTGATGCTGAGCGACCAGTGGCTCGAGCTGGCGAACAAGCGGTTCTTCACGGCGAGCGACCAGTAGTCGGTGCGGCGCTCGTCCTGGGCGCCGCCTCGCTCTGGGCGACGTTCGGCATCTTCGCAAAGTTCCTGTACGAGGCGGGGTTCGAGCCGCTCGAGCTGGCGAGCGTGCGCGCCGCCGTCGGCTTCGCCGGAATCGCACTCGTCGGGCTCGGACGCGTACGGCGCCTGCGCGTGCCGCTGCGCACGCTCCCCTTCCTCGCCGCCTACGGCATCCTCGGCTTCGCGCTGTTCGAGGTGGTCTTCTTCGCGGCGCTCGAGCGCACCACGGTGTCGATCGCGGTTGCGCTGCTCTACACGGCTCCCGCATTCGTCGTGGTGGTGTCGCGGCTGCTCTGGCACGAGCGGCTGGGCGGCATGCGCGCGGTCGCGCTCGCGCTCGTGCTGACGGGCGTCGTGCTGGTGACGGGCGCCGCGGGCTCGCTCATCCGCGGCACGGCCGCGCTGCCGCTGCCGGCCCTGGTGCTCGGCCTCGGCTCGGGTTTCGGCTACGCACTGTACACGCTGTTCAGCAAGGTCGCGACCGAGCGGTACGGCGCCTTCGCTTCGCTGTTCTGGTCCTTCGCGTTCGCCACACTCGCGCTCGCGCTGGTTGCCTCGCCCATCATGCCGTTCGTGCGCTCGCCCGCACACACGCTGCTGCTCATCGCGCTCGGCATCGTGCCGACGATCCTGCCGTACGCGCTCTACCTGGCCGCGCTGGAACGGCTGCGCGCGAGCACCGCCGCGATGCTGGCATCGTTCGAGCCGGCGGTCGCGGCCGTGCTGGCCGCGCTGCTGCTCGACGAGCGCATGGACTCGTCGCAGCTGATCGGGATGGCGCTGATCGTGGCGGCCGCCGTCCTGCTTGCACGGCGGCGCGTGCGGGTCACTGGATCGTCGCCCCCAGAACCTGCACGGTCTCGCCCGTGATCCCTGCCGACGCCGGCCCGGCGAGGAACAGCGCGACGGCGGCGACATCCTCGCGTGTCACGAACGTCGCCGCGGTGCCCGCCGCCGCGCGATTCTGCTCCGTGTCCATGAGGCCGGGCGCGATGGCGTTCGCACGCACGCCGTTCGCCTTCTCCTCGATCGCGAGCGAGCGCGTCAGTGCGACGACGGCGGCCTTCGCGGCGCTGTAGGCGGCCAGCTTCGCCGGTGCGCGAGCGGCCGCCGGCGCGGCGAAGTTCACGACCGTGCCGTGGCTCTCGCGCAGGAGCGGGAGTGCCGCACGCGTGACGCGCAGCACCGTGCCGGCGTTGCGCTCGATTTCCCGCTGCCACTCCGCGGGCGTGGTATCCTCGACGGCCGCGATGACGGAGAGTCCGCCGGCGACGTTGACCAGCGCGTCGAGGCGGCCGAACTGCTCGCGCGTGCGGCCGATCAGCGTGTCGACGTGGGCGTCGTTCGTGAGATCGGCGTGCACCGGCATGACCTCCCCATGGGCCCGCAGGCTCGCTGCGATCTCCGGCAGCTCGGGCGAGCGCGCGCTGATCACGACGCGGGCGCCCGCCTCGAGGAACCGGCGCGCGATCGTATAGCCGAGCTGACCGGCGTCGCCGACGCCGGTGACGATGACGACGTGATCGATCATGGCAGTATCTCCGCTGGCCGGATACATCGTGGCGCGACGGCGGTCGAGCAGTGACGCGGCCGAGACCAGGATCGCGGCACCGAAGTAGATCGCGTACGGCGCGAGCGCCTGGATGAGGAGCGTCGTTGCGAGCAGGATGCCGACGGCACTGCCCGCGATCGCGCCGGTCGCGACCGCGCCGCCGCCCCGGTCCCGTCGGTTGCGCGCGTGCAGTGCCGCCAGCAGCGAGCCCGCGGTGTAGGCGGGCAGCGCGAGGATGAGCAGCACGGCCAGTGCGCCGCCGAGCGCGTGCCCGCGCAGCGCTTCGCGTGCGTTCCACAGACCGGAGAAGATGCCGCCCGCGATGAGCGCGATGCTGAGCGTGGCCCAGCGCGCGCGCGCGGATGAGCGTGTCGCCGGCTCGGGCGCGCCCGCCCAGAGTCCAGCGGCGACGGCCATCAGCATGGAGGAGACGAGGAGACCCGCGGCGCGAAGGAAGCCCTGGCCCGTGTAGAGCAGCAGCGCGGTGCCGGCACTCGTCGCGGCGCCGAGCGTGACGCCTGCGGCGAGTGCGGCGATCGTGCTCGCGCGTGCGGCGCCCGCGCTCATCGGATCAGCCGCGTGTAGGCGCCGCGATAATACAGCAGCGGGTCGCCCTCGCGCGCGGAACCGGCCATCACGTGGCCGATGAAGATCGTGTGGTCGCCGGCGTCATGGGCCGAGTGGACGCGGCAGTCGACCCAGGCGAGCGCGTCGTCGAGCACGGGCGCGCCGGTCCGCGCCGCGTGATGCGGCACGCCGACGAACTTGCGGCTCGAGTCGTCACCCGCGAAGCGACGCGACAGTGCTTCGTGATCGTCGGCGAGGATGTTGATCGAGAAGACGCCCGCAGTGCGGACCGCGTCGTGGGTGTCGGCGCCCCGCTCGAGGCAGGCGAGGACGAGGGGCGGCGAGAGGGAGACGGATGCGAACGCCGTCGCCGTCATGCCGCACGGCACGCCGGCGGGCGTGTGTGTCGCGACGATTGCTACGCCTGTGCTCCAGTGAGCGAGCACGCGGCGGAATTCGGAGGCCTCGATCGACATCGGCTCGTACGCGTGGTGCTGCGAGTTGAGGCGGCGGCCCGGTCGGATCGCGGGCCCGCGGATTGCCAGCGGGAAGCGCGGGTTCGTACTTTGCCGCAGTCCTCGAGGGTGGAACAGGGTGGAGCCATGAAGACAGTGATCCGGAGCGCCCGTGCCGCGGCCGGCCTGATTGTAATCCTTCTCGCAGGCTGCGACAACGTGAGCTGGGGCGGCGTCGATCTCGCTGTGGTGCCACCACCGCCGAAGGCCGTCGAGACGCCGGAGGGCGCCGAGGAAGCCGGCGTCGAGCCGCTGCCGACGAACCCGATCCTGTATTACGTCGTGCGCACCGGCGCGGGCGCCGTCCTGATGCCCGTGGGACAGATCACGGGCGACTCGCTCGCGCCGATCCGCGCGGCGGGCGACGCGGCGACGTACGCCGGCAGGTTCGTCGCCGAGTTCATGCGGCAGGGCAGCGAGTTCACGCTGTACACCGGCGGCCGCCGCGCCGGCACGCTGCTCGTGCAGACTGCCGGCGTTCCCGAGGTCCCGACGTGTCCTCTGCTGCCGACGGCCACCGGTTCGCTCGAGCTCTCGAGCGATGTATCGGCAACCGAGTTCGTCGCGCTCGCACGCGCCGATGCGCCGAACGTCACCGCGCGGGCGGACCGGCCGGAAGTGCCGCCGGGCGTTCGCGCCCGCATCGCGCCGATCCTCGCCGAGCGCGCCATCCGCGCACGCGGCGCCGAGCTGCCCGGCAACTGGGCGGCCGCGCTCGAGCAGGTGACCGCGTTCCCCGCAGGCAGCGCCGGCACGTCCGCCTACGCGGCTACGCTGCTCGTCGGCGACACGCTCGGCCCCGGCCTCGACAATGACGGCTACTCCCTCTTCTACGTGTTCGCGCCGACGCCGTCGCAGACCGGATACGATACCGCGTTCGTCAGCTTCCGCAGCTATCCCGAGACCGGCAAGGCCGCGCCGCGCGTCATCGACTACCTCGACTGGAACCGCGATGGCTTCCCCGAGCTGCTGCTCCGCGTCTACGGCGTGAGTGACAGCTGGTTCGAGGCGTTCGGCCGCGGTCGCGACGGCGCGTGGCGCCGCATCTTCCGCGACCGCTGCGAGGAGGGCGGCCGCGTCATGCCCGAGGCCGCACCTCCCGACACGACCCCGGAGGAAAACCCCGGCCGCTAGTGCAGCCACCACCCGCGTTCTCCCGCTCCGCATCCCGGGTCCGGAGTTGACACATCGGGCTCGACACGATCATTTGAAGAGACAACCACGAACGGGGCCAAACGGAAGACCGGTGTAAATCCGGCGCGGCCCCGCCACTGTAAGAGGCCCGGTCGCAGCGATGCGACCGGTGTGGACCGTCCGAAATGCCACTGGGCCGCTGCGCGGCCTGGGAAGGCGGACGGCTCCGCCTCGAGCCAGGAGACCGGCTCCGTTCGTGCCCGAGCAACGACCCTTCGCAGGGAGGGGTCCGGGATCGCGAGGCCGGCATCCACCGGCTGCGTGCGCACCCGTCCTTCCTGCGGGAAGAGGCGGGTTTTTTCGTGGCCGAGCACGAATCGCCGGTGCGGCGCGGGACCGCACGGCGGGCAACGAGCACGATCCCATTCGTCCTGCTGATCGCCGCGGCGTGCGCGGGCGAGCCGCGCGCCGGTGCGACGGACGCGGCGGAGATCGCCGTCACGGATGACGCCGGGCGCACCGTCGCGCTCGAGCGGCCGGCGCGCCGCGTGATCTCGATGATCCCCGCGCAGACGGAGATCGTCACGATCCTCGCCGGGCCCGATGTCGTGATCGCGCGGACGCAATGGGATGCGGACCCGCGCCTCGCGCACCTCCCGTCGCTCGGCAACGCCCTCAATCCGAGCATCGAGTGGCTGGCTGCTCAGCGGCCGGACCTCGTGATCGTCTGGCCGGATGCGCAGTCGCGCGACGTGGTACGCCAGCTCGAGGGGACGGGCATCCCGACGTATGCGTCCCGCGTCGAGTCGGTCGACGAGATCCGGTCGATGATCGAGCGGCTGGGCGTGCTGCTCGGTGAGCCGGCGCGTGCGGACTCGCTCCAGCGCGCCATAGCCGCTCAGCTCCATGCCGTGCGCCGGTCCGTCGCCGGCCGCCCGGTTCCGCGCGTGCTCTACCTCCTCTCGGCGGACCCGCCGATGATCGCGGGACCGGGCACCTTCGTGGACGACCTGATCACGATCGCGGGCGGCGAGAACGTCTTTGCCGATGTCGGACAGCTGTGGCCGCAGGTCTCCCTGGAGGAGATCGTGCGCCGGCAGCCGGACGTGATCATCCGTCCGAGCGACCAGTCGCTGGACGAGCCGCTCGCCGGCCTGGCCGGCCGGCCCGGCTGGCGCGAGCTCGCCGCGGTCCGACGCGGGCGCGTGTATGCCGTGGACCCCGACCTGTACAACCGCCCGGGCGCCGGGGTCGGCAACGCCGCCCGCGGTCTCGCCGAGCGGATCCACGGCGCGGACACGCGGCAATGAGCACGCGGGCAGCCGCGCCACGGGCTACCGCACCGGCACCTGCACATGCGACGCACCGCACGGCTGGACGCCTGCTGCTGCTCCTGCTCGTCGCGGTCGCCGCCGCACTCTTCGCGCTGACCATCGGTGCCGCGGGGCTCCCGCCTGCCGAAGTGCTGCGCGCGTTCACCGGCAATGCCGACGCGACGACGCGCACGATCGTGCTCGAGCTCCGACTCCCCCGCATCGCGCTCGCGTTCATCGCCGGCGGCGGACTCGCTCTCGCCGGCGCCGTCTTCCAGGCCGTGTTGCGCAACCCGCTCGCCGAGCCGTATGTGCTCGGCGTCGCCGGCGGCGCGGCCGTCGGCGCCGTCGCCGCCGTCGTGTTCGGGCTCGCGGCCGTTCCCGGACTCGTGCAGATCGCCGCACTCGCGGGCGCGGTCGGGGCCATGCTGCTCGTGCTGCGCATCGCGCTTCGCGTCGGCCGCGCCCTCGATACGCGCGTCCTGCTGCTCGCCGGCGTCGTCGTCGGCGCGTTCTTCAACGCCGTGATCCTGCTGCTGCTCATGATGGCCGACGTGGAGAGCTTCCGCTCCGCCGTCTTCTGGATGATGGGCAGCGTCGCCGGCGCATCATGGCGCACGACCGCGCTGCTCACCGTCTATGTCGTGCCGTCCGTGCTCGTGCTGCTCGCGCTCGCACGCCCGCTCAACCTGCTCGCGATCGGCGAGGAGACCGCACTGTTCCTCGGCGCCCGCGTGGAGCGCGTCAAGCTCCTCGCCTATCTGATCGCGTCCCTGCTCGTCGCCGCTGCCGTCGCCGCCTGCGGCGTGATCGGCTTCATCGGGCTGATCGTTCCTCATGCACTGCGCCTGGCATGGGGCAGTGACCACCGCCTGCTGCTCCCGGCCTCACTGCTCGGCGGCGGCACGTTCCTGCTGCTCGCGGACACGGCCGCGCGCAGCATTGCCGCGCCCGCAGAGCTGCCGGTCGGCGTCATCACCGCGCTCGTCGGCGTCCCCATCTTCGTGCTGCTGCTGCGCAGGAGTCCCGCACCATGAGCCGGTCCGCACGCGAGCTCGTGTTCGCAGCGGAGGGCGTCACGTTCCGCTACGCCCACGGCGATCGGAACGCGGTGGACGGCGTCGATCTGCACGTGCACGAGAGCGAGATCGTCGCGCTGCTCGGACCGAACGGTTCGGGCAAGTCCACGCTGCTGCGGCTGCTCGTCGGGGCGCTGCGCCCGGACTCGGGCGCCGTCGCGTTGTGGTCGCGACCGCTGCGTGAGTGGAAGCGCGAGGCGGTCGCGCGGCGCGTGGGCGTCGTCGCCCAGCTCGAGGAGCTGGCATTCCCGCTGACGACCCGTGAGATGGTCGCGATGGGTCGTTATCCGCATCTCGGCGCGTGGCGTCGCGAGGGAGCGGCGGATGCGGCGGCGATCGACCGTGCCATGCAGCGCTGCGGCATTTCCGAACTGGCGCGGCGGAGCGTGCTGGAGCTGTCGGGCGGCGAGCGCCAGCGCGTGCGCGTCGCGCGCGCGCTCGCCCAGGAGCCGCGCGCACTCCTGCTGGACGAGCCGACGGCTTCGCTCGACATCGCGCACGAGATGTCGCTGTTCGAGCTGCTCGCAGAGTTGCGGGCGGATGGCGTCACGGTCGTGGTGGTTACGCACAACATCAATGTGGCCGCGCGCTACGCCGACCGGCTCGTGCTGCTGCATCGCGGCCGCACCGCCGCCACCGGCACGCCGGCGGATGTCCTCACACGGGCGACGGTGGAAGAAGTGTACGACTGGCCGGTCATGATACGAACGGAGGATGGAGCGCCGCAGATCATACCGCGGCGCGCGTCCGGCGCACACCAGGGGGAACGGAGGAGAACGTGAAGTCGAGGCTCTGGATCGCAGCGATGCTGGCCGGCGTGCCGCTCGCAGTACAGGCGCAGGACCGGCCGGACACCGTCCGGCTGCGCGACCTCGTGGTGACGGCGACCCGGCTGGAGACACCGATCGGCGCTGCACCCGGCAGCGTGACGGTCGTGTCCGGCGCGGCGATGCGCGAGAGCGGGCACCGCTTCCTCGTCGATGCGTTGCGTGCCGTGCCGGGCCTCGCGTTCGTGCAGAGCGCCGGGCCCGGCGCGCTGACCTCGCTCTTCATTCGCGGCGGCGAGGCCGACTACGTGCAGGTCCTCGTGGATGGCGTACAGGTGAACGACCCCGGCGGCGCGTTCGACTGGGCACATCTTCGCACGGAGGACGTCGACCGCATCGAGATCGTGCGCGGCCCGGCCAGCGTGCTCTACGGCTCCGACGCGGTGTCGGGCGTGGTTCAGATCTTCACGCGCGCGGGCGGCCCGCCCCGGCTCGATGTCGGCGCCACCACGGCGCGCGGAGACCGCCGCGGGACGATGGCCGGCGAGTCGTTCGACACGCATGCACTCGATGCGGCACTCACCGGCCGTTCCGCCCTGCCGTTCGGTCGTGACGCCATACTCCGCTACGGCCTGTCCGCCGCTCACGCGACATCGACCGGTCTGTTCGCGTTCAACAGCGACTATGACAACACGAACATCTCGGGACGCGTCCGGCTTGAGGGGCTGCGCGCGGATGTGTCCGTGACGGGCCGCGCGATGGACACCGAGTACCACTACCCGACCGACGGCGGCGGCACCGTCGTCGACCGGAACCAGTTCGCCGATGGCGCCACACGCACGCTCGGCGTCGACGCCGGACTGGATCTCGCGAACGCCGTCGAGCTTCGTGTCCTCGCGACGCTCCACCGGTCGGAATCGCGCACGGACGATCCCCCCGACTCCGCCGCCGACGGCCGGTTCCGGAGCACCGCCGATCAGCTGCGCCGCGCGATCGACGCCCGCGCGAACATCGGCCTGCCGCACCGCACCGTGATCACGCTCGGTGCCGAGCGGGAATGGCAGGAGGCGCAGACGGCGTTCGCGAGCGCCGGCGGCGGCTTTGACTTCAGCGACGAGACCGATGAAGAGCGCGCGAACACCGGATGGTATGCGCAGGTGCACGGCACGCCGTTCAATGCACTGTCGATCACGATCGGCGGCCGGCTCGACGACAACGACGCGTTCGGAACGTTCCACACCGGCCGCGCTGCGCTGAGCTGGCACCCGCTGCCGCACGCACGACTCCATGCATCGGTCGGAACGGCGTTCAAGGAGCCGACGTTCTTCGAGAACTTCGCGACCGGCTTTGCGCGCGGGAACCCAGACCTGGAGCCGGAGCGCGCGCGCAGCTGGGAGGCGGGCGCGGAGTATGTCCTGCGCGGTGTGCTCACGCTCGGCGCCACGTGGTTCGACCAGCGGCTCCGCAACCTGATCCAGTACACGTTCACGACGCCGGACCCGGAGTCGCCGAACTACCACAATGTCGGGGCGGCGCGCGCCCGGGGTGCCGAGCTCACGGCCGCGGCCGAAGTCGGCGGGCTGCACGCGACCGCCGCCTACACGTACACGTCCACGCGTGTGAGCGATGACGGGTTCGGCGAGGACCCCGCGTTCGAGGCCGGACGGCCCATGCTGCGCCGGCCTGCACACCAGGCGTCGATCACCGCGGCGCTGCGCCTCACTCCGGCACTCGACGCACGCCTCGCCGCGCGCTGGGTCGGCGAGCGCACCGACCTCGACTTCACGGATCCTGCCCGGTTCAGCGGCGTCCGGACCACGCTCGAGGAGTATACGCTGCTGGACGCGGCCATCGCGTACGCGATGCTCCGGGGGATCGACCTCACCGCGGGCGTGCGCAACCTGCTCGATACCGACTACGAGGAGGTCTTCAACTTTCCGACGCCGGGGCGGGTGTTCCACGTCGGCGTCCGCGCAGGCGTGGGATTGTAGCGACGGCGGGCTGTCAGTACCGGGGCGCTGCCGTGACCTCGCCGAGCAGCGTGACGTAGCTCTCGTAGCGGCCGCGGTCGATCTCGCCTGCTTCCACCGCGCCGCGGATTGCGCAGCCGGGCTCGTGCGTGTGGCTGCACGAGCCGGCGAACCGGCAGGAGCCGATCAGGTCGGCGAACTCCGGGAAGTAGTCGGCCAGCTCGGCGGACTCGATGCCCCAGAGGCCGAGCTCGCGCAGGCCCGGAGTATCGGCGACGAAGCCGCCGCATTCGAGCGGGATGACCCGTGCGCTCACGGTCGTGTGCTGTCCCTTGCGGGCCGCTTCGCTGACGGCGCCGATGCGCAGTCCGAGCCCGGGCTGCACGGCGTTCAGCAGACTCGACTTCCCGGCGCCGGACGGTCCGGTCACGACACTGCGCGAGCTGCACACGATCCGCCGGAACGCGTCGATGCCGATGCCCGCCGTCACGCTCGTGCGCAGGGTCGCGTAGCCCGCGGCCTCGTAGGGTCGCAGGAACGACAACGCGGTTTCGTCATCGACCTGATCCACCTTGTTCAGCACGATCAGCGACTCGAGCCGGCTCGCCTCGGCGAGCACGAGGAAGCGGTCGAGCAGCCGCCGTTTCGGCTCCGGCTCGCGCGCCGCGAACACGATGACGACCCGGTCGACGTTCGCCACGATCACCTTCGCCCTGCGGCCGTGACCCGGCGCCCGGCGCGCCAGCTCGCTGGTGCGCGGCGCGACGGCCTCGATGGTGAGGGAGCTGTCGGGCTGGGATTCTATCCGGACCTGATCGCCGGCGACCACGCGGTCACCGGTGCGCTGCTGGAGCTTGAGCCGCCCGCGCAGCGAGGCCTCCGCCACGGTTCCGTCTTCCAGCAGGACGTCGTAGACGCCGCCACTGGCCGACAGTACGATGGCGGAGGCCATGGGCCGCGTTATGCGGCGAAGCTCTCCAGTGCGGTGCCGAGCTCGCCCTCACGCAGGCGGCGCAGTGCGCGGTCCCGCAGCTGACGAACCCGCTCGCGCGTCACGCCGAGCATGTTGCCGATCTCCTCGAGCGTGTGCTCGCGACCGCCTTCCAGGCCGAAGTAGAGGCGGACCACCTTGGCATCCCGCGGCGTGAGCGTCTCGAGCGCACGGTCGATGTGCTCCGCGAGCAGCCGCTCCTCGACCGCCTCCTCCGGCTCGTGCGCCTCGTCCCACATGAATCGCTCGACGAGCTGGCTGTCATCGCTGTCGCCGATCGGCGCATCCAGACGGATCTCCGCCGCGTTCAGCGTCGACAGTGAGGTCACGACCTCGGGCGTCAGCGAAGCGGCCTCGGCGACCTCCTCGAGTGTCGGATCCCGCCGCAGCTCCTGCTTCAGCCGCTCCCGCTCACGGAAGATGCGCGCGAGATCGCTCGCGCGGTTGAGCGGCACACGCACGGCACGACCCTGATTCGCCAGTGCAGCGAGAATCGCCTGGCGGATCCACCACACGGCGTACGAGATGAACTTCACGCCCTGCTCCGGATCGAACTTCCGCGCGGCCGTGACGAGACCGACGTTGCCCTCCTGGATCAGGTCGATGAGGGAGACACCGCGGTTCTGATACTTCTTCGCTACGCTGATGACGAAGCGGAGGTTCGCGCGCACCAGCTTCTGGACCGCGTCCTCATCGCCCTTCTGCGCGCGACGACCCAGCTCGACCTCCTGCTGGGCGTTCAGCAGCTCGTGCTGACTGACCTCCCGCAGATACTGATCGAGCGCGGACCGCTCTTCGGCCGTCCCCGCAAAGCCTTCCAATCGACCCGCGTTCCGGCGCTTCCGCCGCTTCCGGGCCTCCGTGATCTCCATACGTGCAATCGCCCTTCCTGTGCTGCCCTCAGGCCCATCGGCGTCCGTCGACGACGACTGATCCATGCAAGGATTCTGCCCCCGCACTCCCGCGCGAGACCGACCTTCGAAGCGGTGCGCGGTAGAACCCCGTAACGCAGCGGTTGGTTCCGGTCAAGTCCCCGTCCGGCACGGCGCTGCGCGGAATGCGTCTTGCGCCCGCGACCGACCGCAAACGCGCAGTTCTGAGCGGTTCCGGCCGGTTCCGGCCGGGCCCCCGACGGGAGTGACCAGGATGATCGATCCGCGACGTGAACGTGAGGGCGGCCGCGTGAAGACGCCGCCCGATCCACGGAAGGACGCCTCGAAGCAGGCACACCGGTCGAAGACGGAGGGCACGAACCGGGATTTCGACGAGTCCGGCACCTCGGACAACCAGGCGCATGGCCATCCCCGCGAGGAGCGCGGTCGGCCGGGCGGCTGAGATACTGGCGCGGAAGCCGGGAAGCGTGCAGCCTTTCCGGGTTCCGCGTCGCAGCTCAGGTGGTGTCCCGGGAGATGGGTGTACCGAGCGGCCGCGCGCCACGGGACTGATTGTCGGGCGTGCCCGCGGCGGGTGCCGGAGACCGGATCACGGCGGTATCGCCGGCGAGCAGGCGATCGATCGGAGCGGGCGCCTGCGTGCCGCCCGCGGCGACGGTCTGGCGCAGGCGGGCGACGTCGGTGCGGAGCAGGCGCAGGTCCTGGAGCATCTGCATCCGCGGCGTGCGCACGCGGACCTGTGCCATGACGCGGTCCGCACTCGACTGGATCTGTCGCAGTCTCGACTCGAGGCTGTAACGCTCGGAGGGGATCCACTCGAAGGGCATGCGCGCCTCGAGCAGGCGATCGGTGATGGCCTCGGCACGGCTGAACTCGTCCAGAGCGTCGCCCTCCATCTCACCGGCCATGGCGTTGACGAGGTGCTGGTCGAGCATTTCCAGCATTTCCTCCAGGGGCGTGCCCGGCCGGAGCTCGGTCATGACGGCGATCGTCGCCTGCGGCGAGTCGTCGGGCGGTCGTGACGGCCCGCACGCGGCCATCACGCAGGTGAACGGCAGCAGAACGATGGATTTCATGGTGGTTCCCAGGAAGTGGCAATGGTCGTGCCCGTGCGTGCGGCAACACTCATGAGCTGGACGGCCGTCGGCCTTACGGATCCGGGCCGGCACCGCCCGCGGAACGAGGACGCGTACGTGCTGCGCCCGGGCGCGCGCATCTACGCGGTGGCGGACGGCATGGGTGGCCACGCCGCCGGCAACGTCGCGAGCCGCATTGCGGCCGAAGTCCTCGCCGCAGCGTTCCAGCGGCCGCCCTCGCCGCGCATCCGCGCGCCGGCGCTGACGCGACGCCTGCTCAACGCGTTCGATGCGGCGAACCGCGCGATTCTGGATCATGCGGCCGTGCACCGCGAGTGTGGCGGGATGGGCACCACGCTGACGGCGCTCGCGCCGCTCGCAGCTGCGCCGCAGTGTGTCATCGCCCACATCGGCGACTCCCGCGCCTATCGCCTGCGTCGCGGCTCGCTGACCCAGCTCACGCGGGATCACACCTGGGTACAGCAGCAGGTCGATGCCGGTATGTTAACGCCGCTGCAGGCGCGTCACCACCCGCTCGCGAGCGTGCTCAGCAGGGTGCTCGGCACCGCCGCGGTCGGGCCCGCGGACACGATCGTCATCGATGTCGATCCCGGTGACGAGTTCGTGCTGTGCTCCGATGGCCTCACGACGATGATCGATGACGCGGACCTGCGCGCGATCCTCGACCGTCCGCTCTCGCTCGAGCAGCGCGCACGCGATCTCGTCGATGCGGCCAACCTCCGCGGCGGACTCGACAACATCACGGTGCTGCTGATCGCCGCCGCGCCGGCATGATCCGGGTCGAGCACCTCCGGAAGAACTACGGCGACTTCACCGCCGTCCGCGACCTGACGTTCAATGTGGCTCCCGGCGAGGTAGTCGGGCTGGTGGGGCCGAACGGCGCCGGGAAGACGACGACGCTGCGCTGCCTCGTCGGTATCATCCGCCCGACGGACGGCACGATCCGGATTGCCGGGCACGACCTGCTCGCCGAGCCGCTGAAGGCGAAGGCCGCACTCGCGTTCATTCCGGACGAGCCGCAGCTGTTCCCGCATCTCACCGTGGCGGAGCACCTCCGTTTCATCGGCCGGATCTACGGTGTCGCCGATGCCGGCCTGCGCGGTGCGGGCCTGCTGGAGGAGCTGGAGCTTGCCGACCGCCGCGACGCGCTGCCCGATGAGCTGTCGCGCGGCATGAAACAGAAGCTCGCGATCGCCTGCGGCCTGCTGCACGAGCCGCGCGCGCTGCTGCTCGATGAGCCGCTCACCGGCCTCGACCCGGGCGCGATCCGTCGCATGAAGCGCACGATCCTGGACCGTGCCGCCCGCGGCGCGGCCGTCATCCTCAGCTCCCACCTGCTCGGCCTCGTCGAGGAGCTGTGCTCCCGGATCCTCGTCATCCAGCAGGGTGAGGCTGTGGCGATGGGAACGCTGGACGAGATCATCGCCGAGCGGCCGGGACTCGCCGGCCGCGGACTCGAGGACGTGTTCCTCGCGCTCACCGAACGAGCGTGACCCGTCATTTCGTCTACTTCATCGGCTGCGATGTCCGCAACCGCGTGCTCCGGCAGGGACGACGGCTGCGCTCGCCCCGCTACGCGGTCGCGGCACTCGTCGGCGTGCTCTACTTCTTCTTCATCTTCGGCGGCTGGATGCCTTCCGGGGAGGCGGGCGACGCGATCGGCGGACCCTGGCTCCAGGCGGGACGGACGGTCGGGCCGCTCGTGCTCGCACTGCTCGCATCGTGGTGGTGGCTCTGGGGCGGTCATCGTCACGGCCTCGTGCTCACGCCCGCCGAGACGAATCTGCTGCTCGCCGCTCCGCTCACGCGCACCCAGATCATTCGCTTCAAGATCCTGCACGCCCAGCCCGCCATCCTCTTTTCCGCGATCATCGGCTCCCTCCTCATGCGCGGGACGCCGCTGCCCTGGCCGCTGCGCCTGCTCTCGCTCTGGCTGCTGCTCGCCACGCTGCATCAGCACCAGATCGCGGCCTCGCTCGTGCACGCCGCCGCCGAAGAACAGGGCCGGCGCGGACTGCGCCGCAATATCGTGCCGATCCTGCTCTTCGGCGCCGCGTTCGGCGCGCTCGTGTGGGCGCTGCTGCACGCCGTCGCGGACATCCGCGCGAACGCCTCCGTCGAGTTCGCCGGTGAACGGCTGCTCGCACTGCTCGCCGAGCCGGGTCCCCGCCTCGCACTCGCGCCGTTCCGTCTGCTGCTCGCGCCGACGCTCGCGTCCGGCATCGCCGACTGGCTCCAGCCGTTCGGCGGCGCGTGCCTCGTGCTCCTGCTCCACTACGTGTGGCTCCAGAGGACCGATGCCGCATTCGAGGAGACAGCCGTGGAAGAGGGACAGCGGCGGGATGCGCTGCTCCGCGCCGTGCGTGCCGGCGGCCTCGGCCGCCTGCGCTTCGCCCGGAGGGATCGCAAGGAGAGCATCGCGCGGCCGTGGCTGCCGCTCCGGCCGACCGGCCGCAGTGCCTACGCGATCTTCTGGAAGAACGTGCTCTACGCGCAGCGCTCCGTCCGCACGCTGCGCGGGATGCTGTTCCTGATCCTCGTCGTCGCGATGGCCATCTGGATCGCCGACGGCGGTACGAGCGGCCGCGACATCATCCGCTTCGCCGCGGCGGCCCTGCTCGGACTCGCCGCAATGCTCACGGTGTTCGGCCCGCTCGGCGTGCGCAACGACCTGCGCATGGACCTCCGCCACCTCGAGCAGCTGCGCACGTACCCGGTTCCGAGTCGCGACCTCGCCGCCGCCGAAGTCGCCGCCACCACGATCACCCTGACCGTGCCCCAGCTCCTGCTCGCCACGGCCGGCCTCGCGCTGCTCACCGCGCTGGGTACGCTGCGGCCGGCGCCGGCGGTCCTGCTGTTCGCCGGCGCCACGATCACGCTCCCGGTCCTGAATTCGCTCGCCGTCATCATCCAGAACCTGCTCGCTCTGCTCTATCCGTCGTGGATCCGGATCGGCGGTCATGACGCCAGCGGGATGGAAGCGGTCGGCCAGAACATGATCGTGATGTTCGGAACACTGCTGCTGCTCGCGATCCTCGCGATCCCGCCGCTCGCCGCGGGCGCACTCGTCGGTGCTCCGCTCGTCGTGCTGCTCGGGGAGAGTGCCGCACTGGTCGGCATCGCCGCTGCCGTGGTCGCGGCGAGTGCCGAGGCCGCGCTGCTCATCCTGTGGCTCGGTCGACTCTACGATCGCACGGATCCGGTCACGGCCGGACTCCTGCACTGACCGCCGCTTTGCACACGCGCCACACGCCTCCTACCTTGCGGCCGGCATCCTGTCGATACTCGACCGGAGAAGCGCAATGACATTCCCGGACTGGACATACCTGAACAACAGCGTGCGTGCGTGGGTGCTCGCGACCGCCGTCGCGATCGTAGTCTACGTCGGTGCGAACCTGGTCCGCCGGCTGGTCATCCGTCAGCTGACCGCGCTGTCCGCTCGCACGCGCAACGAAGCCGACGACATGGTGGCCGATACGCTCCGGCGCACCAGGACGTTCTTCATCCTGTTCGTCTCCCTCTACGCTGCGTCCCGTGTCCTGGTCCTGAGCGACAGCGCCGAGACCGCGCTTCGCTTCGCCGGCGTCATGGTCGTCGTGGCGCAGGCGGCGATCTGGGGCACCGTCGTGATCAATGCGCTGATCCAGCGGCAGATTGCACGGCGGGTCGAAGAGGACGCAGCGACCGCCACGACGATCAACGCGGTCGGCTTCATTCTGCGCCTCGCGTTCTACACGATCCTCGTCCTGCTCGGCCTGAGCAATCTCGGATTCGACATCACGGCGCTCGTCGCGGGGCTCGGCATCGGCGGCGTGGCGGTCGCGCTCGCACTCCAGAACATCCTCGGCGACCTGTTCGCCTCGCTCTCCATCGTGCTCGACCGGCCGTTCATCATCGGCGACTTCATCATCGTCGATGACCTCATGGGCACCGTGGAGTACGTCGGCCTGAAGACGACGCGGGTACGGAGCCTGTCCGGCGAGCAGCTCGTGCTCTCCAACAGCGATTTGCTCGGCTCGCGCATCCGCAACTTCAAGCGGATGTACCAGCGCCGCGTCGTGTTCACGCTCGGCGTCACCTACGAGACACCGCGGCACAAGCTCGAGCAGATCCCCGGAATGATCCGCTCGGCCATCGAGCGTCAGCTGGACACGCGCTTCGACCGCGCTCATTTCTCCAGCTACGGCGATTTCGCGCTGCTGTTCGAGACCGTGTATTACGTGCTCGGCCCCGATTACAACGCCTACATGGACATCCAGCAGGCGATCAACTTCGACATCCACCGCGCGTTCGAGGAAGCGGAGATCGAATTCGCCTATCCGACGCAGCGACTGCTGGTCGAGAACGCCTGAGACCGGGGCGCGTCAGTTCGCGGTGACGCGGGCCGCATCCCAGCTGAGTGTGCCCCGCTCGCTCACACCGCTCACGCGGATCTCGTCACCCGCCGCGACATCGGTGATCCGCGCGGCTGTGCCGTTCACCCGCATGCTGCCGCGCACGGCACCGGCCGGCCCCCACTCGACGAGGTAGCCGGCCACGTCGCGTTCCGGCAGCGGCTCCCAGCTGACGTCGGCGCGGCGGCCGCTCCGGGTGACGCGCACGTTCTTCACGCGAGAGGGCGAGCTGGCGAGCTTCATGAGCGTCGCCACGGTGGTCTTCGAGACCTCTGCGACCAGCTGATGATTGATCGTCTCGAGGTGGTCGTGCGTCTGATGGTAGTGCGGGTTGCCGAGGATCGGGTAGCTGCCGATGCCGCCCACGATGTCGCCGTACGCCTCGTAGTACGCGTGCGCATCCGTGCTCTTGTAGTACTTCGCGTCGTACGTGATCAGGTCCGTGAACAGTATGGCCGCGCCGTGCTGGATGTCCCGGATGCCGTCGTTCGAGTAGCGGATCGTGTTGTCCAGACGCTGATCGTTCGCGTATCCGATCATGTCGTTGTTGAGCGCACCGACCAGGCGGTCACCGTTCTCCACCGCGCGACGCACGTATTCGCGGCTGCCGAGCAGGCCGGCCTCCTCGCCCGTGAAGAACGCGAAATGGATGGTGGCGGACTGGGGCCGCGATGCGAGCACGCGTGCGGCCTCCAGCAGTGCGGCGGTGCCGCTCGTGTCGTCATCCGCGCCGGGACCGCGCTCCACGGAATCGAAGTGGCTGCTCACCGTGTACAGCACGTCCGGCTGCACTGTGCCCGGCAGCGTCGCGATGACGTTCGCCGTGCGGACACCCCGCGGCTCGAACCACTGCAGCTCGGGATCGTACCCGAACTCGCGCAGCTTCTGCGTGATGTACTCGATCGCCTTCGCATTGCCCGGCTGCATGATGTGCTTCGAGTCGAACTGGAACAGGTCGGCCTCGTACTGGTAGATCCGGTCCCTCGAGACGTCGCCGGTCGCGGCCGCCACTGCCTCCTCGATCCCCGCGAAGAGCCCGCGCGCCTTCTCCCGCAGCGCCTGCTCGCCAGCGAGCTGCCGCCTGACCCGCGACTGCACGTCCTCGACGGTGACGCGGCGATCGAGGTCCGTCAGGTAGACGCCGCGCTCGGGCGAGACGGTGTCGCCGTCGCGCTCCGCGACGATCAGCACGCGCCTGCCGTCGGGTGACAGGACCCACTCGTACTCCGGCGCGACCGTCCTCACAGTGTTGTTGTGGAAGAGTCGGGTGCGTTTACCCGTGCGCAGATCGTACACGTACGACCGCCGGTGCCTCGCCTCGCCCATGACCGCGAGGACGCGATCAGCGTCGATGAACCGCGGCAGCAGGTCGTGCTGTACCTCACGCGTGAGGCGCCGCTCGTCCGACCCGGCCGCATCGACGACGAACAGCTCCCAGTCCTCACGCGGCATCGCCTGATAGGCGAGGCGCGAGCCGTCGCGCGACAGCGCGGGATTCGCCACGGGTCCGTCACGACGCACCGCATCGACGGCGCTGCCGTCGGCGCGCAGCAGCGTGATCACGGACTCGCCTGCATCCGGCCGCACGAACGACACCGTGCTGCCATCGGCGGAGCGGGTGACCTGGGTGCCGGTATGAATCGAGACCGCGCCCGTGGCGAGGCTCTGGATCGCGAAGCTCTGCCGGTCGATCGAGTAGAGCAGCCGGTCGCCGGCGAGGAAGACGATGTCGCGCTTCGGACCGTCGGCCGTCGTGACTCTCCGTGGTGTCCCGTCAGCGATGCGGTAGAGGTCGCTGCCGTTGCCCGCACCGGCCGTCGCTCCGAGCACGTGCGGCGTGGCGTCCCCGGGTCGGAACACGACGGTCTGCGGCTCGATCCCGCCCAGGTCCACCGCGGCCTCGCGGCCGCTCGCCAGCTCCCGCACCATCAGCCGGGCAGCGGCGGCTTCCAGCTGCGCCACGCGCGTGCGCGCGCGGAACGCCTCCTGGCTGTTGCGCGCCTGCACGGCGGCATCGACGTCCGTGCGCGCCTGCGCGAGCTCCGGAGAAGCCGGCACCACGATGTAGAATACCCGGCCCGCACCGTCGAAGGCGGGCGCGCGCCCGCTCACGGTTGCGACCGTGTGGGCGCCGCGATCGCCGACGCGAGCGATGTGGACGCGCCGGTCGGATCCCGTACCGCTCTCCCAGGAGACGTACTGGCCGTCGGGCGACCACGTCGGCGCCAGGCCGTCGGTCGTCAGCTCCTGCGTCGCGAACAGCTCGCCGGTCAGCACTGCGGCCGGCTCCAGCCAGCGGTGTGCATCCGGACCCGCGAGCAGACGATCCAGACGCGTCAGTGCGTCAATGAAATCACCGCGCTGCCACGCGAAGTAGCTGGAATCGAACGGGGCGTCGCCAATCGGCTCGCCGGCCTGCGCGCGAACGTCGAGCGGGTGGAGCAGCCAGGCCGCGGCGATGAGCGCGGCGGCGCGTGCGTGTGCTGCGCACGGTCGCATCATGGAGTTCTCTCTGGTGACGTGGGTTGCCGAACGATGCGCTGCCGCCCGCCCTCGCGCAACCGGGCGCTGGCACCCTATGATTGCGCGGCGACCAACCTGTACCTCCGTGGAAGACCATGAACCGCATTTCAGGAAAGCGCATCCTCGTCACCGGCGCGAGCTCGGGCATCGGCGCTGCGTGCGCGCGCCGCTTCGCGCGCGAGGGTGCCGAGGTCATCCTCTGGGCGCGTCGCCTGGAGCGGCTCCAGCGGATGGCGGACGAGCTGGAGGCGGCCCACGGCAGACACGTGCACGTCAACGATGTCGATGTGCGTGACCGCGCCGGCGTCGAGGCCGCCGCTGCCGCGCTCGCGGCGGCCGATGCGGTGCCGCACGTGCTCGTGAACAACGCCGGCCTGGCCGCCGGATTCGACTTCCTGCAGGACAGCGATCCGGACGACTGGGACCGCATGATCGACACGAACATCAAGGGCCTGCTGAACGTCACGCGCGCGTTCATCCCCGCAATGATCCGGCTCGGCCGCGGACACATCATCAACATCGGCAGCACGGCCGGCCACATGACGTACCCGCGCGGCAACGTGTACGCGGCCACGAAGCACGCGGTGCGGGCGCTCACGGACGGCATGAACCTCGACCTGCAGGGCACGCCGATCCGCATCTCGAGCGTCGATCCGGGCTTCGTCGAGACCGAGTTCTCGATCGTGCGCTTCGGCGGCGACGCGGATCGCGCGCGGCAGGTCTACGAGGGGTTCCGGCCGCTCTCGGGCGATGACGTCGCGGACACCGTGTGCTACGTCGCCGGACTGCCCGAGCACGTCAACATCCTCGATGTCGTCGTGGTGCCAACGGCGCAGCGCAACGTCTACGTCGTGGATCGCACTCCGGCGCAGTGATGCGCAGGGTCGCGCTGCTCGTGCTGCTCGCCGGCTGCACGGCGTCGCGCCCCGACACCGCTGCGCCCCGGCCGCCCGCGGAGACCATCGACTTCTGCCCGTCCGATCCCGTCTCGTTCGATCTCACGGGCGCGCCGAGCACGGACCTCTACTGCATCGAGCTGGTTGCGCGGCCCGACCTGTTTCGGATCGCGTCCGGTGTCGTGCAGCTGACACCCGCAGCGACGCCGTTCGGCGCGGCCGTCACGCGCGATGGTCATCACCGCTTCCGCACGACGATCTTCATCCGCGGCCTTCCCGACCCCGCGACGCTCGGCGAGTACTCGACCTACATCGCGTGGGCCGCGCCGCCGAACCTCGCTCCGCTGACGAAGCTCGGGACCGCGCGGAACGGCCGCAACCCGACCGGCGAGATCGCCCTCAACAAGTACTACGTGCTCGTGAGTGCCGAGTCCGCCGATACGGTGACGGAGCGGCGCGGCCCCGTGGTGCTTCGCGGCCTCTCGCCCAGCACCCGCATGCGCGACCCGCACTTCCTCGCCGCTCCGCCGCAGCAATCGCCCCATGGGGGCCACGGCGCAGGCGGCGGCTGGACGATGCCGCCGCACGATCCACGCGTGCCGATGGCACCCATGGGCATCGAGCACCTCGCGCCGGTCGTGTCGCCGTTCCTGCCCGCCGCGCGCGACACCGCGGCGGTTCCGCGCGCCCGGCCGCGCGAGCTCCTGCGCGTTCGGGACGGTGACACCATCGGCCTCGTCGCCGGACTCGTGCGCCGCTCGCTCAAGGGCCGCGACATCCTGATGTACGGCTTCAACGGACAGTATCCCGGACCGCTGATCCACGTGTCGGAGGAATCCACCATCACGGTCGAATTCCGCAACCAGACCGTCCATGAGACGACGGTGCACTGGCACGGCGTCCGCCTCGACAACCGGTTCGATGGCGTGCCACACGTGACGCAGGATCCCGTCGAGCCGGGCGGCTCCTTCACGTATACGATCCGTTTCCCCGATGCCGGCATCTACTGGTACCACCCGCATCACCGGGAGGACATCCAGCAGGACCTGGGGCTGTACGGCAACCTCATGGTGCTGCCGCGCGAGCGCGGCCATTACGGACGCGCACATCGCGAGGAGGTGCTCATGCTGGATGACATCCTGCTCGGCGAGGACGGGCTCGTGCCGTACGGTGCGGAGGCCGCGAACTTCGCCGCAATGGGCCGCTTCGGGAACGTGCTGCTCGTGAACGGCGAGCCCCGCTGGTCGGCCGAAGTCCGCGCCGGCGAGGTCGTGCGATTCCACCTGACCAATGCGTCGAACACCCGCACGTTCAACATCTCCTTCGATCACGCACGCATGAAGGTGGTCGCGTCGGACGTGAGCCGGTTCGAGCGGGAGGAGTGGGTGGAGAGCGTGGTGCTCGCGCCGGCGGAGCGGTACGTGGTGGACGTACAGTTCACGACCCCGGGCAGCGCGCTGCTCACGAATCGCGTGCAGGCGATCGATCACGCCGTCGGCGCGTTCCTGCCGCTGGTCGACACGCTGGGCGCCGTGGCCGTCTCCGCCGACGCCGCCGCACCCGACCTGACCGCGGCCTTCGCTACGCTGCGACGGAACCCGTCGGTCACGCGCGAGATCGAGCGCTACCGGGAGCACTTCGACGACCCGCCCGACCTCGACCTCCGGCTCGTGCTCGAGGATCGCGGGATCCCGTTCGCGCTCGACCGGCTCATGCGGCTCGACACGCTCTACTTCAATCCGGTCGAGTGGGCGGGCACCATGCCGATGATGGACTGGCTGCCGACCACGCGCGAGGTGCGCTGGGTCCTCCGCGACAGCGACGGCGGCGCGGAGAACCGGGATATCCGGCGCACCTGGCGCGTCGGCGACGTCGTGCGCGTGCGGCTCCGCAACGAGCGGCATGCGCTGCACGCGATGCAGCACCCCATCCACATCCACGGCCAGCGCTTCCTCGTCCTGTCCGTGAATGGAGTGCCGACCCGCAATCTCGTGTGGAAGGATACGGTCCTGGTGCCGGTCGGGATGTCCGTCGAGCTGCTGCTGGAGCTGTCCAACCCCGGCCGCTGGATGCTGCACTGTCACATTGCCGAGCACCTCGAGGCGGGCATGCAGCTGCTCTTCGACGTGCTGCCCTGACCTTGCGAGCCGCGTCGCGGCGGCCTATCCCTTCACTTCCCCCGGATTCAGGAGTCCGACCATGCGCCCGTGTCGATCGTTCGCCCTGGCGTGCGCGCTCGCGCTGCCGCTCCCCACCGCCGCGCAGACCTTCGATCAGCTCGCGCCGGGCGTCCGCGAGTTCGTCTCCGTGCCGGAAACCGTCGTCGCGCTGACGAACGTGCGCGTGATCGACGGCACCGGTGCCGCGCCGCTCGAGGACCAGACGGTCGTGATCGACGGCGGCCGGATCGTCGCGCTCGGGCCGAGTGCCACCACGCGCGCCCCGGCGCATGCGCGCGTGCTCGACCTCGCGGGACATACCGTGTTCCCCGGGATCGTCGGCATGCACAACCACACGTTCTACACGACCGCATTCGGTCGCAGCGTCCAGCTCAATTTCAGCGCACCGCGGCTCTATCTGGGTTCCGGCGTCACCACGATCCGGACGACGGGCAGCATGTCACCGTACAGCGAGCTGAACCTGCGGAAGTCGATCAATGACGGACAGATCCCGGGTCCGCGCATGCACGTCACCGGGCCGTACATCTCGGGCGAGGGCGCGGGCGGCGGAATGCATCAGGTCGCCACGGCTGAGGATGCCCGGCGCGTCGTGGCGTACTGGGCGGAGGAGGGAGCCACGTGGTTCAAGTTCTACACGCTGATCGACCGCGACGCGATGAAGGCCGCGATCGATGAGGCGCACCGGCGGGGCGTGAAGCTGACCGGCCATCTGTGCTCCGTCGGCTACCGCGAGGCGGTCGCGCTCGGCATCGACAATCTGGAACACGGGCTGTTCGCGAACAGCGAGTACGATCCGAACAAGGAGCCCGACCGCTGCCCGCGCACGGCGTATCAGTCGCTGCGCGCGCTGGACATCGACAGCGAGCCCGTGCACGCGACGCTGGACGACATGGTGCGCAACAACGTCGCGATGACGTCGACGCTCGCGGTCTACGAGCTGTCGATCCCGAACCGGCCGCCCCTCGAGCAGCGCACGCTCGACGCGATGTCGCCGGAAACCCGCGAGGAGTACCTCGCCACGCGCAGGCGGCTCGCGGAGAATCCGCAGGCCGCTGCCTCGGAGGACGTGCTCAGGAAGGCGATGGCGTACGAGCGCGAGTTCGTCCGTCGCGGCGGACTGCTCGCGGCAGGGGTCGATCCGACGGGCAACGGCGGTGCCCTGCCCGGCTTCGGCGACCAGCGCAACCTCGAGCTGCTCGTGGAGGCCGGATTCACGCCGGTCGAGGCGCTGCGCATCATGACGTCGAACGGAGCAAAGGTTCTGGGCGTCGATGAGGATCTCGGCTCCATCGAGGTCGGCCGCATCGCGGATCTCGTGGTCGTCCGCGGCAATCCCGCAGCGGCGCCGGCCGACATCCGCAATGTGACGCACGTGTTCAAGGATGGTGTGGGCTACGATCCCGCGAAGCTGATCGCGTCCGTGCGAGGCGCAGTGGGCATTCGCTGATGCGGTCCGTCCTCGTGCTCTGCTGTGCCGCGCTCACCGGCTGCGCGGCGGCAGGACAGTCCGCGACTGACGACGCTCGCGTGGGGCCCGATCGCGGAACCCTGTTCATCGCCGGTGGCGGGAACCTCGGCGAGGAGCTGATCGGCCGTTTCGTCGAGCTCGCCGGCGGCGCGGACGCACGCATCGTGGTGATCCCGACCGCCGCCACGGAGGACTCGTTCCCGGAGAGCTGGCCGTCGCTGCGGATGTTCCGCGAGGCCGGTGCACGGCACGTCACGCTGCTGCATACACGCTCGCCGGACACCGCGAACAGCAGCAGCTTCGTGGAGCCGTTGCGGAGCGCGACCGGAGTGTGGCTCGCCGGCGGCCGCCAGTGGCGGCTCGCGGACGTATACATCGGCACGCGCACACTCGATGAGATGCGCCGGCTTCTCGATCGCGGCGGCGTGATCGGCGGCACATCGGCCGGAGCATCGATCCAGGCGAGCTACATGGTGCGCGGCGCCGTCGAGTCGAACGCGATCATGATGGCGCCCGGTCACGAGACCGGTTTCGGTCTGCTGCGCAACACCGCGATCGATCAGCACCTCACCGCCCGCGGGCGGCAGGAGGACCTGCTCGAGGTGGTGCGCCGCTACCCGCGCCTGCTCGGCATCGGCCTGGACGAGGGCACCGCCATCATCGTGAACGGCGACCGCGCGAGCATCGCCGGCCGCGGCCGGGTCGCGTTCTACAACACCGTCGACGCCGGAGACCTCGCGTACTACTTCCTGTCCGATGGCGACACGTTCGATCTCGCCGGGCGCCGCACGCGTGAGGGAACGCCGATCCCGCCGCATAAGATCGAGGTCGAGGTCGCCGTGCTCGCCGCCATGGACCGCCTCTTCGATGCGATGCGCAGCCAGGATACCGCGGCCATCCGTGCACTCGTGCATCCGGACATCCGCATCTTCGTGCCGCAGGAGCGCGACGGCAGCCGCAGCATCCGCGTGTCCACGGCCGACCAGTTCATCGCGCAGATCGCGGCAGCAGCGGAGCGTCTCGATGAGCGCCCGCTGCGCCCCGAGGTGCGCGTGGATGGACCGCTCGCGACGGTGTGGACCTGGTATGAGTTCCGCCGGGGAACGACGTTCAGTCACTGCGGCACGGACGCGTTCCATTTCGTCAGGAGCGACACCGGCTGGATCATCACCGCACTCTCCTACACCGTGCAGCCCACGGGCTGCCGCCGCTGAGCGGGTTGCAATTCATGTCCGGAGCGGTGATCTTTGCTCCTGCCGCCTGTCGTCTGCATCCCCGTATCCAATGCCTGGTGCCACATTCCTGCTCATCGTCTATCACGCACTCACTGCCGCCATCGTGCCGCGCATCGCGCAGGTCGCTGCCGAGCCGCCGCCGATCCGGGAGGAGCCGCCGGCACTCCGACCGACCGGGCCGTCCGCGGAGCCTGATCCGTCCACCGAGCCGGACCGGCCCGCGGAGCCGGACCGCTGGGCCGCCGCCGTCGATCTCGGATTCGCGAGCTCGAGTGGCAACAGCGACCTGACGTCGCTGACGACGGGCATCCGGCTCAAGCATCTCCAGACGAAGCTGTTCAAGCTGGAGTGGAACGTCGCATTCCGGTACGGCGAGAGCCGGGGCGAGGTCGTCGCGCGCAACATCCAGAGCAAGCTCGACTTCGATGTCGGCCCGTCGGCGAGGGTGGCCCCGTTCGTCTTCGCATCCGCGGAGCGCGATCCGTTCCGGCGCCTGGACCTGCGTGCACGGACCGGGTCCGGCGTGAAATACACGTTCTATCGCGAGGAGCCGGGTGAGGCGTCGCTGCGGATCGCGGCGCTCTACAGCCGCGAGAGCTTCACGGCGGCCGCCGCACAGGAGCCGCGCACCGATGGCGCATGGAGCCTCGAGCTCAAGGGGAATCGCGGCGTGGGCAGCGCAGTCAAGATCGAGAACACGACTACGCTGATGCCGGTCTTCAATGATTTCGCGGACTACAACCTGGACATCGCGTCGAAGATCAGCTCGCGTATCTCGAAGCATCTGGCGCTGACGCTCACGCACGCATACAGCTATGATTCCACTCCCGCCGCGGACGTCGGCCGCACGGACCAGCGGTTTCAGGCAGGACTGACCATCGACTTCTGAGAGGACGCATGCCGAACCGTACTGCCAGATTCAGCACGAACCACGGCGACTTCAGCATCGAGCTGTTCGAGGACCGTGCCCCGGCCACCACGAAGAACTTCATCGACCTCGCCGAGAAGGGCTTCTACGACGGTCTCGTCTTCCATCGCGTCATCGACGGCTTCATGATCCAGGGCGGCTGTCCCCAGGGCACCGGCACCGGCGGTCCGGGCTACAAGATCAAGGACGAGTTCCACCCATCACTGAAGCACGATTCGCCCGGCGTACTGTCCATGGCGAATGCGGGCCCGGACACCGGCGGGTCGCAGTTCTTCATTACGCTCGCCGCCACACCCTGGCTCGACAACCGGCACGCCGTGTTCGGCCGCGTCGTGAGCGGGCTGGATGTGGTGGAGAAGATCGGCAAGGTGCCCACGGGTTCCGGCGATCGGCCCGTGGCGCCGGTCACCATGAACAGCGTGCAGATCGAGGGCTAGCCGAGCAGCGCTGCGCCGCTCTCGAGTGCGGCGCGTACCTGCGCCGGCGTCTGCTGCGCGAGGCGCGCGAGCGAATCCGCGCCGACGTCGCGCCGTCCGCCCAGCGTGAGCAGGCGCAACACGCGTGCGCTGCGGTACAGCTCGGCCGCCACCTCCGGCAGGCCGATCAGGCCGGCCCGACCTTCCGGGCCCAGCCGCAGGACTTCGCCCGAGCGGCGCAGCACGAGCAGGTTCAGCGCGAACATCATCGACTTCTCGGGATAGTCGAGGAACGCGCCGCCCGCCGGCAGATCCAGCTCCTCCGCGAGCCGATCCTCCACCTCCCGCCTCAGCGCCGTGTCCGTCACGATCCAGTCACCGACACGGCTCTCATCGAGATCGGCCGCCGTTATCTCGGCGGCGCGCTTCGGCAGGCGGCGCCCGCGCAGTGCGCGCACGCCTTCGGCGACACCGAACGCGCCCTGGCCTCCGCCCGCCGCCGCACGCATGGCGAGCAGGTGCATCAGCGCCTCATCCGTTGCGCCGACCAGCTCATCGCCGGATATCAGACCCTGATGCAGGGCCTCCGCGACCACTCGCTTGTACAGCACGGTCGCCGCGCGCACGGCGTGGTGCCAGTACACGTTCCTGAACATCTGATACTTCGCGAACAGCAGCGACTCGAGTGCGGCCACGCCCTTCTCGTGCACGCCCACCTCGAGCCGGCCGCTCGCCGGATCCGTGAGCAGCACGAGCGCGTGAAGCAGACGATCGACATCCACATCGCCGTAGGGCACGCCGCAGAAATGCGCGTCGCGTTTCAGGTACTCGATCTTGTCCAGATCGATGCTGCCGCTGACGAGGCCCTGAAGCGGGTGCCCGGACACTCCGCGGATGAGCGACTCCAGGCGCGCGGCCGCATTGGCGGCTACGCCGTCGAGCGCATCACGGACCTCCGGCTCGGCGAGGAACCGCCCGGTGAGATCCTCGTGGTGGCCCGGAATGCTGCCCTGCTCCAGCTCCTCGAGCGCGTGCGAGAACGGGTAGTGTCCGACGTCGTGCAGCAGTGCAGCGAGCGGAACGAGGCGGCAGTCATCCGGATCGAGACGCTGGAGCCCGTCGCGCTCCGTCAGGATGTGCAGCGCGCGCTGCGCGAGATGATAGACGCCGACCGCGTGGTCGAAGCGCGTGTGCGTGGCACCGGGATACACCAGGTGTGCGTGCCCGAGCTGCTTGATGTAGCGCAGCCGCTGAAACGTCGGACTGTCGATGATCCGCCGCGCGATCGGATCGATGCGGATCGTGTCCCAGAGAGGATCGCGGATGGTGATCATGGGCTTCGCCCGGGAGCGGAGATGGGAGGCAACGCGGGGTGCTACCGGGTAACCCTCCCGCTCGTCCTGCCCTCGCCCGTGCCGCGCGTCAGCGCGGTCCCGCGTTGCGGACGGACTCGCTCACCGTTCTCTCGAACTGCCGGAAGTTCTCGCGGAACATGCCGGCGAGCTTCTGCGCGGCGGCATCGTACCGCGCGGGATCCGGCCAGGTACCCCGCGGATCGAGCACGTCGTTCGGGACGTCGGGCACGTGCGTCGGGATGTGGAGGCCGAACACGGGATCGGTGCGCGTCTTCACGGCATCGAGCGCACCGCTGATCGCCGCGCGCACCATGGCGCGCGTGTGGGACAGCTTCATGCGCCGGCCGGTGCCGAACGCGCCGCCCGTCCAGCCGGTGTTCACGAGCCACACGCGGGCACCGTGCCGCGCCAGCTTGTCGCCCAGCATCTCCGCATAAACGGACGGCGGCAGCGGGAGGAACGGCGCACCGAAGCAGGTGCTGAACGCGGCCTTCGGCTCCGTGACGCCGCGCTCGGTGCCGGCGAGCTTCGCGGTATACCCCGAGAGGAAGTGGTACATCGCCTGGTCCGGCGTCAGCTTCGCGATCGGCGGCATGACCCCGAACGCGTCCGCCGTGAGGAACACGACGGTCTTCGGGTGACCGGCCATGCCCTCCGGCACGGCCGTCGCGATGAACCCGATCGGATAGGACGAGCGCGTGTTCTCCGTGACCGAGTCATCGTCGAAGTCGACCTCGCGCGTGTCATCATCCATGACGACGTTCTCGAGGATGGCGCCGAACCGGCGGCTCGCGCCCCAGATCAGAGGCTCGCCCTCCGCCGACAGGCGGATGACCTTCGCGTAGTTGCCGCCCTCGAAGTTGAACACGCCGCGGTCCGACCAGCCGTGCTCGTCGTCGCCGATCAGGCCGCGGTCGGGGTCGGCGGAGAGCGTCGTCTTGCCCGTGCCGGAGAGGCCGAAGAACAATGCGACATCGCCATCGGGCCCGACGTTTGCCGAGCAGTGCATCGGCAGAACGCCCTCGAGCGGCATCAGGTAGTTCATGACCGTGAAGATCGACTTCTTGAGCTCACCGGCGTAGCGCGTTCCGCCGATCAGCACGAGGCGCTGATCGAAGTCGAGGGCGATGAACGTCCCCGAGCGCGTGCCGTGTCGCGCGGGGTCGGCCTCCATCTCGGGAGCGTGCAGGACTGTGAACCCCGGCTCGAAGTGCTCGCGGTACGCGGCGGACGGAGTGATGAACATGTTGTTCACGAATACCGAGTGCCACGCGCTGGGGCTCACGAACCGCACATTGAGCCGATGTTCCGGGTCCGCGCCCGCCCACACATCGGTGACGTACAGGTCCTGCCGGCCGAGATGGTCGCGCACGTCCGCGAGCAGCGCCGCGAAGCGATCGGCATCGAGCGCCACGTTGACCTTGCCCCACCAGATCCTGTCCTCACTGCCGGACTCGCGCACCACGAACTTGTCATCCGGGGACCGGCCGGTGTGGGGCGCCGTCATGCCGACGAACGAGCCGTCGCTCGTCAGGCGCCCTTCGCCCCGGCGCACGGCATGCTCGAGCAGCACCGCGGGCGCGAGGTTTCTATGGACCGCGCCGTCGCCGCTGATGCCATGGCGTGCCAGGTCCGCCGTCTCGATGTCTGTAGCCACGTCCGCCTCAATGATAGGGTTCCTGCAGAATGGCAAGCCTACTTCGCTCGCGCGCTGGCTGTCAAGCAAGGCCGGATGCCGCCTTTCGGGCGGTGCGAGGCATGCGTTATTGTCCGCCGGTGCCGCCTCGCGCCTGGTTCCTTCTGCTGTTCGCGCTGCTCTCCGCGCCCCTGTCGGCGCAGACGCCGGACGAGCCGCCGGTGCGCCCGGACTCCTGCGAGATCGGGCGCATCAGCTACGTGTTCATCGACAACAACTCGATCTTCGACACCAGCGACACGGATCTCGACCGCCGCTTCGGCTGGGCCTACCGCGCCGCCAACGCGCTGCACATTCCGACCCGCGATTGGGTGATCCGCCGGGAGCTGCTGTTCGGGCCGGGCTCCTGCTACGACCCGTTCATGCTCGAGGAGACGGAGCGGCTGCTGCGCAGCTACGACTTCCTGGCTCGCGTCAACGTCTTCGACGTGCGCCAGCCGGACGGCAGCTACCACGTCATCGTCAGCACGTACGACCAGTGGAGCACGCGGCTGGATGTGAGCTTCGACACCGATGACGGCTTTACTCTGGAGGGCGGCCGGATCATCGAGGAGAACGTGCTCGGCAGCGGACAGTCGCTCGGCGTGTACTACTACGAGCGCAAGGTAACGCGCGACTACGGCATCTCCTATTTCGCGCCGCAGTTCCTCGGTACCCGCTGGGACTTCACGGGCGAGCTCGGCCGCACGCGGGCCGGCACGTTCGTCCACGAGGAGGTGGCCTATCCGTTCGTGGCGGAAGTCAGCCGCTGGGCGGGACGCCAGAGCTTCCGTCGCGACGACCGCCTGTTCGATTACATCGTCGGCGATGACCCCGCGGTCCGCGCGGACCACGTCGCACTGCCGCTCCGCGAGCAGGCATTCGACCTGTCGGTGATCCGGCGCATCGGCCGGCGCGGCAATACGGCGCTGATCGGGGGCGCACTCTCGTACCGCGAGCTGAGCTACCCCGGCACGATCGAGCTGGCGCCGGAGGGCGACTTCGACCGGCGCGAGCCGGCGCCGGACTCGATCGCGGACCCCGTGCGGAACCAGCTGCGCGACCTGGACAACATCCGTGTGTTCGCGCTGCTCGGCCACCGCAGCGTGTGGTGGCGCCAGCGGCGGGGCCTGGACAGCATGCGCGGCCAGGAGGATGTCCGGCTCGGTGCCGAGGCGATCCTCGGGATCGGGCGGTCGCTCGTGGCGCTCGAGACGGACGACGACCTCTACACGACACTGACGCTGTACGCCGGCTTCGAGCTCGGCGACGCGCTGGTGATCGGACGTGCGCGTGCGGACGCCCGCAGGGACCTGCGCGCCACCGGCCCGTCGCCCGAGTGGCAGGACGTCTATGTCGAGAACGAGGTGCTCGGCTACCTCCAGACGCGACTGCTCCCGCGGCAGACGCTGGTCGCGCGCGCCGCACTCACCGGCGGCTGGAACACGCGCACGCCGTTTCAGCTCACGCTCGGCGGCGTTCACGGCCTGCGCGGCTACGATCGCGAACGACTGCCTGGCGGACGCCGGCTCACGGCCACGCTCGAGGACCGCTTCTACATCGGCTGGCCGCTGCCCGAGGTGATCGACATCGGCGGTACCCTGTTCGCCGATGCGGGCCGCATCTGGCCGGGCGATGCGCCGTTCGGCGTCGATTCCGGCTGGCGCGCATCCGTCGGCGCCGGCCTGCGCGCCTCCTTCCCGGCCGGCAGCCGGTCCATCTACCGCATCGACATTGCCTGGCCGCTCGACCGCGGCTTCGTCCTCGGCGACTTCGAGATCTCCCTCTCCGTCGGCGAGACGCGCGGCCTCAGCGCCCGTTCCATCGACACGCAGCTGCTGCGCTCGCGCACACAGGACGTCGGCGGCGGCGTGTTCACGTTCCGGAACTGATGCGCACCTGTCTCTATTCCGCGGACTGGGTCCTGCCGGTGACGGCGCCGCCGGTCGCCGGCGGCGCGGTGCTCGTGGACGAGCGCGGCCTCATCGGCGCGGTCGGCAGACGCGCCGACATCGAGGTCGGCAGCGATGTGGCGGTCGTCGAGCTCGGCGCCGCCATCCTGCTCCCCGGCCTCGTCAACGTGCACGCGCACCCGGAGCTGACCGCGATGCGCGGGCTGCTCGAGGACCTGCCGTTCCACCAGTGGATCCCCGCACTCCGCCGTGCGAAGGAAGGTGCCGGGCTCGATGACGCCGACTTCGGTGCAGCGGCGCGCTGGTGCTGTATCGAGTCGATTGCCGCCGGCGTCACGACGCTCGCGGCGACGGAGGACTCCGGTGCCGCACTGGACGCGCTGCGCGAGGCCGGCCTGCGCGGAATCGTGTTCCGCGAGGTGTTCGGGCCCGCGCCGGCCCGCGCCCGCGGCGCACTCCAGGACCTCGGCCGGAAGATCACCGCGATGCGTCGCGCGGCGACGGACCTCGTGCATGTCGGCGTGTCTCCGCATGCTCCCTATACGGTGTCGGACGAGCTCTTCCGCCTGGTCGCCGCATATGCCGCGGCGGAGGCGCTGCCGGTCGCCGTTCACGCCGCGGAGTCCGAGGTCGAGCTCCAGCTCGTGCGGGACGGGTCGGGGCCGTTCGCCGCAGGACTCCGCACGCGCGGCATCGACACGCCGCCCCGCGCACGATCGACGATCGACCTGCTCGGCGAGACCGGAATCCTCGACACGCGGCCGCTCCTGATCCACTGCGTCCGCGTCGATGCCGACGACGTGCTGCGCATTGCGGACGCCGGTGCCGCGATCGCCCACTGCCCCGTCGCGAACGCGCGGCTCGGCCACGGCATCGCCCCCGTCATCGAGCTGCTCGAGGCCGGCGCCAGGGTCGGCATCGGCAGCGACTCCGTCGCCAGCAACAATCGGATCGACCTGATCGAGGAGGCGCGCATCGCGCAGCTGATGCAGCGCGCGCGCCTGAAGTCCTCCGGCGCGCTCGGCGCCGATCGCCTCCTGCGCATGCTCACACTCGATGGCGCACGCGCACTCGGACTCGACGGCCGCATCGGCTCCCTCGAGTCGGGCAAGGACGCAGACCTGTGCGCCGTGCGCATCGATGCGCCTCACACCCACCCGGTCATCGACCCCGTCGCCGCACTCCTGTTCAGCGCACGCGGTACAGACGTGATGATGACGATGGTGAACGGTCGCATCCTCTACCGCGACGGCGTCTTCCATTCCCTCGACCCGGAACGCGTGCGGGATCGCGTGGCCGCCGTAGCAGCGCGGATGCAGAGCGCGCGCGACTCGGACTGATGCTCCGCCGCCGCGAGCATTCGACCGAGCTGCTCGACGCGCCGTGTCACGATCGCGCGGAGCTCGAGCAGAGCCTCGACCAGGTTGCCGAGGTGAACCGGCTGCTCGGCGGCACTCGGGCCGTGCTCCGCACACTCGACGCAATCGCCGGCGCACGCGCGGATCTCCGCATCCTCGATGTCGCCACCGGATCCGCGGACATCCCCCTCGCGATTGCGGAGTGGGCGCGGAAACGCGACATGAACCTGCGCATCACCGCCACCGACCTGCATCCGCAGATGCGCGCAATCGCCGCGGAGCGCACCCGCGGATGCGCCGACATTCGCGTGGAATCGGCCGATGCGCTCGACCTGCCCTACCCGGATGCGTCCTTCGATGTCGTGCTGCTGTCGCTCGCGCTGCATCATTTCGAGCCGGACGATCAGCTGCGCGCGCTGCGCGAGGCCGCGCGCGTCGCGCGCGACCGCATTGTGGTGAACGAGCTCGAGCGCTGTCTGCCGAACTACCTCGGGGCGCGATTGCTGGCCGTCACCCGCTGGCGCGCCAACCGCCTGACCCGACACGACGGGCCGCTGTCCGTACTGCGGGCATTCACGGGGACGGAACTGCGTAGCATCACGGTTCGCGCCGGGCTGCGCGTTCTTTCACTGCGGCGCCACTTCTTCCACCGGCTGGTCCTGGTCGCCGCACGCGAGACCTGAGCGGACGCGGCCTTCCGCTTGCATCGACTCCGGCTCTCGAGACGATCCCCGCTCCACCTCGAAGGACGATGTGACCGCTTACGAGTCGCCGCGCAGGACGGCCGATGTCATCGTCGTGGGAGCCGGACCCGCCGGCGCCGTCACTGCCCTGCTCCTCGCCAGGGCCGGCGTCGACGTGCTGCTGCTCGATCGTGCGACGTTCCCCCGCGCCAAGCCCTGCGGCGACTGCCTCAGCTTCGGCGCCGGCGCCGTCCTGCACCGGCTGGGTCTGCTCGACCGTCTGCTCGCCGCCCCTCACGCCCGGCTCCGCGGCTGGCGCATCGTCGCCCCCGACGGCGCCGCCTTCCAGGCGCGCTTCGACAATGGCGTCGCACCGATCGACTGCGCCCTCGCCATCGAGCGCGCGGTCCTCGATGAGATCCTGCTCCGTGCCGCACTCGCCCGGGGAGTGTCACTACGGCGCGCGGTCGTCACCGACGTCGTGAGAGACCGTGCCGGCGCTGTCACCGGCGTACGAACCCGCGACGGCGTGCTCGGCGCCCGCATCACGATCGGCGCGGACGGATTGCGCTCGGTCGTCGCCGCACGGCTCCGCGCGCGCGCCGGACACGGATCGCTTCGCAAGCTCTCGCTGACGCTGCACACACACGTACGCGGGATCGGCCGGCTCGGCGAGATGCACGTCGGCGACGGGATCTGTGCCGGCGTCGCACCCGTCGCGCCGGACGGGCGCTGCAACGTCACCGTCGTCGCCGATGCACGCAGGTTCGGGCGCGACGTCGCGCGGGACCCGCGCGCGTTCGCAGCCGCTGCGCTCGCGTCAATGCCGGACCTCCACGGCCGCATCGGCGCGCGCGCGCTGGAGGGCTGCGAGATCCTCGCGAGCGGACCGTTCGATCGTCCCGTACGCCGCATCGCATTCGACGGCGCCGTGCTCATCGGCGATGCCGCCGGCTACTACGACCCGTTCACCGGCCAGGGCGTGTTTCAGGCCATCGCAGCGGCCGAGCTCCTCGCCCCGCACGTCTGGAACGCACTCGCCACCGGCGATGTCCGGGCCCGGGCCCTGCGCGGATACGTGCACGCACACGCGGCGCTCATCGCCGGACCGCGCCTCGTGCAGCGCGGCATCGAGCTCGTGCTCTCGAGACCCGCACTCGCCAACCGCGCCATCCGTCGCATCGGTCGGGCTCCCGCGTTCGCACGGGCGCTCCTCGATGTGACCGGCGATGCCGCCGCGGCGCACGCACTGCTGGCACCGCAGGCACTCGCCAGCCTGCTGATCCCATCGCCCGCCACGGAGGATGCCGCATGACGACCATCGACGAACGGATCATCGCCGCACCCGCCGCTGTCTGCTTCCGCGTCGCCGCGGATGTCGAGCGCTGGCCCGGGATCCTGCCTCACTACCGATGGGTCCGCTTCCACCACAAGCGCGCGTTCGGCACGGGTCGCGTCGAGATGGCCGCATGGCGTGACTTCGCCGGACCGCTCCGCTACCCGACCTGGTGGGTCTCCGACATGCGCGTCGCCGAGCACGAGCCCGCCGTGTACTTCACGCACGTCGATGGTATCACGCGGCGGATGGAGGTGAAGTGGGCGTTCCTGCCGCACGAGACGGGCACTCACGTCCGCATCACCCACGAATGGGACGGTCCGCCCTGGCCGCTCATCGGCGCCACCGCATGGCGCAGCGTCATTGGGCCCCACTTCGTCAGCTTCATCGCCGCACGCACACTCGCCGGCGTCGCCCGCGAGGCCGAGCGCCACGCGCGCACGGCCGCATCACCGCCTACCGACCCGAGGACTGCCGATGCATGAGCACACGAACGGCCACATGCACCGCGTGGCCATTACCGGACTCGGACCCATCACGGCAGCCGGCAGCGGCGTCACGGCTCTGTGGGACGGGATCCGCCGCGAGCGCTCGCCCATCCGCCGCATCACGCGCTTCGATGCATCGCCCTGGCGTTCGCGGATCGCCGCGGAAGTCGATGACTTCGAGCCCGATCACTACATGGACGCAAAGCTCGCGCGCAGGCTCGACCGCTTCTGCCATTTCTCCATTGCCGCCACCCGCCTCGCGCTCGCCGACGCCGCACTCGATACCTCGCGCATCGAGCTCGACCGCGTCGCCGTCCAGATGGGCTCCGCACTCGGCGGTTCCGCCAACGCCGAGGTCCAGGCCGCCATCCTCTACGGCGGCGACATCCGCAGTGTCGACCCCCGCGTCGCACTCACCACGTTCGTCGGCGCCGCCAGCTGCTCCATCGCCATCGAGTTCGGCTTCACCGGCCCCAACTCGACCAACGCCATGTCCTGCGCCTCCGGCACCATCGCCATCGGCGAAGGGTTCCGCCTCATCCGCGATGGCTCCGCCGACGTCGCCGTTGTCGGCGGCATAGAGGCACCGCTCGCACCGCTCTGCTTCGGTGCCTTCGCGCTCATCCGCGCCATGTCCACCCGCAACGCCGATCCCGAGCACGCCTGCCGCCCCTTCGACCGCTCGCGCGACGGCTTCATCATGGGCGAGGGCGCCTGCGCACTCGTCCTCGAACGCTGGGACCGCGCCGTCCAGCGCGGCGCACGCATCTACGCCGAGGTCGCCGGCTACGGCACCACCAACGATGCGTATCATCTCGCCGCTCCCCGCCCCGACGGCGCCCAGGCCGCCCGCGCCATGTCCCTCGCGCTCCGCTCCGCTGGCGTCGAACCCGCCGACATCGACTTCGTCAGCCCGCACGGATCGTCCACGCCCCTCAACGACGCCACCGAGACGCAGGCGCTCAAGACCGTGTTCGGCGAGCGCGCCTACCGCATCCCCGTCTCCGGCACCAAGCCCTATCACGCGCACGCTCTCGGCGCCTCCGGCGCCATCGAGACCGCCATCTCCTGCCTCGCCATGCACCACCAGTGGCTGCCGCCCACCCTCAACCACGAGTGCCATGACCTCGACTGCGACCTCGACTACGTCCCCAACGCCGGCCGCGCCGCCACGCCGCGCTCCGCACTCAAGAACTCGTTCGGCTTCGGCGGCATCAACGCGTCGCTGGTCCTGCGCGCGCCGGGCGCGCCAGATGTTTCGCGCGCGCGCCCAACTGGTGGTGGCAAAACATGAGACGGTTCGCTATTCTGCCACCGCGTCGGACCCTGTCGCGTGGCAATCTTCTTGCGAAGCTGCTCGCGCGACCGGCGACGACGACCGTTCGGCACTGTGCCGGGCGCAGCGTCGCATTACGTGAGGAAGACACATCCATGGACGGAGGGACAATGCGAGCGATCAGTCGGTTACTAATCGTCGCGGCATTGCTCGCGGGGCTGGCGCCTCGGGAAGCACATGCGCAGCGATGGACCGCGGACTGGGGGATCAACGGGGGGCTCTCCTGGTACAGCGAGGCGCTCGATGAAGAGGCGGGGTTGACGGATGGCGGTCGCTTCGCAGCCGGTTGGCTGCTGGGGACGCAGTTCACGGTGTGGCCGTCGACGCGCTTCGGCATTCGAGCGAACGGTACGTACTCGTTCCGGCCGTTGAAGGCGGACGAGGAGCAGGGGCATCTGGCGGATGGGGATCACCTGCACGGTGATGTGAACCTGTGGAGTGGTTCGCTGGACGCGCTGATCCGGCTGCGTGAGCCGGCGGAGTCGTGGATCGGTCGCGAGATGCTGCCGTACATTGCGCTGGGCCTGGGAGCGAAGTGGATCAACCCGGCTGGCGATCAGGCGTGCACGGATGTCGATGGCGAGGATTTCGACTGCTCGGCGATCTTCCCGACGCCGACGACGATCCTGGCGTTCGACGAGGGTGCGAGCCTGATGGGGCTGGTCGGCCTGGGTGCCGATTTCCGTCTCTCGCCGCGCACGGCGCTGCGTCTGGAGATCAACGATCGGATGTACAAGCCGAAGTTCTATGCGTCGAATGCGGCGCTGACGGTCACGAACGACGAGAATCTCGGCAAGCTGGTGCACGAGATCGGTGCGCAGCTGGGCTTCCACCTGCTGTTCGGTCTGGCCGCGCCGCCGCCGGTCGCAGTTGCGCCGCCGCCGGCACCGCCGCCGCCGCCCCCGCCGCCGCCGCCGCCGCCGGCACCGCCGCGCGAGGATGCGGTCTCGATCTGCGTGATCGATCCGAGTGCTACGGGCGGTATCCGGATGCAGGCCGCCACGTTCCGGCACGAGCAGGGTGACACGATCGTGATGGTGAACGGTGTGGCGACGCCGATCCGGCAGGCAGTGGGCACGCAGGTCATGGTCGCACGCAACGCCGGCTGGTACATGCGCGGTGAGCCGCTCGAGGTGACGGTCGGTCGCGAGACGTGGCGCTACCTGCCGTACTCGACGGGCACGGTCATCGACCCGAACCAGATCGTCTACGTCGGCAACGTGAACGGCTATCCGATCTACGCCGATCGCGACGAGGTCGCGGACGTGATCACGGCGATCAACACCGCCCGCGCCGGCCGGACCGACGCGGAGCTCGGCACCATCCTCGCCGGGGATACGCAGATCCGGAATACGGTCCAGGGTGCATCGTACCTGTACGTGCCCCTCGATCCGTACAACTGCACGTTCCAGCCGCTCGCGCGGCAGGAGGACGTGCGCAAGGGCGGCAAGGAGTAGGGCCCGCTCGTCCGGCGCCGCCTCCCGGCGGCGTCCGGACCCGCCGGGCGGGCACGCCCGGTGCAGGAGCCGCGGACCGGTCGCACGACCGGTTTCCGCGGCTCTCTGCTTTTCCCCTCCCGGCACCCCGCCCCAGCGTGGCGGGCGTAACCGTTGTGGCCCCAGCGAGTTGGCCCGACTGGCAAGCTTCCTGCAACCACGTCGCCCGGTTCCAGATTGTGTGGAACACGACTGCGGTTCGGCTTCGTCTCGAGTTGAGCGGCGAAGCGCATCAGATGAGGAGGAGGAGGTTGTATGAGAATGATCAGTAGGGTCGCGATGACGACGGCACTCCTGGTGCCGATGGTCGCGGGACCCGCGGCCGCGCAGAACTACCGCTGGGATTTCGGCGTGAACGGCGGTTACGCGTGGTTCAGCGACCTGCTCGACGGCGAGGACATCACGCCGACGGGCGCAGCGGAGCTCGATGACACGAAGTTCGCGTCGGGCCTTCTGCTGGGAGCACAGCTGGGCTTCTGGGCGCGGCCGAACATTGGTCTGCGGCTCAATGGCACGTACGCGGACCGGCCGCTCGAGGCCGGTGACACGGAGCTGATCGGCAACGTGAACCTGTGGAGCGGATCGCTGGATCTGCTGTGGCGGTTCGCGGAGCCGAACACCGACTGGATGGGCACGGAAGTGCTTCCCTACCTCGCGCTCGGTCTCGGCGGGAAGTGGATCAATCCGGCCGGCGATGCGTTCGCCTGCATAGACGATGAGGATGGCGACGAGGTCGCATGCGGTCCGTTCGACGTATCGAACGGCACGGTGGTGGCGGGCCCGTTCGGTCTGCCCGAGCAGACGCGTTTCATGGGTCTGGTCGGGCTCGGCACGGACGTTCGCGTTTCGCCCAACTTCGCACTGCGTCTCGAGCTGAACGACCGGATCTACAAGCCGCAGGTGTACGCGCTCGATCCGACGGACTTCTCGTTCGGCGGCGAGTCGATCGGCAAGACCGTGCACGAAATCGCGGGCCAGGTCGGGCTGCACCTCCTCTTCGGGCTCGCACGGCCCGAGGTCGTGAGCGTCGTTCCCGCACCGGCGCCCCCACCGCCCCCGCCGCCGCCGCCGGCCCAGCCGGTCGAGGAGATGGTGTCGGTCTGCGTGATCGATCCCACGGCGCCCAACGGCGTCGAGATGCGCACGGCCTATTTCCGGCCGGCGACGAGGGACACGGTCGTGATCGTCAACGGCGAGCGCGTGGCGCTCACCAATTCGTTCGGCCCGGTCATGACCGTCCGTGACGCCGACTGGTACGTCCGCGGCGAGCCGCTCGTGCTGCGCGTCGGGACGGAGCGATTCGAGTACGTCAGCTATCAGGGCTCGCGCTTCATCGAAGCGAGCCGCGTCGTCTACCTCGGCACGATCAACGGCTACCCCGTGTATGCCGACCGTGACGAAGTCGCGGACGTGGTCGACGAGCTCAACGATCTGCGTGCAGCACGCGCGACCGATGATCTCGGATTGATCCTCGCCGAGCGCAACGATCTGCGCGATGAGATCAACGATGTGACCTATCTGTACGCGCCCGTCGAGCCGGTCGGCTGCGTCTTCCAGGCGCTCCAGCCGATGGAGCCCGTGCAGAAGGGCAAGGAGTAGTCCTCCGTCCCGGTGTCGGCGCTCGCACGTGACACCGACGGACCGCCGTACCCTCGCGACGGCGGACAGAGAGCCCGGGCCAGTGCCCGGGCTCTTCTGTTTCACGGCCGCGCATGTCGAAGCGGAACGTAGAAAGTCCCGGGCGGCCTCGTTACTTTCTCCTGTCGCATTTCCTCACACTCCGTGAAGGATGACCATCATCCTCGCCGGCCAGCTGCTCGGCACCGCGTTCGCCTGCGGGCTCAATCTGTACGCGACGATCGCGCTGCTCGGCATCGTCTCGCGGCTCGACCAGGTGTCCGTCCTGCCGCCCGGCATGATCGGACTCGAGCACGGCCTCGTCATCGGCAGTGCGGCCGTCCTGTACGTCGTCGAGTTCGTCCTCGATCGCGTGCCCGTGATCGATCATGCCTGGGAGGCCGTGCACACGCTCATCCGGCCCGCTGCCGCAGGCCTGCTCACGCTGCTCGCGCTCAACGGCACACCGCTCTACGTCCAGCTGAGCGGCGCGGTCGCCGCAGCCGCCGTCGCTCTCGCCGCCCACGGCAGCAAGGCCGGTCTCCGCCTCATCCTCAGCACGCGCGCGAGCGAGGCACGCAGGCAGGCCTTCGCTCGCACCGCACTCAGCCTGCTCGAGGACTTCGCCGCCGTCGCAATCGCCATCGCCGCGCTTCGCTACACGCATGTCGCCATCGGTGTCATGGCCGCCTCCGGCGCACTGCTCCTCCTCGCCGGCCCCCGTCTCTGGCGCGCTTCGATCCTCGGGTTCCGTGCCGTGATCGCCCGCACCCGCGGCTTCTTCCGCGGCCGCGGTTGGCGCTACCGTCACCAGCTGCCTCGCGCGCTCCGCAGCGCCGTCCCCGGCGAGCCGCTCGGCGCCGCGCCCGCGCGCGCCGCGTCCGCTGCCGTCAGTGGATTCCCCGGCGTCGGCGCCTACCGCAACGGCTGGCTCGTCGTGACACACGACGGACCGCGCTTCCTCTATCGCTCCTTCTTCCGCACGCGCGTCGCCCCGCTCCCCGCCTTCTCCGAGCTGTCGCTGCGTCGCGGTCTCGTCACCGACGTCCTCGACCTCCGCGCCCACACCAACGGCAACGGCAGAAGGAAGCCCCGTTCATTCACGATCTTCCTGCTCAAGGACGGACCTCAGCCCCAGGTCACCGCCGCCGAGCTGAAAGCCGAACCAAAATGAGCCTTCAGGATTTCCGCGAGTTCCGCGAGCGCATGAACCGGCGCATCCTCGAGACCGGCAACCTCGACATCAAGCGCTTCTTCGCGCTCGATTCCCGCGTCTACGAGTCCGGCTCGCTCCCCGCCGACACCAAGGAGCTCCTCGGACTCGTCGCCTCCCTCGTGCTCCGCTGCGATGACTGCATCGCCTATCACCTCGTCCGCTGCGCCGAGGAGGAGCTCGACGATCAGCAGATCCTCGAGGCACTCGGCATCGGCCTCGTCGTCGGCGGCTCCATCACGATCCCTCACCTGCGCCGCGCCGTCGCCACGCTCGACGAGATCCGAGCCGCGCAATCCTCATGATCCCATGAGGTTATCCCGTCCGGTGGCAGCCCGGTCCAGTCGGCGGTCCTGCGCCCGTCCCTGATCCAATGCGGATTAAAATGCCGTTTTTACCGCTCGCGCCGGACCCCGAGACGCAGGCCATGTCGTTGTGGTGTAATCCTTTGAACGGCGCGGCCCGGGGCCGGAACGACGAGGGGGTTCCGCAGTTTCCGGCTTCCTTTTATATTGGGCGAGTTGCGATTTCGACCCTTGATGAGGAACGCATTTCGTGCCTTTTGAGTTCGTAGCCGAAAATGTTCCTCCGTTGAAGCAGCGGGCCTGACCGAGCGTCGGCCGGCTGCTTTTTGATTTTTCACCTGGTCCCAGGAAGCCCCGATCAATGTTCGCGAACTCCCGCGCCTTGGACTCTTTTGACCAGTACCTGTTCGACGTGGAGAAGTACCCGCTCATCGAGGATCCGCAGGAAGAGAGAGAGCTGGCCCGGCGCGCCCGGGTAGGGGACAAGGAAGCCGCAGAGCGGCTGGTGACGGCGAATCTGCGGTTCGTGATATCGTACGTGAAGAAGTATCAGGGCCGCGGCCTCGGACTCGCGGAGCTGGTGTGCATCGGCAACGAGGGTCTGCTGAAGGCGGTGAAGAAGTTCGACCCCGACAAGGGCGTGAAGTTCATCTCGTACGCCGTATGGTGGATCCGTCAGACGGTGCTGCAGGCGCTGGCGGAGCAGACGCGCTCGGTGCGGATTCCGCTGAACCAGAACTCGAATCTGGTGAAGCTGTCGCGGACCGAGACGGCGCTGACGCAGCTGTTCGGGCGCTCGCCGACGGATCAGGAAATCGCGGACGAGATGGGCGAGCCGGTGGAGACGGTTCGTGCGCTCCGTCGGGTCGCCGCATCGGAGCTGTCGCTGGACGCGCCGATCGATCGGGGTGACCGCGACAGCGCTTCGTTCGGTGAGCGGTTTGCCGGCGCCGAAGCGGAGGACATCGAAGAGACGGTGGAGTCGCAGGCGCAACGCGAGTTTCTCGACCGGATGTTCGAGAAGTATCTCACGGAGCGGGAGCGCAAGATCCTGTACCTCTATTACGGTCTGGATGACGGCGAGGAGCGTACGCTGGAGGAGATCGGCTCGCTGCTCGGTGTTACGCGCGAGCGCATCCGGCAGATCCGGAACCGTGCGTTCGAGAAGCTGCGCGAGAGTCCGGACGGCGAAGCGCTGGCGACGTTCTGGAGTGCGAACTGACGCGCTGCCGATACACTGCCGCGGGATAGTCGAGGGGAGCGGGTGCGCTGCACCGGCTCCCCTTCTCGTTGGCGCGTCGACGACCGATCCCGGTGAGCTCTCAGGAACCGGGGTCGTCCCACCCTGTACCACCAGCATGCCTGTACATTGTGGTCTCCCCCATTGGCTGACCGGTTGACGATGCGCGCGGTGCTCGGGCGGACTCTCGGTGTGCTGCTGCTGCTGCTCGGCGCCGGCGCGGTCGAGGCGCAGAATGCGGCGGACGATGCCGGCTGGAACTCCGAGCGCGCGCTGGCGCTGATCGAGCGAGCGCGAGCCCGGCGTCTGCTGCCCCGGCAGGACACGACGCTAAGGAACTATACGGCGCGCGCCGAGGGCTTCGTGTACTTCTACCTGGATCGTCGCGACGGGAGCGAGCGTACGCTCGTGAAGGTGGACCAGGTCGCACTGGAGCTGTCCTGGGCGCCGCCGAACCGGACGCAGCAGCGGATCGTCGGTCTGCGGGACGTGAGCCGGCTGCCGAACCGGATGCATTACCATCTGGATCATCTCACGGTCGTTCAGAACGGGTTCGGCGATGTCATCCGGATGGGTGATGGTGACGAGGTGCGGGATGTACCGCATCCGGCGGCACCCGGCTCGGAGTCGGTGTACGAGTTTCGTCTCGCGGATTCGCTCACACTGCGTCTGCCGAGCATGGCGAGCTCGATCCGCGTCTACGAGCTGGAGGTCCGGCCACTCGATCCGGATCGGCCGGCGCTCGTGGGCTCGGTGTTCGTCGACCGCGGGAGCGCGGACATCGTGCGGATGACGTTCACGTTCACGCCTGCGTCCTACGTGGACAGGCGCCTCGACTATATCAGCGTGGCGCTGGACAACGGTCTGTGGGAAGGTCGCTACTGGCTTCCGAACGAGCAGACGCTCCAGATCCGGCGCCAGATTCCCGAGCTGGACTTCGCGGCCGGGGCCGTGATCCAGGGCCGGATGCGGATTGCGGACTACACGTTCAACGACTCGCTCGCACCCGCCTTCGTTCCCGGCAACGTCGTGACGGCGGTGCCGGAGTCCGAGCGCGAGGCGTACGAGTTCGAGCGCGGCATCTACGACGATCTGAACGATGCCGGGCTCGCTCCGCCGCCGGACCTGTCGGAGATCCGGCGGCAGGCGGCCGAGCTGCTGGGAACGCGGCGGCTCAGCGGGCTGCCGCGACTGCGCCTGGGCATCGGCGCAGCCTCCTCCGCGCTGCGCTACAATCGGGCGGAGGGCGTGGCGCTGGGCGCAGGGCTGTCGTACGCGCCGGACCCGGTGTGGCGTCTGGATGTCGAGGGCGGCTTCGCGTTCGGCCCGGAGCGGCCGTGGGCGTCGGTCGAGCTCGGCGGCACGGTCGCGCGGTCGACGAACGCGTCGCTCCGCGTCGCGTTCCGCGATGTGCGTGATGTCGGTGTCGCGCCGGGTCTGCCCGGTGCCGTGAACACCCTCTCGGCGCTGCTGCTCGGTCGCGACTACACGGATCCATTTTTCGCCACCGGCGCTCGACTGCTGCTGACCCGTCGCGTGGGCGAGCGCGCCAGCGTCGGGCTCGAGCTCATCGGCGAGCGACACACGAGCGCCACTCTCACGCAGAGCACGCCGCCGCTCGACGAATCCGGCGCATTTCGCAGTGTGCGGCCCATCGACGAGGGCGACCTGAGCGCGGCCGTGCTGAGCCTGCACCGTCCCATGCCGGACCCGCGCGCGGACGACTGGAGCGCGGCCGTCGATGTCGAGATCGGCACGACGGCGCGTGGCTACTACCTCCGCCCGACCGCTCGCGCGTCGCTGCACCGCGCCACCACCGACCACTCGCGCGCGCTCGCAGTCCGCGCCGACGCCGGTCTCGTCACGAGCGACGCACCGTCACAGCGCCTCTTCGTGCTCGGCGGACTGGGCACGCTGCCCGGCTATCCCTTCCGCTCCTTCGCCGGCCGCCGCTTCGTGCTGCTCCGGCTGGAGGCGAGCGCCGCGCTCATCGATCCCTGGCTGCGGCTCAGGATCGTGGGAGCCTCCGGCGCGACCGGCGGCCTGCCGAACCTCACCACGCCCTCCGATACCGACCCGCCGGCCTGGCAGTCGTGGCCCGCAACCGGTTCCGCCGGCCTCCGCTCCAGCGCCGGTGCCGGCGTCTCCCTGTTCTGGGACCTGCTCCGCCTCGATGCCGTGCGCGGCCTCGACGGCGGCCACTGGCGCTTCATCATCTCGTTCCACCCCGAGCTCGCCGACGTGAGCTGAGCGGGAACGGCGTTCGCCGAAAACACAAGTTCTTGACCCCCACCGTCGCCGAGCCGCACATTGGGGCTGCCTCACTCCTTTCACCTCCGCCCGGTTCGTGTCGAACCCCATGCACAATGCGGAACGCCCGCGCCGCGCGTCCTGGCCGGCGCGCGCGTTCGGAGTGAAGCCCGATGAGCTGCCCGGCCTGCTCGCGCTCATGGGGCTGTTCTTTCTCGTCGTGTGCGCGGTCGGCGTGCTGCGTCCGATCAAGAACGCGCTCGCGCTGGATGGCCTCGGCGCGACGGATTTCTACCGCGTCTATCTCGTCAGTGCGGCGGTCGTGCTGTTCGTGCCGGCGTTCAACCGGCTGGCGGACCGGCTGAAGTGGCGCGTGCTGTTCAGTGCGATCGCGTTCTTCTTCGCGGCGAACCTGCTGCTCTTCCGGCTCTGGTACGTGGAGGGGAGTGCGGCGTTCGGCCTGCTGTTCTACGGCTGGTACGACCTCTTCGCGGCTGCCCTCGTCACGCAGTTCTTCATGGCGACGCATCTGTACTTCAACGCGCGCTCCGCGCGGCGTGCGTACCCGATCATCATTGCGGGCGGCTCGATCGGCGCCGCGGTGGGCGGCGGAATCACCGGCATCTTTGCGACGATCGTGGGCGCCGAGAACCTGTTGCTGGTTGCGGCGGGACTGATTGCCGTGTTCGCGGCGGCGATCCCGTGGGTGCTCCGGGACCCCGCAGTGCAGCCCCCGCCCCGGCGGCGCTCGAAGACCGTATCGGTCGGCAGTGCGCGGGAGATCTTCGCGCACCGCCACGTGCGTCTGATTGCGGCCGCGGTGCTGCTGACGGTGCTGGTGAAACAGCTGGTGGACTATCAGTTCAACGTCATCACGAAGGATGTCTTCCAGACGCGCGACGCGATCAGCGCGTTCCAGGGGACGTTCAATGCGGCCACGCAGTGGCTACCGGTGGTGGTGCTGGTAGCGCTGCGGCCGGCGCTGCGCCGCTGGGGCATTGGCGTCGCGGTGCTGCTGCTGCCGGTGTTCATGGTCGCGACCACGGCGCTGTTGGCGCTCACGTTCGGCCTCGTTGCCGCGGCCGCGGCGAAGGGTGCGGAAACGAGCCTGCGCTATTCGGCGGAGCGGGCCGGGCGCGAGATCCTCTACGTGCCCGTGCCGGACGAGATCAAGCTGAAGGCGAAGGCGTACATCGATGTGGCGGTCGAGAAGGGGCTGGGCAAGCTCGGCTCGGCGCTCCTCATCATGGTGCTGCTGTCCTTCATGAGCTACCGCGAGGTGGCGTGGGTGGCTCTCGGTCTCGCGGCGCTCTGGCTCGCGCTCGCGATCGCCGTGCGGCGTGAGTACGTGCTCACGCTCGCTCGCTCGATCGAGGGGAGGTTCGCCAGCCTGAACGGCGTATACGCCTCGCTCATGGACGCGAGCACGCTGCCGGTCCTGCGCGCCGCACTCTCGCACCCCTCGGCACTCCGCACCGCGTTCGGGCTCGAGCTCGTTGCCCAGCTGCCGCGCCAGGACCTGACTGCACTCGGCCCCGACCTCAATCGTCTGGCCGCCCACGAGCACGAGCAGATCCGGGCGGCCGCGCTCGCGCAGCTCGCACGCGAGCCGTCCGTGCTCGATGCGGCGGGCGCGCGGGTGCGGCTGCTCGACGAGTCGCCCGAGGTCAGGACCGCGGCCGTGCACGCGCTGCTCGCGGCGGCCGGCACGTCCGCGCCGGCGCTGCTGAGCGAGCTGCTGCGGCACGACCGGTTCGAGGTGCGCACCGCGGCGCTCACCGCCGTGCTCGGCAATGGCGCCGCACCCGAGCTGCACGCGGCCGCCCGGCGCCATGTGGAGGAGCAGCGGATCCCCGCCGGCGATTCGCCGGCGGAGCGGCGCGCGGAGCTGGCGCTCGCCGCTGCGGCCCTGGCCGACGGCGCCGGGGAGATCGAGAGGTTTCTCGACGATGAGGATCCACGCATCCGCACCGTGGCCTTGCGGTCGGCGGCGTTGCTGGGCGCCACCAGGTGCTGCGGCCGGATGGTCGCGGCGCTCGGCGATCGCCGGACCCGGGCCGCCGCGCACGATGCCCTCGCTCACCTCGGCGCTGCGGCGATCGAACCTCTGGCCGACGCGCTACTCGACGTGCGCACCGACCCCCGCGTGCGCCGGGCCGTGCCCGCCACGCTGGCACGGCTGCCGTCACAGCAGGCCGTCGATGCCATGCTGCAACTCGTGATCGCGCCGGAGACGGATCAGCTGCTCGATCACCGCGTCATTCGTGTCCTGAGCAAGATGCGTGTGCGCCATCCCGCGCTCGTGTTCGACCGCGAGCAGGTGCAGCAGGTCGCGCAGAGTGCATGCGATGCCGCAGCGCGCTACGCGTCCGTGCAGCCGACACTGAGTGCCGTCGCCGCAGCCGCCCGGGATGACCGTATCGCCGGACTGCTGATCCACGCGCTCGCTGAGGCGTGGGAGGAGCGCCGGGAGGACGTGTTCCGTTGCCTCGGCATGATCTACCCGCCCGCCGAAGTGCACCGCGCGCACGACGCACTGGCGCGCGGTGGCCCCACGGAACGCGCGAACGCCCGCGAATGGCTCGAGCAGATGCTCGGCACGGCGACGTTCCGCCGGCTGTCGGCCGTGCTGGACCCGGACGACGCCCTGATCCAGCCCGCGACACCCGGCGCGCTGACCACTGACACGGAGCCGTGCGTCGCGCTGCTCGCGCGCGCGTTGACGAATCCCGCGGAGGCTGACATGGAGCTCATCGAGAAGGTGTTTCTCCTTCAGCAGGTCGATCTGCTCCAGGGCGCGCGTGCCGCGCACGTCGCCCTGCTCGCATCGATTGCCGAGGAGATCGAGATGCCGGCGCAGCGCGTCGTGCTCGCCGCGGGCGCCGTCCCCGACGCGATGTACGTCGTGACGCGCGGGTCCGTCGAGCTGCACGGCGTCGGTCACGACCTCGTCGTGGGTACCGAGCACGCGTTCGGCACGTGGGCCCTGATCGATGACCAGCCCAGTCACGTGGAAGCACGCACCCTCGAGGCGTGCCGCCTGCTGCGCGTGACGCGCGAGGATTTCCACGACCTGCTGGCCGATCACTCCGAGCTCGCGATCGGACTCCTCCGCGGCCTCGCCCGCCGCATGCGGAGGGTGGTGGCCTGATGCAGAACACCGTGCTGCTGGTCGATGACGAGCCGATGGTCGCACTCTCGCTGCGCAGCTTCCTCGAGCTGGAGACGTCCTACCGCGTCCTCATGTTCACATCCCCGCTCGAGGCGCTCGAGGCACTCGAGGCGGAGCCGGTCGATGTTCTGATCGCCGACTTCATGATGCCGGGCATGGATGGCATCACGTTCCTCGGCCGCGCCCGCGAGATGAAGCCGCTGACCACGCGTATCCTGCTCACCGGCTATGCCGACAAGGAGAACGCCATCCGGGCAATCAACCAGGCCGGCCTGTACTATTACCTCGAGAAGCCGTGGGACAACGAGCAGCTGAAGGTGATCATCCGGAACGGCATCGAGCGCTCGGCGCTGTTCAATGAGCTGGACATGCGGGTTTCGGCTCTCGAGCAGGCGAACGTCGAGCTGCACGGGCTCCGCGCCCGGCTGATGGAGGCATTCCTGTGACCGGCCCGGCAGCACCCCACGAGCGGCAGATGGCCGAGGCCGTGACGCAGGCCCGCCTGGCCACGCTCGGGATGCTCGTGGCGGGGCTGGCGCACGAGATCAACACGCCGCTCGGCACGCTGAACAGCAATCACGATGTGCTGCGTCGTGCGCTGCTCCGGCTCCAGTCGATCCTCGCCGATGAGGTCGTGTCCCCCGACGAGCTCGATGAGGTGAGGCGCGTGATCGCGGCCGTCGACAGCATCATACGCGTCAACGACATTGCGGTCGAGCGCATGACGGCACTCGTGCGCGGTCTGCGGAACTTCGGCCGCATCGACCGCGCGGACATCGATGTGGTCGATCTGCACGAGGGCATCGACAGCACGCTCGCGATCCTCGCCCACGAGCTGCGCGAGATACGCGTCGAGCGCAGGTACGGCGACGTGCCGCGCATCGAGTGCCACCCGCAGCAGGTCAATCAGGTCATCATGAACCTGGTGCTGAATGCGCGGCAGGCCATGCCCGGCGGCGGTACCATCACGATCAGTACGTGGACCGGCGACGATCGCGTTTTCGTGCGCGTCGCCGATACCGGTGTCGGCATACCGGCAGACTGCATCGAGAGGATCTTCGAGCCGGGGTTCACGACGCGGGGCGGCCGCGTCGGGATGGGCCTCGGCCTGCTGATCTGTCGCCAGATCATCGAGCATCATGCAGGCGCGATCACCGTCGAGAGCGCGCCCGGGTCCGGTTCGGCTTTCACCGTGTCACTGCCGGTCCACTACGCGGGTGCGACCGGTCACTGACCATGTGATGTAGGAGGCTGCATGATTGCGCATGCGAGGCCCCGCTTCATTCCGCTGCTCCTCGGTGCCGGCGCGCTCCTGCTGCCGCTGCGGCCGGCAACGGCGCAGAACGCGAACTTCATCCGGCCGGTGCCGGAGATCGAGTCGCGCCTGCGCGCGGAGGAGTTCGTCATCCTCGACTGGCGCGGCTCGCGCATGCCGGAGGATCGCACACAACGCGCGCTGCTGCAGTTCGCCGACAGCACATTGCTCCTCGCGAAGTGGGCGAACGCGCCGCGCGGCGGCGGCCGGTTCAACAACCAGCCGCGCTACGAGGCCGCGGCCTACGAGATCCAGAAGCTCTTCCTGGATGACCCCGACTATGTCGTACCGCCGACGATCATCCGGGCGTTCCCGCTCGCGTTCGTCGCGACCCAGGTGCCGGATCAGCGCGCCACATTCGACGAGGCGCCGGCCTCCGTCGTGGTCGCGCTCCAGTACTGGATGCATCAGGTCCACCCACAGGACTTCTGGCAACCGGAGCGCCTGCGGACGGACACGCTCTATGCGCGCAGGATCGGGAACTTCAACGTCCTCACGTATCTCATCGGCCACAAGGACAGCAACAGCGGGAATTTCCTGATTTCCGGCAACCCGGCGGACCCTCACGTGTACTCCGTCGACAACGGCGTCAGCTTCGAGAGCCAGCCGAGCAACCGGGGCGAGGAGTGGAAGGACATGCGTGTCGACCGGCTGCCGCGCTCGCTCGTGCAGCGACTGGAGCAAATCACGCGCGATGACCTCGAGCGCGTGCTCGGCGTGCTCGTCGAGTTCCGGATCCACGAAGGTTCCCTGCTGCCCGTCGAGGCCGGCGAGAACTTCGACAGGAACCGCGGCGTAAGAGTGAGGGACGACCGCGTTCAGTTCGGCCTCACGACGCGCGAGATCCGCGCTGTCGAGCGACGCCTCGATCAGCTCGTACGGGATGCGAATGGCCGCGGATACACCCTGTTCTGATCGCCCGCAGCGACGCCCGCACGCCGCCGTGCCGGTACTGCTCCTGGTGCTGGCCGGCACCATCGCGGCCGTCTTCGCGCCACCACGGATCGAGGGCGAGAACGGCCTCTGGATCCGTATCGCCGGCGATTCCGTCATCGTGCAGTGGCTGACGGCCGATCCCGTGCCGGGCACGCTCGTCGTCGCGACTCGCGCCGATACTCTGCGTGTCACGACACCGGCCGCGCAGGCTCACCGTGCCGCGTTCCGGGCGCGACGGAATACCGGATACGCGCTGAGGTACGGTTCGGCCGCAGCCAGCCACGAGACCCGGATCGAGATCCCCGACGGCCGCCGCCGGCCCGTCATGATCCCGGCCGTCGACAGCCTGTTCGTGGTCGGAGACACGCACGGCGATTTCGCCGCCGTCGTGGCCGGGCTGCGGGCGGCACGCCTCATCGACGACGACCTGCGCTGGACCGGCGGCCGCAGCCACCTCGTCTTCGCCGGCGATCTCACCGACCGCGGGCCGGACGTGCTGCGGCTGCTCTGGTTCGTCTATCGCCTCGAGCGCGAAGCTGCCGGGGCCGGCGGCGCCGTACACGTGGTTCTCGGGAATCACGAGATCATGGTCATGCTCTCGGATCTCCGGTACGTGCACCCGAAGGAGCTGGACGTCGCACGACAGCACGGCGCCGGCTACCAGCGGCTCTTCGACACCCGCGAGTCACTGCTCGGCCGCTGGCTCGCGCTGAAGCCCGCCGTCATCCGGATCGGCGACGTGCTCATCGCGCACGGTGGCGTGGCCCACGAGACCGTCCGCCTGCCGCTCCAGGAATTCGACGACACGCTCGCGCAGTACATGGGCGAGGAGCTGTTCCATCGCTGGGCGGATTCCACGTTCGTGCCCGTCATCGACTCCGTCGCGTACAACACGCGCGTCGATTTCTTCTGGGGACCACGCTCCGTATTCTGGCACCGCGACTACGTGCTCACGGACACGCTCGCGACCGAGCTCGACCACGTGCTGAACACATGGAACGCGCAGGTGCTCGTCGTCGGGCACACGGCCGTGCCACAGATCCAGGCGCTCTACGGCGGACGACTCATCCCCGCGCACACGCCGCGCTACGGCGCCGAGCTCCTGCTCCTCACGCGCGGTCCCGACGGAATCCGCCGGCACCGCATCGTCGCCGGCCAGCCACCCGAAATCTTCTGAGACCGGCGCCGCCGCGGGCGGCGGCGCCGTGCCCATCACGCCGCCACCTCCTCGCCCTCCAGCTCGGCATCCGCACTGCGACCGCCCGCCGGCGTCAGCAGCACCAGCTCCCGGACGACGACCTCGGCCGTCGGAATCGTGACGCCGTTCCGCTCGAAGCTGTCGTACTCCATGCGTCCCTCCACGTACACGCGATCACCCTTCCGGATGTAGTCCTCCGCCAGCTGCGCGAGCCGCTCCCACAGCGTCAGCCGGTGCCACTCCGTCCGTTCCTCCATCCCGCCTTCACGCGGAAAGCGACGGCTCGTCGCGAGTGAAACGTGCGCCACCTTCGTGCCCGTACTGGTCGTCTGCACGTCCGGATCCCGGCCGACGTTACCGACCAGAATCACCTTGTTGATGGACCGGCTCATGTTCGCGCCTCCTGAAGGGTGATTGGTTGCGCGTGCAATCTGGAAGGGGGAGCGGGGCGGAGACATAGCTCGACGGGTCGAAATGCTCGGGGTGATTACTGCGGTGATTTACTGCGGGTAATTAACTGCGGGTGATGAACTGCGGGGGATGAACTGCGGGAGATGAACTGCGGATGACTACTACGGGGTGTGATGCGATGAATTTCCGCCGTTACTGACCCGCCGTACTTACCCGCAGTTACTTACCCGCAGTTACTTACCCGCAGTTCATCACCCGCAGTTATCCACCCGCAGTTATCCACCCGCAGTTATCCACCCGCAGTTAACGAATTTCACTTGCACGAAAACCAGTCACTCCCAACCCCCGTAACCACCTCTAGCGGAACCTCCAGCCGGAACGCGCCCTCCATGAGGCGTTTCACGAGTGTCCGGGCATCCTCGGCGCGCTCGATCGGTGCCTCGAACACGAGCTCGTCGTGGACCTGGAGCAGCATGCGGATGCCGGTGCCGGCGATCTCGCGGTGGATCGAGATCATGGCGAGCTTGATGATGTCGGCCGCGCTGCCCTGCACGGGTGCGTTGGTCGCCGCGCGCTCGCCGAACTGGCGGATGCTGTAGTTGCGGCTGTTGATCTCGGGGATGTAGCGCCGGCGCCCGGAGATCGTCTCCACGTAGCCGCACGCCCGCGCCTTCTCGATCTGCTCGTCGAGGTACCGGCGCACGTCCGGGAAGCGCGCGAAGTAGTTCTGGATGAACTCCTTCGCCTCCGCTACCGGGATTCCCAGGTTCTGCGAGAGTGCGAATGCGCCCTGTCCGTACAGCGTCGCGAAATTGACGGTCTTTGCCGCCGCCCGCATGTCGCTCGTCACCTGGTCGACGGCGACGCCGAAGATGATGCCCGCCGTCTGCCGATGGATGTCCGCTCCGCTGCGGAATGCCTCGACGAACGCGGGATCGCCCGAGAAGTGCGCGAGCACGCGCAGCTCGATCTGCGAGTAGTCGGCAGTCACGAACACGAAGCCGTCGGCGGGAATGAACCCCTTCCGGATCTCGGCGCCCTGCTCGGTACGGATCGGGATGTTCTGGAGGTTCGGATCGCTGGATGAGAGGCGGCCGGTCGCGGCGACCGCCTGACGGAAGCTGCTGTGGATCCGGCCGGTGCGCGCGTTCACGAGCTGCGGCAGCGCATCGTAGTACGTGCCCTTCAGCTTGTCGATCTGCCTGAACTCGATGAGTAGCCGTGGCAGCTCGTAGCCCTGTGCCGCGAGCTCCTCCAGCACGCTCGCATCCGTCGACGCCCCCGTCTTCGTCTTCCGCAGCACGGGCAGGCCGAGCCGCTCGTACAGGATCGTGCGCAGCTGCGGCGTCGAATTGATGTTGAACTCCTCGCCGGCGATCTTCCAGATCTCCTGCTGTATGAGCTCGAGGTCGCGCGCGAGCCGCTGCGCCGTCTGCGCAAAGAACTCGCGGTCGATCCGAATGCCGTGCCACTCCATCTCCGCGAGCACCTCGATCAGCGGCAGCTCGATGTCGCGGCACAGCGGTCCGAGCTCGAATCGCTCCATCTCCTCGGTCAGGATCGGACGCAGCCGCAGCGCGAGGTCAGCCTTCTCCGCGACGTACGGGCCGACGCGGTTCAGCTCGCATTCCTCGATCGGCACGACATCCCGGCCCCGGCCGCAGAGCTCCTCGCGCGTCTGCGTCTTCACGCCGAAATGCTGGAGCGCGAGTGCGTCCAGCTCGTGCTGCCGGCCGCCCGGGTCGAGCACGTACGAAGCGATCATCGCGTCGAACCCGATTCCGCGCAGCGTCACGCCCTCCAGTCGCAGGCACAGCATCTCGTGCTTCAGGTCGTGACCGAGCTTCTCGATCGACGCGTCCTCGATCAGCTCGACCAGCGGCCGCATCCGCGGATCCGACAGCGACGGCAGGTTGCGCACGCCCACGCCATCGAGCGCGAGCATCCCGGCCGTGCGATGACGCAGCGGCAGGTACCACGCCCGGCCCGGCTCGATCGACAGCGCCAGACCCACGAGCTCACCGCGCAGCGCGAACGGACTCGTGCTCTCCACTCGCAGCGACACGAATCCTGCCGACCGCGCCGCCGCGACGAGCTCGCTCAACCGCTCCGGCGTGTCCGCCACCTCGTATTTCGCGTCCAGCTTCTTCTCCGGCGGCGCCTCCTCCGCGCCGAAATCACGAACCAGCGTGTGAAACTCCAGCTCGAGGAACAGCTCGCGCAGCTTCGCGCGGTCCGGCTCCTCCAGCCGCAGCGCCTCCATGTCCAGCTCGATCGGAAGATCGTCCTGGATCGTCACCAGCGTCTTCGACAGACGGATGTCAGCGGCCGACGCGATCAGCGACTCCCGCGCACGCTTGTTCGACACTTCGTCCGCATGCGCGAGGATCTCCTCCACGGGACCGAACCGATCGATCAGCTGAATCGCCGTCTTCGGGCCGATCCCCTTCGCCCCCGGTATGTTGTCCGATGAGTCGCCGATCAGCGCGAGATAGTCGACCACGTGCTCCGGCGGTACGCCCAGCCGCTCGCCCGCATTGCGACCGTCGACCCATTCCTCCTCCACGCCCGCACTGCCGCCACGCCCCGGATTCAGCAGGCAGATGTGATCACCGATCAGCTGGTAGAAGTCCTTGTCGCCCGATACGATCACCGCCTCCAGTCCCGCCGCCGCCGCCCGCTTCGCCAGCGTCCCGATCACATCGTCCGCCTCGTGGTCCGGCAGCGCGATCACCGGGATGTTGAACCCCTTGATGATCTCCCGGATCTTCGGCAGCGACCACTCCAGGTCCGTCGGCATCTTGTCCCGCGTCGCCTTGTACGCCGGGTACAGCTCGACACGCTTGCTCGTCCCCGCATCCAGTACCACACCGAGATAGTCCGGCTGATATTCGTCGCGGATCTTGATCAGGAAGCGCGTGAACCCGAACGCCGCCGACGTGTTCTCCCCCTTCGTCGTCAGCAGCGGCCGCTGGATCATCGCGAAGAACGCCCGGTAGATCAGGGCGTAGCCGTCGATAAGGAATACCCGCGGGCGTGTCTTCGCCGGCGTATCGACCATCAGTCCTTCTCTCTCCTCCGAGTCCGGCCTCACGATATCGCCATTCGCGTTCGTGCGCACGCCGCCAGCGACCTCAAGGCAGGGATCGGGGGAACGGAATCTCTCGCAGAGAGCGCTGAGAAATCCGAGGTTGGTGAGGCGTCGTCGCAGGACGAAACCAGTTTCAGACAGCTGGGCGCGCGTCCGGATCGCGACCCGAACACGGCCGCCCGGGCCGGCGCAACTTTCAGAGTACGGCAGTACTCGCGTGTCGCCGAAAGCACCTCCCGAACTCGGATTCCTCACTGCCCTCTGCGAGAAATTCCGTTCGATGCCGTCGAGCCGTGACGCCGACGACCAACAAAAAGGCCCCGCTCGCCAGAGCGGGGCCCGATTGCCAACGGATGCCGGTGCGATTCAGGAGCTGGTGGGACGGTTCACGTTCGCGGCCTGCAATCCCTTGTCCGTCTGCTTGATCTCGAACTCGACTTCCTCGCCTTCCGCGAGCGTCTTGAACCCTTCCATCGAGATCGCAGAGAAGTGGACGAATACGTCCTCGCCGTCCGGCTGCTCAATGAAGCCATACCCCTTGGCATCATTGAACCACTTCACCTTCCCCCTGGCCATTGCACCAGCCTCCTCATGAGAGTCCGACAGCTGCATCGCTACGGATAGGCAAACTAGGCGCGGCCGCGATCGGGTGTCAAGAAAAATCTTGCGCTGCGTTGCACAAAAACCACACAACCATGCGCCAACCGCCACCCTAAACAAATGTTCTTGCGCGGGCTCAACGACCCCCGTAGTCAACAGTGACGACGTTCGGCCGAGCGCGCAGAGGACGGCGCGGTCGGGAGCGTTCAACCGCTTCGGCCGCTGACCGAAGCCGCGTCACGGAAATCCTCGAGACGAAGACGTGGTCCGAGCGGAATCGCCGCCTGGCGGAGGATTCCCTGCCTCACGTTCCTCGGCGCCGTCTGCGGGAAACAGATTCTGATTACTGCGAAGGCGCCTGGAGTTCGGAGACGAGCAGATCTCCGTAGAGCGCTGCGTAGATGCGCCGGTTGTTCTGCACGATGCGCACGTAGTCGCGGGTCTCATCGAAGGGGATGCGCTCGGCGAAGAGGAGTCGGTCCTCGTACTCCGGGAACTGCTGCCAGCGCGAGACGCGGGTCGGTCCGGCGTTGTAGGCGGCGAGCACGGCGTCGAGACGGTTGTCGTAGTCGCGGAGCTGATCGGCGAGGTAGGCCATGCCGAAGTGGACGTTGAGCTCGGCCTGCGTGAGCAGCTCTTCGCGGAACCGATTGATGCCGAGGCGGCGCGCGAGCGTGCGGCCGGTCGCGGGCATGACCTGCATCAATCCGAGCGCGCCGACGGGGCTGCGCGCGCGTGGATTGAACATGGACTCCTGTCGGATCAGGGCGGCGGCGAGGAACGGATCGACATCGCGCTCGCGCGCTTCGGCGATGATGATGTTCTGGAACGGGAACGGATAGACGATGCGGAGCAGTCGCAGGTTCCAGGCGCCTTCACGGCGATAGATGTCCCAGCCGAGTGCAATGCCCTGGGTGGTGAAGCCGCGGGAGTTGAGGGCCTCGGCGAGATCGTAGAGTGCGCCGTCGAAGGAAGCGAAGTGGCGGCGGACGCGGTCCATCTCGAACGAGGCGGCCTCCTCCCAGCCGATCTCGCGCAGCAGATCGACGCGGGCGAGCGCGCGTTCGACCTGTTCGCGGAACCGGTCGTTGGACGGCGGAGCGGGCTCGAGGCGTGCAGCCCAGCCGTCGTCTCCCAGTTCCTCGCCGGCGAGGCCGCCGTAGTACGAGAACGGATCGATGCGACGCGTCTCGATGAGCCGGGTGCGGGCCTCATCGGCGCGGCCGAGACGGGTCAGTGCCTGGGCGCTCCAGTAGGTGGCCTGCTGATAGGACCGGCCGCTGCGATGGGTACTGCGATATCCGTCGAACTCGCGCAGCGCGTCGGCGTAGCGACCGTCCGTGAAGGCGATGCCGCCGAGGCGCATGCGCGCGATGCCGGCTTGCTCGCTGGTGGGTCCGAGGCGAATCGCCTGACGATAGAGTTCTGTGGCGCGCGCCAGGTTCGCGTCGTCGTGATCGAGGTCGGCCATGAGATATGCGGCGCGCACGGCGGCCGGCTGATCGGCGTATTCGCTGGTGATGCGAGAGAGTGTCCCGCGCGCGACGCTCTGCCGTCCATCGCGGTACTGCGCGCGCGCGGCGGTATACATCGCATCGCTGGCGATGCGGCGGCTGGTCGCGGAGGCTGCGACGCCGAGCAGCGCGCGTTCGGCGTCGGGATAGCGGCCATGCCGGAAGTAGGCATTGGCGATGTCGTAGCGGATCCGCTCCCGCTCCGCAGCGGTGCCGCGGCCGGCATCGAGATACGCGCTCAGTCCGGCGACGCCGCGCGGGATGTTGCCATGACGCAGATAGACGCGGCCGACCAGCAGCTGGTCTTCCGGCGACAGGCTGCCCAGCTCGGAGAGGAAGCGGGCCGCCTCGACGGCTGCGCTGGATCCCTCCGCGACGCTCATCGCGCGAATCCACGCACGGCGGGCGCCCGCGGCATCACCGCGCTCGTCGCGGAGCGTGCCGACCATCGTCCACGCTTCCGCCTTGCGCCAGTCGGATCCGACCCGCGCGGCCGCGCGCTCCGCCGCCGCGGTCGCGCCGGGCAGATCGTTCGCGTTCTGTCGAGCCCGCGCGGGCGTGCGCCACGACCACTCGCGCACGAGCACGGAGTCCACCGGCGCGAGACGCTCCCGCACGGCCGCGGTGTCACCCGCACTCGCTGCCGCCGACGCCGCGAACACCTGGATCCAGTCCTCGACCTGCGGCAGCAGCTTCAGCGCCTCGTCGTACGCCGCGAGCGCTTCCGCGTACTCCTTCTGCTCCGCCAGCGCAGCCGCCCGCCGCAGCTGCGCAATCCCCTGCTCGCTCTCCGCACCCTCGCCCGCCGACATCTCCAGGTAACGGGCCAGCGACTCGCTGCCTTCACGCCACCGACCCAGCTGGATCTGGCTCCGGCCCAGCAGATTCCAGCCGAAGCCCGCGGCCACGGCGTCCAGCCAGCTCTGACCCTCCAGCAGCTGGTTCACCCGCTCCCAGTCGCCCCAGCCGGCTTCCGCCCGTGCCGCGAGCAGGATCGCCGATGGCGTGCTGTCGGTGCCCGCGGCGAGGTACTCCCGCAGAATCAGGCTCGCGCGCAGGAACCGGCCCTCGCGCAGCGCGGCGAGCGCTTCCGGCGGCACCTCCTCCTCGGCCTGCGGCGCGGCCGACTGCGTTTCCCGCGGGCCGAATACCGCGATCGTGGCCGCGAGCACGAAGAAGAGGAGGTAGATCAGGGCGTGGCGTGAGAACATTTCTTACCCTGCTGCTGGGGCGGCTCCTCCCTGTCGTTCGGGCGAGCGCGTCCCGGCTGAATTGCAAGCACGGGGCCGGCCGGGGCCCCGGGACGATCCGTCTGTCCTACACCGGGAGCTCCGGTCAGTTGCCCTGGCGCTTCGGCTTGAGCCGATCGGCGACGTTGCGAAAGTCCATGGCGGAGGAAGGGGTCAGCTCGAAGCGTCCGAAACCGGAACGATCGTAGAAGAGCAGGTCGAGCTCGCCACCGGGCACGGACGTGTACACCCATTCCTCGGCATTGGGCTGGAGCGTGATGTTCCTCTCGCCGATGTAGCGCTCGATGACCTGCTCCGGCGGTCCGAGCACGATGAACACCTCGCCGCGATGCGTCTGCCAGCCGGGCCGGCCGCCGCCCTCGCGGAACGCCTCCGTCGCGTAGCGCACGCGCTGGAAGAACTGGTCGCGGTACTCGTTGATGTCGGTGACGGGCAGCGGGTCACGCCGGGCCCAGAACCGCTCCCACGCGGCACGCTGCTCGACGGGCGTGCCGATCCCCAGCGAGTCGAGCTCTTCGGGATGCGCGATATAGCGGAGGAAGTCCATGAGCTCGCTGACATTCGCGATCATCCACTCATCGGAGATGGTCATGACGAGCGGTGTGCGTACGGGGTTGCTGTGCGGATCGCGCACCTCGACCCAGAACCTGCCGAGCGGCAGCGCATTCGCCGGAATCTCGATGAGCGCATAGCGCAGATCGGGCGCGGCGCTGCTCAACGTCGTGCGGCCGCTCCACAGCTCTGCGCCGCCCTCGTTGAGAACGCGAACGTCGACGTACGGGCTCGTCGTGTCGTACGACTCGACGTAGACGAGCGGCGCCTCGGCGCCGAAGGGTACGGTGTGGCGCGGATTCGAGATGAGCGCGGGCAGCGTTTCGCGCCGTGCCCGGCCGCCGGCATCGTAGACGAGTACGGGCGATGCCAGGCCCGCGTCCCGGCGGTAATCCGGTACGGTGAGCGTGTCGAGCATCCGGAATCCGCGCGCGCTGTTCACGTCGGCGGCCTGGAGGCGCACGATGTAATGTCCGGGCGGCAGCGTCATTCCCTGCTGGTAGATGATGCTCTCGTCGGTGCGACCCGTCTCGGCGAAGCTCGACACGCGCACGACCTCGCGCCCCTCGAACCGCTTCACGGTGGTCGAGTCGGCATCCATGAACGTCACGTCGATGCGGTATTCGGCAAAGAACCCGTCGCCATCGCGCTGGAACCGCAGTGCGCTGCTGGGCAGCGACATGCCGAGCAGGACGTACGCGGAGTCGGCCGGGCCCGCCACGGTGGCGAAGCTCGCGACCGCCGGGAACTGGCCCGGCCCCGTCATGAAGCCGAGGTCGCGATAGATCTGGAGCGGCCGCGAGAAGGGCTGCCTGCGCGGCTCCGGGCTCTCGGTCCCCGGCCCCGCGCCGCCGCAGGCGGAGAGCAGGGATGTCGCGAGCACGGCCGCCGTGATGGATGACCACACGGCCGGCCATGACCGCACAAAAACACGAGGGCCACCGGTCAGGTGGCCCTCGATTCCCGACTGTGTCGAGATGGGTTCCATCCGCTCACCCGGTTACGCGACGCGACCCCGGTCGTGCAGTGCGTCCACCATCTTCTGCGCCGACTCCTCCATGTCGAGGACGAGGCGGTCGACACGGGTGATGAAGTAGTTGTGCGCGATGTTGATCGGGATCGCGATCGCCAGACCGGCCGCGGTCGTGATCAGCGCGATCTTGATGCCGCTCGCGACGACGGTCGCCTCGACTTCGCCCGCGCTCTCGATCGCCTGGAACGCCGCGATCATGCCGACCACCGTGCCGAGGAAGCCGAGGAGCGGAGCGACGTTCGAGACCGTGGCAAGCCAGACGAGACCGCTCTCGAGACCGGCCATCTCGATCAGGCCGACATTCTCGATCGCCTTCATGACGCGCTCGGAGCCCTCGTCATGACGCTCCAGCCCGGCCGCCAGGATCCGACCTGCCGGCGTGTTCGAGTCCCGCGACAGCGCCAGCGCCTCGTTGATCTTGCGCTGCGCGATCAGCTCGTCGACCTCGCGCAGGAACTTGCGCGTGCGGACCGACTTGCCGCTCAGGTCGATCAGCTTCCAGACGATGATCACCAGTCCGAGCACTGCACAGAGTGCGAGCGGCCACATCATGAACCCGCCGTCGCGCCAGAGCTGCGCCACCTGCTCGGAGAACGTGAGGTCCGGAGCCTCGACACCGGGGAGCTGCAGGAGAGCGTGCGTGAGGACGGTCAGACTTCCCAAAGTAACCTCCGTTGCGATGGAGCGGCGCCCGGCGGGGCGTGACGAGCGTTGTAGTCCAGGGAAAAGAACCCGCCGAAGTTAGGCGGGCCCCACGCGGGGTGTCAAGATCGCGCGGCCTCTGCTCATCCGGTGCTGGATCGCGCGGCCTCGCGGACGTATGCGGGCTCCTTGATGCACGCCGCGAAGTGCATCGGCGCCTTCTCGGCGAGGGGCGGCACCACGCGTGCGCAGTCGGCGTCCTTGAGCGGGTGCTGGCAGCGCGGGTGGAACGGGCAGCCCGGCGGCGGATTCGAGGGACTGGGCACGTCGCCGCGCAGCACGATGCGCTCGCGCTTCGCGCCCGGCTCCGGCACCGGCACGGCGGACAGGAGCGCGCGCGTGTAGGGGTGCTTCGGCTCGGTGATCACGGCCTGCGCCGCGCCCATCTCGACGATCCGGCCCAGATACATCACGGCGATCCGGTCGCTCACATGCTCGACCACGCTGAGGTCGTGGGCGATGAAGAGGTAGGCGAGGCGGAGGCGGTGCTGGAGCGACTCGAGCAGGTTGAGCACCTGGGCCTGGACGGAGACGTCCAGCGCCGAGACCGGCTCGTCGCATACGATGAAGTCCGGCTCGACCGAGAGAGCGCGCGCGATCCCGATCCGCTGGCGCTGGCCGCCGCTGAACTCGTGGGGGTAGCGGTCGGCGTGCGCGGGCGAGAGCCCGACGATCTCGAGCAGCTCGCGGACTCTCGCCTCCGCGGCGTCGCCCTGTGCGAGCCGGTGCACGTGCAGCACCTCCCGGATCGTATCGCCCACCGTCATCCGCGGATTGAGCGACGCGAACGGGTCCTGGAACACGATCTGGGCCCGCCGTCGCAGAGCCTGCAGCTCGTCGCGCTGCATGCCGAAGATCTCGTGCCCCTCGAACAGTGCGGTGCCTGCCGTCGGCTCGATGAGGCGCAGCAGCGTGCGCCCCGTCGTCGTCTTGCCGGAGCCGGACTCGCCGACCAGGCCGAGCGTCTCACTCCGTCCGAGCCAGAACGTCACGCCATCGACGGCCCGCACCGCACCCCGGTCCCGGCCGAAGAACCCGCCGCGGATCGGGAAGTACTTCTTCAGCCCGCGCACCTCGAGCAGCGAGTCCTCCGGCGCCGGCATATCGTCCGGCGTGAGGCCGCGCACGTCGCTGTCCCCCTTCGCCGGCGCCAGCTCCACGTCCGGCTGGGCGGTGACCGCCAGCACGTCCGTCATTTCTCCCCTCCACCCGGCGGATCGCCGCGCGGCCGCCGTCCGGTCGCCACGTCGGCACGCTCCTCCTGCGGCAGCTCCAGCTCGGCCGGCCGCTGCGCGGGCGGTCCCGGCTCGGGCGGCGTCTCCCGGCCGGCCGCGGCCGCCGCCCGGTGATACGCCTCGGCCGGCGCCGCTGCGGCGGTGGTGCCGACACCGAAGGCGCCGCGCGCCCGGATCTCCCGGCGCCGCTCGGGATTCGTCTCCAGCCAGCAGCGCGCCGTTCTGGACGGATCGCCCCGCACCTCGAGCAGGGGCGGGAGCTCGCGCACGCACTTGTCCCAGCCGTACGGGCAGCGGTCGTGGAAGCGGCAGCCGACCGGCCAGTGCATCGGACTCGGGACCGTGCCCGGGATCACCGCGAGCCGCTCCTTCCGCTGTCCCAGTCGCGGCACGGCCTGCAGCAGACCCTCCGTGTAGGGGTGCCGCGGGTCGCGGAAGATCTGTTCGACCGTGCCGTGCTCGACGATCTGGCCCGCATACATCACCAGCACCCGATCGCACACCTCCGCCACCACACCGAGGTCGTGAGTGATCAGGATCACCGCCATCCCCAACCGCGCGCGCAGCTCTGCCAGCAGATCGAGGATCTGTGCCTGGATCGTCACGTCCAGCGCCGTCGTCGGCTCGTCCGCGATCAGCAGCTCCGGCTCGCACGCGAGCGCCATCGCGATCATCACACGCTGGCGCTGACCGCCCGACAGCTGGTGCGGATAATCGTCCGCCCGCTCGTCCGGGTTCGGAATGCCGACCAGCCGCAGCATTTCGATCGAGCGCTCGCGCGCCTCACGCTTCTTCATCGACCGATGCAGCCGCAGCGCCTCGGCAATCTGATCGCCGACCGGGAACACGGGGTTCAGCGATGTCATCGGCTCCTGGAAGATCATCGCGATGTCGTTGCCCCGGACGTCCCGCATCCGCTTCTCCCCCGCGCCCACCAGCTCATCGCCCCGGAACCGGATCGAGCTGCCCTCCAGGATCTCGCCCGGCGGCACCGGGATCAGCTGCATGATCGACAGGGACGTCACCGACTTGCCGCATCCGCTCTCACCCACGATCCCGAGGACCTCGCCGGGACTCACGTGGAAGGACACGCCATCGACGGCCTTCGCGACACCGGCATCGGTGCGGAAGTAGGTCTTCAGGTCGGTGACCTCGAGGAGTGGAGCTACGGCTGAGTTCATCGCTTCAACGGGAACGGATTGTTCACCGCAGAGTCGCGGAGGACGCGGAGCGCGTCCGCGGCCGCTGACTTCAGTCCGCAAACGCGATTGCGGCGCACGAGTAACGGATCGGTTGCAGACAACGACAACGAACCTGCATGGTGAGCTACGGATCGATCCCCGCGAACCTCCGCGTTTTCCGCGCCTCTGCGGTGAATGTCAGTTCCCCTGCCCCTGCCGCTCATGTCCTCAACCTCGGATCCAGCGCATCTCTCAACCCGTCCCCCACGAGGTTGAACGCGAGCACGACGAGCACGATCGTGAGGCCGGGGAACGTCGCGACCCACCACGCATTGAGCAGGACATCGCGGCCCTCGGAGACCATGCTGCCCCATGTCGGCGTGGGCGGGCTCACGCCGAGCCCGAGGAAGGACAGGCCGGCTTCCATGACGATCGTGTTGCCGATGCCGAGCGTCGCAGTGACGATGACGGGTGCGAGCACGTTCGGGATGAGGTGCCGCATCATGATGCGGAGGCGGCTCATGCCGAGTGCCTGCGCCGCGTGAATGAACTCGCGCTCGCGCAGGCTCAGCACATCGCCGCGCACGATGCGTGTGGTGCCCGGCCACTGCGTCAGGCCGAGCACGATGATGATTACGGTGATGGACGCATTGAACAGGGCGACGATCATGATGAGCAGCACGAGGCGCGGGAACGCGAGCACCATGTCGGTGAACCGCATGATGATCGTGTCGAGCTTGCCGGCGTAGTAGCCGGCGATCGCGCCGAAGAGCGTGCCGATCGTGATGCTGATGGCGGTCGCGACGAATCCAATGGCGAGCGAGATGCGTGAGCCGTAGATGATGCGGCTCAGCACATCGCGGCCGAAGCGATCGGTGCCGAGCAGATGCTCGCCGCCGGGCGGCAGGTGACCGGTCGTGGCGATGTCTGCCTGCGCGATCGGATCGTAGGGCGCGACGAGCGGTGCCAGCAGCGCGACCAGATAGAGCAGGATGATGATCGCGAGGCCGGCGATCGCGAGACGGTTGCGCTTGAACTGGCGCGCGGCAATCGCCCACTGCGAGTCTCCCTGTGCTGCCGCGCGGCGCCGTCCGACCGTCAGGTCACGGAGCGACCAGCCCCACACGAGCAGCATCGTGCCGAACAGGGTTGCCAGCGCGATCCAATCGTCGAGGGATGGACGCACCGGCGCGAAGATACGGTCGGCGGCGAAGAACACGACGGCGAGCAGCACCCCCCACACGAACAGCAGTCCCAGTCCCCGCTGCCACATGCCGATCAGTGCATGACCGGCGCCCGGCAGCAGGACGCCGGCGGCGATCGCGTGGCCCGGCGCACGCGCGGGCACCGCCTCTGCCCGGTCGACGCCCAAGTCCTCCGGCGCGGCGGCGTCGATGCCGGGCGGCACCGTAACGGGTGCGGCGGATTCCGGGTCGGGTACGCTCTCGCGCGGATCGTTGCGGGCCATCTCAGTCGTAGCGGATGCGCGGGTCGGCGACGGCGTAGAGCACGTCGGCGAGCAGGTTCCCGAGGACGACGATCACCGCGAAGATGAAGCTGGTCGCCATGACGAGCGGGTAGTCGCGCTGGAAGATCGCGTCGTAGATCACGCGTCCCATGCCCGGCCACGCGAAGATCACTTCGACGAACACCGTCCCGCTGAACAGGAACGGCAGGTACAGCCCGAGCAGCGTGATCACGGGCAGCAGCGAGTTGCGCAATGCGTGCTTCATGATCACGGTGCGCTCGGCCAGCCCCTTCGCGCGCGCGGTCCGGATGTAGTCCTGGCGCACCACCTCGAGCATCTGGCCGCGCATGTAGCGCGCAACGCCCGCCGCGAGCGCGAGCGTGAGCGTGCCCACGGGCAGGATCATGTGCGCGATACGGTCCTGGATCTTCTCGCCCGCACTCATGAATTCGTAGTCCACGCTCGTGATGCCGGTCGGCGGGAGCGCGATGGGCCAGCCCCACTGATGTGCCTTGAGCGAGAACAGCATCATCAGCATCAGTGCCAGCCAGAACGACGGCATCGAGTAGAAGAACAGCGACGTCACGCTGGACACGCTGTCGAAGATCGAGTACTGCCGTACCGCCTGCACGATGCCGATCAGGATGCCCGTGATGAACATGAGCACGAGCGCGCTGCCCGTGAGGATCAGTGTATTCGGCAGCGCCTCGAACACCACGTCGGCGACCGGCCGGCTCTGTGCCAGCGAGTAGCCGAAGTCGCCGCGGAAGAACGACGTCAGCCACCGCAGGTACTGGATGTGGAGCGGCTGGTCGAGCCCCATGTTCCGCCGCAGCTGCTCGATGATCTCCGGCGGGACGTTCGGATTGAAGTAGAACGTGGTAGGGTCGCCGGGCGCGAGGTTCAGCACGAAGAAGATGATCGTCGCGATCCCGAGCAGCAGCGGAATCGCGCCGAGCAGCCGTCTCAGGATGAAGGCGCCCATGCCGATCCGTCAGCGGCCGGCGGTCCAGCGCGCGATCGACCGGAACTCGCCCCGCGGGTCCATCTCCACGCCGGACATGCTTGCGCGCGAGCCCGCGAGCTCGTTGAGCCAGAACATGAACGTGATCGGCTGCTCCTGCTGCAGGATCTGCGTCATCTCGCGCCATGCCGCCTGCTGGCCTTCCGTGTCCGTCGCGGCCGCACCGCGCTCGAGCGCGGCATCCAGCGCGGGGATCCGCACGGAGCTGCGGTTGGCGGAGAGCTGCGTCTCGGCCTCGCGCGAGTGGAACAGCGACATCGGCGCGGACGCGATCTGGAAATTGTCGAGCACCCAGTTCGTGAACACGGCGTCGTAGTTCCGCTCGCGATGGCTCTGGAGCATCGTCTGGAACTCCATCACGCGGATCTCGATGTTGGCGCCGGCGCGACGCAGCTGGTTCTGGAGCACCTCGACGACCGCCCTGCGCAGCGGGTCATCGCTGCTGAGGAGCGTGAACGCGAGCGGCTCTCCCTGCGCGTTCTCGCGGATACCGTCGTTGTTGCGGTCCACCCACCCGGCCCCTTCGAGGAGCTGCTGCGCCTGCTGGAGGTCGTAGGGGATCGGCTCGATGTCCGGATAGAGCCGGTGCCACGGCGGGATCGTGCTGGTCGCGATCTCGCCCTGGCCGTACAGCAGCGCATCCACGATTTCCTGCCGGTTCACGGCGTACGCCAGCGCCCGCCGCACGGCCGGGTCGTCGAACGGCGGACGGTCGTTGTTCCAGCCGATGTAATAGACGGTGCGCCCGGGGAACGAGTGCAGCTGCACGTCATCGTTCCCCTCCACCTGCGAGACCTGGTCCGGCAGCAACGTGATGTCGACGTGGATGTTCCCGGTGATCAGCTCCGTCAGCATCGTCGAGGCTTCGGGGATCACGCGGAAGACGATGCGCTCCGCTGCGGCCGGACCGCCGAGCGACTGCGGGAAGTCCGGGTTCCGCTGGATCATCAGCTGCTCGTTCGCCCGCCACTGACCGAACCGGAACGGCCCGCTGCCGACGGGCTCGCGGTTGAACGGCGCATTGCGCAGCTCCGCGGGCGCGACGTTCTCGAGCAGGTGCCGGGGCAGCGGCGGCCACCAGAAGTCCTCGAGCGCCTGAGCGTGCGGCCGCGCGAAGCGGAACGTGATCGTGTAGTCATCGACGACCTGCGCACTCTCCACGTCCGCGAGGAACGCGGTCGCGAGCAGCGACGCAGTCTCGCTGTTCTTCGCCAGATCGAACGTGAACTCGACGTCGCGCGCGGTTACCGGCTGGCCGTCGTGCCAGCGCACGTCCTGACGCAGCCGAAACGTCACGCCCGTATCACCGTGCAGCTCCCACGACTCCGCGAGGTACGGCGCCACGTCCAGATTCTCGTCGTACTGCACGAGCGGCGTGAACAGCGCGTAGTTCATGACCTCGAGGTCGTACTGCCCCGAGCTCGTCACGGGATTGAAGCTGCCGAAGTCGGAGCGCATGCCGACGATGACGGTGCCGCCATCCCCGCCGCCGCCGGCACCGCCGCCACCGCTGTCACCGCCGCAGCCGGCGATCAGCGCGATCGCGACAGCCGCCAGCCAGCCGCGTGGGTTCAGGGCAATGTCGTCGAACCGTCCGGTCTGCACGCGCATCCCCACCTCCGCTCCAGTGCCTCGCGAGTGCGAACATTCATGGTCACCGGCGCCACGTCCAGTCGCCGCCTGCATAGCGCAGCGCGAGCCGCTGTACCGTGGCGCTCTCGTCCCGAGTGAGGCGGTCGGGCGCAAGTCGAGTGCCGAACAGCCGCTCGAACCCCGCACCCAGCGCGCGGATCAGCGGGGCCGGTGGCGGCTCGGACCCGAGCAGATCCTGCAATGTGATGGAAGTCGTCGGCCCCGGCTGTGCCGTGCCGGTGCCGAGGAGCTCGCCCACGCGGGACTGCGAGCCGGCGAGCAGGATGGAGCCGTGCTGGAGGAATGCCCCGTGCTCGCAGCGCTGCGCACTGCCGACGAGCTTGAGCCCGCGCGCTACCACCTCGCCGGGGGCCGGCGCGTGGAAGCAGGGCTCGGCCGAGTCCCGGACCGGACCGCGGCTCCGGCCGGCGGCCGCCTGCTCCGCCGGGATCCCGGCCTCGCGCAGTCCCTCCAGCAGTGCCCGGTTGATGGCCGCGTAGGCGGCGCGCGGCCCACCGAACGGCGCCAGCGGCGCCGCCACGCTGTAGGTGAGCTCGCGATCGTGCAGCACGGCGAGACCGCCCGTCGGACGGCGCACGATGTCGATCCCCGCCGCCGCGGCACGGCCGGGGTCGTACACACCGCGCGCATGCTGATTGCGACCGAGCGAGAGACAGGCGGGAGACCAGGTATAGAAACGGAGGGAGGGCCGGCTGCCGCGCTCCACGGAGCGGAGCAGCGCCTCATCCACGGCCATGTTGAGTGCACCGCCGGCCGCGAGATCGTCGTCGGTCGTACCGGGGCCCATAATGAGTCGCCAGTCGCTCACGGCAGCTCCGACGGCCGCGTCAGGCGAGCACGAGATTCGTGCCCGCTAGCCGATCTGCTTCCTGTATTCCTCCGGCCCCAGCAGCGCATCCAGCTCGGACTCGTCGGACATGCGGATCTTCAGCATCCAGCCCGTGCCGTACGGATCGCTGTTCACCCGCGCCGGATCGTCCGCGAGGGAAGCGTTGACCTCGACGATCTCCCCGCTGACCGGGCAGTACAGATCGCTGACCGCCTTCACCGCCTCGACCGTCCCGAAGACATCCATGCGCGCGAACTTGTCGCCGACCGACGGCAGCTCGACGTAGACCACGTCACCCAGCTCGCCCTGCGCGTAATCCGTGATCCCGACCTGATAGACGCCCGCCTCGCCGGTCTTCTTCAGGTACTCGTGTTCCTCGGTGTACAGGAGATCTCCGGGTACGTCAGCCATGGCGCCTCCTGGGACGCGTGCAGCGGGTTCGGATCGTGCAGCGGCACCGCTGGCCGCCGGGCGGGGAGAATAGACGGGCCACGATGGAGCGTCAACTCTGGTCGTCGAGCCTGACGTCGTTGAGCCGGCGCATGATCTCGATCAGCCGCCGCAGCTCCGATTCGATGATCTCGAGACTCTCGCGCACCTCGCGGTCCTGCACCGCCGGCTCCTCGAGCAGCAGCTGCACGTGACCGAGCGCGGCCGTGATCGGGTTGTTCGCATCGTGTCGTACACGACGCACGAGATTCACGATCTCGTTCAGACGCTCGTCGGGGTTCATGCGGTGGGAGTATAGAAGGGGACAGGGCGACGTTCAACGTCCGGTGCTCGAAGTATTGCGGCGCCCAGCCGGTGATCTCACCCGTGACGGCTCCGGGCACGCGCCACTTGTATCGGCCCGCTCCTCGCGTTAGCGTTGTACTGCGCTCGCGGAAAATCGCGAGCTGGGCCGCCGCCGGGACGCAAGGCTGAACGGCGGTCGGACCGCGGGTCTCGAGCCCGCTGGTGTCCACGCCTGATGTTGAACTCAGAGAAGGAGGTGATCCCTTGGCCAGTTCGAGTACTCTGCGTAACCCGACACGGGCAAGCGATCGCCTGATCGGCGCCTAGCCGAGCAGCCGACGTACACAGTCCGCCAACGACAGGTGCCGATCGCAGGCATCGCGTCGGGTTGCGGAAACTCGGGGCGCCGCCGGATATTTCCGGCGGCGCCTTTTTCGTGCCCGCCAGCCCCAGGAGCAGCCCGGAATGTCCGTCACACTGCCCGACGTCGCACGCCAGCCGCTCACGCTGCTCTCGGAGGAAGAGCAGATGTTCCGCGACATGGTCCGCCAGTTCGCGGAGCAGAGCGTAGCACCGCACGTCCACGACATGGACCGCGACGCCCGCATGAAGCCGGACCTCATCCCGCAGTTCTTCGAGCTCGGCCTCATGGGGATCGAGATTCCGGAGGAAATGGGCGGCACCGGCTCGTCGTTCTTCACGGCCGCGCTCGTGGTGGAGGAGCTCTCGCGTGTGGATCCGAGCGTAGGGGTGCTGGTCGATGTGCAGAACACTCTCGTCAACAACTGCATCCTGCGGTATGGCAGCGATCACCTGAAGGAGATGTACCTGCCCCGCCTGGCGGCGCATATGGTCGGGGCGTACGCGCTGTCGGAGGCCGGGTCGGGCTCGGACGCATTCGCGCTCCAGACCCGTGCGACGCGCTCCGGTGACGAATGGCGCCTGGATGGCCGGAAGCTGTGGATCACGAATGGCGGCGAGGCGGATGTCTTCATCGTGTTCGCGAATGCCGAACCGGAGCAGGGCTACCGCGGCATCACGGCATTCATCGTCGAGCGAGACTTCGCCGGCTTCGGTGTGGGCAAGAAGGAGGACAAGCTCGGCATCCGCGCGTCGTCGACGGTCGAGCTGGTCATGGACGACTGCCGCGTGCCGGACGAGAACGTGCTGGGTGAGGTAGGCAAGGGCTACAAGATTGCGATCGAGACGCTGAACGAGGGCCGCATCGGCATTGGCGCGCAGATGCTGGGTCTGGCGCAGGGCGCGCTGGACCACACGACGCGCTACGTCCAGGAGCGCGAGCAGTTCGGTCGCCGCATCGCGGACTTCCAGGGCGTGCAGTTCCAGCTGGCGCAGATGCGTACGGAGCTGGAGGCAATGCGGCTGCTGGTCTACAACGCGGCTCGTCTCAAGGACTCGGGCCACCCGTTCATCGCGGAGGCGGCGATGGCGAAGCTGTACTCGTCACAGGTCGCACAGCGGATCGCATCGACGTGCATCGACCTGTACGGCGGCTACGGCTTCACGAAGGAGTATCCCGTCGAGAAGCTGTATCGCGACGCGAAGATCGGCACGATCTACGAGGGCACGAGCAACATGCAGCTCCAGACGATCGCCAAGCTCATGATTCCGTGATGGCCGACCTTACGCCCCGCCAGCGCGCCGTGCTGCGCTCGCTGGCCCAGTCGATCAAGCCGATCCTCCAGGTCGGCCGGGACGGCGTCACCGATGCGCTCGCACGCACCGTCCTGGATGCGTTGAACAACCGCGAGCTGCTGAAGGTGAAGGTGCTGGAGACGGCGCCGGGCAGCCCGCAGGAACTGGGCGATGCGCTCGTCGCGAGCGTGCCGGACGCCCAGCTCGTGCAGGTCATCGGCCGTACGATCGTCGTGTTCCGGCGCAATCCGGCAAAGCCGGAAATCACGCTACCTTCCGTCTGAACCTCCTTACGGAATCTCCTCACGCGGCGCCGCGGGTATGGTCCATGCCCGCTGTTCCGCGCGCGCTTCTGTGCGCGCGCGGGCGCCCGGCGCTATTATTCGGCGCGACAGTGAAACGGACGCGGCCGCGGCGCGCGGCCGATTGGGAGGTGCCATCATGAGCGCGACGGAGCAGACGGCGGAGACGAAGGTCAAACCGGGTCCCGTGGACGAGCGGGAGGCACGCCAGGTCGCGGAGGCGGCGCGTGAGACCGAGTGGGTCATGCCCAGCTTCGTCCGCGAGCTGTTCCTCGGCCGGCTGCGGCTCGACCTGATCCATCCGCCTCCCGCGCAGGATCCCGACGAGAGGAAGCGTGCGGTCGAGTTCCACAGGAAGCTCTTCGAGTTCGCGAAGACGATCGACGGCGAAGCGATCGAGCGGACGGGGCAGGTGCCGGACGATGTGATCGAGGGTCTGCGGCGCCTTGGCGCGTTCGGCATCAAGATCCCGCAGGAGTACGGCGGTCTCGGCCTCGGCCAGCGCAGCTACAACAAGGCCATCTCCATCATCGGCTCGCCGGCCGCCGCGCTCGGTGTGCTGCTGTCCGCGCACCAGTCGATCGGCGTGCCGCAGCCACTCAAGATGTTCGGCACGCCCGAGCAGAAGAAGAAGTACCTGCCGCGCTTCGCGCAGGGCGCGATCTCCGCGTTCGCACTCACCGAGCCCGATGTCGGATCCGACCCCGCGCGCATGACCGCCACCGCCGATCCGACGGAGGATGGGACTGCCTACATCCTGAACGGCGAGAAGCTCTGGTGTACGAACGGCCCGATCGCCGACGTGATGGTCGTGATGGCGCGCACGCCGCCGAAGCCGGGCAGCACGCGGCGCGGCATCACGGCGTTCATCGTCGAGTCCTCGTGGGAAGGCGTCGAGACCACGCACCGTCTCGATTTCATGGGGCTCAAGGGCATCGAGAACGGCGTGATGCGCTTCACGAACGTGCGGGTGCCGAAGGAGAACGTGCTCTGGGGCGAGGGCAAGGGGCTGAAGCTCGCGCTCACCACGCTCAACACCGGCCGCCTCACGATCCCCGCCACGACCGCGGTCTCGGCGAAGTGGTGCGTGAAGGTGGCACGTGAGTTCGCCGCGGAGCGCGTGCAGTGGGGCGCGCCGGTCGGCAGACACGATGCCGTCGCGCAGATGCTCGGCCGCATGGCCGCGACGGCGTTCGCGATGGAAGCCGTCAACGACATTGCCGCGGGACTCGCCGATGCCGGGAAGTCCGACATCCGGCTCGAGGCGGCGATCGCGAAGATGTACAACAGCGAGGGCGCCTGGCACATCGTCGATGACTGCATGCAGATCCGGGGCGGGCGCGGCTACGAGACCGCGCCGTCGCTCGAGAGACGCGGCGAGAAGCCGGTCCCGCTCGAGCGGATGATGCGTGACCTGCGGATCAACATGATCTTCGAGGGGTCGAGCGAGATCATGCGCCTCTTCATCGCGCGCGAGGCGGTCGACCCGCACCTCCAGCGTGCCGGCGCCATGCTCGAGCCGAAGGCGCCCGCCGGCGCGAAGCTCAAGGGGCTCGCCGGCCTCGGCATGCACATGGCCGGCTGGATGCCCGGCCTGCTCGTCGGCAAGGGCCGCATTCCCGGCGCGTACGGCGAGTTCGGCACGCTCGCACGCCACCTGCGCTTCGTCGAGCGCGCATCCCGCAAGCTCGGCCGCACGCTCTTCCTCGCCATGACCCGCTACGGGCCGAAGCTCGAGAAGAAGCAGTCCGTGCTGTTCCGTCTCGTCGATGTCGGCGCCGAGCTGTTCGCCATGTCCTGCGCCTGCGTCCATGCGCACAACCTCGTGAAGCAGGACCCGTCGAACCGCGGACCCGAGCAGATGGCCGACCTGTTCTGCCGGCACTCGCGCGCACGCGTGAAATCCATCTTCTCCAACGTGTTCGACGCCAACGACGCCCCGACCTACCGTGTTGCCCAGGAAGTGCTTCAGGGGAAGCACGCGTGGATGGATCCGGACATGCTCGTCTGAACGGCTCCGGGAGCGGGAGCGGAATCGCGGTCGGGGGCGGGATACGGACCGCTCCCCACCGCGTTCCCGCTGCGCGCCGGATCGTTCACTTGCTGTTGAGCTCCTCCCGCCGGCCGGCCGCCACCTCGCGGACCCAGAGCTGATAGTCGAGCGCGGCGGCCAGCGCGGCTTCGATGCTGCGCACCACATCGCTCTCCTCGATCTCGGTGCGTGCGCGCGCGACGAGGGCCGGGTCGAGATGGAACGTGTAGGCCTGCCGCTCGACACGGGCGCGGGCGCGGCCGCGTGCTGCCGTCTCGCTCATGCTGTCCTCCATCCGTCGTGGACGCCAACGGTATGTGCTGCGGCGGGGCGACTCCATGACCGGATCGGCCGAAACCTCCGCGAGCGAACGGGTTAGAAACAGACATGGACCAGGATCGCAAGCACCTCATCGTCGTCGGTGATCGCGTGCTCATCGCGCCGGAGGAAGGCGAGGAGCGGAGCCGGGTCGGCCTGTATCTGCCGGCTTCGGCGGTCGACGCACAGGCGGTGCAGGCGGGCACGGTGGTGGCCACGGGACCCGGCACGCCGATCTCCGCCCCGACCGAGCTGGGCGATGAGCCGTGGCAGATCGGAACGGGCGAGCCCCGCTATCTGCCGGTCCAGGCGCGAGCGGGGGATTACGCGATCTTCTTCCGTCGGGCCGCAGTCGAGATCACGTTCGAGGGAAAGAAGTACCTGGTAGTGCCGCAGGCGGCGATCCTCGTCATCGTGCGCCGCGAGCGTAACGAGGACGACTGGTGAGTCTCGCAGGACGGACGTCCCCATCGGTCAGCCGGGCCCCGTTCGGGGCCGTTTTCTTTGGAGCAACGGATGAGCAGTGATCACCTCGTGCGTGCGACGGCCCATGACGGGTTGATCCGCGCTTTTGCCATTGACGCCACCGGCGTCGTCGATGAGCTGCGACGGCGCCATTGCACGTACCCGGTCATGACGGCCGCCATCGGACGCCTCGCCACCGGAGCACTCCTGTTCGGTGCGATGCTCAAGGAGTCCGAGCACATGGTCACGATCCGGGTGAAAGGGGACGGCCCCGCCGGAATGTTGCTTGCCTCCGCGAACGGCAGCGGCGGCGTGCGCGGCCTCGTGGGCAATCCTCAGCCCGAGGTCGAACAGGTCCGCAACGGCAAGCTCAATGTCCGTGGCGCCGTCGGCACCGACGGATTCGTCACGGTCACGCGCGACCTCGGCCTCGGCCAGCCCTATGTCGGCACCGTCGAGATCGTCTCCGGCGAAGTCGGCGAAGACCTCGCCCACTACCTCGCCCGCAGCGAGCAGATCCCGTCCGCCGTCGGCATCGGCGTCTTCGTCAATCCGGACGGCTCCGTCGAGGCCGCCGGCGGCTACGTCGTCCAGCTGCTGCCCGGCATCAGCGACGCCGACGCCGCCCGCATCGAGAACACGATCCGCGACCTGCCGCACCCGACCGTCATGCTCCGCGCCGGCGAGTCGCCCGAGGAGATCCTCGCTCGCATCTTCGGCGACCAGCACCAGATCCTCGAGCGCCGCAGCGTCCGCTTCGAGTGCCCCTGCTCCGTCGATCGCGCCAGCCGCGCCATCCGCATGCTCGGCGCGCGGGCCGTCTCCGAGATGATCGTCGAGGGCGCGGAGCGCGGCGGCGCCGAAGTCACGTGCGAGTTCTGCACCGAGCGCTATCTCATCCCGCTCGAGACGCTGCACGCGATGGAGCGGGAGCTGCGCGTGTAACCCGTTTCCGTGAAATGATTTGCGCGCGCCCGCCCGCACCCGGTGGCGGGCGGCGCTCCAGCCCCGAAAATGACGAATTGGTGAACGGCCAACTCCAGTAGCTGCAAAGACTTATCCCACCCATCTTGCGTCGGCTGCCGCGCCGGGCCGATATTTTTCATGCTCCTCGGGAAGACCCGGCGATCCGGTCGGTTGAAGCGAAGATCACAGGAAGCTGTCGGGGCGATGAAGCTATTCGGACGATCGTACTATCCTGATCGCGATCAGCGGCCGGGATTGTTTGAAGATCTCGAGCTGCTGCTGCGCCGCGTACGGGCCGTCGGCCTGGCCGCGCCGTTTCTGCTGTTCGTGGGTTTTGGTGTCGGCAACGCGACGAACGATCTGCTGACGCTGCCGGCGGACAGTCCGGTGCGTGCGCGGGCGGAGGACCCGGTGCCGCGCGTGCACCTGGAGCTGCTGAGCCGGCACATGGAGCGGCTGCAGGAGACCGGTGCGGAGACGGAGGACTACGTCGCGCTGTACCAGGATCACGTCGCGCCGGTGGAAGCGGTGCTGCGTCGGCGGGGCGTGAACGAGGCGACGGCGCGCCAGGTAGCCTGGCCGCTGGTGCAGCACTCGTATCGTCGAGGGCTGGATCCGGCGTTCGTGCTGTCGATCGTGATCGTGGAGAGCGGCGGCAAGCCGCGCGCGACGAGCTTCGTCGGTGCGCGGGGGCTGATGCAGGTGATGCCGGCGTGGTCGGGTCACTGGCGGAACTGCGGCCGCGACCTGTACGACATCGAGGCGAACCTGTGCAACGGCACGAGCATTCTGGCGTGGTACCTGAGCCGGAACCCGGGCGACGAGAACAAGGCGCTGCTCGGGTACAACGGCTGCGTTCGCGGCACGAACACGCCGAACTGCTTCACGTACCCGCAGAAAGTCGCGCGCCTGAAGCATCAGATACAGCGGGAGATGAACAGCGTACGCGATGAGCGCAGGCCTGGCGGGGCCGCATCGCGCTGAGCGGAAGACCTGCATCGCTACGCGAAGGAGGCGCCCTCGGGCGCCTCCTTTTTTTCGCGACTCACCCGCCGACCCGGCCGGTCAGCGTGAGGCTGTCACCGACGCGGATGGCGTGACGCGCGAAGTATCCGCGATTCGCCTCGACCGCGCCGAAGAACGGTACGCCCGGTGAATAGGAGGGGCAGCGCGAGGGGTCGAGGCTGGCGCACGGCATCATCTGCTCGATCGCGACGATCCGACCCGCGCCATCGAAGTACGCGATGTCGAGCGGGATACGCGTTCGGTACATCCAGAAGCCCGCGCTCGGTGGCTGCACGTCGTCGTAGAGGAAGATCATGCCGCGATCCTGCGGCAGCTCGTCACGGTCCATGAGACCGAACGCGCGCTGGTCGTTTCGCTCGGCGATCTCGACCGGCATGAGGACCTGCTGGCCCGTGCCGCTGGTGAACGTGACCGTCGCGGTGTCGAACGATACGGCGGCGGGCGGCGCCGTGAATCCGGACGGCTGCGATTCCGGTTCCGCCGCGGGCTCGGCCCGGTCGCACGCGAGGACGGCCGTGCCGCAGAGCGGGAGAACGAGCATCCAGCGACGACCCGCGCGGCTGCGGATCACGATGCGAGCTCCTCCAGCAGGCGCGCGGACGCCTGCGTCCCCTTCTCGAAGTTCTCCACGCTCATCCACTCGTCGGGCGCATGCGCGTTCTCCCCGGGCAGCCCGAAGCCCATGAGCAGGACCGGAGCACCGAGCACCCGCTCGAACTCTGACACGATCGGAATCGAGCCGCCCTCACCGGCATAGATCACATCGCGACCGAACGCATCGCGCAGCGCACGCGCCGCTGCGTCGTAGAGCGGCCCCTCCAGCTTCGCGCGCCACGGATTGCCGCCGTGGAGCTCCAGCACTTCGACGGTGACGCCCTTCGGCGTGACCTTGCGCACGTGCTTCTCGAACAGCGTCCGGATCTTCTTCGGCTCCTGATCCGGCACGAGCCGGCAGCTCACCTTGGCCATGGCATGCGCCGGCAGCACCGTCTTCGAGCCCTCGCCCGTATAACCGGAGAGCAGGCCGTTCACCTCGCACGTCGGCCGGACCCAGAGCCGCTCGTACGTCGTGTAGCCCTTCTCACCGAACAGCTCCGCCACGCCCACCTCCGCGCGGTACTCCTGCTCGTCGAAGGGCAGCGTGCGGATCTGCTCCACGAACTCCGGCGCCGCGCGCACATCATCGTAGAACCCGTCGATCAGGATGTGACCGTCGGCGTCGTGGAAGCTGGCGATGATGCGGGCGAGGGCGGCTGCCGGGTTCGCAACCGCGCCGCCGTAGGTGCCCGAGTGCAGATCGCTCTTCGCGCCGCGGACGCGGATCTCGAAGTAGGCGAGGCCGCGGAGCGACGCTCCGATGCTCGGCATGCCCGGTGCGAACATCGAGCTGTCGGAGATGACGACGGCGTCCGGCTTCAGCCGCTTCGCGTGCTGCTCGACGAACGGCATCAGGTGCTCGCTGCCGACCTCCTCCTCGCCCTCCGCGAGCACGATCAGGTTGACGGGCAGCCGGCCGTTCCCCTTCAGATGAGCCTCGATGGCCTTGATGTGCAGGTACAGCTGACCCTTGTCGTCGACCGAGCCGCGGGCGTAGATACGGCCGTCGCGCACCTGCGGCTCGAACGCCGGCGTCGTCCACAGCTCGAGCGGCTCGGGCGGCTGAACGTCGTAGTGGCCGTAGATGAGCACCGTGGCAGCACCGTCGCCGGCACCGCGCCACTCGCCGAGCACGATCGGATGTCCCGCGGTGTCGTGCAGCGACACCTCCAGCCCGGCATCCGTCATACGGTCCATGAGCCACTGCGCCGCGCGACGCGTGTCGGCCCTGTGCTCACTGCTCGCGCTTACACTGGGGATGCGCAGGAAATCGAACAGCTCCTCGCGAAAACGGTCGCGGTTCGCGGTGATGTACTGTGCGACGGCCCCATTCCTCGACATTGCCCCTCCCTTGCGGACGCGGCACCAGATGTGTGTTCCGGCCGGTCCAGCCATGAATTCGCCCCGGACCGATGCGGCGGCTGGAGCAGCGGCATGGGTGCACGCGCCAGAACACA
>DASUSS010000084.1:0-4874 GCA_036374995.1 Longimicrobiales bacterium | reverse complement strand
CCGCCACGCCATGCTGCGCCGTCATCGCCATAGACCGCGCCACGGGAGTAGCGACGGCGCGCAGCAGGACCGGCGAGACCTTCCGGTTCGAGGTGAAGGACGCGGCGCTCCTGAGGAGCCTGCGCGTCGGACAGTCCGTGGCCGCGGACTTCGGCACGGGTAAGGTGACGGTGAATGGCGCGCAGCCCTGCTGCGCGATCATCCGTCCGGCCGAGCCGGTCGGCAGGCCGGGTGTGAAACCGGCGGAACCGGTCAACACCAAGCAGGTGAAGCCGGCCGAGCCCGTCGGCAAGCCGAACGCGGACCCGGCCGAACCCTGCTGCGGCATCACCGCGATCGACCTGGCCACGGGCATCGTGACGGCACGTGAGGCAGCAACCGGCCGTGTGTTCCGGTTCGAGGTGAAGGATGCCGCTCTGCTCCGCTCGCTGAAGATCGGCCAGAAGGTCTATGCAGACTTCGGTACCAGCAAGGTGCGCATTCACGGCCTCGAGCCGTGCTGCGGCATCATCGGCCACGGGAGGAATTGACAATGAAGCTCAGGACCTTGCTGCTGCTGTCGTGCGCGACGCTGCTGCCGGCGAGCGAGGCCGCTGCCCAGAAAGCGGGCTGGCGCGTCTCCTACAACGTGCCGAACGGCTATGCGGATGACCTCCGGTCGGTGTTCTTCACGACGCGCCACATCGGCTGGGCGGTGGGCGACAGCCACACCAATTACACCGGCATCTACCGCACGGTGGACGGCGGCCAGAGCTGGGAGCGGCTGGACCTGTTCGACGGACAGGAGCATCCGCCCGACTTCAGCGCCGTGCGCTTTGCCGATGCCCGCCACGGCTGGATCGCGACGCGTACCAACACATTCGTGCTCCGCACGACCGATGGCGGTGAAACGTGGGAGCCCATGGAGGTGCCCGGCGTCGTCTACGTCCTCGCCAACCGCATCCTGCCCATGGGTGTGAACGGGCTGCTCATCGGCTCGGACAATGGACTGGTGCACCGCACCATGGATGGCGGCAACACCTGGCAGACCGTGCAGCTCCAGCATGACGACAATCAGGTCCTCGACCTCGTGCGTCCCGCGCCGGACGTGGTGATTGCCGTGGTCTCCTACCGCTACGGCAGGAACGCCACGTTCTACCGCTCGACGGATGCGGGCGCGACCTGGGAACTACTCTCGGAGCTGCCCGTGCCCATAGGCGCGATCGCGTTCAGGGACGCGAACAACGGCGTCGCCACCGGCAATGATGTGGCCTTCCACACTTCCGATGGCGGCCAGACGTGGAAGCGCACGGTGGCGGCCGGCTGGCGCAACGCAGTCCAGTACGTTGATGACGCCGTCGTGGGCGTGGGCGAGGACCCGCACGTCCTGATCAGCAGAAATGGCGGACGCTCGTGGGTGGCCGGTCCCGCGCTGCCCGCTCCGCTGCCGCAGCAGCTGCACGACATCGCCGTCGTCGATGCCGGCTGGTGGTTCGCGCCATCCGACCGCGAAGCCAGAGTCTACGGCTTCTTCGATCCGCAGAACGACCACGCCATTGGTGTGGGCCAGATCGTGGTGCCGCAATCGCTGCGTGGCGCGCAGAGCGGCAACCGTCTGCCGCCGGGTACCTATGACGCACTGCTGCGCCACGTCGGCTACGAACACGCGCTGGTGCTCAGTCTGAAGCAGCCGGCCGAGGGCGTGAAGCAGACCGACTACTCGTGCGATCCGTGTGAAGCCGTGATTCCGGTGGATCTCGAGTACTACGAGATGGAGGAAAGCGCGGACGCGGCAACGGCCGGCGACGCGGGCGGCTTCTCCATCAATCTCGAGCCCTCCGACGACGGCGTCGCCATTGTCATCGACGCGCGCATCCTGCCGCCGTTGTCTGCGGTGTCGTTCCTGGGCCTGGTCGGCGTGACGGCGAACACGGAAGTGGATGTGCAGGAGGCGACGAAGAAGGAATCCGGCGGCTTCCTCAACCGTATGAGGAAGGCGGCGCAGGGTGATGTGCGCGGCGCGGTCGCGGGTGCCAGCCCGAAGGCTGCGCTCGAGCGCGGGAGCGCAGCGCAGGCAGCGCAGGCAGCCAGTCCCGTGCTCTATCGTATAAAGTTGCGCTACAATCTGCCGCTGGTGCCGCGCGCATCGTGATCGGATCGTGCGCTATTGGAGCGGCGGCGCGGTTGCCGGCGGGCGCCGGTGCCGCGTCGCCTGCTCGTACGAATACGCAAGCGCGATCAGGTCAGCTCGCTTCCTGGAGCGCCGCGAGCCGGGCCGCCGCAATGTGCGCGATGAGAGGAAGGATCTCCATGTCGCCGTCGGGTGAAACACGCTGCTCGGCGAGCTGCTGGAGGATTCGGCGGGCATCAGCGCGGCGCCCGCCCGCCGCCAGTGCATCGGCGTGCAGGAGCAGCACGGTCGCGTTGGAGCGCGCGTAAAACATGGAGTCGCGGTACTGAATGCTCGCTTGTGCTGCGGTGGCGAAATCGCCGCGCATGAACGCGTCGGCGGCGTCGAGCGTCGACCGCGCAATGCGGTAGCTGCGGAGATCGCGGCCGCGGTCCTGCTGATCAATGAGGTTGCGCAGGCGGCGCAGCGCGTCGCGGTCGTTCATGCGCGCCGCCAGCTCGGCGGTGCGCTCGGCCAGCCGGGCGTAGGCGGGCGGCGAGAGGTCGGCGTTCTCGATCCAGGTCAGAACCCGGGCCAGGCACGCGCGCGCACGCGCTGACGGAGCGAATGCCCATTCCATTCTGGCCTGCGCGAGCAGTGCGCGCGGATACCATTGCAGTGACGCGCTGCGCATGCTGTCGAGCTGCACGGCTGCCTCATCGAAGCGGTGCGCAATCAGCAACGCGGCGTGGCGGCTGTTCGGAGGAACGGACCGCAGGAGCGCTGGCGGTGGCAGGCGGTTCCGGCCGAGCAGCCAGAGGAGCAGGCCGCCCTGCGGGTTTTCCAGGTGCAGCGATGCTTCCATCGCGCCAGCACTGTCGCCGGACTGGAGGCTGAGCGTGAGCCGGTCGTAGTAGGCGTTCCGCCGCTGCGCGCCGTCATAGCGTGCGCCGCGCGCGGAAGCCTCGGCCATCTCACGTGTCCGGCCCAGTGCGCGGTACGCCCAGCGCAGCCCCTCGTAAGCGAGCGGCTCATCCGGATAACTGTCGGCGAGGAGCTTCCAGTAGACGAGCGCGCTGTCCGGCTCATCGCGCACGAGCTGCTGGTAGCGCGCGCGCACGATGAGCTGCTCGCGCGGCGGCAGCCGCTCGGCCAGCTGAACCGCGCGCTCCATGTGCTCGTCACTGTGGCGCTGCTTGTCGATGTACCAGAGCAGGTCGCCGGCCAGGTAGTGCGCGAGCGCGAAGCTGCTGTCGTGCACGAGTGCTGCCTCCAGCAGCTCGAGCGCGCGCTGCCGGTCCCAGCTCGACAGCGCGTGGCGCGCCAGTGCGTAGTTGCGCAGCGCCGGCAGTGATGCGGTGGTGACGGCCGGCAAGGGCGATGTCGTGCGCGCGGGCATCCGCGTGACCCGCTCGCGCACATCCGCCGCGATGCTGCCGACCGCGCCCAGCACCTCCTGTTCCCGGTTCGGCCGCCTGGTCACGGTGGCCACCACGCGATCGCGGGCGACGTCGAGCAGCCGCACCACGATCTGTGCGCCGGTCCCCACCGGCTGTACGGATGCGGTGATGACGTACGGCACGCCACGGCGGTGCGCGACCTCGAGGGCACGTTGCTCGTCCAGCAGCGTGCTGGGCGGCAGGCGCATCAGCTCGAGCGTGTGCGCCGACACGGCGTCGCCCAGCACACGCGCACCGTCACTCTGCTCCAGCTCCGCCCGCAACGCTTCGCGCACGGCCATGGAGAGCGCGGTGTCCGGCCCGCTGACCGCCGCGAGCACGACCTGTGAGGTCACATCGTCACGGCCTCCTCTGGCGACTGCGATGGCAAACACCAGCACGGCCGTCACCGCCAGTGCCGCCGCGACGCGCGCGCGCGTCGCGATCCTCCTGCGTGGCCGGGCCGGTTCGGGTGGGGCTGCCGCGGCAGCCTGCGGCACGGGTGCGTGACGATGGTCAGGCTGCGCGTGCGAGCATGCCGCCGCAAACGCGGCCAGCTCCGCGTCCGGCTCGATCTGCAGCTCCTCGCGCAGCAGCGCGGCGTGGGTGCGAAAGTGCCGCAGCGCACCTGCCCGATCGCCAGCGGCCGCGCGCGCACGCATGAGGCGGAGCGCGACCTCGGAATTGAGCGGATCCACGGCCGCGCGCTGTTGCAGACAGCCTACCGCCCGACGCGCATCGCCGTTTGCGAGCGCGCGTGCCGCCAGCTCGTCCAGTGCAGCCGTGTAGGCGCGCTCGTATTCCGCGCGCCGCTGCGCCACCCACTCCTCGAACTCCGGCGCATCGGGCAGGTGAAAGCCGTCCAGGAAGGGACCGGTATGGAGGGCGGCGATCGTCGTCAGGTCGCCGGACGCGATCGCGGCGTTCAGCTGGGCGACGTCGCTCGGCACCTGCTCGTGATCCAGGCACAGCTCGTCGATGCCGGCGACGATGCAGGTATCCCCCAGCTCGCGTCGCAATGCGTACAGCGCCTGGGACAGCGCGTGTCGGCTCTGCTCCGTGTCACGTTCCGGCCACAGGTAGGCGATGATCTTGTCGCGCGAGAGCCCGCCGTTGCGCGCAGCCGCGAGCAGGGCGAGCAGGGCGAGCCGCTTGCGTTGCGTGGCGCGGCCGGTGGCGGGCGGATCGCCCAGGTCCAGCGACAGGCCGCCTAACGTGCGGAGCCGTGCAGACATGCGCCGGGATGATCGTGCGTGGAGATGCCGATGAGGGTTGCCGCTTATATAGCGTGCCGACCGTGGAGCGGGCAAGCGCCGCGGTCCGAACCCCTTCCCGGAGTCCATCAT
>DASUSS010000083.1:0-7940 GCA_036374995.1 Longimicrobiales bacterium | reverse complement strand
CTGCGCCGCGGCCGTACTGGCCGGGCTCGGCAGGGTGCTGCCGGCGGCCGGCTCGCGCCGCACGCTGCTCGGCACGTTCGCGGCGCTCGCGTGCTTCTCGTTCCTGCTGATGATCCCGCGGATCCACCCGCTCGCGCTGTTCGCGCTGGCGGCCGGCGTCGGGCTCCAGGCCGGACGCTGGCTCGCCGACCGGCCCGCGGCGGTGCGCCGCTGGGCACGCGCGACGACGCTCCCGCTGGCGGCGCTGATCCTGGCCGCGGCGGCGGTGGTCAACGTGCGCTTCATGCTGCGGGACCGGGCCTCTCTGCACCCCGCCGTCGCTGCGCCGGCCGGTGCGCCGAACGTGCTGCTCATCATCTGGGACACCGTGCGCTCGGCGAGCCTGAGTCTGTACGGATACGAACGACCGACCTCGACGTTCCTGAGCGAGTTCGCCCGCACCGGCGTGGTGTTCGACTGGGCGTTCACGACGGCGCCGTGGACGCTCGCCGCGCACGGCAGCCTGTTCACGGGACATTACCCGTTCGACCTGACGGCGGGCTGGGACGTTCCGCTGGATGGTCGCCATGCGACGCTGGCGGAGGAGCTGGCGGCGCGCGGGTTCGCGACGGGCGGGTTCAACGCGAACCACATTTTCGGTCCGGCCGAGTACGGTCTGGGCCGCGGCTTCGGCCACTACGAGGCGCGACCGCTCTCGGTCGGCCGGGTCCTCACGGCGTCGCCGGTGCTCGAGCAGCTCTTCCACGTCTACAGACACCGCTTCGATCCCGACCTCGTGCTGCACGAGTGGTCCGGCGAGAACGTAGCCGCAAGCTTCTGGCGCTGGCGCGAGCGCGTGGGCGCACGTCCGTACTTCGCGTTCCTCAACTTCTTCGACGCGCACGAGCCGTACACTCCGCCCGCGCCGTTCGACACGCTCTTCGGTCGGCCGGACGTCCGGCGCGTCATCGTCGACCGCCGCCCGACGGACGGAGAAGTGCGCGATCTGCGCGATGCATACGACGGCGCGATCGCATACCTCGATGACCAGCTCCGCCAGCTGATCGGCGAGCTCGAGCGGCGCGGCGAGCTGGACCGCACGCTGATCATCATTGCGTCCGATCACGGCGAGCATCTGGGCGAGCACGGCCTGCTCGATCATGGCAACACGCTGTACTCGCCGCTCCTCCGCGTACCGCTCGTGATCCGGATGCCGGGCCGCGTCCCCGCGGATCGGCGCATCCAGCACGCGATCAGCCTGCGCGATCTGCCGCGCACCGTGTTCGATCTGGTCGGCGTCCGGCCGGCGGTCGATTTCCCCGGCCGCTCGCTCGCCCGTTTCTGGACGGGTGACGGCGCCGCGGTCGCTGGCGACACCGTGCTGGCTCAGGTGCCGTTCGCACCCGGGCAGCCGGACTGGTATCCGCTCGCGGCCGGCGACATCCGATCCGTCCTGCTCTGGCCGCTCCAGCTGATCGTCGATGGCAGGGGAGAGGAGCAGGTCTTCGATCTCGCCGAGGATCCCGCCGGGCTCCGCGACATCGCCGCGCAGGTGGCGCCCGGCGACCTGGAGCGGCTCCGCGCGGCGCTCGCGGCGTTCCCGGCGCGCGCCAGAGTGGAAAACGCAGCGAGATAGCCCGACGGCGATGGCGGTGGGCCCCGTCCGTGATCGCGGCACGTGTCGATGCGGTGCCGGGACGACTATCGCCGCGAGAGGACGCTGTCGAGAACCTGACGGAGCCGGACCAGCGGATCGGATCCCTCCGGCCGGCCGGCGAGATCGCGCACCTCCATCGAGTCCGCGACCCAGTCGAACAGTTGCTCCTCGCCGAACCCGTTCCGGATGTAGTGATATCGTCCGTCCACCACGGAGCCGAGGCCGGTCCGAGCGTTCGGGAACGTCGAGTCCACGTTGACGCCCTGCGTCACCTCCGCCACGATCGCACTGCGCGTGGAGTCCTGCGCCATCCAGAGATTCGTGAGGGACGTGCCGGGGAAACCGCTGTCCGAAGAGATTCCGGCGAGCGCGAGCACCGTCGCGGGCACGTCGCGCAGCGTGACGGGTGAAGTGATCCGCATGCCGCCGGGCACCGAGCGGGGATAACGGATCAGCAGCGGGACCCGGAGCAGCGGCAGGAAGAGCGCGTTGGCGTGGCCGTTCAGACCGTGCTCGCCGAACAGCTCGCCGTGGTCGCCGGTAATGACGACGATCGTGTTGTCGAGCACACCGCGTCGATCCATCTCTCCGAGAAGCCGATCCAGCTCCATGTCGAGGAACGCGATGGCCGCGTCATACCGGTTCCTGGCGTCGCGCGCGCCGTCGAACCGCGCCACGAGCTCGGGCGGCGCGCGATAGGGGCCGTGAGCGTCGAAGTAATTCAGGAACGCGAAGAACGGCCGCTCCTCGATCTGCGCCTGCCAGGACAGGAACGCATCCGTGATCTCGGGCGCGGCCACGGGGATGTCTGCGGGCAGGCGGGAGACGGACAGCTGCGCGCGCCGCAGCGTGCGCCACAGGGCGCGCGGAGAGCGGGCATCGAGCAGCCCGTTCACGAGACCGGTCTGTCCGATCACGCTGTGAGTGAGGACGAGCCGGGGCGAGGTGCGATAGTCCTGATACTCCTGGAAACCCCGCGCGAGGCCGGATTCCCAGGACGTGTAGAGCAGGTTCGCGACGAAGCCGGCGGTCCGATAGCCGCGTGCCTGGAACGCCTCCGGCAGCGACCGCGCGGAGTGACTGATCGGAACCAGGAAGTCGCCGCCCGTCTCGCCGGCGTAGAGTCCCGTGAGCAGCGTACCGTGCGTGGGCAGCGTCCATGGCGCCGTCGCGATCGCGCGGTCGAACACGGCGGCATCCGCCGCATGACGCTCCAGCGCCGGCGTCGTCGGGCGAGCGTAGCCATACAGGCTCATGTTCTCGCCGCGCACCGTGTCGAGAATGATGATGAGGACGTTCGGTGACGCGGCCGCCGCCGCCGGGAGGCCGGCGATCAGCGACTGCTGCCGCACGGTGCGCCACGCCCACTGACCGACACCGGCAAGTGCGATCACCAGCGAAGCTCCCGCTGCGAGCGGCAGGATGCGCCGGCGGAAACCGGGTCGCTCCGTGTACAGCCGCGCCACCTGCACCGCCGCACCCAGCGCAACGAGTGCGGCCGCCCACCGCGCGATCTGGCCGAACGGCAGGAGAAGGAAGAACCCGCCAATGAACACGAACACGCCGACCCGCACGCGGCCGACCCACCGCTCCGGACCGGGCACGAGCGCCAGCACGAATGCCAGCGGGACGAAGAACGCGGTGAACGCGAGCGGCGTCATCCAGACCGCCTCCCGACTCACGAACACCAGCTGCCCCATGCCGAGGCGCCGCACCGCGAGGACCGCGAGCTGGAGCAGGCCCGCCGTCACGCCGAAGAACCACGCGAGCGTCAGGCTCTCGCGCAGTCTGGCGAGCAGCTGCGCGCCGGTCCTGTCATCGGCGTCTGCAATGAGCGACTTCACGTGTGCCGGATCGAGTGAACGCGGCGCGAGGGGTCGCATCCGGGTCGCGTGTGCCGCGACCCGTCGTGCGTTCGGCTGCGGGTCAATGGATTCGCGGAATATAGCGGGGCCCCTCCGGCACCTCCAGTAGCCGGAACCAGCGGGGACGCGTCGGTGCCCGAGGTGTTGCGCCGATGCATCAGCGAATGCACCCGCCGTTGCCCGGGTGCTACTGCCGCCCGGGCCGGTGGACGGGCGACAGGCGCGCAACCGTCACAATCCCAACGAAATCGACGCGGACGTTCCGGCCGCCGAGGAGGCAGGAACGAGGCAAGGTTCTTGAGTCGGGAGGCACGCGCACGACTCGCCAACGCGATGACTGTCCCCGCCGCGCTCGTCAGGGTCCGGCACCCATCACAAACGGAATGCGGAGAACGCCGATGTACATTGGTCCGGAAGTGATCATGCCCCTCGCCTCCGCACTGGCGGCCGTCACCGGCGTCCTGCTCATGTTCTGGCGCCGCGTGGTGGGCACCGTGCGGGTGACCGTGCAGGCGTTCAGCCGCACCTTTTCCCGTATCTTCCGCCAGGGTTGAGCAGGTCGAACGGGTCCTGAACGGACCCGGGCCTGTCCCGAGGATCGCGTGATGTCGAGTGCGTATCCATCTCACCTGACCGCCGCCCGCCGGCGGCTGGTTCTTTACATTCTGGCAATGGTGGTCGCGAGCATCCCGGTTCTGCTGGATCCGGGTGCCGTGGCCCGTGGCGCGGGGGTCGTCTACTCGTCACGTCTGGTCTTCGACTACTTCGCCGCGAGCCACGCGCTGCTGGTGTACGTCTGGATCCCGGCGGTCGTGCTCGGCGCGTTCGTGCTGGTTCTGTTTCCGGGTGCGGCGCTGGTCTGGAGCGCGGGCGCGGCCCGTTCCGCGGCGCAGGTGCTCCTGCTCGGTCTGGCGACGAGCACGGTGTGCGTGAGTGCTCTGCTCGAGGTCACGGAAGCGGCGCTGGCGCGTCCGCTCGCGGCCCGCGAGACGGTGGTGGTGCTCCTGGCCGCGGCACTCGCCGCCGGGGGAGTCGCACTGTGGCGCGCTGGCGGACGCGAGCTGCCGACGTTCTCGCGCTCGGATCGGCAGGTCTTCGCCGCAGCGCTGGCGGGCGCGCTCGTCCTGTATCTGGCGCTGGTTCCGAAGTTCCTCTGGGAGTCGTTCAACGGCGACGGCGCGCACGCATTCGAATCCGCGCGCCTGCTGCTGTTCCAGGCCGTGCCGTTCTGGCCGCACGAGGCGGGTGCCATCGCCGGCTACCCCGGCGTCACGACGTTCCTGTCGTCGTACCCGAGCGCGTGGTTCGTCCGGCTCTTCGGCGGCGTGGAGGCAGCGGTCCGCCTGCCGTATCTGCTCTTCCTGTCGGCCGGTCTGTTCCCGGGCATCATGCTGCTGATCCAGCATGCGCGGGAGCGGGTGCCGGACGCGAGCATCTGGCTGACGTGGTCGGCACTGGCGGTCTTCACGGTCGTCATGGCGTTCAGCGCGACGTACAGCCCGTACCACGCCGACATCGCGCTGCCGGGCGCGCAGGACGCGTTGCTGATCGCGTGGTTTCTCGGCTTCGCGTGGGCGTGCACCGCCGGCCGTCACGTGTGGATCGCGGCGTTCGGACTGCTCACGTTCTCGACGTCTCCGGCCGGTCTCGTGCTGCTCGCGTTCTGGGTGGCCGCGGCCGTGCTGCTGATGCGGCCGGTCCCGATCGCGGCCTCCCTCACGGCCGCCGGTACCATGGCCGCTGCCGTGCTGCTCGCCTCCTGGGCGCCCGAGGCCCTGGCGGCGCTCGGTGCGCCAGCGCCGGGATCGGAGCACGGAGCGGGACTCGTGCGGCGTCTGCTGCGAGTGAACGTGACCGACTGGAAGCGCGTACTCTACGTCGTCGTGCCCGCCGGCATCCTGCCCGCGTTCGCGATCGCGGCCGTCCGGAGGCAGGATCCGCTCGCGCGCACGGTCGCCGCCGTCGCGCTGGTGCAGTTCCTGTTCTTCTACGTGCAGGCGCGCATATCACTCCACTATTTCGCGCCCGCAATGGTGCTGCCGGTGATCGTGTTCTGGCGCGTGGCCGGCACGATGACGCTGCGGCCGCGCGTGCTGAATGCCGCCGTCGCCGCGTGTGCAGGGATCGCGCTCGTGCTGTCGCTGCCGCCGGACCTCGCGCCGCACCGGGCCGCGCGCATTGTCGGCGGCGGCATCGACGAGCGCGTGGGCGGCTACGAGCAGGCGGGGCCGTTGCCGTTCCGGGCGAGCGAGCTCCTCTTCGAGGTGTTCCCGCGCCCCAGCTCGGACCGGGTTCCCGACTCCGCATACAGCGAGTCGCCGCTCGCCTGGCTCTACTACGCACACCGCCCCGAGGCGCGGGGCGGGACGAGCTACGTGCTGCAGACGGTCGATGCCACGGCGCCGGACGGACGGCTCGCGGCGCAACGCGACGGGATGGCGCTGTACATCACGAACGATTCCCTGGTGAGTCGCGATGTGGGGCTGCTGCCGCCACAGAGCATCGCACCCATCTATCGCATCTCCAAGCAGACCCTCTTCAGGGGCGGGTGACCATGAGCTACACCGATCTCGAGCAGAGCATGACCTCACCCGACATCGGCGGAGGGCTCGGCGAGCTGTACGATGCCTACTTCAAGACGCGCTTCGGATTCGACCCGCGGCGGGATCTCGTCTGGAAGGAAGTCGTGCGCTGGATCCAGAACCACTACATACCCACGGACGCCCGCGTACTCGACTGCGGTGCCGGCTACTGCAACTTCATCAACCACGTCGTCGCCAGCGAACGGCACGCGGTCGACCTGTTCACCGAGATGCCGCAGTACGCCGCCGACGGCGTGGTCTGCCACGTGGATTCGGCGACGCGCATGGACTTCTTCGAGGATGACTCGTTCGATGTCCTGTTCGCGAGCAACCTCGTCGAGCACCTGACGCGCCCGGATCTGATCCTGTTCCTGGGCGAGGCGCGCCGCGTGCTGAAGCTGGGCGGCCTGCTCATCCTGATGCAGCCCAACTTCAAGTACTGCTCGACCACGTATTTCGACGACTACACCCACATCCAGATCTTCACCGACGCCAGCCTCTACGACTTCCTGGAAGCGTACGGGTTCGCGATGACGAAGAGCCTGCCGAAGTTCATGCCGGTGAACATGAAGTCGACGCTGCGGCTGAACCTGCCGGCACTGCCGCTCATCGTGCGGATGTATCTGGCAATGCCGTTCAAGCCGTTCGCCGGCCAGATGCTCATGGTCGCGCGCAACCGGAAGAAGGGTCCGGGAGAATGAGAAGAGCCGCAGGAGACGGTCGCCACAGGATTCCCAGTACGGCTTCTCATATATCGCTCACCAGTACTCGAGTTCTGGGTGCACCGCCATCGGTCCGGACGTACAGGCAAGGATCGCCTGCGCCGGCGCTGCGCCTATCGACACAGGGAAGTTTTTGGCGCTGTAGCGCGCGAGGCGTTGCTGATCGCTGAAATCATAGAGGCGCCCTTCCAACGGAAAGTAACCCGGCAGGGTAGCACCGAAAGAACGCGCGTCCAATTGCCTGCCGATGCTGTCCGCATACGCAAACAATAGGCGTGTCTCGCGCGAGCCAGCGGCTGCAGCAAGCAGCCACACGCGATTACGCCCGCGCATGGGCTCAAGGTCCTCGAGGAAACGTCGTGGATTGTCGAGCCAGCACCCGCCCCAAACGACGTGTTCGCGCGGCATGCCAATCATGGGGCCATACCAAAGCACGTTCGGGCTCAGGCGGTACCACACGAAAACCGCATCGTCCTCTTGCCGCGATTCCGACACCCACTCCAACAATGGTCGCGCCTCCTGCAGCCGATACACCGGGGGTTGCGTGACGATGCGTACAACGGGCGGAGTCGCAGCGAGTACAGTAGACGCGATCGCCGCCGCGCTTCGACCTCGTGCCCAAAACCACCTCCCGATTTGCGCGACGGCCGCGGCTATCGCGAGCAGAAGGCTGGGCAGGAGAAAAATCACCAGCCGTCCGCTGAAGGGGTACACCTGCGCCATCGCAACGCCAAACGTGACTACGATCGGAGCCAGGAGCACGAGCACATGGCGTCGTCGCTTTCGCCCGATTTCCCAGAAACCGCCGATTGCCAACGCGACATACAGGGGTGCGGCTGTGTAGCCGAGTCCTGTCGTCAGCCCGATGATGCGAACAAGACGATGCCATAGCCACTGCAGCGTTTGCCAATGCCACACAGGTAGCGGGCCAAAGGCATCATCGCCCTCCCAAGTCAGCTTCACAAACGTCATGGTCTCGGGAGAGACCAGGACGCGGCTCACCAGGCCTGCCGTGATGGCTGCAACACTCCAGGGCACGATGACTCGCGCAACCACACGCCGCGCTTCGGGAAGCTCGCCGCGCATAGCCAGAAGCAGGAGTACGCCGCTGGCCCCGAGCACCACGAAAATAGAG
>DASUSS010000082.1:0-7165 GCA_036374995.1 Longimicrobiales bacterium | reverse complement strand
CTCAACACCTCGCGCACGTCCGCGCGCTCGCCGGCACGCTGCACGATGCCGCGCAGCTCCTCCAGCACGGTGGCGGGTGTCTCGCCGGGCAGCGTGCGCCGCTCGACACGCAGCGTGCACGCGGGAGCATACGTGGACCAGCCGGCGCCGCCCTCGATCATCGCGCAGTGCAGCGAGGCCGGCCCGAGCAGCGGGTGCGTCCGGTCGCGCAGCACGGTCCGGTCGTATTCATCGAGCGCAGCGACGATCCGGCCCATCGCCGCGACCGCGCTCACGCCCTCCTCCCACCGGCTGCCGTGCGCCGCGACACCGCTCGTCTCGAGCTCGGCCCAGACGAATCCCTTGTGCGCCAGGATCAGCCGTCCTTCGCTCGGCTCCGTGACGATGCAGGCATCGCACGGATACCGCCGGACGAAGTCGGCCGCGCCGATGCTCGCGTATTCCTCATCGCAGACGAGTGCTGCGAGTACGGTGAGGGGCGGAGGGTTCCGGGCCAGTTCCGCGAGAGCGACCATGATCGCCGCGACACCCGACTTCATGTCGTACGCGCCGCGGCCGAACATGCGCCCGTCCTCCATGCGCGGCTCGAGCCCCGGCTCGGTCATGCCCGCGACGGAGACAGTGTCGAGGTGGGCGCACAGCGCCAGCGTCGGCCTGGCGGCGCCACGCACGCGTGCGATGGCATTGCAGCGGTCAGGCTCCACCTCGTCGACCCACGACTCCACGCCGTGCCGCTGGAGCCACGACACGCAGTACTCGGCGACCTCGCGCTCGCCCGGTGCGCCCGGCACGAGCTGCGGATTCTGTGAGTCGATGCGGATCAGGTCGAGCAGCAGGGCGGTGAGGTCGTGGGTCATGAGGTGGTTTCGCTCGTTCCCGACATTGTTGCGGCGTCAGGTGTTACAACGGAATTTCTCGCAGAGTGCGCGGAGGACTGCGAGCTTGGAGCCGGTACCGCGATGAAAGGGCACCGTGACATTCCTCAAGCGACGACAAAGACAGAACGTTGCCTTGCGCTGCACGTTCGTCTTCCGCCTGGAACGCTCCCGAATCTCGCCGTCCTCAGCGCCCTCTGCGAGATGATTCCTTTGAAGTCTCTCGCCAAGCCGCCACGTACGTCAGCGCGGCAACCGATCACGCGCTCTGGAGCTGCCGGATCGGCCGTCCCGGCTGCCACTCGACGATGCGGCCCGCAACGGCCGAGGCCGCGACCGTATAGGGCGAAGCGAGATAGAGCTGGCCGGGCCCGGATCGACCGGGGAAGTTGCGGTTCTGCGAGCTGATCGTGACCTCGTCCTTCGTCTTCGACGTGCCCGGGCCGGCCGCGATGCAGGCGCCGCAGCCGGGCTCGATGAACTCGGCGCCCATCTCCTCGAACAGCTCGAGATAGCCGTGCTCGTCGCAGTACTGCCGGACTTCCTGCGAGCCGCACTGGATGAACAGCTTCACGTCCGGATGCACGCGCAGGCCCTCCGCGCGGGCGGCGCCGAGGACGGCCGCATACATGTCCATGTCTTCCTTCTTGCCGGCCGTGCAGGAGCCGGCATAGGCGACATCGAGACGGATCGGCTCCTCGCCCAGCTCGTCGATGTACAGGCCGTTGCCGGGATCGCCGGGCAGTGCGACCATCGGCCGTACGGCCGACGCGTCGATCTCGATGACCTTCACGTATGCGGCGTCGTCATCGGAGTCGAGGCCGTCGCACAGCTGCGCGGCGCGGGTGCGGTCCATGCCGCGCTCCGTGACCAGGTAGTCGACCGCCTTCGCGTCCGGCGCGACGATGCCGGTGAACGCGCCGACTTCTGCGGCCATGTTCGTCATGGTCGCGCGCTCGTCGATGCTGAGCGCCTCGACCGCGTCGCCCGCGTACTCGATGATCTGGCCGATCGCGTGGCCATCCCGGATGTAGGGGTGGCGCAGGATCTCGAGCATGAAGTCCTTCGCGGTCACGTTCGCCGGCTTCTTCCCCCGGATCACCACCTTGAACGACGGCGGGACGCTGACCCGCACGTCCTTCGTGATCCACGAGTTGAAGATCGCAGTGGTGCCGATGCCGAACGCGATGCAGCCGATCGCGCCGGAGTGCGGCGTGTGCGAGTCGGTGCCGACGATGAGCTGGCCGGGCTCCGCGTACTCCTCGAGCATCTTGGAGTGGCAGATCGCCTCGGAGCCGAGTCGGATCCCGAGCCGCTCGCCGTAATAGATGACACCCTGCTTCCTGGCGAACTCCTCCTGCTTGTCCTTGAGCTGGCGCGCGACATCGAGCAGCCCGAGCTGGACGCGCTCGGGCGGCATCACCTCGTGGAGGTACGTGAGGTGGTCACGGAACATGAGGATCGTCGACGGATCGTTCACCTTCGCATCGGGGCCGAGCTTGTGCTCGAAGAAGATCGCCGCCATGGGCGAGACGTACTCGTGCGAGAAGCGCCAGTCCGTGCGGACGAAGCCGCTGTCGCCGGGCTTCACGGCCGGAACGCCGAACCGGCCGTGCGCGGCATCGACCACCCAGCGCGAAGCGAAGATCTTCTCCGCGATCGTCATGGGCCGGCGCCGGCCGTTCCGGGTATCGCGCTCCGATGGCGCCGGCTCGTTGCTGGGCCGCGAGGTGGCCGTGGTCTGCGCTGCGGCGTTCTCGAGGCCGTACGTTCCGGCGCCCGGATCCTTCTCGCCCGCGCCGCGCAGGTCGCGGACGGCGGCGGGATCGCCCAGGTCCGGCTCGATCCCGCCATGCCGCTCCGCGGCCACACCGGACGCGAGCGACGGCACCGTCACCCGTCCCTGCATGCGCGCGACGTTGTACTCGAAGAGCCCGCCGTACTCGATGATGTCGCGCGTGATCGGGTCGACGCCATCGGTGAACGCCGCCAGCTCGATCTCCTCGCCGTTCCTGATCCGACCGATCAGCGAGAAATCCGTCGATGTCAGGACTCCGAGGTTCTGGCAGTTCTCGTTGTAGATGCGCTCGATGTTCTCGGCGATGACGACCCGGATGCCGGCCATCAGCTCGGCATAGGGCGACTGCTCGCGGGAGCTGCCCTTCCCGCGGCGCCGGCCGCTGACCGAGCACACGAAGCCGCCCTTCCGCACCGATCCGCGCGCGACCGGGAACTCGCCGCCGGCGCGCAGGCCGAGGTAGGGGAACTCGCCCAGAGTCTCATCGAAGTAGTAGCAGATGTAGGCGGGGGTGATCTCGTCCGTCGAGATCTGGTCGCGCAGGCGGGTCCTGAGCTCGTCCGTCAGCTCGAGGTCCTCGCCCTCGAGCTGGCGCGTCATGAGTCCGGCGTCATCGACCAGGAAGAGGACCCGGCCGTCGAACCGGAGCCGTGACGGCCGCTTCTCGACTTTCAGCGACATCAGATCAATGGACATCGTATCTGCCTGCTCGGGAACGGATTGCGAGATTCGACGCGAGGGGCGTAATCTGGGCCGTGCCCCGCGTGCGGGAAAGGGTCCGGCGCGCCGGGGTTGCCGCCGGGGCCCATGACTCCGCATTTTCACCGTCCCCCACCCACCATCGCATCACTTCATGGAGGTCGCCATGAGGCTGGCCGCACGCGCCATTCTCGCAGTGCTCCTGATGTCGCCCGCGTTGCACGCGCAGCGCCCGCCGGACCGGCTGACGCTCGGAGACTACCTGGAATGGGAGAACGTCTCCTCGCCCGCGCTCTCGCCGGACGGCAGCGAGATCCTGTTCAGCCGACGCTGGGTCGACAAGGTGAACGACCGGTTCGAGACGTCGCTGTGGATCATGAACGCGGACGGATCGCGGCCGCGCGTGCTGCTCGACGGCTCAGCGCCGCGGTGGTCCCCGGATGGGTCGCGCATCGCGTACGTGAAGGAGGGCGAGCCGCGCGGGTCGCAGATCTTCGTGAAATGGATGGATGAGGAAGGTCCCGGCACGCAGATCACGCGGCTCGAGTATTCGCCATCCGACATCACCTGGCTGCCCGATGGCAGCTCGATTCTGTTCCGTATGTCGATACCGTCGAGCAACGACGGCTGGCGCGTCGAGAGCCAGGTCACGCAGTACCGGCCGCGCGGCGCGACGTGGACTGCGGCCCCCCGCGTCGTCGAGAAGCTGCAGTACCGCCGTGACCGGCAGGGCTTCACGAACGACAACGTGTCGCACCTCTTCATCGTCCCGGCGGACGGCGGCACGGCGCGTCAGATCACGGAGGGCGAATACGGCGTTGGGTCCATCGAGCTGACGCCGGACGGCCGGACCGTGCTGTTCTCGTCACAGCCCAGGAAGGAAGACGCCGAATACGAGTGGCGGCAGTCCGACATCTACGCCGTCGACCTCGCGACGGGCGGTGTGCGCCAGCTCACGACACGCAGTGGCACGGAGAGCAACCCGTCGGTTTCACCGAACGGCCGCATGGTCGCGTACACGGGCTACGAGTTCCACACGGACACGTGGCGTGACACGCGCCTGCACGTGATGAACATCGATGGGTCGGAGCAGCGCGTCCTGACGGCCGAGCTCGACCGCTCCCCCTCCAACCTGAAATGGGCGCACGACAACAGCGGCATCTACTTCATGGTGCAGGACCGCGGCTCGCAGAACCTCCACTTCGTCGACCTGCGCGGCCGCATCCGCCAGATCACGGAAGGCAAGCACATGCTCAACGTATCGGAGATCACCGAGGATGGCCTCGCCCTCGGCACGCTCTCCGATCCGCACCGCCCCGGCGACATCGTCGCGTTCAACATCCGCCGGCCGGGTGAGTTCCGGCAACTGACGGATGTGAACGGCGATGTGCTGGCGGGCCGGCGGCTGGGCGCGCACGAGGAGATCTGGTTCAAGGGTGCGGACGGCTGGGACATCCAGGGCTGGGTCATCAAGCCGCCGGACTTCGACCCGGCGCGCAAGTACCCGCTCATGCTGTCGATCCACGGCGGGCCGCACTCGATGTACGGCGTCGGCTTCAACTTCGGCTGGCAGGAGCACGCGGCCAACGGGTACGTCGTCCTCTACACGAACCCGCGCGGCAGCACCGGCTACGGCAGCGATTTCGGCAATGCGATCAAGAACGCATATCCGGGCAAGGACTACGACGACCTGATGGCCGGTGTCGATGCCGTGATCGCGCAGGGGTACATCGATACGAACAACATGTTCGTCTACGGATGCAGCGGCGGCGGCGTGCTGACGTCGTGGATCGTCGGACATACGGATCGGTTCGCGGCAGCATCCGCGAACTGCCCGGTGACGAACTGGCTGAGCTTCGTCGGCACGACCGACGGCTCCAGCTGGTACCGCAACTTCGAGAAGCTGCCGTGGGAAGACCCATCGGAGCACCTGCGCCGCTCTCCGCTGATGTACGTCGGCAACGTGAAGACGCCGACCATGCTGATGACGGGCGTGAACGACCTGCGCACGCCAATGGGTCAGACCGAGGAGTACTACGAGGCGCTCAAGGTGCTGAAGGTGCCGACCGCCATGGTCCGCTTCAACGATGAGTGGCACGGCACCAGCTCGCGGCCGTCGAACTTCATCCGCACCCAGCTCTATTTGCGCGACTGGTTCAAGAAGCATTCACGCGGTCAGGCGAATGTGACGACGGACTCGGACCGCTGATCCCATGGCGACGGTGGTGACGCCCGCGGCGGCGGAGCGCAGCGCGTCCGACGCGCCCGCCAGCTCCGGACCGGCATCGCAGCGACTGCTCTCGCTCGATGTGTTCCGCGGCGTCACCATCGCCGGCATGCTCCTGGTCAACAATCCCGGCTCGTGGTCGACCATCTACGCGCCGCTGCGGCACGCGCCATGGCACGGCTGGACGCCGACCGATCTCATCTTCCCGTTCTTCCTCTTCATCGTCGGTGTCGCCATGACGTTCTCGTTCGCCGCGCGCATGGAGCGCGGCGACGACCGTGGCGCGCTCGTGCGCAACGTGTTCCGCCGCTCGGCCATCCTGTTCGGGCTCGGCCTGCTGCTGCACGGCTTCCCGAACTATCTCGATCTCTCCGGCCTGCGCATTCCGGGCGTGCTCCAGCGCATCGCGCTCGCCTACCTCGCCGCGTCCATCATCGTGCTGTACACGAAGACGAACGGACGGGTGATCGCGGCGGCGGCGCTGCTGCTCGGGTACTGGGCGGTCATGACGCTCGTGCCCGTACCGGGCGGCGCCGCCGGCGTGCTCCAGCCCGGACTCGACATCGGCGCCTGGATCGATCGCGCCGTGTTCGGCGAGAGCCACCTCTGGTCGCAGTCGCGCACGTGGGACCCGGAGGGACTGCTGAGCACACTGCCCGCGATCGGCACCGTTCTGCTCGGCGTGTTCGCCGGCACCTGGCTGCGCTCGGACCGTGATGCCGCCACGAAAGCCGTCGGCCTGTTCCTCGCCGGCAACGCCGGCCTCGTGCTCGGTGTGATGTGGGATCCGCTCTTCCCGATCAACAAGAACCTCTGGACCAGCAGCTATACGGTGTTCACGGCCGGCATGGCCTGTCACTTCCTCGCCGTCTGCTACTGGCTCGTCGATGTGAAGGGGTACCGGCGGTGGGCGAAGCCGTTCACGATCTACGGCATGAATGCGATCGCCGCATTCGTGCTCTCCGGCCTCTTCGCACGGCTGCTCACCATGATCCCCGTCGGCGGTACCACGCTCAAGGGATTCATCTACGACGCCGTGTATGCGCCGCTGCTCGCACCCGCCACTGCATCACTCGCCTATGCGATCAGCTTCGTGCTGCTCTGGCTCGCGATCATGTCCATGTTCCACCGGCGCGGCATCTTCCTGAAGGTGTAGCGCAGAAGAGGGAGCCCCTCGCGGAGCTCCCTCTTCGGCCATGCTGCAGGCGTACGGCCCTGCCGCAGGAGTACTACTGGATGCCCGTCGTGTCCGGCGGTGCGGTCGTGTCCTGGTTGATGTCGATGTCCGGTGTCCGGACCGTCGTGGTATCCCAGTTCACATCGACATCGGCCGGCTGGACGTCATACTCCGGCAGCTCGCCCGGGTCCACAGTCGGCGCCTCGCCCTCTTCTGTCTGCTCGACCTGACAGGCGGCGAGGCCGAACGCGAGGATCGGCGCCAGAAGGGCACCAAACAGCCTTGTCTTCATTGCACTCCTCCGTGGTTTCGTGCCGCCGATTTCCGGCGGCCCGCGGCTGGAAGTGCAAGCGGCGGGCCAAGCTGGCCTACTGCACGAGGATGGCGCC
>DASUSS010000081.1:0-23600 GCA_036374995.1 Longimicrobiales bacterium | reverse complement strand
CAGCGCCTGCGCGACGGCAGCTTCACCGGGTCGTTCTGGGGCTGGGGCTGGGGCCCCGGCGTCATGGGGCCGAACGCGCAGATGATCTTCCACTCGCGCTCGATACCGCCGAACGGACCGAACTTCGCCGCATCGAGCAATCCGCGGATCGACCAGCTCATCGACAGTGTCCTGGTGACTGTCGATTCGGCGCGGGCCCGCGTCATCTGGCGCGAGCTCGAGCAGCTCATGATCGACGACGCGGTCTACGCTCCCATCTACATGGATCCGGAACTGTATGCCGTTCACTCCAGACTCCGGAACGTCCGGTTCCGGGGGCTCGAGTGGAACGAGGATGCGCCGTACTGGTGGATCGATCCGGACGATCGGCTGGGGCGTGACCGGGTGAGATAGCGCGGCAGACCGGCGGCGATAGCGGATCGGGATACCCGGGCGGCAGGCGCCGCCCGGGTGCTCGATTCAGGCGCTGGGCAGTGCGTCGACGAATTCGGCCATGCGACGGCGCGTCGCCTCGTCCGGCAGTCGGCCCATGCCGCCGCCGATGTTGTCGAGCATGTGCCGAGCCTGGCTCGTCGCCGGCGTCACGACGGTGACGGCCGGGTGGCTGACCGCATACTTGAGGAAGAACTGCGCCCAGGTCTGCGCATCGAACTCCGCGGCCCACTCCGGCAGCTCCCGTCCCTCGACACGGTTCCACAGTCGCGTGCGGCCGAACGGCACGTACACGAGCACGCCGATCTTCCGTTCCGCGGCCAGCGGCAGGATCGTCTCCTCGACGTCGCGATTGTCGACGGCGTAGTCGATGCCGATGAAGTCGAGCGGCTCGTTGCGCATGATCTCCTCGAGACGCGTGTACTGCCCGCCGCTCGTCGTCGTCACGCCGATGTAGCGGATGCGGCCCTCGGCCTTCAACTGCTTCAGGATCCCGAGCTGCGTCGGGACATCGCCGAGGTTGTGCACCTGGATCAGGTCGATCACCGGCTTCTTCAGCTTCTGGAACGATGCATCGATCTGCGCACGCGCGGCCGCAGGGTCGGCGTCGCCGCCGCCACGGCGCGCGACGTTCACCTTCGTTGCCCAGAAGATCCGATCGGTGATCCCGAGCTCCTGTGCAATGGCGCCGGCGACCTCCTCGGACGCGCCGTAACTGGGCGCCGTATCGAAGACGGTGGCACCGTTGTCGATCAGTGTGCGCAGCACCTCGCGCAGTGCATCGTGGTCCTCCGTCCGCGCAACACGGGAGAAAGTCGCGGAGCTGCCTAGCCCGATGACCGGCAGCATCTCGCCGGTGGAAGGGATCGCCCGGGTGATGAGCTTGCGCCGGGGCGCTGCCGCCATGAGGCGAGGATTCAGCGCCAGAGCCGCACCGGTGCCGAGGGCGAGGCCGAGCCATTCGCGTCGAGTATACATCCGCGCTCTCCGGGATAACGGTGTCTGGCCAGGGGTCAGGCAGGACAAGATGGCGAGGAGCGGCCCGCCTGAAAAGGAGGAGCCGGCCGGCCCGGCCGTTCGGCGGCACACCGCCGGAGTGCCGGAGCTGGAGGCCGGATTCGGGCGGCCGCCGCAGTCTTCACGCCGTCGCGAATCGGAGCGCGCCGCGGTACCTTGCCCGTCATGACCGATGATCGCCGAGCGACGCGCTGGCGCTCGCCCGACGAGCCGTGCCTGAACTGCGGCGACACCACTCCCGGCAGGTACTGCCCGACGTGCGGCCAGCGGAAGACGGAAGTGCTGGTCTCCGTGCGCACGATGCTGGCCGACGTGCTGGAGGATCAGCTCGTGCTGAACCGCGCGCTGCCGCGCACGATCTCGAGCCTGCTGTTCCGCCCGGGGCTGCTCACCGAGGAGTACGTGCGCGGCCGCATCGTGCGCTATATCGCTCCGTTCCGCCTGTACCTCGTGACGAGCGTCGTCTTCTTCCTGATCCTCTCATTCATCGGCCTGCGCGGGCTCGACGTCACGATCGACGAGACGGACGCCGTGAGTCCCGACAGTGCACGGGCAGTGCTCGAGGCACAGCAGCGGCAGCTCGCCGCTGTGGACACGGTGAACATGCCGGAATCGGCGCGCGCGGCGATCCGGGCGAGCCTCGGTACCGTGACCGCGGCGCTCGACTCCATCGCCCGGTCCGATACTGCGGCAGCCGCCGATACGACGCTGGCAGTGCAGGACAGCGCGGAGACCGTGCAGCAGGAGACGGATACCGCGACTGCGACCGGCCCGGACGCCGCGGAGCCACTGCCGCCCGGAACGATGCAGCCGTGGGCGCGCAACATCCGGATCGACGGATCACCGCTGTTCCGGCGTGCGCTCGGACGGAAGATCGCCCAGGTCGGCCACCTTCCACTTCGTGAAGCGCTGCGCGAGCTGATGCGCGACCTGCTCGAATACGCACCGCACATGGTGTTCATCCTGCTCCCGTTCTACGCCCTGCTGCTCAAGCTGCTCTATATCCGTCGCAGCCGGTACTACGCTGAGCACTTCGTGTTCGCGCTGCACGTGCACGCGTTCGCGTTCGTCATGTTCACGCTCATGATCCTGCTGCCGGACTGGCTGAACGTCGCGTTCGTGCTGTGGATGGGGGTGTACGTGTGGCTGGCGTTGAAGCGCGTCTACCGGCAGGGCTGGTTCCGTACGACGTTGAAGTGGTGGACCCTCGGCCTGCTGTACTCCTTCGCGCTCCTCCTGGGCCTGGTCGGCCTCGCCGTCGCCACACTGCTGCTCACCTGATCATGGGATATCCGTCGCTGGAAGCGTGCGTGCGCGACCTCGAGCGGAACGGTCAGCTGATCCGTATCCGTGAAGAGGTCGATCCGCACCTCGAGATGGCGGCGATCCACATGCGCGTGTTCGAGCGCGGCGGGCCGGCGCTGCTGTTCGAGAACGTGAAGGGCTCCCCGTTCCGCGCGGTGTCGAACCTGTTCGGCACGCTGGACCGGTCGCGGTTCATGTTCCGGGATACGCTCGAGCGCGTGCAGACGCTGGTCGAGCTGAAGTACGATCCGCTGCGTGCCCTCCGGCATCCGGTGCGCCATCTCGCCAGTCTGGCCGCCGCGACGTCGGCCATGCCACGTCGCGCGGCGGCGCGGAGCTTCGACACTACGCGCGTAGGCGCGTTGCCGCAGATCGTCAACTGGCCGGCGGACGGCGGGCCGTTCATCACGCTGCCGCAGGTTCTCACGGAGGACATCCGCAGGCCGGGCGTGCTGCATGCGAATCTCGGCATGTACCGCATCCAGATGGCCGGTAACGAGTATGTGCTCGACCGCGAGGTCGGACTGCACTACCAGATCCACCGCGGGATCGGCGTGCATCAGGCGATCGCGAACGCGGCGGGCGTGCCACTCAAGGTCAGCATCTTCGTGGGCGGACCGCCTGCGCACACGCTCGCCGCCGTGATGCCGCTGCCGGAGGGCCTGGCGGAGGTCACGTTCGCGGGCGCGCTCGGCAACCGCGCGTTCCGGTGGTTCCGCGACGAGGACGGGCATATCATCTCGGTGGATGCCGATTTCGTGATCACCGGTACCGTGCACCCGCACGAGACCAGGCCGGAAGGTCCGTTCGGCGATCATCTCGGCTATTACAGTCTGGCGCATCCGTTCCCGGTCATGCGTGTCTCGCGGGTCCGGCATCGCAGGGACGCGATCTGGCCGTTCACGGTGGTGGGCCGGCCGCCGCAGGAGGACACGAGCTTCGGCGCGCTGATCCACGAGCTGACGGGCAGTGCGATTCCGCAGGAGATCCCGGGGTTGCGTGCAGTGCATGCGGTGGACGCCGCAGGTGTGCACCCGCTGCTGCTCGCGATCGCGAGCGAGCGTTACACGCCGTACCTGGACGAGCGCGAGCCACAGGAGATCCTGACCATCGCGAATCACATCCTGGGCAAGAACCAGCTCAGTCTGGCGAAGTACCTGTGGATCTGCGCGCACGAGGACGATCCGGACCTCGACATCCACGATGTCACGGCGTTCCTGATGCACGTGCTGGAGCGCATCGATCCCGCTCGCGACCTGCACTTCCAGACGCGCACGACGATCGACACGCTCGATTACAGCGGCACCGGCCTGAACGAGGGATCGAAGGTCACGATCGCGGCGGCGGGACCGAGGCGTCGCGAGCTGTGGCGGGAGCTGCCGGCGGGACTCGACCTGCCGCGGCCGTTCGCCAGCGCGGCACTCGCGCTGCCCGGTGCCGCGGTCGTGGAAGCGCCGCGGTTCGTGAACTACGAGGCGGCCGAGCGCGAGATCGCCGCACTGGCGGCGGAACTGCGCGGCCGCGCGCTCGACGGGCTGCCGCTCCTCGTGCTGTGTGACGATGCGGGTTTTGCCGCGGCCGGCATCGACAACTTCGTCTGGGTGACGTTCACGCGCAGCAATCCATCACACGACGTGCACGGGGTCGGCAGCTTCATCGAGCACAAGCACTGGGGCTGTCGCGGTCCGCTCATCATCGATGCGCGCATCAAGCCGCACCACGCACCGCCGCTGGAGAAGGATCCCGCAGTCGAGCGCCGCGTCGACCGGCTCGGCCAGCGCGGCGCCTCACTGCACGGCGTGATCTGACCGTCAGCGACCCCGGCCGGCGATCGGAAACACGCGCTCGTCCTCGTCCGCCACGTCGAGGAAGCCCTCGCGGATCAGCAGATCCTCGATCGCCGCCAGGGCCATCTCGCGGCGGGCGGGAGAGTCCTCGCCCGGCGTGCCGGCTTCCGGCTCCGCGCGGTCGTGTCGGGGGATGACGCGCCGATCCTCCGGCGCCGTGCGCACGGCCTCGTCGATGTCGAGCACGTGGCGCATGACGACCTCCCGCGCTGCGCTGCGCTGCTCCCGCGTCCAGCTGCCGCCGACCGACTCGTGTGCGCTCAACACCTCATCGACGTCTTCCTCGCGAATCTGGTATGGTACCGGCTCCATCGTGCGCTCCTGTTGGGTTCAGGATGATTCCGTGCGAACAGCGTGCCGCGGCACCGGACCGCCGCTGCCTCTTGTGGACCAGGGCGGCGCCGGGCGACTATTGCCGCTGCCGGGCGGCTGGACCGGGTGACGAGAGGAAAGGGCTTATCACGACGGCAATCCGGACCTGCAGGTCCCCATGATGACGCTGCTGCTGGTCATCGGAGTTTCGCTCGCGATCTCGTTCATGTGCTCCGTCCTCGAGGCGGTGCTGCTCTCCGTATCGCACTCCTACGTGGCCGTGCTGCAGGAGCGGGGGCACCCCGCCGGCGACCTGCTCGCCCGCATGCGCGCCAACCTCGACGAGCCGATCGCCGCGATCCTCACGCTCAACACGATCGCCCACACGGTCGGCGCCGCGGTCGGCGGCGCCATGGCGCTGGAGGTGTTCGGCGACCGCTGGATCGCACTCTTCTCCGCCATCCTGACGCTCGCCATCCTGGTGCTGTCCGAGATCCTGCCGAAGACTTTGGGTGCAACGTTCTGGCAGCTGCTCGCGCCCGTCGCAGCCCGCGTGCTGCGCGTCATGATCATCGTCATGAAGCCGATTCTCATCCCGCTCGCCGTCTTCAACCGGCTGATCACACCGAAGGGCGAGCGCGGCTCCACCGTCAGCCGGGCGGAACTGGAGGTGCTCGCGGAGATCGGACGCCGTGAGGGGACGATCGACCAGGAGGAGTGGCAGGTCATGACCAACGTCATGAACCTGGACGAAGTCAGTGTCGGCCAGGTCATGACGCCGCGGACCCAGATGATCGCGATCGAGGCATCGGCCACGATCGACGACGCGCAGCGGATGATGCTCGACGAAGGACACCTCCGCATGCCCGTCTACGAGGAGTCCATCGACAACGTGATCGGCGTGCTGATCGCGCGCGACCTATGGCGCGCCGCGCGCGACGGCGTGCGCGACCTGCGTGGAGTTCTACGCGACGCGACGTTCGTGCCCGAATCGAAACCCGTCGAGGAGCTGATCCGCGAGATGAGGCAGCAGCGGATCAAGATGGCGATTGTCCTCGACGAGTGGGGCGGCACGGCCGGCCTCGTCACGCTCGAGGACCTCATCGAGGAGATCGTCGGCGAGATCCAGGACGAGCACGAGCAGGAGCCGCTCCCGTTCGAGGAAGAGCTCGAGGGAGCGGTCCGGATCAGCGGCTCGGTGCCCGTCGACGAGGTCAACGAGCGCTACGAGCTCGGCCTGCCGGAGGACCTCTACGAGACGGTCGGCGGATTCGTGTTCGGGACGCTCGGACGGGTCGCGCTCGTCGGCGATGAGGTGCCCGTGAAGGGCGGCGTCCTGCGCGTGCTCGCCATGGACGGCCGCAGGATCGAGCGGGTCGCGTTCCTGCCCGATCCGTACGCAGATGTGACCGCCTCGGAGTGACGCGGACGCGGCACCAGATGTCCGTTATGTCGTACCCACACATGCATTTGTCCCGGCCGCCGGTCGAGGCCGGGACATCTGCATGGACCCGTGAGCCATAACGGACATCTGGTGCCGCGTCCGCGGGGCCGGTCAGCAGTCGTGCTGCTCCTCACTCAACCAGGACTTCATCTCATCGACGAACTCCTGCGCGAACCGCGTGAGGTCCGGCGCCAGCATCGGCATCACGACGAGCCGTTCCTGCACACGCTCCAGGCTCGAGCTTGCCCGGGCGTACGTGCTGTCGACCTCGAGCGCTGCGGCGAACGCCGCGCGGGCACCCTCCAGCTCGCCGACGCGCTCGAGCGCGATGCCGAGGTTGTTCTGGAACGTGGCCGACCGGGGCACCAGCTCGACCGCGCGCGCGAGCGGCCGGATCGCATCGTCGTAGCGGCCGAGCTGGATCAGCAGCAGGCCGTAGTTGTTCATCGTCCACGAGTCGTGGTCGTTCAGCATGAGCGCCTGGCGGTATGCGTCCAGCGCCTCGTCGTTCCGGCGGAGCTGTGCGTACGTGTTGCCCAGGACGCGCCAGACTTCGTGCGCCGTCGGCTCCAGCTCGACGGCCTTCTCCAGATGCGGCAGTGCCTCACTGCCGCGGCCGCGCTCGAGCAGCACACGACCCAGGTTCGTGCGGATCTTCACGCTCTCGCCGTTCAGCTCGACCGCCCGTGTGAGCGCCTGCTCGGCACGCTCGTGATCGCCCGACTTCCACGCCGACAGACCCAGCATGTAATGGCCGAACGCGTGCGACGGGTTCTCCTCGACGAACACGCCGAACATCTCCGCCGACTCCTCGTACCGGCCCTTGCGGAAGACCGCCTCCGCGTCCGGGTACGCCACGTTCGTGAACCGCGGCGCCGGCTCCGGTACCGGCGTATCGACCGGCGTGAGCTCCGGCCCGGCCGACGGCCCGGTCGCCTGCGCGACCACGATACCGCCCTCCACCGCCCGCGCCTGCGCATCGCGGTCATCGCCGCACGCGCCGAGTACCGCCGCCAGCAGGACCGCGCTCGCGGCCGCAACTCCCCGTGTTCCGTTCACCTTCGTCATCGCTTCCTCCTCGCCTGCGCCGTCCGGCGCGTTCGCGTTGTGGTTCGCGGTGGGGTAAAAAGCAAGCGCGCGACCGCGGGCCACGAACGGGAAATGCGTTGGGAGAGAACGATTTCTTCGAGGATGCGGACGAGGAATCGTGTGCGGCCGGACACGCGCCGGAGCCCGCATGTGTCCGGACGGACACAGTGACGCACACCGGCGACGGCTGCCGGTCACGTGCGGCCGCGTCCCGAGCTGGCGGCCTAGGTTCGCGTGATCCCGAGCCGCCGCATCACCTTGAGCAGGCTGGCGTGATCGGCGAGGCCGAGCTCGTGGGCGGTGCGGGTGATGTGCCAGTCGTTGCGATCGAGCGCTTCGGTGATGATCCGGCGCTCGGCGTCGGCGCGGCGGGCCTGGAGCGTGGAAGCGGCGGCGCCGTCGTCGAGCCCGGCGATGTCGGCGGGTACGTGCCCGGCGTCGATGTCGGCATCGCCGGCGGCGATGATCATGCGCTCGACGATGTTGCGGAGCTCGCGGACGTTGTTCCGGTGCCAGTCGTAGCCGGCCAGCATCCGCAGCGCGTCATCGGCGATCGCCTTGCGGCGCATCCCGAAGCGGTCGCAGATCGTCGTCAGGAAGTGGTCGACGAGCAGGGGAATGTCGGATGAGCGCTCGCGCAGTGGCGGTACGCGGAGGACGTGGACGTTGAGCCGGTAGTAGAGATCCTGCCGGAAGCGTTTCGCATCGACATCGGCGTCGAGGTCGCGGTGCGTGGCGGCGAGGACGCGGGCCTCGACGGTGGTCGGCTTCTCGGCGCCGAGCCGGGTGATCTCGCGGGCCTCGAGTGCGCGCAGCAGCTTCGCCTGCACGGGGAGCGGCAGCTCGCCGACCTCATCGAGGAACAGCGTGCCGTTGCCGGCGAGCTCGAACGCGCCGCGCCGCGCGCGCTCGGCGCCGGTGAACGCACCGCGCTCGTGGCCGAACAGCTCGCTTTCGACGAGCGACTCCGGCAGTGCGGCGCAGTTGACGGCGACGAACGGTGCCTTGCCGGACCCGCTGAACGCGTGCAGGTCCCGCGCGACGAGCTCCTTGCCGGATCCGCTCTCGCCCAGGATGAGCACGGGACTCGGGATGGGAGCGAGCACGCGGATCTGCTCGCGCAGTCTGCGCATCGCCGCGCTCTCGCCGATGAGCGTGGATTCGGCCTCGACCCGTGCGCGGAGCGTCTTCACCTCGCGGACGAGCCGGCCGCGCTCGAGCGCATTGCGCACTTCCTGCGCGACGCGCTGCATCGGCTCCGCCTTGTCGATGAAGCTGTACGCACCGAGCCGGATCGCCTGGGCACAGCGATCGAAGTCGCCGGTGCCCGTGTAGACGATGACCGGCACATCGATGTCGCGTTCGCGCATCGTGCGCAGCACGTCGAAGCCGTCCATGCCGGGCATCTCGAGGTCGAGGATCATGCAGTCGACCTCCTCCTCGACCAGTGCGGCGAGCGCGTCCCGGCCGCTCGCCGCGATCCGCGTACGGAACCCCGCCAGCCGCCGCAGGTCGTAGGCGTACTGCTCCGCCATGGCGGCGACATCATCGACGACGAGTACGCGCGGATTCATGGTCAGGTCGATGCCGGCAGCTCGATGGTGAACGTGGTGCCGCGGTGCGGGTCGCTGTGCACGCCGATGCGGCCACCCATGTCGGCCACGAGCCGGCGCACGATCGACAGGCCGAGTCCGCTGCCCCGCTCCTTGGTCGTATGGAAATCGTCGAAGATCCGGTCGATCAGATCAGGTGCGATGCCGACACCGGTATCGGCAACCGTGATGACGACGCCGCCGCCGGCCGAAGCGGCGGTACGCACGATGACCTCGCCGCCGCCATCCAGACTCTCGACCGCGTTCACGACGAGGTTGTCGATTATGCGCCGGAGCGCCACGGGATCCGCCGGGACCTCGGGCAGTCGCGGGTCCAGCTCGAGACGCACGACCTCGCCGCCGGCCACAGCGGAGTCGTTCACGACGGTCCGCACGACGTCGTTGACGTTGCACGGCTGGCGTTCGACACGGGGCGTCAGGCGCGCATAGTTCGTGGCGAGGTTCTCCAGATACCCGAGGCCGGCCTGGAGTGTGCCCGCGCGCTCGCTGAACACCGTGCCGAGCGCTGCGGGCGAGTCCTTTGCGACCTCGGCGAGGTGATGGATGACGTTGCGAATGGGCAGCAGGCCGTTCCGGATGTCGTGGTTCACCTGTCGTGCCATGTCGCCGACGGTCGCGCGGCGCTCCGCATCGCGCAGCTGACGCGCACCCGCGCGCAGCCGCTGGACCATCCGGTCGAGCAGCCGTGACAGCGAGCCGATCTCGTCCTGGCGGCGTGTCGCGAGCGCGACATCGTAGCGGTCGAGCTCGACGCGGGAGGCGCGCCGGGCGAGCTCCTCGAGTGGTCGGGTCACGCGGGCGGCGAGGATGCGCGCGATGACGAGCGCGACCAGCACGGCGGCCGCGAGCGCGGCGACGAACCAGCGATCCATGCTGCGCGTGACCGCGCGCAGCGGCCGCAGCGAGTGCGAGATCTTCCACTCCGCCTCGCCTGCCGTGATCTCCGGACCGGTCGCATCGATGAACGGCATCGCGATCCGCTCGGTGAGCATGTCGGGCCCGAGCGCGGCGGGTCCGCTCGACGTCACGCCGCCGGGATGCGCGAGCGTGACGACCAGCGCGTCGGACCAGCCGCCGGCGACCCGCGCGGCGAGCGCGGAGTCGACCTCGATCCCGGCCGCGAGCGCGAAGCGGCGCCCGCCGATGTCGAGCTCGCGCGCGCGGACGAGCGCGACGAACGAGTCGGCCGGTCGGAGTGCCGCGACGAGTGTCGGTCCAGCCGCCGCCGCGAGCCGCGTGGTCAGCCCCGGCAGCGGGCGCCCGTACGCATTCCGGAAATGGCCGGAGCTGAGCGTGGTACCGTCCGCATCGAGGAGCAGGAGCAGATCGAGGCCGGCGGCGGTCATTGCGGCCGGCGCGAAGTCGATGAGGGCAGCGCGCCGCGTCGTGTCGAGCAGCGCAGCGCGCAGTGCCGGCTCGTTCCTGATGCGCTGCTCGAGGACGCGCAGCCGCGCATCGATCGCGGCAGCCGTCGTCGCGAGCTCACGGCGCGCCAGCTCGCCCGACCCGGCGATCCGATCCTCGTACTGCGCGATCAGCCGCTCGCGTACGACGTACCGGGCGCCGGCGGCGAGCAGGATCAGCGGCAGGAGGGCGGCGACGAGGCACGCGAGGAGAATGCGGGTGCGGAACGTCATCGCGCACCGAAGCGGATCGTGCCGTATCCGTCCACGTGGATGCGCCCGACCCCGGCGCGGTGGATCAGATGATCGCGCGTGTCGATCAGCGGCAGCGCCGGCCACGCGGCGAGCGCGGGTGCGTCGGCGCACCCCTCGTGCGGTGTTCGGGGCACGGATGCGATCGCAGCGAGCGCCGTCCCCGCCCGCAGCGCGGCACTCATTGCGCCACTGTCGACGCCGGCCGTCCGGGGCAGCGTGTAGCCCGACGGCAGCCGCTCGCGCAGCCACGCGGGCGATCGGCTCGACGGCCACGCGAGCGCCGCGATCCGCTCCGCCAGCTCACGGGCCGTCTCGTCGCCGCGCGGATAGAGGATCCCGGAAGCGGTGGCCTGTACCGCCGGCTCACGATCCGGCGCGGTGCACGACGTCCACCAGAACGGCGGCGACGCGGGCCTCGCGTCGGCCCGCACCGCATCGCGGGCGAGCGCGTCGAGCGCGGCCGCGGGCGACGCAGCGGAGCCATTCGCCGTGAGCAGAACGTACGTGCGCGTCCATGGCAGCGGCGCGAGCGAGTAATCGTTGCGCGCGCGCGCGTACGCGACGACATCGGCAGCGCCGCTCACGAGTGCGTCCACGCCGGCATCGATGGCGGCACGTGCATCGCCTCGCACTGCACGAAGCTCGATCGTATCCGGCGCGTGCGCGTCATCCGCGCGGTCCAGCAGCAGGAGCGTTCCCGCGCCGGCGGCTGGAACGTACACGCCCGTGCCGGCGGGCCAGCCGCCGCCGCCCGTTCGTGCGACGGAGAGCGAGGGGTGCGCGAAGAGGCGGGCGTCGGCCGGCTCGCGCAGCTTCACGTGCAGCTGGTATTCGCCCGTCGCGGCGACCTCCTCCAGCCGGGGAATGCCGGCATTCGCCCACGCGCGTGCGACCGACGCCGCCGTGACGGGAGTGCCGTCATGGAAGGAAGCCCCGGGCGCGAGCTCGAACTGCCAGCCGAGGCCATCCGCGCTCGACCAGGTCGACGCCAGCCCGGACACGAGCGAGCCCGTGCAGTCCACGCGGATCAGCGTCTCGTAGAGCTGCGCGGCGATATGCCGCGATCCGGCGGCAGGTGCCGATGCGTCCGGCGTTCCCGTCACACCGAGGGTCACGCGCGTGCGCGGTGCATCGTCGGCAACGATGCAGCTCGTCTCGGGGGACGGCGCGGGCGGAGGCGCGGCGGGAGCGCACGCTGCGGTGCACGTGAACAGGAGCATGACGGCGGGCGTGCGGAACGGCTCACCTGCTCCGGCCTTCATCGCCGGACGATGCTCAGTCACGCAGCCGGCTCAGCTCCGCCATGACGTGCTGCTGCCGCTCACGGAAGCGCTCCTCGCTGCGGCGCATGACATCCTGGAAGCGCGGGTCGTTCACGATGGAAGACCACACCGGCTCGCGATCGAGCCGGCGCCAGGTGCGCAGGCCGCCGTTGTCCGCCCAATCCTGGAGCGCGGCGATCGCTGCCTCGCGCTCGCCGAGAGCGGCGAGCACGCGGCCGCGGCTGAATCCGGGGTTCGTCCGGCCCCATTCCGGCGCTCCGGCCTCCCGGTCGATCGCGGCGAGTGCGCGGCGCAGCAGCGGCTCGGCGATCGAGTCCTCGCCCATCGCCAGGTACGCCATGCCGAACGCGGTCAGATCGTAGGATGGAGCGGCGCTCAGATCGAGGCGCTCGAGGTGCGCGCGCGCCTTCTCGAGATCCCCGATGATGTACGCGAACCATGCCTGCATCCGCTCGCGCTCGCCGGCCGTGATGAGCTGCAGGTAGGCCTCGAAGTCGGCACGCGCGGCGACCGTGTCGCCCTGGTCCAGCTCGACCAGCGCCGACTCCCAGATCAGGCTCGCATCATCCGGCGCGATGAGACGGCCGGTGGCAATGTGACGGCGCGCTTCTTCGGGCATGTCGAAGGCGCGGTAGAGCGCGGACGCGTACTGTCGTCCGGCGGGCACGTCTGGCTCGATCGCGAGCCCGCGCTCGAGCCAGAGTACTGCGTCGGCGTGAAGCGACAGCAGGTGACTGACGAGGCCGAGCTCCAGCATGGACAGTCCATGCCGCGGGTCGACCGCGAGCGCTCGCTCGAACTGCTCCTTCGCCTCCTCGAGGCGGCCGGACCAGCGCAGCACCGAGCCGAGCGCCGAATAGCCGTCCGGCAGTGCGGGCGCGAGCGCAATCGCGGCGTGCGCATGTACGAACGCCGAGTCGAGCCACTCCGTCCGGCCGGGGCGCGAAAAATCGGCGCGCGTGGCGACGGCGTACGCGGCGGCGAGCAGCGCGCGCGACGGCGCATGCATCGAGTCGCGCTGCACCAGGTTGTTCAGGATCACGATCGCGGCCTCGTTGCTCTCCGGCGTGCCGCGGAAGTAACGCTCCCGCGCGCGCAGGTACTGGTCCGCGACGGCAGCCCGAACGGAATCGCCGGCGGCCGGACTGCGCTGGAGCCGTGCGATCGCGCCGGTCGTGAACAGCAACACGATCGCGGCCGCCGCGGCGTAGACTCGACGCCGTCGCGCGTGCACGCGCGGCAGCGCGAGCCGCGCGGTGTCGAGGGCTGCGGCGAGCTCCGCGGCCGTCTGGAAGCGCCGGGATGGATCGCGGTCGAGCGCGCGATCGACGATCGCGGCCAGCCGTTGCGGCACGTCGCCGCGCAGGGATGTCACTGCGGGCGGGTTCGCGTGCAGGATTTCGTCGTGAACGGCGCTGCGGTCGGCGCCGCCGAACGGTCGCCTGCCCGTGAGCATCTCGAAGAGCACCACACCGAGCGCCCACACGTCGCTGCGCGGATCGGTCGGCTCGCCGCGCACCTGCTCCGGCGCCATGTACGACGGTGTGCCGGCCGTGCCGCCGCCTGCCGCATCGTCCGTGAGTACCGCCACACCGAAATCGAGCACCTTCACTTCGCCGCGCTCGCCGAACGCGATGTTCGCCGGCTTAACATCCCGGTGCACGATCCCCGCCTCGTGCGCGCACTGGAGTGCGTCGGCGACCTGCCGGGCGATCCCGATCGACTCCACGACCGGCAGCGGACCGTCACGCAAACGGTCCTCGAGCGTGCCGCCGCTGTAGTATGCCATTGCGATGAACAGCCGGTCGTTGCCGGCAGACGCAATGTCGAAGATCGTGCAGATGTTCGGATGATCCAGCGCCGATGCCGCCCGCGCCTCGCCGATGAGACGGTCCGCCGCCGGCGAGGCATCGTGCAGCGATGCGGGAAGGAACTTGAGCGCGACGTCGCGTTGCAGCCGCGGGTCGTGCGCGCGATAGACCACCGCCATGCCGCCCGCGCCGATCCGCTCCTTCATGATGTACGGGCCGACCCGATCGGGCACCCGCTCGCTGAACAGGTCGCGCACGGGCACGAGACGCTGCGCCAGCGCGTCCAGCGGACCGTCCCGATCCGCCGCATCGAGCAGCGCCTGCACCTCCTGTCGCAGGCCGTCGTCGGCACACACGTCCGACAGAAACGCGCAGCGCTCGTCCGCGGGCACGGCGAGCGCCCGCGCGAACAGATCCTGGAGCGTCTGCCAGCGTGTCGTGTCCATCATGTCGGTCGGGCTGCGCCCGCGTCCTCGCTCATCGCGCGATGCAGCCACGCCCGCGCGAACGCCCAGTCACGGCTCACCGTCGCCGGCGAGATGCCGAGCGCTTCCGCCGTCTCGTCGATCTCGAGGCCTCCGAAGAAACGGCATTCCACCACCCGCGCCTGACGCTCGTCAATGCGCTCGAGCGCGTCCAGCGCACGGCTCAGCGCGATCAGATCGTCCACCGGACGCTCCACCGACAGCGGCACCGCCTCCAGCGGCACCGCCACCGCACCACCGCCCCGCTTCGCCGCGCCGCGCCGCAGCGCGTGATCGATCAGCACGTTCCGCATCGCGCGCGACGCAATCGCGAAGAAATGCGCCCGGTCCTTCCAGTCGACCCGCTCCAGCGGCACCAGCTTCATGAACGCCTCGTGCACGACCTCCGTCGCATGCAGCGTGTGGTCCGGCCGCTCCCGCCGCAGCCGCGCGCCCGCAATCCGCCGCAGCTCCTCATACACCTGCGGCAGCAGAAGGTCGAGCGCGTCCCGGTCCCCCGCCGCGTGCGCGTGGAGCAGTTCCGTGATGTCGCCCTGGCCGGCCATGTGGATCCCATCGGATGAGAGACGCCGGCGCGGTTTCCGGCATACGGGGAAGGTAGGATCGGAGCCGGTCGCGCGGGAGGTCTGCGGGGCCGCCGGTCCGCCACCGGCCCGCGAGGCGGGCCGGCCGCACACATGAGCCGAAGGAGGATCTGATGTTTATACGCACCATCGCGACGGCCGCTCTCATCGCCGCATCCGCGGCGGCGGCGGCTGCGCAGGAACACCGACACCCGGCGCACGGGCCGGGCGAGGCGCACGAACACGGTGTCGAGCTGATCGAGGGACTGGGCGAGTGGACGCAGCCGATCACGACGTCGGTGGCGGCGGCGAAGCCGTTCTTCGATCAGGGATTGCGGCTGACGTATGCGTTCATTCACGACGAGGCGGCGCGATCGTTCGAGGAGGCGCTGCGGCTGGATCCGGGCTGTGCGATGTGCGCGTGGGGTGTGGCGTACGCGCTGTCGCCCAACATCAATCTGCCGATGTCGGCGGAGGCGGAAGCGCGGGCGCTGGCGGCGATCCGGCGGGCGCAGTCGCTCGCGGGCGGCGTGACGGCGCGGGAGCGGGCGTACATCGAGGCGATGGCGCAGCGCTTCGGCGAGCCGGCGGGCGCCGATCGTGCGGCGCGTGACAGTGCGTACGCCGTGGCGATGCGCGAGGTGGCGCAGCGGTACCCGGACGATATCGATGCGCAGGTTCTGTTCGCCGATGCGATGCTGAACCTGCGCCCGTGGAACCAGTGGACGCGCGCGGGCACGCCGCAGCCGGGCACGCTCGACGTCGTCGCGGTACTCGAGCGGGCGCTCGCGAAGGAGCCGAATCACGCGGGCGCGTGCCACTTCTACATCCATACGGTGGAGGCGTCGACGGAGCCGGAGCGCGCGCTGCCGTGTGCGGAGCGGCTGCCGAAGCTGATGCCGGGGGCGGGTCACCTGGTGCACATGCCGGCCCACGTGTATCTGCGGGTCGGGAAGTACGAGAACGCTGCGCGTGCGAACATTGCCGCGGTGGAAGCGGATCGCGGCTACTTCACGAAGCACGATGTCGAGCCGGGCATCTATCCGCTGTTCTATCATCCGCACAACATCCACTTCCTGTGGGCGGCGTACATGATGTCGGGCCAGTACGAGAAGGCGCTGGGCGCGGCGCAGGCGCTGCGCGAGCGCGTTTCGATCGAGATGGCCCGGGAGGAGGTGTCGCTGCAGGCGTTCCTGACGCCGGTCGTGCTGACGCATGCGCGTTTCGGGAAGTGGGATGCGGTACTGGCTGAGCCGGGCCCGGACGGTGCGCTGCGGTACACGAAGGGCATGTGGCACCATGCGCGCGGCATCGCACAGGCAATGCGCGGCGACTTCGTGGCCGCGGCCGTGGAGCTGGACAGCGTGCGTGCGATCGCGTCGGCCGTCCCGGAGGACATGACGATCATCCTGAATCCAGCGCGGACGGTGCTCCGGGTAGCGGAGCTGGTGCTGGAGGGCAGGATTGCCGCGGGTACCGGCGGGACGGACCGTGCGGTGGCGTTGCTGTCGGAGGCGGCCGCGCTCGAGGACGGGTTGACGTACGATGAGCCGCCGCCGTGGTACCAGCCGGTGCGGGAGGTACTGGGCGAGGTGCTGCTGTATGCCGGCCGTCCGGCGGAAGCGGAGGCCGCATACCGGGACAACCTGGCCTGGGTGCGTGAGAGCGGCTGGTCGCTCGCCGGCCTGGAGCACGCGCTGCGCGCGCAGGGCCGCGCCGAGGATGCGAAGGCGGTATCGGAGCGGCTGGCGGAGGCGTGGAAGGACGCCGACGTGCCGTCGCTGCCGCCGGAGCCGGGCGTTCGTTTCCGCCAGTCGGTGCTGCCCACGAGTGCGCGCATCCACTGGGCGGAGGCCGGCCGGCCGACCGGGACGCCGGTAATCCTGCTGCACGGATACTCGGACTCCTGGTTCTCCTGGTCGCGCGTGCTGCCGGTCCTGCCGGCGGGCGTGCGCGCGATCGCGGTCGACATGCGCGGCCACGGCAACTCCAGCGACGAGCCCGGCTCGTTCGGCGTCGCGGACCTCGCCGCTGACGTGGTGGCGCTGATGGACCGGCTCGGGATCGACCGCGCGACGATCGTCGGTCACTCGTATGGCTCGCTCGTCGCACAGGCGGTCGCGGCGGGGCATCCGGCGCGGGTCGATGGCCTCGTGCTGATCGGCGCGATCGCTGGCGGAGAAGTCGCCGCGCTGCAGGAGCTCCGGGAAGTCGTCCTCGCACTGCCGGATCCGGTCCCGGACGAGTTCATCCACGAGTTCCAGGAGAGCACGCTCGGTCGGCCGCTCGCGCCTGCGTTCATGGAGCGCGTGATCGCCGAGAGCGGCAAGGTCTCGACCGACGCATGGCGAGGCCTGGCCGAGGGCTGGAGCGGGGTGGACTACCTGGACCGGCTCGGGGCGCTCGGCACGCGGACCCTGCTGCTGTGGGGCGACCGGGACACCTACTTCCCGGCCGACGTGCAGCAGCGGATCCTCGCGTCGATCCCCGGATCCCGACTGCTGACCTACGAGGCGACCGGCCACGCTGTCCACTGGGAGCAGCCCCGGCTGGTCGCGCAGGACATCGCGCGGTTCGTGACCGCGGTCGGGCAGGTGGCGACCGGTCGCTGACGCGAGGAGGTAGGTCCGGTCCGTGACGGTGGACCGGGCGCGCGGCCGGGAATACCGGCCGGGATGAAGGTCGGATCCGCGAAACGGCGCACTACGGGAAGAGCCCGTAGTGCGCCGTTTCCGTGCAGGCCGTCGGGCCTGCGAATCCCACAGGAGCCGACCATGCGTTACCCACGACATCCCGCCAGGGCGGGCGCCCTCCTCCTCATCCTGCTGCTCACGCCGGCGGCCTGCTCGGACGGCGGGGGCGGGGGCGGCCCGACCGAGCCGCCGCCCGGACCTCCGCCCGCGTCGGTCAACGAGCTGGTCGCGACGATGCCGGCCAGCTGGTCCGAGTACTCGCCACCGCTGCCGGCCGCGAACACCGCCGCCGGGACGCAGACGACCGTGGACGAGACGGTGCAGGAGAAGGACGTCAACGGCGTGCTCCAGAACGTCATCTACACCTGCACGGAGACACCGTACTCGCTCACGGACACGCCCCAGGAGATCGCGATGTACCAGCCGAACGCGAACATCATGTGGGTCGGCAACCTCATCCAGGGCGACAGCTACAGGAACGGCACGGGCTCGTTCGATGAGCTGACGATCGTCGAGCGCGACACCCTGAAGATCTCGATCGACCTCCTGACCGGGGACAACTTCGCCATCGTGCCGCGACCCTCGCTGACGAGCGTGGGGACGGCAGTCGGCGGGCTCGTCCAGCGCGCGGCCGACCGCGGCCACAAGACCGGCTCGAGCACGTCCTACGAGGAGAACATCACGTACTCCGTCGAGCAGGCGGCGCTCCAGCTCGGGCTGTCGGCACGGTATCTCGGTGGCAAGGCGAAGACGGACCTGTCCACCTCACGCGTCGCCAACGAGCGCACCTACACCGCGCATTTCGTCCAGAAGATGTTCACGATCGCGATCGAGCTGCCCGCGAGCGCTGCCGACTTCTTCGCGCCCGACTTCACGCAGGAGAAGCTCCAGGCGCAGATCGCGGCGGGAAACATCGGCCCGAACAACCCGCCCGTCTACATCGCGAGCATCACCTATGGCCGGATCCTCACGTACTCACTGACGTCGACGCACTCGGAGCACCGCATCCGCGCGGCGATCTCCGCATCGTACAACGGTGTCGTGGGCGGCGCGAGCGGCTACTCGGAGGCGGAGCTGCTGGAGACGCTCGACCAGCAGAACGTGCGCGTCGCGACGATCGGCGGCGATGCGCAGAACGTGCTCGACCTCATCAGCACCGGCAACCTGAAGGCGTACTTCACGAGCGATGAGCCCATCTCGCTGACCACGGCCCGGCCGATCTCGTACCAGCTGAACTACCTCCGCGACAACCGGCAGGCGAAAGTGTCGGAGACGAGCAGCTACACGCTTCGCGAGTGCAGCCCCAAGGCGTCGGCGGGCGGCCGCTTCGACTTCCTCCCGATCCAGCAGGCGGCCGCGCCGGTGCCGACACCCTATTCCGTCACGAGCGGCGACTTCAATGGTGACGGCCGCGGCGACCTGCTGTGGAACCACGTCGTGTCCGGCTCGAATCAGGTCGCCGTCGGGTTCGGACTGGGCGACGGCACGTTCGACATCCGGCCGGCCGTCACGCACGCCATGACGCCGCCCGAGGGGTGGGGCAACGGCTACGGGATGCACGTCGGCGACTTCGATGCCGACGGCCGCGACGACCTCATGTGGAACCGCGTGCAGGGTGGCAGCGCGAACCGCGTCTACATCGCGGTCTCGAACGGCGACGGCACGTTCCGCTACAACAACCCATTCACGCACCCGACCGAGTCGTCGTGGGGAGATGGCTGGAAGACGCACGTCGGCGACCTCGACGGCGACGGCCGGACCGACATCATCTGGAACTACCTCAGCGGGCCCAACTACACGTTCACCGCCGTCGCCGTCACCGACAGCACGTTCACGTTCAGTGCGAGGATGACACACCCCGTCACCGGCTTCCAGCCGTACATCGCGCACATCGGCGATGTCGACGGCGACGGCGATGACGATGTGACATGGAACAAGACGCCGTCGGACAATGCCATCCATTTCGGCCGCTCCAACGGCGACGGCACGGTGAACCTGTCGATGCCCGCGCAGATCATCGGCTCCGCGGGCTGGGCGGCGTACGTGCCGAACACGGGCGACATCAACCGCGACGGCCGGATGGACATGATCTGGACCGCCCACGGCGCGTCCACCTACATCCACCGCGCGCTCGGCGAGACGAACGGCCGTTTCCGCCACCTCGGGTATCAGGCGGAGGACACGCTCGACATTCAGGGCACGATCGAGACGCTCGTCGGTGACTTCAACGGCGATGGCAGCGATGACCTGCTGTTCAACGACATCGGCGCGGCCCGCAACTACCTCACGATCGGGCAGGGAGACGTCGATGGTGACTTCGTCTTCACACCCACGCCGCAGGAGCACCCGGAGAGTGCGGGCGGAGAGGACTGGACCGCGTTCCGCGGCGGGATCCTGGTGCTCGATGTCAACGGCGACTGCCGCGATGACGTCGTGTGGAACGAGCGGGCGGTGAGCAATCGGATCTACGTGGCGCTCGCGCGCGGCCAGGGCACGTGCGCGGGTGGGGGCATGCGCCTCACGCGCTCGGCACTGGGACGCTGACTCCACGGCCGCCGTGCGGCCGGACCGTTCCACGCAGGTACGGTCCGGTCCGCGCGGCGGCGCGCGTCGTGATGTACGGCCGTGCTGCTGGCCGGATCACGGCGCGAGCGGCTAATGTCGACGGCAGGGGTTCGACCGCGCATCCGAAACGGTCTCGAGACCATGCCCGAGCTGCCGGACATCACGATCTACATCGAGCGGTTGGACGCACTGTTGCGCGGAAGCGTGGTCGAGCGCGTGCGGCTCGCCAGTCCTTTCGTGCTGCGGACGGTTGCGCCGCCGATCTCGAGCATCGAGGGTCGACGGGTCACGGGCTTCCACGGCATCGGCAAGCGCATCGTGATGGAGCTCGAGGGCGGTTTGTACCTCGTCATACATCTGATGATCGCGGGTCGGCTGCGCTGGCGGCCGCCCGGGAAGAAGATCGGCGGGAAGATCGTGCTCGCGGAGCTCGGTTTCGAGCATGGCACCCTGTACCTGACGGAGGCCGGCACGAAACGGCGTGCGATGCTGCACCTCGTGCAGGACGCGACGGGTCTGGAGGCGTTCGGCCGCGGCGGGATCGATGTCCTGGAGGCAGGCCCGGACGCGTTCGCCGAGCGGCTCCGCTCGGAGAACCACACGCTGAAGCGGTCGCTGACGGATCCGCGACTGTTCAGCGGGATCGGCAATGCCTACTCGGACGAGATCCTGCATCGCGCTCGGCTCTCGCCGCTCGCGCTGACCACGAAGCTGTCGGACGACGAGGTCGCGCGGCTCTACGACGCCGTGCGCGCCACGCTCCTCGACTGGACGGCGCGACTGAGGGCGGAAGTCGGCGACGGGTTCCCGGAGACCGTGACGGCGTTCCATCCCGGCATGGCGGTGCACGGCCGATTCGGCGAGCCGTGCCCCGTGTGCGGCGCGCCCGTGCAGCGGATCCGCTATGCGGACAACGAGACGAACTACTGCGCGCGCTGCCAGACACGCGGCCGCGTGCTGGCGGACCGCGCGCTGTCCCGCCTGCTGAAGGAGGACTGGCCGCGCTCGATCGATGAGCTCGAATAGCGCTCTTGTACGCGGCGCGCTCAGCCGTATCATTGGGGCAGCGTTCACCTCCATGAGGGCCCGAGTCGCGCATGCAAGTGATACCGCCCGCCCTGGACCCGGAAGCGAGCGCGTTCTGGATCCGTATCGCGACCGCGTTCTTCTGTGGCGCGATCATCGGGCTCGAGCGCCAGGTCCGCGGCAAGCCGGCGGGCATCCGGACGAGCGTGCTGATCTGTCTGGGGACCTGCTACTTCGTCGTGCTCGGCAGTGCGTTCGCCGGACCGAGCGCGGATCCGACGCGCGTGCTCGGCCAGATCGTCACCGGCATCGGGTTCCTCGGCGCCGGTGTCATCCTGACGCGCGAGGGCGCCGTGCTCGGCGTCACGTCGGCCGCGACGATCTGGATGCTCGCGGCGATCGGCGCGGCGATCGGCTTCGGCTGGATCCAGGCCGCGCTCGTGCTCGCGGCCGTCACGGTCGCGATCCTCGTCGGCGTCGAGCTGCTCGAGGCGTCATTCGTCACGCTGCGCCGGGGCGTGCACGAGTGGCGCGGCACGCGCATCGACTCCGGCGAGTGACCGCCATGCGGATCCGCATCTTCGTGACGGGCGGCACGTTCGACAAGGAGTACGACGAGCTGCACGGCACGCTGGACTTCCGCGAGACGCACGTGCCGGAGATGCTGCGGCTCGGCCGCTGCCGCGTCGACGTGGCGGTGAGCACGATCATGATGAAGGACAGTCTCGAGATCACGGCCGAGGAGCGCGCCGCCATCGTCGAGCGCTGCCTCCGGAGCGCGGAGCGGCAGATCGTGATCACGCACGGTACGGACACCATGGTCGAGACCGCGCGCGCGCTCGGGCAGCAGCACGGCGGCAAGACGATCGTGCTCACGGGTGCGATGATCCCCTACGCGTTCGGCAGCTCCGACGGACTGTTCAACCTCGGCAGTGCGCTCTCCTTCGTGCAGGTGCTCCCCGCCGGCGTCTACATCGCGATGAACGGCCGCTGGTTCCCCTGGAACGACGTGCGGAAGAACCGGTCGACCGGCACGTTCGAGCCGCTGACCGGCGGCGGCTGACGCCCACCGCGCGTCCGCCGGGCGAGGCATTCCACCGCTCGTTACGGTTGTTGCGTTCAAGGTGCGTCGCCCCCTGCCGGGACGCGGGGCGGGCATGGCATATCGATTGCCGCCCCGATGACGGGTGAGGGGATCCGCAGAACACGCAGCGCCGGAGGCAGACATGGACCGCACCAGCTACGACGCACCAGGCCGCTCGGGTCGTACGGGGCAGCAGGCGATCGGCTACGCGAGCCTGGAGACGGAGGCGATGGAGCGACGTGAGGGCACGGTGGAGCGGTCGGCGCGGAGCGAAGGCCGGCTCGGCCGGGTCCGGAGCCGGGTCTCGGACGCGCTGTCGATCCGGAACCTCGAGGACCTGGAGGAGCGGGTGCGCGCGAACCCGCTCGGCACGATCGCACTCGCCGCCGGAATCGGCTTCGTGCTCCAGCGCACGCACCTGCTCGACAGCGTGATCGGCGCGCTGCTCGCGGACGAGGAGCCGGAGGAGCTGAGCCCGTCGGACGAGCGGCTGCTCGCGTGGCTGAGCGACGCGTACGCGCTGGAGAAGGCGCAGATTCCGATACTCGAGAATCACGCGGCGGATGCGGAGCGGCACCCGCACGTGCGCGCGAAGCACCTCGAGCACCTCGATCGCACGAAGCGGCACGTGAAGAAGGTGAAGCAGTGCATCCGGCTGCTGGGGCGGAAGCCATCGAAAGCGAAGGATGCGATGGGCCGCATCAGCGGCGCGCTGAGCAGCCTGTCGACGGAGCCGTTCGACGATGAGGTCGTGCGCAACTTCGTCGCGGACTTCGCGTCGGAGAACCTCGAGATCGCGTCCTACGATGCCATTATCGTCGCCGCGCGGGACGCGGGACACGAGAAGATCGCGCGGATCTGCGAGGAGATCCTGGAGGACGAGGAGGAGATGGTGGACTGGCTGCGCTCGAACCTGCCGCGCGCGGTGCGCGACACGCTCGATGACCTGAACATCAGCCAGCCCACGACCGTCTGATCAGCGGAACCGTACCAGCTCCGCCTGATCCCTGCCGCGCGACCGGACCTCGATCCGGACCCGGTCGCCGCGGCGCAGGCGCTCGAAGCGCCGCGCGTCCTCGCGCCGCAGACTGCGCGGCACGTACACGACCAGCGAGCGGCCGTACGTGCCGTCGAGCGTGAAGTATCCGCGGCGCGTGTCGACCTGGTACACGCGACCGTCCAGCCGCTGCACGCGCGCATTCGACCAGTCTCCATCACGTTCGCTGCGACGGCTGTCCCGCACTTCGATCCGGTCCGCCCACGCCGTGTTGTTACGATCGTACTCGACCCGGATCTGCACCTGGTCGCCCCGCTCCAGCGAGCTCACCGGGTACTGCCGCTGGCCGTAGATCACGCGCGTGCGGTCGTCGTAG
>DASUSS010000080.1:0-8246 GCA_036374995.1 Longimicrobiales bacterium | reverse complement strand
TCGAAGTCCACGTCTATGCCGCTTTTCCGGCCGTCGTCTATCAGCCGCAGCGCGGCGTCCGTCTTCCACCAGTTGCGCTCACCCTGTGCCTTCAGGTGAGAGATGTGCACGGCCACACCCGCGCGGTGACCGATGCCGATGACTTCCTCCATCGCCGCGAGCAGCCGGTCGTCCTCGTTGCGCATGTGGCTCGAGAACGGCAGACCCGTCCCGCGCAGCGGAGCCACGAGCGCCTCCAGCTCGGCGGCATCGGCAAACGCGTCCGGCGTGTACTCCAGACCGCTCGACACCCCGCACGCCCCGCCGCTCACCGCGCTCCGCACCATCTCCCTCATCTCTACGATTTCCGCCTCGGTCGCCGGACGGTCGCCGTTCCCGATCACCCGGCCGCGGACGCTGCCCGTGCCGATCATGCTCGCCTCGTTGACGGCCGCCCCGTGCCGGTCGATCCAGCGGAGGAAGCCGGGCACGTCCCGGAAATCGAGCCGGTCGCCGTAACGCTCCCGGGCGGCCTCGAATCCTTCATCGTCCCAGCCGACCGAGCCGCCGTCCTGGCCGGCGACCTCGGTCGTGACGCCCTGCCGGACCTTGCTGTCCGCGCGCGGGTCCCGCAGCAGGCTCAGGTCCGTGTGCGAGTGGATGTCGATGAACCCCGGTGCGAGCGCGAGCCCGCCCAGGTCCACCTCACGGTCGCCCCGGGCGCCGACCTGCGCGCCCACTTCCACGATCCGACCGCCCGTCACCGCGACATCCCCCCGCACCGGCGCCGAGCCGCTCCCGTCGTAGATGAGTGCGCGGCGCAGGATCAGGTCGGCGCGTGCTCCGGCATTGCCGGCACGGCGGGCGGCACGCGCTTCCTCGGGCGCCGCGGCGTGAAGCTCACCCAGCGCGCCCGTGAGCGCGGCACTGCCGAGAGCGGCAGTCCTCCTGAGAAACGTGCGACGGTGCATCGATCCTTCGCGGACGTCCTTTGCGGACGCGGTTGCAGAATTGAGGTTTGGCTGATCGAGAAATGGTCACGTCCCCGATCCGGCTCTAACGTAGCAGGACGGACGGGCGCCCGCCTGGTATTTCTCGCGTCAGAACGCGCCTGGGCCCTCCACCGCCGCGGCGGGCTCAGGAATAACTGAATTCTGAAACCAGGTCCGCGGCCTCGCGCTGGATCTGCCGAAGGTGCTCGGTCCCCAGAAAGCTCTCCGCGTAGATCTTGTAGACGGCCTCGGTTCCGGACGGGCGCGCGGCGAACCAGCCGTTCTCGGTGATCACCTTGAGGCCGCCGATCGGCGCGTCGTTGCCGGGGGCGCGCGTGAGGCGCGCGGTGATCTTCTCGCCGGCGAGGGTATCGGCCTTTACGTCGTCGGGACCGAGCCGGAGCAGCGCCTGCTTGAGCTCGGGCGAGGCCGGTGCATCGATGCGCTCGTAGACGGACGTGCCGAAGCGCGCTTCGAGATCGCGGTAGACCTCGCCCGGGTCACGCTCGAGCCGGGCCGTGATCTCGGCGGCGAGGAGCGCGAGCAGGATGCCGTCCTTGTCGGTCGTCCAGGCGGTCCCGTCGCGGCGCACGAACGAGGCGCCGGCACTCTCTTCTCCGGCGAACGCGAGCGAGCCGTCGAGCAGGCCGTCGACGAACCACTTGAAGCCGACGGGCACCTCGACGACGCGGCGGTGGAGGTGTGCCGCGACGCGATCGATGATGGAGCTGGACACGAGCGTCTTGCCGATGGCGGCGTCACGGCTCCAGTCGCTGCGGTTCTGGAACAGGTACCAGACGGCGACGGCGAGGAAATGGTTGGGGTTGAGCAGGCCGGCGGACGGGGTGACGATGCCGTGGCGGTCGGCGTCGGGATCGTTGCCGAATGCGACGTCGTAGCGATCCTTGAGCGCGATGAGTCCGGACATCGCATGCGGCGAGGAGCAGTCCATGCGGATGCGGCCGTCCCAGTCGAGCGGCATGAACGAGAACGTCGCATCGATGACCGGGTTGACGACGTCGATGTCGAGGCCCCAGGCGCCCGCAATGCGCGCCCAGTGATCCGCCGCCGATCCGCCCATCGGGTCCACGCCGATCCGGACTCCGGCCGCCGCCACGGCCTCGAGATCGAGGACACTGCCCAGATCGCGGATGTACGCCTCGCCGATATCCACGTGGCGCGTCGTCGCGGCCGCGAGCGCGACACGCAACGACACGCGCGGGATGCGTTCCACGCCGCTCTCGAGCAGTGCGTTCGCCCGGTCCTGCACGGCCGCCGTGATCGCGGTTTCGGCAGGACCGCCGGTCGGCGGGTTGTACTTGAAGCCGCCGTCCTCCGGCGGGTTGTGTGACGGCGTGATGACGATGCCGTCGGCCAGCGGGCCGCTCCCGGCACGGTTGTGACGCAGGATGGCGTGGGAGATGACGGGGGTCGGTGTGTAGCGCGAGCCGGAGTCGACGACGATCCCGACATCGTGCGCGGCGAGCACCTCGAGCGCGGTGGCATAGGCGGGCTCGGAGAGCGCATGCGTGTCCCGGCCGATGAAGAGCGGCCCGGAGATGCCGGCGCTGCGCCGGTGCTCGACGATGGCGGCGCAGATCGCGATGATGTGCGACTCGTTGAAGCTGCTCGTGACGGATGAGCCGCGGTGTCCGGATGTGCCGAACGCAACGCGCTGCGTCGGCGCCGCAGGGTCCGGACGGTCGACGAAGTAACGCGTGACGAGGTCGGGGATGTTGGGCAGCGATCGATGAGGCGGACGCTGTCCGGCGAGCTCGTGAATGCTCATGGGATTTCTCGGTCTCGGGACGCGGCACGGGCATGCACGTTACACGCCCGCGCAAGCCTGCTCTGGACGGCACCGGGTGGGGCGGATATGATGGCGGTCCGCCATCTGGCGGTCTGACCGGTGCTTTCGCGCCCCACGGGCGCTCTTTCTCTCGACATTCACACCGAGGTCTCAATGACGAAGATCGCGAGAGCGATGTTCGCGGCGGCCGGCATGCTCACCGGCGCGGCGGCGCTCCATGCGCAGGGTGGATACGGCACGTCGGTGGCTGCGTCGGGCGACGTGCTGTACGTGGCAGAGCCGTTGAACGTGGCGCGAGCCGGCACGGTGTACGCCTATATGCGGGGTGCGGACGGCGAGTGGGTCGAGCGCGCGAAGCTCACGCTGCCGGAGAGCCGCCCGGGCGACCGTTTCGGCCGCTCGGTCGCCGCCTCGGGAGGCGTCGTGCTCGTCGGTCATCCCTCGGAGGGAGGCGGGGCCGGGGGAGTGCACGTGTTCGAGCGGAGCGGCGCCGCCTGGCGGCACACCGGCCGGTTCGCGCCGGCAGGTGCGGCGGCCGGTGACAGCGCCGGCATCGCCGTGGCGCTGCACGGAGACCTCGCACTCGTGTCTGCGCCCGGTGCGAACGCGGTCTACGTCTTCCGCCGCAGCGGCGCCGCATGGCGGGAGGAGGCGAAGCTGAGCGTCGAGGGCGTGGCCGCGGGCGACCGCTTCGGCGCGGCACTCGCCGCGGGCGCCGACCGGGTCGTCGTCGGTGCACCGGGCACATCGGAGCGACGCGGCGCCGCCTGGCTCTTCATGCGCGACGGCGCGACGTGGCGGCAGGCCGCACAGCTGACCGCGCGCTCGACGGAGGCGGGCGACGCGCTCGGCAGCAGCGTCGCGATCCTCGGCGACCGCGTCGTCGCGGGCGCGCCGAACCGCGACGAAGGGGCCGGCGCAGTATTCGTCTTCCGCTACGTGGAGGACCTGGACCGCTGGGCGGCGCAGCAGCGGCTGCACGCGTACGACGGCGGCCCCGGCGTCCAGTTCGGGACCTCCGTGGCCGTGTCGGGCAACGACCTGTGGGTCGGCGCGCCAGGAACGCGCGCCGCACACCGGCTGACGCTCGATGCCGCCACCGGCCAGTGGCAGTTCGGCGACCGGATCGTGAACCCGTCGAATCAGGCACACACGCAGTTCGCTGCCACGATTGCGGCCGCGGAGCGCGCCGTCGTGTTCGGCATCCCGGACATTCTGGGCACGGGCACGGCGCTCGCCGCAGAGCCGCAGCCGGATGGCCACTGGGCGGCGTCGACACCGCTGCGCAGCGCGCCGGAGGAGTTCCCCGCGGTGACGGGGAACGTGACGCCGTGCTCGAACGGCACCGCGTCGGCGTTCAGCTGCGGCAACGTCGAGCTGCTCAGTTACCTGCCGATCTCCGCGCTCGGCGGCGAGCCCGGTGTCCACCTCAACGACCTGTGGGGGTGGACGGATCCGGAGACCGGGCGCGAGTACGCGCTCGTCGGCCGCTCGAACGCCACGGTGTTCGTGGACGTGACGGACCCGTCGAACCCGCGCTACCTCGGGGAGCTCCCGCTCACGAAGGGCGCGCGGCCGAACCTGTGGCGCGACATCAAGGTCTACCGTGACCACGCATTCATCGTCGCCGACAACGCCGGCGAGCACGGTGTGCAGGTGTTCGACCTGACGCAGCTCCGCGACGTGCGCAACGCACCGGTCACGTTCACCGAGACCGCGCTATACGACGGGATCCACAGCTCGCACAACATCGTGATCAACGAGGAGACCGGGCTCGCGGTCGCGGTCGCGAGCAACGGCGGCGGCCGCACGTGCGGTGGCGGTCTGCACATGATCGACGTGCGGGATCCGAAGAACCCCAAGTTCGCCGGCTGCTTCTCGGACCCGCGCACGGGCATTGCCGGTACCGGCACGTCGCACGATGCGCAGTGCGTCACGTACCACGGTCCGGACCGCCGGTATACGGGCCGCGAGATCTGCCTCGGCTCGAACGAGACGGCACTGAGCATTGCCGATGTCACCGATCGCGAGAATCCGATCGCAGTCGCACGCGCGTCCTATCCCAACGTGCAGTACTCGCACCAGGGCTGGCTCTCGGACGATCATCGCTACTTCTACATGAACGACGAGGGCGATGAGGTCGCCGGCGTAGTGCCGCGCACGCGCACGATCATCTGGGACCTGACGGAGCTCGATGATCCGGTCGTGGCGGGCGAGTTCCTCGGCACGAGCCCCGCGTCCGATCACAACCTCTACGTGCGCGGCGACACGATGTACCAGTCCAACTACGCCGGCGGGCTCCGCATCATCGACATCAGCGATCGCGCGAATCCACGCGAGGTCGGATACTTCGACTCCGTGCCGAACAGCGAGAACACACCGGGCTTCTTCGGGTCGTGGAGCAACTACCCGTACTTCCGCAGCGGCACGATCGTGTTCACGAGCATCCGCGAGGGACTCTTCATCGTGAGGATGAGCCGGCCCGTCTTCTGACGGCGCCGGGAGGTGAACCGGGACCGGGGGCGGGCCCGCGATCGGGCCCGCCCTCTCGCGTCCGTCGCCCGGACCATCGCCTGCTCCCCGCTTTCAGTCATCCTGTCCCGGCCGGCTGGCCGGGTCATACCGGGGCCGGTATCATCGGACCCCGATCAGGCGCAGGAGCAGGGCGCCGCCTGCCGCCGCAGCCGCGGTGGCAGTCCATCGAATTCTCGAGGTGACGGACGATGAGAAGAATTGCCGCAGCGGCGTTCGCTGCACTGATGTGCGGCACGGCGGGAGCCGCGCACGCGCAGTTCGATTTCAACTACGGCGGGAATGTCGCGGTGACGGACGGTTTCGCGTTCGTGGGGCAGCCGGCGAATGCGGCCGGTCCGGGCCGCGTCTACGTGTATCAGCGCGCAGCGGATGGCCGCTGGACGGAGCTGGCGCGCCTGACCGCACCCGATGCGCATGCGGCGGACGGATTCGGCGCGTCGATCGCCGCACACGGCTCGCTGCTCGTGGTCGGCCAGCCGACGGGCGGCGATGGCCGCGGCGTGGTCCACGTGTTCGAGCGGCGCGGCGCGCAGTGGCAGCCGGCGGGTCGGCTCCTGCCGGCGGCCGCGGCGGCGAACGACAGCATCGGCATGGCCGTCGCCGTGCATGATGACGTCGCGCTCATCGGTGGCGCGAACAGCGCGTACGTGTTCCGCAGGAGCGGCAGCGGCTGGGCACAGGAGGCGGTGCTGAGCGGCAGCGATGCAGCGGCCGGCGACGGCTTCGGCCGCGCCGTCGCGATCAACGCCACGCGCGCGATCATCGGCGCACCGTTGCAGGCCGAGCGCCGCGGCGCCGCATACCTGTTCGACCGCGGCGAAAACGGCTGGACGGAGACGTCGAAGCTGCTCGCCCGCACCGTGTCCGCCGGCTCCGCGCTCGGCATGCGCGTCGCCCTGCTGCGCAACTACGGCGTCGCAGCCGCACCCGGCCGCGACGAGAACACCGGCGCAGTCTACCTCTTCGAGAAGAACCCGCAGGCGGAGGGATGGGCCGCGTTCACGCGCCTCTTCCCGTTCGACGGCGGCACGAACTCGCAGTTCGGCGCAGCGCTCGCCGTCGTCGGCGACGACCTGTGGATCGGCTCACCCGGCGCGGATGGGTTCAGCGGCACGATCTATCGATTCCAGTGGGATGCGGAGCGCAACGACTGGGTTGCAAACCGCAAGCTCTCGCTGCCCGGCACACAGGGGACCGGCTACTCCTTCGCGTTCGCGGTCCTCGACGACGCCATCGTCGCCGGACTGCCGTTCGAGGATGACGGCGAGGGCGCGGCAGTCGTCCTCGCGCGCGGGACGGATGGCGAATGGAGCGAGACGGCACGGTTCGTCGGCGTGACGGACTATTACGCCAGCATGAAGGGCGGCGCCGTCAACTGCGTGAACGGCGCGGCCGGGCCGTTCAACTGCTCGAGCAACGTGGAGCTCCAGGCGTTCCTGCCGATCAACGAGATCGGCGGCGGCCGCGGTGTCCACCTCAACGACATCTGGGGCTGGACCGATCCGCAGAGCGGCCGCGAGTACGCGCTCGTCGGCCGCACGAACGGGACCTCGTTCGTCGATGTCACCGATCCGGCCAACCCGCGGTACCTCGGCGATCTGCCCATGACGGAAGGCGCGCAGGCGAACGCCTGGCGCGACATCAAGGTCTACAGCGACCACGCCTTCATCGTCGCCGACGGGGCGGGACCGCACGGGATGCAGGTCTTCGATCTCACGAAGCTGCGCAACGTGCAGAACGCACCCGTCACGTTCAGTGCCGATGCGCACTACGACCGCATCGCGAGTGCCCACAACATCGTGATCAACGAGCAGTCGGGCACGGCCTTCGCCGTCGGCTCCAACAGCGGCGGCGAGGTGTGCGGCGGCGGCCTCCACATGATCGACATCCGCGATCCGAGAAAGCCGTCGTTCGCGGGGTGCTTCTCCGATCCGCGCACCGGCAATGCCGGCACCGGCTACTCGCACGACGCGCAGTGCGTCACCTACAGCGGGCCCGACCAGCAGTATGCCGGCCGGGAGATCTGCTTCGGCTCCAACGAGAACGCGCTCAGCATCGCCGACGTCACGGACCGCAGGAACCCCGTCCCGTTGTCGCGCGCGTCCTACCCCAACGTGCAGTACTCGCACCAGGGGTGGCTCACGCCCGACCAGCGCTTCTTCTACATGAACGACGAGGGCGATGAGGTCAGCGGCGTGGCGCCGCGCACGCGCACCATCATCTGGGATGTCACCGACCTGGACGACCCGCAGGTCGCCGGGATGTTCATGGGCGAGACGCCCGCCTCCGACCACAACCTCTACGTCGTCGGCGATACGATGTACCAGTCCAACTACTCGAGCGGCCTGCGCATCATCGACATCAGCGACCGCCTCAATCCGCGCGAGATCGGATTCTTCGATTCCGTGCCGACCGGAGGCAACGAGGCGGGGTTCACCGGCTCGTGGAGCAACTACCCATACTTTCGGAGCGGTACCGTCATCTTCACCAGCATCAGCGAGGGCCTGTTCATCGTGAAGACGCGGAGGCCGATCAGCTGAACCGCACGAGGGTCCGACCGCCCGTGGATCGTCCACCGCTTACCGGAGCGAGCACGGGAGAAGGGACCGGGTATCGGGGCCGGGAGGGGGATCGGGATCGCCGGAGCGGCCCGCTCCCCGTCCCGGTCCCCCCGGTGGATTCCTGCCGAACCTCGCTTTTCAGGCGCAATTCTGCTAAATTGAATGGGTTAAGCGGCCGTCGGTTGACCGGCCGTGGCCGCCGCGGCGCGCGATCGGTCGGAGCGCAGCCGGGCGGCGTTCTTATTCGGGGGGCGACCCTCACTGGAGATGATGCATGGCGAAACAGGAATCCATCGAGATGGAAGGCGTAGTGACCGAGGTGCTGCCGGACCAGAATTTCAGGGTCCGGCTGGAGAACGGGCACATCGT
>DASUSS010000079.1:0-9178 GCA_036374995.1 Longimicrobiales bacterium | reverse complement strand
ATGCGGCACGCGGTGAGCGTCGCGAGCAGCAGCACGGCGGTCGTGGTTCGGCGCATCGGCACGGCACGATCTCCTGATGGTGGACGCGGGCAACAATCGCGCAGAATGCCGGTCCGGCGCAATGTTCTCGTCAGGCCGGCGGTGCGCTCGTGCGGCGGGGCGGCTCGAGCCGTGCCAGCGCACGCAGGTTGCCGATCGCGCGCGCCAGCAGCAGCGCGATCATCCCGAGCGTCACGGCCAGCCCGAACACATCGAACACGGACGCGGATACGCCCAGCGCACGGAACGTGAGCGGCCCGATCGACAGTGCCGTGATGTTCAGTGCGATCAGGAGCAGTCGCACCTCCGTCGGGCCGAGATTGCCGTAGCTGAAGCGGAACTCCTCGAAGACGTGCGTCTCGAGGTAGACGTTGATCGACAGGAGCAGGTAGGCAATGATGATGGCGAGGCCGACGGCCAGGAGCATGTACGGCGAGAAGCCGAGGCCGAGCCCGATCGCCAGCGTCGAGTATGCGTCGGTGAGGTGGTCGAGGTAGTAGCCGTAGCGCGGCCGCTCGATCCTGCGGTACCGCGCGAGCGTGCCGTCGAGGCTGTCGCCGAACCAGTTCACGACGAGTGCAGCATTCGCGAGCCAGAGCCACGCCTCGTGGCGGTTGGAGAGCGCGTACGCGGCACCGATCGCGGTCGAGGCGAGCAGGCCCAGCACCGTCAGGTGATCGGGCACGACCCACGCCGGCAGCCGTGCGGCCAGCCGGGGCAACGCCCAGCGCTCGAACCGCTTCAGCACGAACTCGGAGGTTCGTGCGTGCTGCCCCGACTGCGTCGCCATGCGATCTCCTGGTCCCGTTGCCGGAACGGTGTGCGAGCAGCGCGTTCCGTTCCGGCCGTGGCTGCTTACACCGCAGCCGGCCCGCCGGTGCCGCGCGGGCCCCTCCCTTGCACTGGACCGGCGCGGGTCGCAGCAGACCGCTCACGCGCCGTCGCAGGCGCACTCAGGGAGGCTTCATGGCTGAGGTGGAACGGAGTGAGGGGCACGGCGGCATCTACGCGCTGCTGATCGTCGTCGTGATCCTGATCCTCGGGGTGGCGCTCTACTTCTCGGGGATGCTCGGCAATCGCGGCGGGGACGAGGGGCTGGACGTGGATGTCGACATCGAGGCGCCGGCCACGCCTGCACCATCGGGACCGGGCGAAGGCGGCTGAGCCGTCAGCCGGCAGGGACGGCGGCCGGGTTCGGGTCCGGCAGCCAGATCGTGAAGACGGAGCCGACGCCGACCTCGCTCTCCACGGTGAGATCGCCGTCCATCATACGGGCGAGGCTCCGGCTGATGGCGAGTCCGAGCCCGGTTCCGCCGTGCGTTCGCGTGTACCCGCTGGCCCCCTGGACGAACGGCTCGAAGATCGGGCCGATCTGATCCGGCGGGATTCCGGGCCCGTCGTCGCGCACGGAGATGCAGGTCCAGGCGGAGCGGCGCGCGGCGTCGGCACCGCTGCCGCAGCCGCGGCTCTCCCGCTGCTCGCACTCGATGGCGACCGAGCCGCCTTCGGCCGTGAACTTCAGCGCGTTCGACAGCAGGTTCAGCAGCACCTGCTGGACGCGCTGCGCGTCGCCGAGGAAGACGGCGCCGGACGGGCAGGCGACACTGAGGTCGATTCGCCTCGCGTCCGCGCGCGCCTGCAGGATCGACACGGTATCGTCGATCACCCGACGCGCATCCCGCACCTCGCTGCTGAGCCGCATCTGGCCGGATTCGATCTTCGCGAAATCGAGCACATCATTCACGACGGAGATCAGGTGCTCGCTGCTGAGCCGGATGCGCTGAACGTAGTTCTGCTGTGTGTCGCTCAGCGGACCGGCGAGGCGCAGGTCGAGCAGGTCGGTGTAGCCGATGATCGCGTTGATCGGCGTCCGGATCTCGTGGCTCATGGTGGCGAGGAACTCGGACTTTGCGCTGCTGGCCTGCTGCGCCTGGGAGCGTGCCACCTCCGCGTCGCGGATCGCCGCGTGCAGCCGGGCGTTCGCGATCTCCAGCTCGCCGGCGAGTGACTGTGCCTCCCGGAAACGACGCTTCAGCTCGGCGTGCGTGGTCTCGACCCGCGCCGCCATCGCATCGAAGCTGTGGGCGAGCCGCCCGATCTCGTCGCCGCGCTGAAACAGCGTCCGGCGCGAGTAGTCGCCGCGCGCGATCGCGTCCGCGACCCGCCCGAGCTGGGTGAGCGGTCGGGTCACTCGCCGGCTGACCATCCATGCCGCGACCAGCGCCAGCGCCAGCAGCGCGAAACCGAACAGCGCGATCCGGTCGATGACCTTATCGGCCCCCGCGAGGATGCGCGCCACCGGCACCTGCGCGACGAGCAGCCAGGGCGTGCCGTCGATCCGCTCGGCGTGCGCGAGATACCCGGTGCCGTCCTCGCGACTGTAGCTGAACGGCCGGCCGACAGCCGGCACCCGCGGCGCGCCGGCCATCGCGCCGCCATCCACGACGGCCCAGTCCCCGCCATCCTCGTTCGCGACATACAGCGCCACATCGACGCCGATCAGCTGGCGCACGTGGGCGAGCGTCGTCGACGGGCCGCCGCCGCGGCGCTGCTGCGTGAGGTGGCCCACGATGCTGCCGCCGTAACGGACGGGTGCACTGATCCAGTACGTGTAGCCGGTGGCGTCCGCCGAGATGCGGCCGTACCGCACGTTCTCGCCGCGCGGCGGCAGCGCGCCGTCGCTCTCCTCGCTGTTGCCGGCCGCCACGAGCACGCGACCGGATGGACCCCGTAGCTGAACGGGCAGGTCCAGATCGGCGGGCACGCGCACGCCTTCGAGGATCTGCCTGACGGCGCTCACGTCGTTGCTCTGTGCCGTGACGAACTGGATGATGACCGGATGTTGCGACACGGACTCGAGCGCCGCGCTTCGCCGCTGCCGTATCAGACCCGTGGAATCCCCGGTCAGCTCGCGCACCACGAGCGCGAGCCGCTCCGCGGCGCCCTCGATCACGCTGCCACGCAGCTCGTGTCGGACGAGCAGCAGGGTTACCACGAGCGCACTCGCGACCAGTCCGCCGATCAGCATCGGCAGCTTCCGCTCCAGGGAGAGCGCGGGTCGCTTCGGGAAATGCAGGTACGGCACGCCGGAGCTCCAGCGTTGAGCTAATCGTCGAACGACGGCATCGGACCGAGCACGTCCGTCACCTCCAGGAACCGCACTTCGCCGAGGCCGAGATCACGGACCTGCTGCTCGATCACCGCACGGTCGCCTACCACGAAGATCGCGATGTTCGCAGGATCGATGTACTGGCGCGCGACACGCTCGACATCCTCGTCGCTCACCGCAAGCACGTTGTCGACGAAACGATTGAAGTAGTCGGACGGGAGATCGTACTGTACCAGATCCGCGACGCGGGCCGCGATGCCGGCGACCGACTGGAATCCCGCCGGATAGCGCATGGCCAGGAAGTTCTTCGCACGCTCCACTTCGCCGGCCGGAATCGGCTCGTGCATGCCCCGCAGCTCCTTCATGAACTCCGCGATGGCCGGACCGGTCGACTGCGTCTGCACGGACGCGCCGGCGAACCAGGGCCCGGCGGCGGCCAGGTAGTCGAATCCCGAGCGTGCGCCGTACGAGTAGCCCTTGTCCTCGCGCAGGTTCTGGTTCAGCCGCGATGTGAACGACCCGCCGAGAATGACGTTCATCACCTCGAGCGCGAAATAATCCGCCGTGGTGCGCGGCACGCCGATGCGGCCCAGCTGCACGACGGACTGCGCCGCACCGGGCTTGTCGACGATGTAGACCGTGCGGCCTCGGACCTGCTGTGCGGCCGCCACCTCGTCGCGCGGGACCGCCGCGCCCGCCCATGCGCCGAGCTCCGCCTCGAGCAGCGATACGGCCGCCGCCCGCTCGATGTCTCCGACGATGATCACCGTGGCATTACCGGGCCGATAGAACCGGTCGTGGAATGCACGCAGATCGGCCGTCGTCATGGCGCGCAGCGATGCCTCCGTCCCGGCCGCCGGTCGGCCATACGGGTGATCGCTGCCGAACAGTGTCTGGCTGAAGAGCACGCTGGCGATCGCGTTCGGCTCATCGTACTGCCGGATCAGCCCCGTCAGCCGCTCCTTGCGCAGCCGCTCGAGTTCCGCCTCGGGGAAGTCCGGCCGCAGCAGGACGTCGGCCGCGAGATCGAGCGCCGCCCGCAGCTGTTGCGCCGGCACGCGCATCGACATGCTCGCGCTCTGTGTACCCGCGCCAATGCTGAAGCGGGCGCCGAGCATCTCGAACCGGTCCGCGATCTCGAGTGCTGACATGCCCGCGGCACCCTCGTCCACCATGGCCGCCGTCATGCTGGCCAGCCCGGGCCGCGACGACTCGTCGCGCGTCGTCCCGGCACCGATCAGGACATTGAGCTGCACCAGCGGCAGATCGTGCTTCTCCATCAGCAGCACGCGCAGACCGTTGTCCAGCCGGAACTCCTGCAGCGCAGGCAGCGTGAGGTCCGGCGCATCGCCGACCGCCGGCCGCTTCGAGCGGTCCGGCGCCTGCGCAAACGCATTCCCCGCCAGCAGCAGCACAGTGGCCGCCGCACTCACGCCGCTGCGGGTGCGTCGTCCGATTCGCATGATCATCTCGATGTCCTTCATTCCTCTGTCGCAGCGTCGGGCCATGGGGCCGCAGCTTCGGGCGGTGGGGCGGCTGCGCCGCGTAGTGCTTCCTCCGTTGCACGCTGCCGTGCGTCCGGACTGAGCTCCAGCTTCTCGTTCGGGATCGGCCGGCTGCCCGGGATCGCGAGCTCGGTCCGGCCGCGCGGCACGATGCTCAGCACGACGCGCCGGTCCGGATCGAGGAAGCGCGCGGCCGCGGACGTCAGATCCTCCGGCGTGAGGCTGCGGAACCGTTCGAGGTCCTGGTTGAAGTAGTCCGGCGTGCCGGTGTAAAAGAGGTATTCGTTGAGCTGGTTCGCCTTCGCCGACACGAGCTCGAGCGACTCGAGAAACGAGACCTCGTACTGATTCACGATGCGCTCGAGCTCGCGCGGCTCCGGCACGTCGCGACCGACCCTCTCGATCTCCTCGAGAATCACCCGCTCCAGCTGCTCCAGCGTGTGCCCGCTCCGTGCCGTCGCCGTGATGCGGAACTCGCCGCCCAGCCTGCCGCCGTTCTGGAACGCCGAAACGTCATCGGCGATCTGAAGCTCGTAGACCAGCCGCTTGTAGAGCCGCGCGTTCTTGCCGCCCGCGAGGAGCTCTCCGAGCGCCGTGAGTGCCGCATCGCCTTCCTGATACGCGGCGGGCGAGACCCACGTCAGGTACAGGCGCGGCAGCTGGACCCGATCCTCCAGCATGACGCGCCGCGTGGACTCGATCACGGGCGGCTCGGCCGTACGCACCGGCACGGGCTCACCCGCCGGCACGTCCGCGAACCACTTCTGCACCAGCTGCTTCGCCTCCGCCACGTCGATGTCACCGACGATCGCCAGACTCGCATTGTTCGGCGCGTAATAACGACGGAAGAAGTCGACGACGTCCTCGTACGACGCGTTGCTCAGGTGGTCCATGTAGCCGATGACCGGCCACGAGTATGGATGCGAGGGCGGGTACAGCTCCTCCGTGATGAGCTGGCTCGACAGACCGTACGGCCGGTTGTCGTAGCTCTGGCGACGCTCGTTCTTGACGACATCGCGCTGGCCATCGACGCTGGCAGGCGACATCGCATCGAGCAGGTGGCCCATCCGGTCACTCTCGATGAACAGCGCCAGATCGAGGGCATTGCTCGAGAACGACTGCATGTAGTTCGTGCGGTCGCGCGACGTCGAGCCGTTCGGCGAGCCGCCGACCTCCTCGAACCACTCGTCGATCCTGCCCTCCGGGACGTTGCGCGAGCCCTCGAACATGATGTGCTCGAACAGGTGTGCGAAGCCGGTACGGCCAGGCATCTCGCCGCCGCTGCCGACGTGGTACCAGACGTTCGTCGCGATCGTGGGCGTGGTCGTGTCCCGGTGCAGGATGACGGTCAGGCCGTTCGGCAGACGGAACTGCTCGTACTCGACCCTGATCGACTGCGCGGCTGCGCCCGTTACCGCGCCCGCCAGGAGGACTGCCGCGGCGAGGGCCGCACGGGCGGGAGTCTGAAGCATGATTCGCCTCGGTTGCGGAGTGATGATGCGAAAGTCGCGGCAGCGGGCGTGTCGGGTCAAGCCCGCACTCACACCCTCACCTTCGTCCGGCTCTTTCCGCCGCCCTCCGGCAGGTAGCGCTTCAGGAAGGCGCGCTCGCCCTCGGTCGTGCCGATCACGATCAGCTCGGCGTCCGGATCGTCGGGCAGCGGCACATCGGGCGGCGGGTTCACGATCGTCTCCCCGTTCATCTCGATCGCGAGCACGCTACACCCCGTCTTCTCGCGGACGCCCGCCTCGCGCAGCGACTTCCCGGCCAGCTCGCGCGGTACCGGGCTCCGGAACACGTCCAGTCCCTCCGCGATCATCACGACATCGTCCTGCTCGAGCAGGTTGAACACGGCATTCGCACCCATCGATGCGTACGACATGACGAAGTCCGCCCCCGCGCGGTGCAGCGTCGACACGTTGCGCTCGAGGTTCGACCGGCTGATGATCTGCATGTCCGGCCGCAGTCGCCGGCAGTAGATCGTCAGGTAGATGTTCGTCGCGTCATCGCTGGTCGTGACGATCGCGGTCGGCGACTGTCTGATGCCGGCCGTCTCCAGGACCTGGAGGTCCGCCGCAGAGCCCACGACCGTATTGTCCGGATCCTTCACCCGTGCGGGGTCCTGCTCGACGATGCAGTATGAGATGCCGCGCTCGGCGAGCGCGCGTGAAGCCGAGCGTCCGACGCGGCCGCCGCCCAGGATGAGCACGGGCACATCCGGCAGGTTGTAGATCGCCGTCAGCTCGGTAAACCTGCCCAGCTGCGACTCGGAGCCGGCGAGCACCAGGACGGTCGTCGGCTCGAGCACCTTCGTCGGATGCGGCACATCGAACCTGCCACGCTCCCACAGCCCCACCACCGTCAGGCCCGTCGCCGTGCGCAGCCAACCATCGGCGAGGGTGCGACCGATCATCGGCGTCCCGCTGATCGGCGCCTCCGCGATCAGCAGGTCGCCGAAACGGCCGATCACGTTCGCCCGCACATCGCCCGCGACCGTGCGCCGCGCGAGCGAGCGACCGAGCATCTCGGTCAGCTGGAGCACGTGATTGGACCCCGAGAGCTGGAGCACGTCGACGGAGTCCGGCGCCCGCGCGAAGCTCACGATCGGTGCGGTCTCGCTCACTTCGCGGACCGTGAACGCGATGTTCGAGTTCATGTGATCATCCGCGGTCGCGACGACGAGTGCGGCCCTGTCCACTTGCAGCCGCTCGTACGTGCGCACGTCATCCCGCTCGCCGACCATCACCGAGATGCCCTTGTCGTACAGGTCGAGCGCGCGCGTCAGGTCGGGCTCGAGCAGGTAGTACGTCCGGCCGTACGACTTCAGGCGATCGATCAGCGCGAGCGCGACGGGGTCGTAGTTCGTCAGCACCACGTGGTCGCTGGTCCCCGGCGGCACCTCCCGCGGCGCACGCCGCTGCCGCTGCGCCTCCAGCCACGGCGCGTAGAAGAACTCGATGAACGTGAACGGCAGCACCACGAGCAGGAACATGACGCCGGAGATGAGCACGATCACGGAGAACGCCCGGCCGATGTCGCTCTGGAACGTGATGTCGCCGAAACCCAGCGTCGACATCACCGTGAGCGTCCAGTAGAACCCCGTCAGCCACGAGTGCTGCGTCTGCCCCTCCGCCTCCATCAGGACGTGGAAGAGCACCGAGTAGAGGGCCACCATCGCGACGAGGAACAGAAGGAAGCGCGAGAGGAGCCGCAGATTGCGCCGCTGGAGGCCGCCCTCGGTGATGGCGGCGAGCTGTGAGGGGAGGAACTTCACGGACGGGTCGTCCCCGCGGCCGGTCGCTCAGGCATGCCGGACAATACGCCGTGCCCCCTTTTCCGGTCCAGCGCCGCGCCTCGGGCGTGGTCCCTAACGAAACCGGCCAGCAAGGTGTCCTGAAGATGAGCGCACGGCAGCAGTCCGCGGCGCGAGACCTCCACATCGGAGCACGCATGAAGCGCAACCGTACCCTCCTGCTCGCCCTCGCCATCTCGGCACTGGCGCCGCTTCCACTCCTCGCTCAGTCCGGCCCGCCGCAGGGCGGACGCGCCGGCGCCATGGGCGCGCGCCTGCTGCTCGAGCAGGGTTCCGTCGAGTACCTCGTCACGAAGGCCGCCGACCTCCAGCTGAGCTCCGAGCAGACGACTCGGCTCCAGGCGATCGGCGCGAAGTGGGCCGAATCCACGAAGACCTCACGCGAGCAGATCCGCGCCGGAATGCCGCAGCGCGGCCAGGGCGGCGACCGCGAGGCGATGATGCAGCGCATGCAGGAGCTCCAGCCCCTCATGCAGAAGCTCCGCGAGGACGATCAGAAGTCACTCGACGAGGCGCTCCAGCTGCTCGGCGAAGAGCAGCAGACGAAGGCGAAGGCGCTCCTCGACGAGCGCGCTCGGAACGCGCGGCCGCGTCGCGGCTGACCGGATCAGCTCGGCAGGTCGCCGGCTCCGGAGTCCCCGGGTGGACTCCGGAGCTTCGGTGGGCCGGGGCTTCGGCGGGTCCGAAGCTTCGGCGGCTCCGAGGCCTCCGCGGCGGATCCGTAGCTTCGGCAGGTCCGGGGCTTTGCCGGCCGGGCTTCCGCGGCGCCGCGGCAGCTGACGCGCTGCGGTGGTGTATCGACGGGATCGGATGTAGACTACGCCTTCGTGCGTTCCTGGCCTCACAGCCGCGGTGTTCAGTGCTTCAGCCGCCGCATTGCTTCCGACGAGTCGACCCTATGTCCGCGACTGCGCTCCCGACCTTCCGCCTGACGGCCGTCATGTGCGCGCTCACGACCTCCCTCGCCTGTTCGACGGCCGCGCCGCCGGCAGTGACACCGGCGCCGGCGGGAACCGGCTTCGGCATGGTGATCCACGGCGGCGCGGGCACGATCACCCGGGCCAGCATGACGCCCGAGCAGGAGGCGCAGTATCGCGCCGTGCTCGAGCAGGCGCTCCGCACCGGTCACGCGATCCTGGCGGATGGCGGCTCCGGCCTCGACGCGGTGGAGGCGACCATCCGCGTGATGGAGGATTCGCCGCTGTTCAATGC
>DASUSS010000078.1:0-2149 GCA_036374995.1 Longimicrobiales bacterium | reverse complement strand
GGGGCCGGATCTGATCATCGGTGGGGGCGACGGTCGCGAGTTCGTCGACATCGCGGGCATCGTCACGGTCGGCGACGACATCATCGTCGCGAACAGGCACAGCCCGCCCGCGATCCAGGTGTTCGGCGCGGACGGCTCGCTGCTGCGGACGATCGGCGGCGATGGCGAGGGTCCGGGCGAGTTCCGGACGATCTTCGCGGTGTGGACGGAGGGCGACACGATCGCGGCGCTCGACACGCGGCTGTTCCGCGTCAGTCGCTTCGATGTGAGCGGGAGTCTGCTGGGCACCGACGATTCCCGCTGGATGCTGCGACCGAACTACGTTCCGTGGGAGCGTTTCGGTGACGGCAGCTGGCTGCTCGTCCAGAACATCGCGGATACGGACGGCGACGCGCCCGGTGTCACGAAGCGGCGTGCCGCACGCGTGCGCCGGGACGATCCCGGGCTGGTCGAATTCGGCTGGTTCGACGATGCACCGCGCCAGCGCGTTCGGGGCGAGTACGAGCCCGTGCTGTTCCAGCCGCGCACCGCACTGTACGCCACTGCGGGCGACCTGTTCTACTACGCGTATCCGGACGCGCACGTGCTGCACGTGTTCGACACGGCCGGCGCGTACGTGCGCAGCATCACGCGCGACGTGCGGCCGGCGCCCGTGACCGGCGATCTGCTCCCTGCGCTGCTGGAACGCGAGGCAGACGACCTGCGCGCCCGCGGCCACGAGGGAATCGAGGAGGAGCTTGCCGGGCGTGCGCAGCCGGACGTACTGCCCGTGCTCGCCGGGCGTGCGGTCACGGACGACGCCGGCGTGATCTGGGTGGCCGATTACGCGCTGCCGGACGCCGCGCACGTCAGGTGGACACTCTACGATCGCCACGGCTCACACGTCGGCGACGTCGACCTTCCGCCACAGTTCCGCCCGGTCCGGATCGAGCCTGACAGACTCATCGGTGTGTGGACCGATGAGCTGAAGGTCCAGACCGTACGCACCTACACCCTGGCCTCACCCGACGTCGAGCGCTGAACGGACCGCTCTCCGCGTCTCCGCGCCTCTGCGACCGATGAAGTTCCTCTACCCCTACCCCCTCCGTGCCCCCGCGATCGCGCGCTCGTACAACGCGAGCACGTGCGCGCGCGTCACGAGGCCGATGAAGGCGCCCGTCTCGGCGTCGACCATCGGGATCGAGCCCGACCCGCGCACGCCCATGCGGCGGACGGCCTCGAGCAGTGTGTCGTCGGGCGTGACGGTATCGCTCGGCGTGGCGACATCGGCGGCAACGACGACATCGGCGAGGAAGTCGGAGTGGCGGGCGAGGCGGCCGAGGTCGGCGACGGTGATGATGCCGATGAGACGGCCGCGGATGTCGACGACCGGGAAGTCGGTCTGGTCGCCGGCATCGAGGTGGTCGAGCAGCTGGCTGACGGTGGCGGACTCGGGCACGACGTGCGGGTGCGGGTGGCACGCCTCGCTCGCACTGATGCCCGCGAGCACATCGCGCTCGGCACCGTACTCGAGGCGCTCGCCGCGGCGGCGCAGCCAGCCGCTGTAGAGCGAGTCCTGCTCGTAGCGGCGCGCGCCGACGTACGCGATCACGGTCGTGAGCATGAGCGGCAGCATGATCGCGTAGTCGTTCGTCATCTCGAACACGATCAGGATGCCGGTGATCGGTGCGGCGGTCGCGGCCGCGACGACGGCGCCCATGCCGACGAGCGCGTACGCCTCCGGGCTCAGGTTCAGCCCGGGGAACAGTGCGGCGAGCGCGGCACCGAACGCGCCGCCGGTCGCGGCGCCGACGAAGAGCGATGGCGTGAAGACGCCGCCGGAGCCGCCGAAGTGGAGCGTGATCGCGGTCGCGACGATCTTGCCGAGCGCGAGCAACGCGAGCGCGTACCACGCCATCTGCCCGAACACGTCGATGCGGATCGCGAGGTGGCCGTAGCCGACGAGCGTGCCGCGCGAGAGGAACACCATGAAGCCGACGGCCGCGCCGCCGAGCAGCGGCAGCGCCCACGCGGGCAGCGTGCTCCGAGCGGCGATCTGCTCCGTGCGGAAGTAGGTGCGCACGAAGAGCACGGCGGCGAGTCCGGACAGCACGCCGAGCAGCGGGTAGAACAGCAGGATCTCGCGCACGTGCGAATAGCCGTATTCCGC
>DASUSS010000077.1:0-76039 GCA_036374995.1 Longimicrobiales bacterium | reverse complement strand
TCCGGCGTGTGCGCGCCTGCTTCGTGATAGATGCGTTCGCGCGCTACCGTCCCCTCCAGATCGTCGACGCCGAAATGCAGCGCGACCTGGCTGACCTTCGCGGTATTCATGATCCAGTGGGTTTTGATGTGCTGGAAGTTGTCCAGGTACAAGCGGCCGATTGCAAGATTCTTCAGATCGTCGAAGCCTGTCGTCGCCGTACCCGTGCGGCCCAGCTCCTCGCCCAGCTCGTTGTTGTCCGGATGATAGGCGAGCGGGATGTACGTGAGGAACCCGCCCGTCTCGTCCTGGAGCTCGCGCAGCATGGCGAGGTGGTCGACGCGATCCTGCATGCTCTCGACGTGTCCGTACAACATCGTGCAGTTCGTGCGGATGCCGAGGCCGTGCGCCTTGCGGTGCACGTCGATCCACTCCTCGGCCGCGAGCTTGCGCTGCGCGATCGTGGCACGTACGCCCTTCGCGAACACTTCCGCACCGCCACCCGGCATCGTCTCCATGCCGGCGTCACGCAGCCGGATCAGCACTTCCTCGACCGTGGTCTTCTCGATGCGCGCGAGGTGCGCTATCTCGACGGCCGTCAACGCCTTGATCTCGACACCCGGATGCCGCTCCTTCAGGCCGCGGATCAGATCCTCGTAGTAGGCGAGCCGCAGCTTCGGGTGCAGTCCGCCGACGATGTGGAATTCGCGAACCGGAGTGTCGCTCGCGAGCGAGGCCTCGTGAAACGCCTCGTCGAGCGTCATCGTGTACGCGCCGTCCTCCCGCGGCGTGCGGGCGAACGAGCAGAACGTGCAGGTCGCCCGCAGAATGCAGACGTTCGTCGGGTTCAGGTGCTGGTTCGCACAGACGAAGACGCGGTCGCCGTTGACCCGTCGGTTCGCGAGATCGGCGAGCGCGCCGATGGCGAGCAGGTCCTTCGACTGGAAGAGAGCCAGCGCATCGTCCGGCGTCAGCCGCGCACCGTCGAGCACCCGGTCGGCGATGGAGAACAGTGCCGGATCGGTGGGACGGATGCGCAGATCTATTGCAGCAGGGTCGGCCAGTGCCGCGAAGGCCGAAGTCATGACACGCTTCCCCCTGAATTGGAGCGGGCGCCCGTACCGGACGCACTCTCGCCCGACGGCCGCTCGCGGCCGCCCGGCGTCGCGCCAAGAATAGGGCGCAACGGCTGGTGCGGCAAGCGAAAACGACCCTTTCCGCGGCACGGAAAGGGTCGGAGCCGCGAGCCGTGCGGACGGCTCAGTTTTCGTCCCAGCGCTGGATCAGCAGACACACGTTGTGGCCCCCGAATCCGAACGAGTTCGTGGCCGCGAGGCGCACGGACCGCTCGACGAGCTGGTTGTGCGCGTAGTTCAGATCGCACGCGGGGTCCGGTGTGCTGAAGTTGATCGTCGGCGGGATCTTCCCCTCGCGGCATACCTGGACGCAGATGACCGCCTCGACGCCGCCGGCGGCGCCGAGCAGATGGCCGGTCATCGATTTCGTCGAACCCATCACGAGCTGATACGCATGGTCGCCGAATACCGCCTTGACCGCGAGCGTCTCATTGAGATCGTTCATCGGCGTCGACGTGCCGTGCGCGTTGATGTAGTCGATGTCCGACGGTGCGACATCCGCATCGCCGAGTGCGGCGCGCATCGCGATCTGCGCCCCTGCGCCCTCGGGCGCCGGTGCGGTCAGATGATACGCATCCGCACTCTGCCCGAAACCCACCACCTCCGCCAGGATCTGCGCGCCGCGCGCCCGCGCATGCTCCAGCGCCTCGAGCACCACGATGCCGGATCCCTCGCCCAGCACGAAGCCGTCGCGCGTCGCGTCGAACGGCCGGCTCGCCGTCTCCGGCGAGTCGTTCCTGCTCGACAGCGCCTTCATGTTCGAGAAGCCGGCGATCGTCAGCGGCGTGACGGTCGCCTCCGCACCGCCGGCGACCATGGCATCCGCTTCACCGCGCTGGATGATGCGCATTGCATCGCCAATGGCGTGCGCGCTCGAGGCGCACGCCGACACCGTGCAGTAGTTGGGGCCGCGCATGCGGTACCGCATCGACACGTGCCCCGCGGCAATGTCGGGGATGAACATGGGAACGAAGAACGGACTGATCCGCTTCGGTCCGCGCTCCAGCATGACGCGTGTCTGGTCCTCGAACGTGGCGATGCCGCCAATGCCGCTCCCGATCAGGACACCCACCCGGTCGAAGTCGACATTCGCCGGCCGCTCCGCCAGCCCCGCATGCGTTACCGCCTGCTGTGCCGCCGCCATCGCGAACTGGGCGAAGCGATCCATCCGCTTCGCTTCCTTCCGATCCAGGTACAGATCGACCTCGAAGTCCTTCACTTCCGCCGCGAAGCGGACGTCGAACTCCTCCGTGTCGAACTGCGTGATCGGTCCCGCACCGCTGCGGCCGGCCTTCAGGGCCTCCCAGCTGCTCTGAAGATCATTGCCGACCGGAGTGACGAGACCCAGCCCCGTGACGACGACCCTCCGGGCCGTTCCGTTCCCGTTCACCATTCTCTGACTCGCCTCGACGCTGCGCTCAGTCGATGCCCTTTTCGCGCAGGTACTTCACGGCGTCACCCACCGTCTGGAGCTGCTCGGCATCCTCGTCCGGAATCTCCAGGCCGAACTCCTCCTCGAAGGCCATGACCAGCTCCACGGTATCGAGCGAGTCCGCGCCGAGATCCTCGACGAACGAAGCCTCGAGCGTGACCTTCTCGGGCTCGACGCCCAGCTCGTTGATGATGATCTCCTTGACCTTCGACTCGGTGTTGTCCGCCATCTTGTCCTCTCGGTTGATGTGTCAGATCACCATGCCGCCATCGACGACAATGACCTGTCCGGTAATATATCCCGCACCGGGTCCTGCCAGAAACCGCACCACGGACGCAATATCATCGCCGCGGCCGAGCCGCCCGAGCGCGATCTGCCCGAGCAGTGCCTCCCGCACGCCTTCGCCCAGCTCGGCCGTCATCTCGGTCTCGATGTAGCCCGGAGCGACGGCGTTGCAGAGAATGTTGCGCGAGGCCAGCTCCTTCGCGACCGACTTCGTGAGGCCGATCAGGCCCGCCTTCGAGGCCGCGTAGTTCGCCTGTCCCCTGTTGCCCGTCAACCCGACGACGCTCGTGATGTTGATGATGCGGCCATCACGCCGGCGCATCATGCCGCGGGCCGCGGCGCGGGTCGTGTGGAACGCGCCCTTCAGGTTCGTATCGAGCACGCGATCCCACTCCTCGTCCGACAGCCGCAGGAGCAGGTTGTCGCCCGTGACGCCCGCGTTGTTGACGAGGATGTCGAGTGAGCCGAGCTCCGACTCGACCTGCCTGACGAGCGCATCGACGGCGGCCGCATCCGCGACGTCGCAGCCGAAGCCCGCGTGGCCCGTGCCGGGCAGCGCCGCTGCCGCGGCCGCCGCGCGGTCGGCCGCGCGCGCGACGACGGCGACGCGCGCGCCCGCCACGGCCAGGTGCTCGGCGATGCTCCTGCCGATACCGCGGCTGCCGCCGGTCACGACGGCGACACGGCCGTCCAGCTCGCGCTCCGTGGTGGCGCTCACGCGGCCGCGCCCTCCAGGTCGGCGGTGGACCCGAACGACCGGCACTCCGCGCTGCGCTCGATCCGCCTGAGCAGCCCGGTCAGCACACTGCCCGGCCCGAGCTCGTAGAACCGGCGCACGCCCGCATCGAGCATGGTCTGCATGCACGCCGTCCAGCGCACGGCCGAGGTCAGCTGCTCGAGGAGCAGCCGGCGTGCCGCGGCCGGATCGCTGATCGGCTTCGCCGTCACGTTGGAGATCACGGGAAAACGCGGGCGCTCGAACTGCGCAGTCTCCAGCTGCGCGCCGAGACCGTGCTCCGCCACGCTCATGAGCGGTGAGTGGAACGCACCCGAGACGTTCAGGTGGAGCGCGCGCTTCGCCCCGGCAGCCTTCGCCAGCGCCAGCGCGCGCTCGACGGCGGCGCTGTCGCCACTGATCACGATCTGGCCGGGCGCGTTGTAGTTCGCGGGCACGCACACCTCGCCCGACGACGACGCCTCGGCGCACACGCGCTCGACGTCCGCCTCGTCCAGACCGAGCACCGCGGCCATGGTACCGGGCCGCTCGTCCCCGCTGCGCTGCATCAGCTCGCCGCGCAGCCGCACCGTGCGCAGGCCGTCCTCGAACGAGAGCGCGCCGGCCGCGACCCAGGCGCTGAACTCGCCCAGACTGTGCCCTGCGGCATACGCCACGTCGCCGAGCCGCTCCTCCATCATGCGGAAGACGGCAATCGAGTGCGTCAGGATCGCCGGCTGCGCCACGCTCGTGGCCACGAGCTCCTCCTCCGGCCCCTCCCAGGCGATCGCCGATAGTGCGAAGCCGAGCGTGTCGTCCGCCTCCTCGAACGTCCGGCGCGCCTCCGGAAAGGACCGGGCGAGGTCGCGGCCCATGCCGACGAACTGCGAGCCCTGGCCGGGAAACAGCAATCCTACCATCGCACGACCGCCGATGCCCACGTGAAGCCCGCACCGAACGCGACCATCAGCACGTTGTCGCCGGGCTTCAACCTGCCCTGCTCTGCCGCCTCGTCGAGCGCGATCGGCACCGTCGCCGAGCTCATGTTGCCGTAGCGGTCCACGTTCACGAAGACCTTCTCCATGGGCACGCCGGCGTAGCGCGCGGTCGCATCGATGATGCGCATGTTCGCCTGGTGCGGCACGAGCAGGTCGATGTCCGCACCGGTCAGGCCCGCACGCATGAGCGCCTGATCCGCCGCCTCCGCCATCGACCGGACGGCCGACTTGAAGACCTCGCGCCCGGCCATCTTCACGAGATGCCGCTTCTCATCGAGCACGGCGATGTCCATCGGCACCTTCACGCCACCGGCGGGGCGCCACAGCAGCTCCGCGAGCGTGCCGTCGGACCGGATGAAGCTCGACATGAGGCGACCCCGGCCGGCGGCACCCGCGCGGCGCACGACCGCCGCACCCGCGCCATCGCCGAACAGGACGCAGGTCTTGCGGTCGGTCCAGTCGACGATACCGCTCATCTTCTCGGCCGATACGACGAGCGCGATCTCGGCGTTGCCGGATGCGATGTGGCCCTCCGCCACCGCGAGCGCGTAAATGAAGCCCGAGCACGCCGCGGAGATGTCGTACGCCGCGGCGTTCGTCGCGCCGAGCAGTGCCTGCATGTCGCACGCGGTCGACGGCAGCAGCCGGTCCGGCGTGGCCGTCGATACGACGATCACATCGATCTCGCCCGGCTGCACGTTCGCCCGCTCCATCGCGATGCGTGACGCGCGCGCACCCATCTCCGCAGCGCCCATGTCCGCATCCGCAATGCGCCGCTCGCGGATTCCCGTGCGCTCGGTGATCCACTCGTCCGTTGTGTCGACCATCTTCTCGAGATCGGCATTCGTGAGCACCCGGTCCGGCAGATACCGGCCCGTCGAGACGATCTCTACCCGTGCCTCCCGCGCCTTCATGATTCCTCCGCGTGTGCACCGGCGCGCGCTCCCTCACCCGGCGGCGCTGCGTCCGCGACGGCACGCTCGATGTGCCCGACTACCCGCGTCTCGACCGCCTGGATCGCAACGCGGATCGCGTTGCAGATCGCCCGCGGCGGCGAGCCGCCGTGGCAGATGATCGTGATCCCGTTCACGCCCAGCAGCGGCGCGCCACCGTACTCCGTGTAATCGAAGACCCGGAACAGACGGTCCAGGTCCAGCGCGTCCGGATGCTCCGCCAGCTCGGTCGTGAGCATGCCGTGCATGAAGCCCATCACCGACTCGTAGAACTTGAGCAGCACGTTGCCGACGAAGCCGTCGGCAACCAGGACATCGCAGATGCCGCGGATCACGTCCCGACCCTCGACGTTGCCGACGAAGTTGAGATCGGACTCCTGCAGCAGCCGGTGCGCCTCGACCGTCAGCTCGTCCCCCTTCTCGGGCTCCTCGCCGATGTTCAGCAGGCCGACACGCGGACTGGGCCGCTGCCATACGTCCTCGACGTAGATCGAGCCGAGCCGCGCGAACTGCAACAGATGCTGCGGCTTGCAATCGACGTTCGCTCCCGCGTCAATGAGCAGCAGCGGCTGCACCGTCGTGGGCAGAATCGTGCCGATCGCCGGCCGATCCACACCGGGCAGCGCGCGGAAAAGAAAAAGGGACGCGGCCATGACCGCACCGGTCGACCCGGCGCTCACGAACGCGTCCGCCTCACCATCCTTCTGCAGCTTCAGTCCGACGACGATCGACGAGCTCGGCTTGCGCCGCACCGCCGTCACCGCCGGCTCACCCGGCTCGATCACGTCCGGCGCCGCCACGACGCGCAGTCGGTCGACCGGATACTGATGGCGTCCCAGCTCGGCCTCGATGCGCGCCGCATCCCCCACCAGCAGCAGCTCGAAGCTGCCCGGCAGCTCGCGCAACGCCTGCACCGCACCCTCGACCTCTACGACGGGGTGGCGGTCCGTGCCCATGGCGTCGAGCGCTATGCGCACCGAAACGCCCCTAGATCTCCTCGACCTCGATGACCTGCTTGCCCGCGTACGTGCCGCACGTGGGACACACCCGATGCGGCATCTTCGGATCCCCGCACTTCGGACAACGGTTCACCGCCGGCATCTCCGCCTTCATCGCGCCGCGACGCTTCCGCCTCCGCTGCTTCGATACTTTCTTCTTCGGTACCGCCATACATCCTCCTCACTCGGACCTCAGGCGCCGCAGCGCGGCCCACCGAGGATCCTCCTCCTCGACGACACAGTCGCACGAGGCCTCGTTCAGGTTCGTTCCGCACCGGGGACAGAAGCCCCGGCACGCCTCGTCGCAGATCACGAACTGCGGTACCGCCAGCAGCACGTGCTCGCGCACGGCCGGGCCCAGATCCAGCTCATGCCCCCGCTCCGGCAACGTGTAGATCTCCTCCGCCTCCGCCTCCACACCGCTCACGCCCGGCCGGTACAGGAGCGTCAGCTCCTCATCCAGCTCGAACGGGACCGGCTTCAGACAGCGGCGGCACGAGAGCGCGGCGCGCCCGGTGACGCTACCCCGGACCACGACGTCGGAGCCCGCCTGCTGCACGTCCAGACGCAGACCGACCGGCCCGTCGAAGCGCCACGGAAGCGGCTGCCACAGCGGATCGTCGGGCGGCACGTCCGCGTCGACCCGGATCCGGTGCCTCTGCACCAGCAGGCCCAGATCGACTTTCAGCATAGTCGTTGAAGATGCCGGAAACCCGAGGGTGTGTCAACGCCGTACCGGACCCCGTGGACCCGGTCCGGGAGGGCACGCGGAAAGCGCCGCGGCGCCCGCGCGGGCAGCCGCGGCACGGCCGCCGAGCGCACGTCCCGCGCCCGCATCGCACTGCCCCCTCGACCCACACGGTCCTTGCCGCGCCGGGGCTCAGAGCCTGTCCGCCTCGGCAAAGAAGAACGCGGCCTCGCGCGCGGCGTTCTCATCGGAATCGGAGGCGTGGATCGCGTTGCGCTCCTTCGACTCGGCGAACAGGGCGCGGACGGTACCCGGCGCGGCCTCGGCGGGATCGGTGGCACCGATCGCATCCCGCAGCGCAGGTACGGCGTCGTCGTTCTCCAGCAGCACGGGGATGCACGGTCCGGAGGTCATGAATGCGACGAGCGAGGTGTAGAAGGGCCGCTCGCGGTGAACGGCGTAGAACTCGCCGGCCTGAGACCGGGACAGACTCAGCATGCGAATGGCGCGGATCCGGAAGGCGCGCTGCTCGAGATGGTCGAGGATCTTTCCCGCATTGCCGGCCGCGACGGCATCCGGCTTGATGATGGCAAGCGTCAGACTCATGGGTGAGGTGTCCTGGTCACGTGTGGCGCAAGTCGGCCGGTCAGCGGCCGAACAGCTTGCGGATGATGTCACTGCGCGTGAGGAATCCGGTGAGCTTTCCTTCGCTGGTGACGGGAAACTGCTCGACGTCCTTGTTGATCATCATGTTCGCGGCCTCCTCGAGGCCGAGCTCCTCGGAGACGCAGAGCACGGATCGGGTCATGATGTCGCGGACGCGCAGCGTCTCGGGCACGGTGCCGGCGCCGCTCTCCTGGCCGGCGCGCGGAATCTGCGGCAGGAGTCCGCGCATGACGTCCCACTCGGAGATGATGCCGAGCACTTCCTGCTTCTCGCCGACGACGGGAATGGCGCGCAGCCGGCGGCGCAGCATGAGGTCGACCGCGTCACGGACCGTGGTCGCAGGCGTGACGCTGGACACGCCGTGAATCATGATGTCGCGGACGATGAGCCGCGGCTGCAGCCTCATACTGGAGAGGTCGACGGCGGCGAGCGCCTCGTCGGGCGAGGTGGCCCGGGCAATGGCGTCGACGTTGCGCGGCTCGCGGAAGACGCGGGCGAGCGCGGAGACCGTCTGGAGGTAGAGCGTCGCGGCCTCGGTGGGCGCGAGGATGAGGGCGACGACGCGCGGCCGCGATTCGACGCCGAGCTCGCGGCCGTCCAGGCCGTCCGGTGCGATGCCGACCGCGACCTGCAGCGAGTCCACGGCGGCCGTACGGTAATGCGGGAGCACGACGTCGGGCGCGACGGCGACAATGTCACGGGCGCGCGGGCCGCTCAGCCCGCGCTCGACACTCTCGGGGTCGTGCACGATGCCGCTAGCCGCGAGTCGCGCGACCAGCTCTCCGAGCGCTGCCCGCAGCGTCGTCGCCTGGAGTGGCGCCACGATGTGTTCGCGAGGGAGCAGCTCGCCAAGCTGCATCACACGCCTCTCCGTTCCGCGCTCAGAGAACCTTGCGGATGAGACCCACGACGTCGGACGGCCTGCGCGCGACGCCGATGCCGTTCTCCTCGAACGCCTGGATCTTCTCGGCCGCCGTGCCGGCGGAACCGCTGATGATCGCACCGGCGTGGCCCATGCGGCGGCCGGGCGGAGCCGTCTGGCCCGCGATGAAACCGACCACCGGCTTGCTCATGTTGCGCTTCACGTATCGCGCGGCATCCTGCTCGTCCGTGCCGCCGATCTCGCCGATCATCACGACCGCGCTGGTCTCCGGATCCGCCTCGAATGCCTCGAGACAGTCGATGAACGAGGTGCCGTTGATCGGGTCGCCACCGATCCCGACACACGTCGTCTGGCCGATCCCTGCCTGTGTCAGCTGATAGACGACCTCGTAGGTGAGCGTGCCGGAGCGCGAGACGACCCCGGCCGGTCCCGGCGTCGCGATCTGACCCGGCAGAATGCCGACCTTCGACCTGCCGGGCGAGAGCAGGCCCGGGCAGTTGGGGCCGAGCAGGCGTACGCCGCGATCCTGCACGTAGGTGTAGACCCGCGTCATGTCGAGCACGGGCACGCCCTCCGTGATGCAGACGATGAACGGCACTCCTGCATCCGCGGCCTCCATGATCGCATCGGCGGCGAACGGCGGCGGCACGTAGATCACCGTGGCGTTCGCGCCCGTCTCCCGCACGGCGCTCTGCATGGTATCGAAGATCGGAATGGTGCGGCCGCCCGGGCCGTCGAAGTGCTGGCCGCCCTTGCCGGGCGTCACGCCGCCGACCACCTGCGTCCCGTACTCCATCATCTGGAAGGCGTGGAACGAGCCGTCCCGCCCCGTGATGCCCTGCACGAGCAGTTTCGTATTGCCGTCTATGAAGATTGCCATCGTTCTCTCAGGTCTGACGGGCGAGTTCGACCGCCTTCCGGACCACCTCGTCCATCGAGGTCGTGGCCGTGAAGCCGGCGTCGTTCAGGATCCGGAGCGCCAGGTCCTCGTTCGTACCGGTGAGCCGAATCACGAGCGGCACATCGATGCTGATGCGGCGGGTCGCCTCGACAATGCCGTTCGCGACATCATCACAGCGCGTGATGCCGCCGAAGATGTTGAAGCAGATCACCTTCACATTCGGATCGCTCGTGATGATGCGGAGCGCGTTCACGACCTTCTCGGGATTCGACGATCCGCCGATATCGAGGAAGTTCGCCGGGTCGCCCCCATAGAACTTGATGAGGTCCATGGTCGCCATGGCGAGGCCGGCGCCGTTCACGACATTGCCGATATCGCCCTCGAGCTTGATGAACGTCAGGTTGGCCTCGCGTGCGGCAACCTCCGTCTCCGGCTCGCCGGACGTGTCGCGCAGCGCCTCGATGTCGGGCCGGCGGAACAGCTCGTTGTCGTCGATGTTGAACTTCGCATCGAGCGCCTTCACCTCGCCTGCGGCCGTGGTGACGAGCGGGTTGATCTCGGCGAGCGATGCGCCGGCTGCATTGAAGGCGGCCCAGAGCTGCTGCATGATCTTCGCCGCCGCACGCTGCTGCTTCACATCGTCGTAGAGCGCGGTTGCCAGCTGGTATGCCTGGAACGGGAGCAGTCCGTAGCGCGGATCGACCGCAAGCCGCACGATCGCTTCCGGGTTCCGCGCCGCGACCTCCTCGATGTCGACGCCGCCCTCGCGACTCACCATGAACACGGCGCGCTTCGATGCGCGGTCGACGATGATGCCGACATACGCCTCCGACGCGATGTCCTCGGCGGGCGCGACCAGCACCTTCTCGACCGGCAGGTCCTTGATGGTCATGCCGATGATGCGGCCGGCGTGCTGCTTCGCCTCGGCGGGCGTCTTCGCGAGCTTCACGCCGCCCGCCTTGCCGCGTCCGCCCGCATGCACCTGCGCCTTCACGACGACCATGCCGCCCAGCTCCTTCGCGATCCGCTCGGCCTCGGCGGCCGTGTGCGCGACCCGTCCGGCCGGAACCGGCACGCCGTGCGCACTCAGCAGATCGCGCGCCTGATATTCGTGGATGTTCATCTCGCTCTCGAATCCCGTAAACACGATCTCGGCCGGGTCGCCGACCCGGCCGAATGATTTCAGGGCACGATCCTCGTGCCCGCCTCGCCCTGTACTGCGCGCAATCCCTGGTCCAGCCGTCCAATGACGGCACGCGTGCCGCCGCGCCGGAGAAAGGCGAGAGCCGCCTCCACCTTCGGTCCCATGCTGCCCGCGCCGAACTCGCCGGCTTCGAGCATGCGCGCCGCGTCATTGGCGGGCAGCTCGCGGATCAGCTCGGCCTGCGGCGTGCCGAAGGCGCGATACACGCCATCGACGTTCGTCAGGATCAGCAGCACGGCCGCGCCGATCTCGGCAGCGAGCACCTCCGCCGCACGGTCCTTGTCGATTACCGCGTCGACACCCTCGAGTCGCAACACCCGATCGCGGTAGACCGGCGTGCCGCCGCCGCCGGCGGCAATCACGATCACGTCCTTCTCGACGAGACTGCGGATGTCCGCGGCCTCGACGATGCCGAGCGGAACGGGCGACGGCACGAGCCGGCGCCAGCGGTCGCCCGCCGGACCGACCACCCAGCCCTCCTCCCGCGCGAGCAGCTGCGCTCGCCGCTCGTCCATCGGCCGGCCGATCGGCTTCGTCGGCTCGGCCCGCGCCTGGTCGGGGTCGACGAGCACCTGCGTGATCAGCGTCACCACCGACCGCCGGACGTCGGCGCGCTCCAGCGCGTTCTGGAGCGACTGCTGGATCATGTAGCCGATCCATCCGGCCGTCGCCGCGACCAGCACGCCGAGCGGCAGCGACGGCAGCTCGGAGCGGGCGAGCTCCGTGCGCAGCAGCTCGTCGCCGATCTGCGGTCCGTTGCCGTGCACGATCGCAATGCGCCAGCCGCGCCCCGCGAGCTCGACGATCGCGCCGAGACTCTCGCGCGTGTGCCGGAACTGCTCGTGTATGTCACCGCGCTCGCCTTCCGGCTGGAGCGCGTTCCCACCGAGCGCCACCACGATCGTGCGATCGTCGCGGGCCGGGGCGGGAGAGGGCGGAATCATAAGGATGCTCCGGATGGCGGGCAAGCGAACGCGTCAGCGTGGAACCTCGCCCGATGACTGCTGTTCCAGCAGCGCGCGCAGCCGATTCCACGTCGCGCCGAACCCCGCGAAATCGCCGGCGCGCAGGCGCGCATCGGCTTCCCGCATCAGCTCGAGTGCACGGAGTCGCCACTCGGACAGGTCCGGCGACGGCGGCGTGATCGGGGCATCGGGCGGAGCGACATCCTCGAGCAGCGTGGTCTCGCCGAGCAGCTCCGCGATGGCAGCGGACAGATCGGTGGCCATGGCCACGGCTGTGCCATCGGTGACGATGACGCGCTGGAGCTGCGGGATGCCGCGGTCCTGCGCGGACAGGAAGAGCGGCTGGATGTAGAGGATGGAGCTGTCCGTAGGTACCATGCGCAGATAGCCGCGCTGTACCACCCGGCCGGCTTGCTCCCACAGCGAGAGCTGCTGTGAGATGAACGGATCGGCTTCGATGATGGACGTGATCTGCGACGGCCCGCGGATCTGGTCGTCACGCGGCATCTCGAGCAGGACGAGCTCGCCGTAATGCACGGAGTCGCTGCGGGCGATGAGCATGCCGGTCAGGTTCTGCCGTTCGCGTGCGATGAACGGACTGACCAGCAGCAGTTCCGGCTGTGACTCGGCGGGCAGGCGCGCCATCATGAATGCGTGGCCGCGCCGCGGTACCGGCTGCGTCGAGAGGTCGCCGGGCAGCTGCCACACGTCCTGTCCGGCGAAGAACGTTTCGGGACGCTCGAGGTGATACTCCTCCAGCACATCGACCTGGACGCGGAACAGCAGTGTCGGATAGCGGAGGTGGCGGCGCAGAATCGGCGGCATCTCGTCCTGACTGCGGATCAGGCCCGGAAAGATGCGCTGGTACGTGCGCAGGATGGGATCGCCCGCGCCGATCGCGTACATGCGTACTTCCCCGCTCACGGCGTCGACCGTGGCCTTCACGCCCGCGCGCAGATAGCGCAGTACGGTCTGCTCGAGCGTGTCGGCGCGCGCGAGCGGAAAGTTCGAGGAGGCGGTGTAGCCGTCGAGCATCCACACGATCCGGCCATTCGCGACGACCGGCAGCGCGTCGGTATCCCAGAACAGGAACGGCGCGAGTGCGGCCGCGCGCTCGACGACGGGGCGGCGGAACAGCAGCCGGCTGGTGTCGCCGAGCTCGCGGGCGAACAGCAGGTTCTGCTCGCCGAAACGGAGCGCGAACGCGACCACCCTGAGGAACGAGGACAGCGGCACGCCGGTCCCGACATGCGGCACGGGCAGGCGCGCGCCCACGGTGTCGTCCACGATCGAGGTGAAGCGCCCCTGATGCCCGACGATGACGTAATCGGACATCGTCTCGCCGAAGAAGACGCTCGGCTCGTCGAGCTCGAGCGACAGCGGCGCGGCCGGGTGGCGTTGAACCGGCTGCACATCGCTCAGCCAGTATACCGGATTGTTGTCCAGCTTCTCGGCCGTCGGAACCACCACGGCGCCAATGCCGCGCGTGAAGGCCGGATTGAGGTGCAGCGTCTGCCACGTCCGTGAGTTCTCCGGCACGCCCTCCGCCCTGAACTCGCGCACACCGATCGCGACCTCGCGCGCTCCCGTTGCCGATTCATACCGGTCGTAGTCGAGGTCCGGGAAGCGGTAGTAGTCGCGGCGGCCCTGGATCTCCGTGAACACCGTCTGGAGCTGCGGCAGGTCCCAGAGCGGGAGCTCGTTGAGCGCGGGCATCTGCGCCGCCCAGGCCTCCGGACTCGCGCGCCGGAACGGAAAGCTGCGCCGCTGCATCTCGGCGAGGCCGTAGGCACGGCGCGTGAAATCGATGTTCCAGCGGATGTACTCTGCCTCGCGCGCGAGCTGGTTCGGCTCCACCTGGATCTTCTGCATGAACTCCGGATACACGGCGCCCATGCCGAGCCCGGCGAGGAGCAGCACGGCGAGGGCGACGGCGGGCGGGGCCCAGGTGCGACGGAGCGCGCCGTGGAAGAGCGCGCCGGCCGTGACGAACGCGAGGACCCCGACCAGCAGCCGTGCCGGCAGGCGCGCATGCACATCCGTATAACCGATGACGCCCCCGAAGCCGTTGCCCTCCAGCAGCAGCTCGTACCGGCCGAGCAGGTAGCGCGCGCCGAACACGATGAACATGCCGGCGACCAGCATCGCGAAATGGACGCGCGGCCGATCGTCGATCTCGACGCGCGTGTTCCGGAGCCGCACCGCGCCGACGAGCGCGTAGCCGATGCCGACGAGCAGCAGCGACCAGATCAGCACGATGAGCAGGAAGTCGAGCAGCCTGAAATAGACCGGCAGTGCGAAGACGTAGAACGAGAGGTCGTGTCCGAACAGCGGATCGGCAGCGCCCCACGAGTCCGCGCGGAGCCAGGCGAGCAGCGCCACTGCTGCGTTGCCGCCGAACTGCAGGCTCGAGAGCCACCAGCCGGCCAGCACGGCAACGGCGAGGGCTCCGGAGACGAGGTAGGCCCGCGGCACCTGCTCCGCGATCTCGATGTTGCCGTACCGCCGGCGCAGATGCACGGGCCCGAGCTGGCGCAGCACGTACCAGACATTCACCAGGATGAGCGCTGCACCGAACGCGCCGGTGACCAGGCGGACCGCGACGATCGTCAGCGTACGCGTCCAGAAGACGCCGCTGTACCCGAGCGCCTGGTACCAGAGCACGTCCGTGTAGAACACCGCCGCCGACCTGCCGAAAACCGCCACCAGCAGCAGGCCGATGACGACGGCGGCGACGAGCCGGCCGGGCCGCCGCAGCGTCGTCAGACGACGACGCCCTGTTCGTTCAGCCACCGCTCCATCATGGATCGGATCTCCCCGAGCCGTTCGGCCGTGCGCGCCTCGACGCGCATGACCAGCACCGGCTGTGTATTGGATGCGCGCAGCAGCCCCCACCCGCCGTCGAACAGCACGCGCGCACCGTCGACATCGATGACCTCGTGCTCACGCCGGAAATGCTCGACCGCACGCCGCACGATCTCGAACTTCGTCTGCTCCGTCACGTCCACCCGGATCTCGGGCGTCGACACGTACTGCGGAAACTCCGCCACCCGCTCGGACAGCGGACGGGGCGAGCGCGCGGTGAGCTGCACGAGCGCACACGCGCCGTACAGCGCATCATCGAAGCCGTAATAGTCCTCGCCGAAGCAGATGTGACCCGACAACTCGCCGGCGATCGGGGCTCCGACCTCCTTCATTTTTTCCTTGATGAGCGAGTGACCCGTCTTCCACATGATCGTGCGACCACCGCGCGCCTCGTAGACCTCGGGCACGGCCTGGGAGCACTTGACGTCGAACACGAGCGTCTGCGGCGGGCCCAGGCGCTCCAGCGCATCCAGCGCGAACAGCAGCAGGAGGATGTCTCCACGCACGATGCGACCGTCCTCGTCCACAGCACCGAGCCGGTCCGCGTCGCCGTCGAACGCGACGCCCAGGTCCGCCTTCTCGGCGCGCACCCGCGCGATCATGTCCTGAATGTACTCGTCGACCGTCGGATCGGGATGATGGTTGGGGAACGTGCCATCGGACTCGCAGTAGAGCGGGATCACCTCCGCACCCGCGCGGCGCAGCAGGTCCACGGCGACCAGGCTGCCCGCGCCATTGCCGCAGTCGACCACCACGCGGATCGGCCGCTCCAGCCGGAACCGCCCTCCGACATCCTCGACGTAGGCCGGCAGGATATCGCGCTCCTCGAGCCCACCGCTGCCGCTGTCGTAGCGCTGCTGCTCCATCCGCCCGCGCAGCGACTGGATCGCGTCGCCGTATACCGGGCGTCCGCCCATGATCATCTTGAAGCCGTTGTACTCGGGCGGGTTGTGCGAGCCCGTGATCTGCATCCCGCCATCCGTCTCATCCACGGCCGCGGCGTAGTACAGCACGGGCGTCGGGACGGTGCCGTAGGAGACCACATTCACGCCCGCCGCACGCATGCCGCGGATCACGCCCGCCGCGAGATCCGGCGAGCTCGGCCGGTTGTCGTGCCCGACCGCCACCCGCAGATCCGCGCGCCCGCCGTTGCGCGCGCGCAGCTCGCTCGCGTACGCGCGGCCGATCTGCTCGGCGATGCCGGCGTCCACGTCACGGCCGACAATGCCGCGAATGTCGTACTCGCGGAATATGTGTGCGTTGAGGTTCATCTCGTTCTCGAATGGCGAGTCACCTCAGCAGGCGACGCGAAAGGCGAGTGCATCATGCAGAGCACGAACGCCGTGCTCGCATTCCTCAGGGACCCAGGCGCGTGAGGCCGGCCGGGATGCGGAGCAGATCGGCCGCGCTGCGCTCGGCCAGCTCCAGCAGCGAGCCGGGCAGCACGCCCAGGAATATGACGCCGGCAGCGGCGAGCACCAGCGCGAACGTCATCGCGGGCGCGAGCGGCCCGGGCTCCGACGTGCTGCCTTCGACCGGGTCGCGGAACCACATGTACCACGCGACCCGGAGGTAGTAGAAGTAGGACACCAGCGAGGCGAGCACGAGCACGACGGCGAGCAGCACGAGTCCGCGCTCCACGGCGGCTCGCAGGATGAAGACCTTGCCGATGAACCCGCCGGTGAACGGGAACCCGGCGAGCGAGAGCAGGAAGATGGTCATCACGACGCCGAGGAAAGGCCGGCGCCAGGCGAGTCCGCTGTACGCCTCGAGATCGAGCCGTTCCTCGCCGATACGCGCGACGACGAGCACGACGCCGAATGCGCCCATCGTCATGAGCGTGTACGTGACGGCGTAGAACAGGAACGAGGCCGCGCCGAGGACCGAGGCCGCAGCGAGCGCGACGAGCAGGTAGCCGGCGTGTGCGATGCTCGAGTACGCGAGCATCCGCTTCACGTTGCCCTGCACGAGCGCCGTCAGATTCGCCGCGAGCATGGTGATGACCGCGAGCCATATCGCGATCGCATCCCAGGAGTCGTACAGGCCCGGAAAGGCCGTGAAGAACACGCGGATGAAGCCGGCGAACGCCGCCGCCTTCACGCCGGCCGCCATGAACGCGGTGATGGGTGCCGGGGCGCCCTCGTAGGCATCGGGCGTCCACATGTGGAACGGCACGGCGGCGACCTTGAAGCCGAAACCGACGGCGAGCAGGGCGGTCGCGACTACGAGGAGCGGGCTCGCGCCGATGCCGTCGACGCCGATCGCCTGAGCGATCTGCTGCAGGTTCGTGCTGCCCGCACCGCCGTAGGCGAGCGCGATGCCGAAAAGGAAGAATGCGCTCGAGAACGCGCCGAGCAGGAAATACTTGAGCGCACCCTCCGCCGAGCGCGGGTCGCGCCGGTTGATGCCGGTGAGGACGTAGATCGGCAGGGACATCAGCTCGAGCCCGATGAACATCACCATCAGGTCGCGCGCGCCGGCGAACACCATCATGCCGACCGTGCCGAACAGGATCAGCACGTAGAGCTCGCCGAGGCGGAGCCGCTCCTGATCGATGTAGCGGGTGGAGATGAGGACGAACAGGCCGGCCGCGAGCAGGAACACGAAATTCACGAAAATGCGGAACGCATCCACCGCGATCATTCCCGCAGGCCCGGTCTCCCGCGCGCCCGCGATCCATGCGTTCGCGACCGCGGCGAGCGCCACGCCGCCGAGTGTGAGCCACGGCATGGTGTGCGATGACGGCTCGCTGCGCGAGCCCTTCTGGAACACGTCGATCAGCAGCACCACCATCGCCCAGATAGAGAGTACGATCTCGGGCAGCAGAACCACTGCGTAATGCGCGGGAACTGAGAGATCTACTGGCATGCGCGTGCGCGGCCCTCCGGGTTATTCGGCGCCGGCGGCCGCTGCCGCCACATCGCTCTGGGATTCAGCCGGTGGCGCCGGTGCGATGCCTGCGCCCAGCGGCGAAAACGACTGCGTGCTCCGGCGCTCGACAGTCTCGATCAGCGTGGTCAGCGTGACGTCGGCTCGCTCGAGGAACGGCTTCGGGTACACGCCCATCCACAGCATGCCGGCCACGAGCGGCGCGAGCACGGCGATCTCCCGGCGCGTGAGGTCCGGCAGCAGGCGGTTCTCGGGCCGCGTCAGCGCGTTGAACAGGATCTTCTGCACCATGGGCAGCATGTAATACGCGGCGAAGATCACGCCGGTCGCACCGATGACCGCGACCCAGGGATGCGTCTGGAACGTACCGATGAGCGCGAGGAACTCGCCCACGAACCCGCTCGTGCCCGGCAGCCCGATGCTCGCCAGGGCCGTGAACACGAACACCGTGCCGAGGCCCGGAGCCACGGCAGCCAGGCCGCCGAACTCGTCGATCGCACGCGTGTGCCGCCGCTCGTACAGCATGCCGAGCAGGAGGAACATTGCTCCCGTCGACAGGCCGTGCGACAGCATCACGATCATCGCACCCTGTACTCCCTGGAGCGTGAGCGCGAACACGCCCAGCACCACGAAGCCCATGTGCGCGACCGATGTGTACGCGATCAGCTTCTTCGCATCCGGCTGCACCGCCGCGACCCAGGCTGCGTAGATGATGCCGAACAGCGCCAGCACCATCATGATGCCGACGAGCGTCGGATGCGTGGCGGCCTGCGGGAACAGCGGCAGCAGGAATCGCAGGAAGCCGTACGCCCCGAGCTTCAGCAGGACCGCCGCCAGAATGACCGATCCCGGCGTCGGCGCCTCCACGTGGGCGTCCGGCAGCCAGGTGTGGAACGGGAAGATCGGCACCTTGATGACGAACGCGAGCGCGAACGCACCGAACAGCCAGTACTGCTCCGTGAACGTGAGCGGCAGCTGGAGCAGATCCGCATAGGCGAAGGAGAGCTCGCCCGTCAACGCGCGATACTTGAAGAACAGATACAGAATGCCGACCAGCATGAGCAGCGAGCCGACGGCGGTATAGAGGAAGAACTTTATGGCCGCATAGATCCGGCGCTCGCCGCCCCAGATGCCGATGATGAAGTACATCGGCACGAGCATGATCTCCCAGAACATGAAGAACAGGAAGAGATCGAGCGAGACGAACACGCCGAGCACGCCGCTCTCGAGCAGCAGCATCATCGCGTAGAACGACCGGTCGCGACGCGTGATGTAGTTGTACGCTCCGAGGATCGTGATCGGGAACAGCGCGGTCGTGAGCAGCACGAGCAGCACGCTGACGCCGTCCACGCCGACGCGGTAGTGGATCCCCCACTGCGGGATCCATGCGGCGCTGGCACCGAACTGGAACGAAGGCGACGCGGCGGTGAAGCCGAACCAGAGCGGCACGGAGACGAGGAAGGCGAGCGCGGAGAAGCCGAGTGCCACGTGCTTCGCGTTGCGCTCGCTGCCCAGGAGCACCGCGGCCATGCCGAGCGCGGGAATCAGCAGCAGCGCGGTCAGGACCCAGCCGGAGTAGCCGATCGATTCGAGCACGGTCAGTTCCCTCCCGCGACGACGAGCGCCAGCAGCAGCAGCGCGCCGAGCACGGCCGCGAACGCGTACGTGTTGAGCTGACCCGTCTGCAGCCGTGAGCCGACCCACCCGAACGCGCGCGACGCGTAACCGGCTCCATTCACGGCGCCGTCGATCAGACCGTTGTCGATGAAGCGCCAGAAGCCACGCGAGAGGGCGAGTACCGGCCGCACGATCACGGCATCGTACGCCTCATCGACGTACCATTTGTTGTACAGGACCCGGCGCAGGCCGGTCGGCGGCGCCGCCTGCTCCGCCGGCACGTACCGGCGCCTCAGCAGGGAGTAGGCGGTGATCACGATCACCGCCGTCGCGATCAGGAACGATGCCGCCGCCCAGAACGCCTCCCCGCCGCCGAACGGTGCGGCGTGAGCGAGCTCGCCGACCTGCGCCGCGAATACGCCGTCCGCCTGTTCCACCACGGGATGCAGCCACTCGTGCAGCCACTCGGAGGACGGGAGCCAGCCGAACACCGGCATGTGCGCAATGGCCTCCGGCACGTTGATCCAGCCGCCGACGAGCGACAGCGCGGCCAGGATCGCGAGCGGGATCCACATGACGCCCGGCACCTCGCGCAGATGCCGGCGCTCCTGCTCACCCGTCCGGTTCGACCCGTGGAACGTCATGACCATCAGCCGCGTCATGTAGAATGCCGTGAGCAGTGCCGCGGCGAACGCCATGATCCAGAAGATGCGGAACCACGCCTCGAACGGCCCGACCGCGCGAGCGGCGGTCTGCCAGATGATCTCGTCCTTCGAGAAGAACCCCGCGAACGGCCAGACGCCGGCGATCGCAAGTGTCGCAATCCACATGAAGATCCAGGTCTTCTTCATGTAGTGGCGCAGCCCGCCCATGTTGCGCATGTCCTGGGCGTCGGCGTGGCTGTGCGTCGCGTGATAGGCGCGATGCATCGCGTGGATGACGGCACCCGCACCGAGGAACAGCAGCGCCTTGAAGAAGGCGTGCGTCATGAGGTGGAACACACCGGCGGCGTACGCGCCGACGCCCACGCCGACGAACATGTAGCCGAGCTGCGAGACGGTCGAGTAGGCGAGGACCTTCTTGATGTCCGTCTGCACGAGGCCGATCGTCGCAGCGAACAGCGCCGTGAGCGCGCCGATCCCCGCGACCGTGATCGAGGACACGGGTGCCAGTGCGAACAGGACGCTCGAGCGGGCGACCAGGTAGACGCCGGCCGTGACCATTGTCGCCGCATGGATCAGTGCGGACACCGGCGTGGGACCGGCCATCGCGTCCGGGAGCCAGACGTAGAGCGGGATCTGCGCGCTCTTGCCGGCGGCGCCGAGGAACAGGAACAGGGTGACGGCGGTGACGACCGCGCCGCCGAACGCGAACGTGGCAGGGGCGGCGGCCATCACGGTGACGAAGTCGAGCGCTCCCAGGTTGCTGAACAGAAGGAACATGGCAACGAGGAAGCCGAAGTCGCCGATGCGGTTCACGATGAACGCCTTCTTGCCCGCATCCGCCTTCTCGCGGTCCCTGAACCAGAATCCGATCAGCAGGTAGCTGCACAGGCCGACACCCTCCCAGCCGACGAACATCACCGGATAGCTCGCGCCGAGCACGAGCACCAGCATGAAGAAGACGAACAGGTTCAGGTAGGAGAAGTACCGGGCATATCCGGGGTCGTCTCCCATGTAGCCGATGCTGAAGACGTGGATCAGCGCGCCCACGCCGGTGATGATGAGCGTCATGAGGATCGACAGCTGGTCGAGCTGGAGCGCCGCGTCCACGCTCAGGCTGCCTACCGGCATCCACTGCCAGTACGTCTCGATCACCGGCTCGTGCAGGTCCGCGCCCAGCATGCCCAGGAAATTGACCAGCGCGATGAGGAACGCGAGGATGACGACGCCGGGGCCCACGACCGTCGGGATCAGCCTGCTGCCGCCGGCCGGATGTGCGTCGTGCACGGGTACAGCGGCGTCATCGTCGTGGCCATGTCCGTGATCGACGGCGGCCGTGACGCCGTGGGTGTGCCCGCCGGCGCCTGCTGCGATCAGGCGCGCCTGCTGCCGGCGCGCGCCCAGCAGCGAGAGTGTGCCGTTGACGACGAAGCCGATCAGCGGCAGCAGTACGATCGCCCAGAGGAGCGTGGGCTCGAAATGGTCCACCCTACCACCGCAGCAGGTTGAAGTTCTTCATGTCCACGCTCTCGAAATGGCGGAATACCGCAATGACGAGCGCGAGGCCGACGGCCGCTTCGGCGGCCGCGACGGTCATGACGAAGAAGACGAACACCTGGCCGTCCACGCCGGCAGTGCGGGAGAACGCGATGAAGGCCAGGTTCACGGCGTTCAGCATCAGCTCGATGCAGAGGAACAGGATGATCGCGTTGCGGCGCACGACCACGCCGGCCACGCCGATCGTGAACAGGATCGCCGAGAGCGCCAGCGACATCGTGGTCAGGTCCATCTGTCCGATCGGCTGCATGCTAGACTCTCCGCTTCGCGAGCAGGACGGCACCGATGATGGCGACGAGCAGCAGGATGCCCACGAGCTCGAACGGCACGAGGTAGTCGCGGAACAGTGGGTGAGCCACCGCACCCACCGCATTCAGCTGCTCCACCGAGGCCGCGATCTGCGCTTCCCCGCCCCGCTCGATCCGGCCGCCGGGGGCAGCGAAGCTCTGCCACACGAGCCAGCCGATCGTGCCGGCCGTGACGAACGCGACCACGATCCACGCGCCGCCCCTCAGGTCAGCCTGGTAATCGTGCCCCAGGTTGAGCAGCATGATCACGAACAGGAACAGCACCATGATCGCGCCGGCGTACACGATGATCTGGATCGCGGCAATGAAGTGCGCGCCGAGCAGCACGTAGATGGCTGCCAGGCTGAAGAACGTGAGCACGAGGAAGAGCAGGCTCGCGACCGGATTGCGGCGCGTGACCATGCCCAGGCCACCGCCCACCGCCAGCGACGCGAAGACCCACCACAGCAGCTGCGTCAGGGGGAAATCCGTCATTGGCCGAGCGGATCCTCCGGGTCCCACAGCGCCGTGACCGGATGGTCCTGCGCCATCAGGCGGTCGAGGTCGTAGATGAACCGCTCACGCGTATACTCCGCGTTCTCGAAGTCCTGCCCGACGTGGATCGCCTCGACCGGACAAACCTCCTGGCACATGCCGCAGAAGATGCAGCGGAACTCGTCGATCTCGTACACGATCGGGTACCGGTTCCCCTGGTCGTCCTCGCCCGGCACGAGCCGGATGCAGTTGGACGGGCAGATCGTCGGACACAGCCCGCACGCGACGCACTTCGGCCGACCATCCGCGTGCACGGCCATGCGGTGGGTGCCGCGCCACCGCGGCGCGAGCTCCGGCTTCTCGTCCGGGTACTCGAGCGTGATCTTCCTGTCGACGAGATGGCGGAACGTCAGCGCCATTCCCTTGAGCGTCGCCCGAAGATACGAGGTCTGACCCTCCGGCCGCCGCACCGTCTTCACGTTTATCGCCATCCGGCCTCCTCGCTCTGCGTGTCCGCCGTCGCCCCCGCGTGCGACCGACGCGTCGCCGTCACGCCGTGCGGCAGCGGAGCGGGCCGGCGCGCGGCGGGTGCCGTGCCCGCGATTACGCGATCGCGGTCGATCAGCATCAGGAAGACCAGCGTCGGGACCAGGTTCACGGCCGTGAGGATCAGGCCGTAGACGAGTCCGAACGGCACGCCGAGCGTGTCGAGCGCCAGGATCGCGGCCGCCATGATGGTCACGTACCCGAGCGCCACGGGCAGCAGCACCTTCCAGCCGAGGTGCATGATCTGATCGTAGCGGAATCGCGGCACGGTCCAGCGCACCCACATGAACACGAAGATGAAGAACAGAGTCTTCCCGCCGAATGCGAGCAGCGTGAGGATCGTCTTCCACCACGCGGGTGCAGCACCCTCGACCACGCCGGGGGCGATCACACGCATGTCGTCACCGTTCCAGAACGGGATGTCCCAGCCGCCGAAGAACAGCGTGGCCATGAGCGCGGACGCCGTCAGCAGGTTCGAGTACTCCGCAATGAAGAACATGCTGAACTTCATGGACGAGTACTCGGTATGATAGCCGGTCACCAGCTCCGACTCGGCCTCCGCGACGTCGAACGGCAGGCGGTTCGTCTCGGCGAACGATGCGACGACGAACATCATGAACGAGAGTCCGAGCGGCAGTGCGAGCCAGAGACCGAGCTCCTGCTGCTGCGTCCACACGATCTGCGTGAGGGTCACGTTGCCGGCGAGGAAGAACACCGGGATCAGGCTGAGCCCGAGCGAGACCTCGTAGCTGACCATCTGTGCGGCCGCGCGCAGGCCGCCGAGGAACGAGTACTTGTTGTTCGACGACCAGCCGGCCATCACGATGCCGTACACGCCGAGGCTCGCGAATGCCAGGATGTAGAGGATGCCGATCGGCAGGTCGGCGATGATCATGTCGACGAGGCCCCACGGCGTCGGCAGCGGTGCGGCGAAGGGAATGACACCGAACGTGATGAGCGCGGGCCCGATCGAGAGCATGGGCGCGAGCACGAAGAAGAGCTTCGCCGCGTGCGCCGGATACGTCTCTTCCTTCAGGATGTTCTTGAGCCCGTCCGCGGCGGGCTGGAGCAGCCCGCCCGGCCCCACCCGGTTCGGTCCCATGCGGTCCTGCATCCATGCAGACACCTTGCGCTCCATCAGCGTGAGGAGCGCAACCACGATGAGGAGCCCGAAGAAGACGACGAGCACCTTGAGCACCGTAATGATGAACCACGGAATGCCCGTGAGCACGCCTGCGTCGTGCATCAGTCGCCTCCCGCCCCGGCCGGCAGGCGGACGGGCTCGTTGATGAGCGCGCCGCGCGAGCCGATGAGGTCGTAGCTGAGCCCGCTGTACTCCACGTGCCAGTCACCGAGTCGCAGGAACGCGTCGGCGGCGGTGGCCGGCGCCGTGGCGCCCTCCTCGAGGCCGGCCAGCAGCACGCCCAGGATCTGCCAGGCCGGCCGCGCGAGCGGAGGCGGCTGCACGGCGGGCCAGAAGCGCTGCACACGCCCCTCGAAGTTCGTGAACGTGCCTTCCGCCTCGGCGAAGCTCGTCGTCGGCAGCACGAAGTCCGCGGCGCGGATCGCCTCACTCGCGCTGGACGTGAGCGCGACGAACAGCTCCGCGTCGCGCGCGAAATCCGCCCGCTGATCGGCCAGGTCGTCGCCGACCACGATGACTACACCGCCCTTCGGCACGGGCAGCGAATCGGTCCGGCCGAAGCCGAGCACGTCGAGGCCGCGCACGTTCGCGGCGAGGTCGCGTCGCCGGGCGAGCTTCGTGAACCCGGGCAGCGGAACCTCCTCCGCAGCGCGCTCCGCGCGGAACACGAGATCGGCCGTGCCGATGTTCCTCGCGAGCCGGGCGAGCAGCCCATTGTCCTCGTTGCCGAGGAACGGCGAGCCGACGATGGTCACGCTCGTACCTTTCGTGCGCGCGGCGCGTATCCGCTCGACGAGCGCGAGCACGGCCTTCTGCCAGTTCGTCGCCAGCAGCTGGCCGTCGGCACCGCGCATGAGCGGAGCCTCGACCCGGTCCTGCACGTTCATCCACTCGTAGCGGTGCCGCCCGTAATCGCACATCCAGTAGGAGTTGACATCCGGGTTGGCGCGGGGCCGCAGCCGCATGACCAGGTTGTCGCGTGTGTCGATGCGGATGTTGCAGCCCTGCGAGCAGTTCGGGCAGATCGACGTGCCGCCATCCAGGTCCCAGACGCGCGCCTTGTGCAGGAAGTCCTTCGACAGCAGCGCGCCGACCGGGCAGATGTCGACGATGTTGCCCGCCCAGAGATTGCCCTCCACGCCATGCTCGAAGAACGTATCGATCACGGAGCGGTGGCCGCGCTGCACGACGCAGAGCCGGTCGTCCTGCGCGACCTCGCGCATGAAGCGGACGCAACGCGTGCACATGATGCAGCGGTCACCGTCGTAGAGGATATCGCCGCCGAAGTCATCCTGGCCGAGCACGCGCTTCGGCTCGAGCGAGCGGCCGTGCTTCGGCCCCTCGGCATGCACGAAGTCCTGGAGCTTGCACTCGCCGGACTTGTCGCAGATCGGACAGTCGAGTGGATGGTTGAGCAGGTAGAACTCGAGCGTGCCCTTGCGCGCTTCCCGCGCCCGCTCGCTCTCGGTGTGAATCACCTGGCCGTCGGCGACCGGTGTCACGCATGCCGGCGCGAGCTTCGGCGCGCCCTCCACCTCGACCAGGCACATGCGGCACATGGCCGGCGCCGACAGACCCGGATGGTAGCAGTAATGGGCGATGCCGACGCCGAGCTGCTCCGCGGCCTCGATGATCCGCAGGTTCTTCGGAACGGCGGCCTGCACGCCGTTGATCGTGATGTTGACGGTCTCGGTCTGCTCGCTGGCCAACGTGCTCCTCCGGGCCGTCTCAGACGGCCGCCGCCGCGGGCTCGGCGCGGCGGATCAGGGCGTCGTATTCGTTCCTGAACTTCGCGATCGAGCTGGCGACCGGTGCGGCGGCGGAGTCGCTCAGCACGCAGATCGTCGTGCCCGTCATGTTGGACCCGACCTGCAGCAGCGTGTCGAGGTCCTCCGGGCGGCCGTAGCCGCCCTCGATGCGACGCAGGATGCGCGCGAGCCACGCCGTGCCCTCGCGGCAGGGCGTGCACTGGCCGCAGGACTCGTGGGCGTAGAACTCGACCATGCGCCGTACCTGCTTCACCATGTCCGTCCGGTCATCCATCACGATGACCGACGCAGTGCCGAGCATGCTGCCGGCGGCCGCGACGCTCTCGTAGTCCATGGCGATGTCGATCTCGTGGGCCGCGAGGATCGGTACCGAGCTGCCGCCCGGAATGACCGCCTTCAGCTCGCGCCCGTCACGGATGCCCCCGCACACATCGTAGATCAGCTCGCGGAGATTGAAGCCGAGCGGCAGCTCGAAGTTGCCGCGACGCACGAGGTGACCGGACATATTGAACAGCTTCGTGCCCGGGCTCTTCTCCGTGCCCCACTGGCGGTACCACTCCGCGCCGTTCTTCACGATGTGGGGAACGGCGCACATCGTCTCCACGTTGTTGATCGTGGTCGGCTTGCCGAACGCGCCCATGACCGCGGGGAATGGCGGCTTGATGCGCGGCTGGCCGCGACGCCCCTCGAGCGAGTTCATCAGGGCGGTCTCTTCACCGCAGATGTAGGCACCCGCTCCCAGGTGCAACGTGACGTCGATCGCGGTGCCCGAACCCATGACATCGCCGCCGGCGATGCCCGCGGAATACGCCTCCTCGATCGCGCGGCCGACGATCTGCGCGGGCTCGAAGAACTCGCCGCGCATGTAGATGTAGACGTGCTTCGCGCGGATCGCGTAGGCGCCGATGAGCGCGCCCTCGATCAGCTGGTGCGGAGTCCAGCGGCACAGCTCGCGGTCCTTGAACGCGCCCGGCTCCGATTCATCCGCATTGATCAGCAGATAGTGCGGCTGGCGGCTGTCGTCCTTCGGCATGAACGTCCACTTCACGCCGGTCGGGAAGCCGGCACCGCCGCGGCCGCGCAGGCCGCTGTTCTTCACGATGTCGACGACTTCGGCGGGCGCCATGGCGAGCGCCTTCTTCAGTGACTCGTAGCCGCCGCGCTTCTTCCAGCCCTCGAGAGTGCGCGCCTCGGGATCGCCGAAATACTCGCTCAGAACGCGAGTCTCACGCTCGTGCCGGTAGGGGTACGCCATTCAGCCCTGTCCTTCGCCCGAAGGCCGGTCCGCTGCCGGCGGACGCGACGCCGCCGGCGGAGTCCGGTCACCGCCCGCATACGGATTCGATTCCGGCCCCGTCGTCCGGCCCGGCGAGCCGGGATCCTCCGGTACCGGGACCGGCTCGCCTTCCGCCGGGACCGGGGCGGCCTCCTCGCGCGACGGCTCCCGCCTGCGGATCGGTCGCTCCGCGCGCAGCCGCTCGAGGATGTGCGGTACCTCTGCGGGCGTCACGTTCTCGAAGTAGCGCTCGTTGATCTGCACCGCAGTCGGGAACCCGCACGCTCCCAGACACTCCGCCTCGATGACGGTGAACGCACGGTCGAAGCTGATCTCGCCCGCCTCCGCACCGACGCCGCGGACGAACGCATCCATCACGTCATCAGCGCCGCACAGATTGCACGCCACGTTCGTGCACACCTGGATCAGGTAGTCGCCGACCGGCTGCATGTTGTACATCGTGTAGAACGTGGCGACGCCCCTGACGTACGTCGGCGACAATCCCAGCTCTTCCGCGACGAGCGCCATCGCTTCCGCGTCCACGTGGCCGCGGATCTCCTGCGCGAGATTCAGCAGCGGCAGCAGTGCGCCCTGTGGCTCCGGGTACCGGGACTTGATCTTCTCGGCACGCTCGCGGTACGGCCCCTCGAACAGCCGCGCTCCCGGATCCTTCGACGCCAGCTGGTACGCGTACGACGCCGCGCCGCCAGCGTCGCGACCCTCCGGCGGACGACGGCCGACGTAGGCCGTGCCGCGCACGTCCGCCTCCGTCAGGTGCTCGAACTCGCCCGTCTCACCCGCAAAGCCGGGATTGCCGAGGACCGGTGTCTTCTGCTCAGCCATCAGGTACGCCTTCTCTCCCTCTCCGAGCCGGGACACGCGGATCCGGTCATCGGTCGATCTCGCCGAGCACGATGTCCAGGCTCGCGTTCACCGTGATGACGTCGGACAGCAGATGGCCCTCGACCATCTTCGGCAGTGCCGAGAGGTTGATGAAGCTCGGCCCGCGCACGCGCCACCGCACCGGCTTCGAGCCGCCGTCGCTCACGACGTACATGCCGAGCTCCCCCTTCGAGCTCTCCACGCTGTACCAGCTCTCGCCGACCGGCGCCTGGACGCCGTTCATGACGACCTTGAAGTGATGGATCATCGACTCCATGTCGCTCATGAGGTCCGTCTTGCCCGGCAGGATCACGCGCGGATCATCGACGTTGATCGGTCCGCCCGGCAGCCGTCCGATCGCCTGGTCGAGGATCCGCAGCGACTGCCGCATCTCCTCCATGCGGACGAGGTAGCGGTCGTAGCAGTCGCCGTGCTCGCCCACGACGACATCGAAGTCGTAGCTCTCGTAGTCGTAGTAGGGCCGATCCCGGCGCACGTCGTAGGACACGCCCGACGCCCGCAGGTTCGGACCGGTCAGGCCGTAGTTCAGCGCATCCGCGCCGCTGATGATGCCGATGTCGCGGTTCCGGCCGATCCAGAGGTTGTTGTGCGTCAGCAGCGTCTCGACCTCGTCGAGCGTCTTCGGCAGCGTGTCGACGAAATGACGCAGCGCTTCCACCCACCCGGGTGGCAGATCGGCCATCATCCCGCCAATGCGCGTGGCCGACGTGGTGATGCGCGCTCCAGTGAGCGCCTCGTGCAGGTTGTAGATGCGCTCGCGCTCCTGGAACGTCCACAGGAACACGGTGAACGCGCCGATGTCGATCGCGGTGGTGCCGATCCAGAGCAGGTGGCTGAAGATGCGATCCAGCTCCATGCACATGACGCGCACGACCTTGCACCGCTCCGTCACGTCGATGCCCATCAGCTTCTCGACGGCCATCGCGTAGGCACAGTTGTAGATGAGCGGGGCCAGGTAGTCCATGCGGTCCGTGAGCGGGATCACCTGGTTCCACGTGCGGTACTCGCCCAGCTTCTCGAAGCTCGAGTGCAGGTAGCCGATGTGCGGCGTGCACTTGACGACCGTCTCGCCATCCAGCTCGAGCACCAGCCGCAGCACGCCGTGCGTCGCCGGATGCTGCGGCCCGATGTTGATCAGCATGTGCTCGCCGTGCAGCTCCGGCTCGATCCCGGGCGGCAGCACCGGCATGCTCACCGGCCGGCCGCCCTCGCCCAGCTCCGGCGTGCGCGTCACCATGTACTCGACCGTTCGCGTGCTCACGGCTGCGCTCCTCCCGGCGCCGGCGCGCCGCCCGCGGCCGAGCCCGACGTGCCCGGCGACCAGTCCGGATCGTTCGGACGGTCCGGCACTCCGTTTCCGCCCTCCGAGGCCGATTCCGTCGCTTTCGGCGTCCCCGACGGTGCCGCCCCGCCCGTTACCGCCAGTTCGTCGGGCGTGTAGAAATCCTCCACGGCCATGGCGAGTGCGCGGCGCGTCTGCTCCGCACGCGTGAACCGGCCGCGCAGCGGAAAGTCCTTCCGCAGCGGATGACCCTCGGCGTAGTTGTCGGGCATCATGATGCGGCGCAGGTCCGGATGGCCGCGGAAATGAATGCCGAAGAGGTCCCACACCTCGCGCTCCAGCCAGTCGGCGGCGCGCCAGATCTCGACGACGGAGTCGATCTCCAGTGCAGTGAGCGGCAGCGTCGCCTTGATGCGCAGCTGCCGCCTCTCCGTCGTGGACCAGAGCTGATAGACCACCTCGAGCGGACGGCCACCACCGTAATCGACGGCGGTCAGGTCGACCAGCAGGTCGTAACGCTGGCCCGCGTCATCGCGCAGCCACTGGAGCAGCTCGCGGACCCGCTCCGACGCGACGTAGACCACGTGCTCGTCGCCCGCCATGATCGTGTGATGCAGCACCGCATCGCCGAAACGATCGCGGAGCGCGGCCACACTCGGATGCGACGACGCGTCCGCCGCCGCGCCGCGCGGCGCACCCGATCCCGCTCCGGCTTCCTCCCCTGTCTCGAGGCCCCGCAGAGCCTCGTCGAAGCTCTTCTCCGTCATCCCTACGGCTGCCGATCCGTCGGCCGCGCGATCGCCGTCGTCGAGACCAGTCCACTCACACGGTTCTGCTGCGTCGAATTGCCGTACGGCAGGGCCACCTGGTCGATCACGTCCGCCGGCAGATTCTGTCGACCCACCCGCTCCGGGTCCTCCTCCCGCAGCACCTTGTTCGCCAGCGCTTCCCCGCGGATCTTCTCCTGGAGCAGCAGAATCCCGTAAATCAACCCTTCCGGCCGCGGCGGACAGCCCGGTACGTACACGTCCACCGGCACGATCGTGTCGATCCCCTGCACCATCGAGTACACATCGAACACGCCGCCCGTCGACGCGCACGCGCCCATCGAGATGCACCACTTCGGCTGCGGCATCTGATCCCAGATCCGCCGGATCACCGACGCCATCTTGTACGGCAGCCGACCCGCGCAGATCAGCATGTCCGCCTGCCGCGGCGAAAACGACATCCGCTCCATGCCGAACCGCGCCAGGTCGTATTTCGTCGCCGCCGACGCCATCATCTCGATCGCGCAGCACGCCGTGCCGAACGGCATCGGCCACAGCGAGTTCGTCCGCGCCCAGTTCACCACCGCATCGAGCCGCGTCGTCAGCACCGACGGCTCCCCACCCGCGCCCGGTACCGTAGGCAGCATGTCGCGCTCGGCTACTCCCATTCGAGCGCCCCCTTCTTCCACTCGTAGATCATGCCCACCGTCAGCACGATGATGAAGATCAGCGCCGCCGCAAACCCCTCCCACCCCAGCGACCGCATCACGACCCCCCACGACAGCAGGAAGATCGTCTCCAGATCGAATACGATGAACAGAATCGCCACCATGTAGAACTTCACGGAGAACCGCTCACGCGTGTCCCCCAGCGGCGTCATCCCCGACTCGTACGGCTCCGCCTTCGCCGCCGTCGGCCGGAACGGACTGACCAGATGCGACAGCGCGACCATCCCCACGGCGTTCGCCACCGAGACACCGAGCAGGATCAGGATCGGCACGTAGGCGTCGAGCATCCCTGTCCGTTCGCTTGTGAATTCGTTCACGAATGACAGACGCGGCAAACTACGGGCCCGCATCACCGGGTGTCAAGCGCGCGCGCCACACGCGTGAACGCGGTTTTTTGCGGGCACCGCAACGGCTCCGCAGCGGGCACGAGCGAGGCGGATGCGGCGTTGCTGCGGGTGCGGCGCGGGCGTAGCTTCACGCGCCGCCGCGCCGTGCGGAGGCGGCGCGCGGTGAACCCCGGGAAGCGAGCAGATGACGATACGCAGCGACCGCTGGATCCGGCGGATGTCGGAGGAGCACGGCATGATCGAGCCGTTCGAAGGATCGCAGGTGCGGGACGGCGTGATCAGCTACGGCGTGTCGTCGTTCGGGTACGACGTGCGGGTGGCGGACGAGTACAAGGTGTTCACGGACGTCTACAGCGTGGTGGTCGACCCGAAGCAGTTCGACCCGAAGTCGTTCGTGGACGTGAAGGCCGAGTACTGCATCATCCCGCCGCGGTCCTTCGCGCTGGCGCGGACGCTGGAGTACTTCCGGATTCCGAGTGATGTGCTGGTGATATGCGTCGGCAAGTCGACGTACGCGCGGTGCGGCATCATCGTGAACGTGACCCCGCTCGAGCCGGAATGGCGGGGGTACCTGACGCTGGAGATCTCCAACACGACGCCCTTGCCGGCGAAGATCTACTCGAACGAGGGCCTGGCGCAGCTGCTCTTCTTCCAGGGCGACGAGACGCCGGAGATCACGTACGCCATGAAGCAGGGGAAATACCAGGATCAGGTCGGGGTGACGCCGCCGCGGCTGTGAGCGTCTGACGGCGGGCTCACTCACCCCGCCGGATGCCGGAACCGCGCCTTCCTCAGATCTCCGTTCAGCCGCGCGATGTAGTCGACCTTGATCCCCTTCGGGCACGCCGTCTCGCACGCTCCGTGCGTGGTGCAGTGACCGAACCCTTCGCCATCGTGCACGTGCACCATCTCGACCACGCGGGTGAACCGCTCCGGCTGGCCCTGCGGCAGTACGCCCAGGTGTGTGACCTTGGACGCCGTGAACAGCATGGCGGACGCGTTGGGGCACGCGGCCACGCACGCGCCGCAGGCAATGCACTCCGCGGCGTCCATCGCGAGATCGGCGTTCTCCTTGGGCACCGGGATCATGTTGGCTTCCGGCGCGCTGCCCGTCCGGACGGAGATGTAGCCGCCCGCCTGGATGATGCGGTCGAATGCGGTGCGGTCGACGACCAGGTCGCGCAGGACGGGGAACGCCTTCGCGCGCCACGGCTCGATCCACAGCTCGTCACCATCCCGGTAGTGGCGCATGTGGAGCTGGCAGACGGTCGTGCGCGGGAGCGGCCCGTGTGGCTCGCCGTTGATCATGAACCCGCACGACCCGCAGATGCCCTCGCGGCAGTCGTGATCGAACGCGATCGGCTCCTTCCCCTCCCCGATGAGCCGCTCGTTGACGACATCGAGCATCTCGAGGAAGGACATGTGTTCGGACACGTTCTCCGCCAGGTACTCCTCGAACCGGCCCGTCTGGTCCGGCCCGACCTGCCGCCATACGTGGAGTTTCAGATTCACTTCGCTGCTCCGTGGCTCCGTGGCTCCGCGGGCTCCGGGCTGCGGAGCCACGGAGCCAGTGCCTACTTGTAGCTTCTCTGGGCGAGGTGGACGTTCTCGAACGCCAGCTCCTCGCGATGCTTCCTCGGCGCACTGCCGGGGCCGGTGTATTCCCAGACGCTGGCATGCGCGAACTTCTCGTCGTTGCGCTTCGCCTCGCCGTCGGGCGTCTGGTGCTCGACGCGGAAGTGGCCGCCGCAGGATTCGTCTCGGTCGAGCGCGTCGATGCACATCAGCTCGGCGAATTCGAGGAAGTCGGCGAGACGGCCGGCGTGCTCGAGCGCCTGGTTGATGGTCGCGGCACTGCCGGGCACACGCACGTTGTGCCAGAACTCCTCGCGCAGCTGCGGGATGCGCTTCAATGCCTGGCGCAGGCCGGCCTCGGAGCGCGCCATGCCGCAGTACTCCCACAGCAGCGCGCCCAGCTCGCGGTGGATGTCGCTGACGGTCCTCCTGCCATCGATCGAGAGCAGGCGCTCCGTCTGCTGCCGCGCCTGCTGCTCGACATCGCGGAACGCCGGATGGGATGTATCCAGCCCGTCCTGCGGCGTGCGTGCCAGGTAGTCGCCGATCGTGAGCGGCAGGATGAAGTAGCCGTCGGCGAGCCCCTGCATGAGCGCGCTCGCGCCGAGCCGGTTGGCGCCGTGATCGGAGAAGTTCGCTTCACCGGCGACGTGCAGGCCGGGGATGGTGCTCATCAGATTGTAGTCGACCCAGAGCCCGCCCATGGTGTAGTGCGGCGCGGGATAGATGCGCATCGGCACCTGATACGGGTCCTCGCCGGTGATGTTCGCGTACATGTCGAACAGGTTGCCGTAGCGCTCGGCAATGACGCTGCGGCCGAGGCGAGCAATCGCATCGCGGAAGTCGAGGTATACGCCCACGCCGCTCGGACCGACGCCGCGGCCCTCGTCGACGGCTTCCTTCGCCCGGCGTGACGCGATGTCGCGCGGCGCGAGATTGCCGAAGCTCGGGTAATGCCGCTCCAGATAGTAGTCGCGCTCGTGCTCTGGTATGTCGTTCGGCGGTCTGCGGTCACCGTTCTGCTTCGGCACCCAGATACGGCCGTCGTTGCGCAGCGACTCGCTCATGAGCGTGAGCTTCGACTGGTAGTCGCCGCTCGGCGGGATACAGGTCGGGTGGATCTGGGTGAAGCACGGGTTGGCAAAGCCGGCGCCGCGCCGATACGCGCGCCAGATTGCCGTGACGTTGCTGCCCTTCGCGTTCGTGGACAGGAAGAAGACGTTGGCGTAGCCGCCCGTGGCGAGCACGACCGCATCGCCGGCCCACGACTCGATGGCACCGGTTACCAGATCGCGCGTGACGATACCCCGGGCGCGACCCTCGATGAGCACGAGATCGAGCATCTCGTGCCGCGTGTGCATCTTCACCTTTCCGCTGCGCACCTCCTTCTCGAGCGCCTGGTACGCGCCGAGCAGGAGCTGCTGGCCGGTCTGGCCGCGCGCGTAGAACGTACGCGAGACCTGTGCGCCGCCGAACGAACGGTTCGCGAGATTGCCGCCGTACTCGCGCGCGAACGGAACGCCCTGCGCCACGCACTGGTCGATGATGTTGAGGCTGATCTCGGCGAGACGGTGCACGTTCGCCTCGCGCGCGCGGAAATCGCCCCCCTTCACGGTGTCATAGAACAGGCGCCGGACGCTGTCACCGTCCGCCTGGTAGTTCTTCGCGGCGTTGATGCCGCCCTGCGCGGCAATGCTGTGCGCGCGGCGCGGCGAGTCCTGGAAGCAGAAGCAATGAACGTTGTAGCCGAGCTCCGCCATGGTCGCGGCCGCCGCGCCACCGGCCAGGCCGGAGCCGACGACGAGCACGGTGTACTTCCGCTTGTTCGCCGGGTTCACCAGCTTCAGCTCGAAGCGATGCCGGCTCCATTTCTCCTCGATCGGCCCCGACGGGATTCTCGCGTTCAGCTCCATGTCGGCGCCTCAGTATCCGATGAGACCGGTCAGCACGGCGACCGGGAAGGAGATGTTGGGAAGCACCACGCCGAGCGCGAGCACAGCGGCGATCGGCCGTCGCAGGTGGTTGAACTTCGGATTCGTCGCTCCGAACGAGTGCAGCATGCTCCAGAATCCGTGATACAGGTGGAATCCGAGCGGAATCATGACGAGCACATAGGCGATCGAGACCGGCCAGCTCTCGAAACCGGCAACGAAGTTGTGATAGGCGTCACCCTCGACGAAGCTCGGATGGACGTTGCCGAACGTCAGGTGCATCAGGTGGTAGATGACGAAGGCGAGGATGATGAGCCCGCCCCACACCATCGTGCGGGACGCGTAGCTGAAGGCCAGGTCGTCATCGTACTTCGTGTAGCCGACCGGGCGTGCCCGCCGGCTCCGGATCGTCAGCTGAGTCGCGGCGACAATGTGGATGATGACGGCAGCGAGCAGCACGATGCGCAGGAGCCAGAGCAGCTGGCCGCGGCCGAAGAACGGATCGCCGAACGTGCGCAGTCCCTCGGCGTAGTGGTTGAACGCCTCGGCGCCCTGGTAGACCTTCAGGTTGCCGAGCATGTGGAAGACGACGAAGCCGATCAGGATCAGCCCCGTCGTGGCCATGATGATCTTCTTGCCGACGGTCGAGTCCGAGAGCGAGATGATCCGGCGCATGATGGCTCCGTCCGTCGCGGTCGTCAGCCGAGCAGCGCCATGGTCTCGCGGACGGCTTCCGCGGACCTGCCCAGCGCCGCCCGCTCCTCGGACGTGAGCTCCACCTCGATCACGGCCTCCAGACCCTTGCGGCCGAGCTTGCACGGCACGCCGAGGAACAGGTCCTTCAGCCCGTACTCGCCCTGCAGCCAGGCGGAGCACGGCAGGATGCGCTTCCTGTCGCGGACGATCGCCTCGGCCATCTGGACCACGGCGGCGGCGGGCGCATAGTAGGCGCTGCCGGTCTTGAGCAGTCCGACGATCTCGGCGCCACCCGTGCGAGCGCGGTCGACGAGCGCATCGATGCGGTCCTGCGGCAGCAGCTGCGCGAGCGGTATGCCGCTCACGGTGGTGTAGGACGCGAGCGGCACCATGGTGTCGCCGTGACCGCCGAGCACGAGCGCCTGAATGTCCTCCACGCTGACGTCGAGCTCGAGTGCGATGAACGAGCGGTAGCGCGCGGTATCGAGCACACCGGCCATGCCGATGACGCGCTCGCGCGGGAAGCCAGTCGTCTTCATGCAGACGTGCGCCATCACGTCGAGCGGGTTCGACACCATGATGACGATCGCGTCGGGCGACGAACGCCTGATGTGCTCCGACACCTCGCGCACGATGCCGGCGTTCGTGTTCAGCAGGTCCTCACGGCTCATGCCCGGCTTGCGTGCAATACCCGCGGTCACGACGACGAGATCGGAAGCGGCGGTGTCGGCATAGTCGTTGGTGCCGCGCACGCGTGCATCCCACCCCTCGATCGGTGCGGACTCCCACTGATCGAGTCCCTTCCCCTGCGGTATGCCGTCCATGATGTCGATCATGACGACTTCGCGCGCGAGCTCCCGGCGCGCGAGACCCTGCGCGGCCGTCGCGCCGACATTGCCCGCCCCGACGACCGTTATCCTGTTCACCATGACTCGATCCCGTGGATAGTTAGCGACAGCCGACGCAAGGTAGGCGGGCGTTCCGGCACTGTCAACGCGATGTGCGGCTGGGAAAAAGCGACGTTTCTGGCGGGATTCGGAGCGGTCAGCCGCCGACCTGCGAGAGCGCGCGCAGACCGCCGGACCCGGCAGCGCTACCCTGTACGAGGTGATGACGCTCGGGCTTGATGCGGAGCGTGTGAAGGATGTGCGGCTCGAGCGGCTCGCCGGCGCGGAGCGGCGTGCGCAGGTCGGTCTCGATGTCGCCGAACAGGCACGGCCGCAGGCGTCCGTCCGCCGTGAGCCGCATCCGGTTGCAGCGGTCGCAGTAGTTGTGGCTCATGGGCGTGATCACGCCGACCGTGCCGGCAGCGCCGTCGAACTGGAAGTAGGTCGCCGGCCCGTTGCCGCGCGGACCCGTGACGGGTCGCAGCTGGCCGATGCAGCGCAGGCGGTCGAGCATCTCGAGTGCCGACACGAACTCGGCGGCACTGATGTCCGTGTTGTCGGCGACGGGCATGACCTCGATGAAGCGGACGTGCCACGGCCGCTCGAGCGTGATGCGCGCGAACGCCTCGAGCTCATCGTCGTTGCGGCCGCGCATGATCACCGTGTTCACCTTGATCGGTGCGAAGCCGGCATCCTCGGCGGCGTCGAGACCGGCCAGGATCGCGGTGTGCGAGCCGGGTCGCCGTGCGATCGCATCGATGCGCTCGGGTCGCAGTGAATCCAGCGACACGTTCACCCGGTCGACGCCGGCGTCGCGCAGCGCGCGCGCCTGCTGCTTCAGCAGTACGGCATTGGTGGACAGCGCGATGTCATCGATAGCATCGATCGCACGCAGCATCTCGACGAGGCGCGGCAGGTCCTTGCGCACGAGCGGCTCTCCGCCGGTGATGCGAACGCGGCGCAGTCCGAGCGCGGCCATATCGCTCACGACGCGGGCGATCTCCTCGTAGGACAGCAGCTCCGAGCGGCCGAGCCAGGGCAGACCCTCGGCGGGCATGCAGTAGACGCAGCGCAGGTTGCACTTGTCGGTGACGGACACGCGCAGGTACTCGATGCGCCGGCCGAATGCGTCGTGCATGCCGGCGCCACTATCGAGCGTCACCAGCTCGCGCCGGCGCGCCGCCGCCTCCTCCAGCAGCCGCTTCTCCATTCAGCCGCTCCGCGGAGGCACACTGCCCGCCAGCCAGCGCGAGTCGCCGGCCGTGTAGTGCTCCTGCTTCCAGACGGGAAGTCGCTGCTTGATCTGCTCGATGATGTAGCGCGCGGCGTCGAACGACTCCGCGCGATGCGGCGTGCTCACCGCGATCGCGACACTCACCTCGCCGATGGCGAGTGTGCCGATGCGATGGGCGACGGCGATCCTGTCGCTCCCCGCGCGCTGCGCCGCCTCGGCAGCGATCTCGCGCAGCACCGTTTCGGCCATGTCGGCGTAGGCATCGTAGTGCATGCCGTGCACGGCCCTGCCCTCGTTCTGATCGCGGACGGTCCCGAGGAAGAGGATCAGGGCGCCATCGGCGGCCGTGCCGACGCGCGCGAGCACCGCCTGCGGGTCGATGGCATCGCGGGTGATCCAGGCCTTCATCGCTCAGCCTCCCGCAACCGGTGGAAGCAGCGCCAGCTCGTCGCCATCGCGGAGCGGCACGTCGAGCGTGGCGTATTCACGGTTCACGGCAACGACGGGACGCTCCGGGATGGCGCGGAAACGGACATCGCCGGCGCGCAGATCATCGAGCGCTGCGGCTGCGCTGCTGCCGTCCCGGACCTCGATGTCGAGTTCGTCGACACCGGTGATATCACGGTAGAGCGCAAAGAGGAGGAGGCGGATCCGCATGAGGCGAAGCTAGCCCCGGTGCGGAACCGCATCAAGCGGGCGGCGGCGTGCCGGTCGGGCGTTCCGTGGAGTCGCGTCGCTGCCGCCGGTCCCGCGAGCCGTCCTGATCCCGCATCCGGCGGGCGATAATCTCGCGCATCTCGTCCTGGAAGCGGGCCCATGCCATGAAGAACTGGGCGCGCTGCCGCGGCGAGAGGACGGCAGAGAGCTGCTGCTGCTCGCGGCGCCACAGGTCATGCTCCCGGCCGCGCAGCGTCTCGTACTCGCTCAGCAGCCGCGTGAAGTCGGCATCGGGTGTGGAGCTGTTCCTGGTTGCGCGGTAGATCTGTCCTCGCAGCGCGCCGGATGCCCGTGACAGCTCGCGCCGGTTCCTGCCGCTCTCGCGCAGGACATCTTCGATCTGCGATCGCTGCTGGTCGCTCAGCTCGAGGTCGCGCGACAGCCGACGCACGAAACGGTGCACGATCTCCGTCTCGAGCGAGTCCCTGCGGGCCTGCTCCCGCGCCCGCCGCTCCTGCTCCGACCCGGTCTGCTGGGCGTGCGCCGCCGCGGGCACGATGCAGGCGGCGGCCATCAGTGCGATCAGTGCCCGTCTCACCGCTCCAGCTCCTCGAGCAGATGCTCCAGCTCGTCGACCGTGAGATCCTGGAGAGCGGAACTGCCGTGGAGCAGCGGATCGTCTGCCGCTGCCCAGCCGACGGCCTCCACGTCCGTCTGCGCGGCCCCGTCACCGTCGGGCGCGTTGAGCACGAGAGCACCACCGAGCACTGCCGCCGCCACGGTCGCCGCGAGCGCGAGGCGGGCGGGAGTGGGGCGGCGGGTGGACCGGTGGCGGACGGCCTGGAGGACTCGCGTCTCCAGCCCCGCGGGCACGGGTGCCAGCGTCGCCTGGAGCACGCGCACGACCTCCGCCTCGGCCGTGCACGCCGGGCAGTCCGCCAGATGCCGCTCGATGCGGACCGCCTCGTGTGGCAGCATCTCTCCGCGGATGAGCGAAGGCAGCAGATCCCGGATCGTCTCGCAGTCGTAGCGATTCATCGCAAGAGCTCCCTCAGCCGTTTCACTCCGAGGTGGTAGTTCACGCGCGCCGCACCTTCCGAGCACTGCAGAGCGCCCGCGATCTCTCCATAGCTCAGGCCCTGCTGTACGCGCAGTGCCACCGCCAGCCGCTGCTTGGTCGGCAGCTCGGAGAGCGCGCGATCCAGAAGCTCCGCATCGCTCGCCCGCTCCGCCTGACGGGCCGGGTCCGGCTGACGCGCGGGCTGGTTCTCGACCAGCGAGAGCGCTACTTCGCGGCGGCGCCCGTTGCGACGGCCCACCGTCCGCGCCGCATTGATCGCGATCCGCAGCAACCAGGTGCGGAACGTGGAGTCTCCACGGAATCGCGCGAGCCCGGCCAGCGCATTCACCATCGCGTCCTGCGCGGCATCCTCCGCGAGGTCGCGATCGCCGAGCACGCGCGCCGCCGTGCGGTACACGTCGGGGAGGTAGCGACGAACCAGCTCGTCGCGCGCCTCGGCCTCACCGGCCCGCGCCCGCTCCAGTACCGTCGCCTCCTCACGCGCCTGCGGCGTGGGGGGCTGTGCGGCGACCGGCCGGAGTACGGATGTATCGATGCCGTGTCCGGACAAAGCGTTAAATCGGCAGGACCCCATCCGGTCTCCCGGATGGGGCGCGCCGAGGCTGTGGGATCAACTCAGAGCGCGGGAACGTGGGTCCCGTCGGAAACCTGAACGCGCAGGTCCTTCGATGGCTTGAAGATCGGGACGGCACGGGCGGGCACCTCGACCGGGTCCCCCGTGCGCGGGTTGCGGGCCATGCGCGAACGACGCTTACGCACCTTGAACGTGCCGAAGCCCCGGATCTCGATGTGCTCGTGATCGGCCATCGCGTTCTTGATCGCGTTCAGCAGCCCGTCCACGACCAGGGCGCAGTCCTTCTTGGTAATGCCCGGGCCGATCGCCTCAGCCACCTGCTCGACGAGGTCGGCTTTGGTCATGGTTCCTCCCTAACCTTGGGTAAATGCGGACCGGGGTACTCCCGGACTTCCGCTGAATGATGCCTGGTCCGGCGCTCCAGGCGTTCGGATCACCACGGCACTACGAACTTGACGCGCGGCCCCGGATCCGGGTCCAGCGGCCTGACCACCTGCGCCAGCGCCCGGGCCGAGCTGCGGCCGAAGATCACGTCCCAGATCGTCACACGATCCTCGGGCGGCCGCACGATCCGCGGCTCGTCGCCCAGCCCCGCCATGCGGCCGGCCGCTGCAAGCGCATCGCGACGGTTTCCCAGCCTGTCGACCAGCCGCTCGCCGAGCGCCTGTCGTCCGGAGAGAATGCGGCCGTCCGCGACCTGGTCCATGGCCGCCCGATCGAGCCCGCGCTCCGTCATCACGACGTCCACGAACTGGCCGTACACATCGAGCACGAGCGAATCGAGAATCGCCCGATCGCCCTCGGCCAGCGGCCGGAACGGCGAGCCGACATCCTTGTGCTCCGCGCTCATCACGGTCTGGACACGAACGCCCACCTTCGCCATCAGCTCACTCGCGTCCGGAATCTCCATGATCACGCCGATCGATCCCGTAATGGACCCGGGCAGCGCGAAGATCGAGTCCGCAGCGAGCGCGATGTAATAGCCACCGGAGGCACCGATGCCACCGATCGACGCGACGACGGGCAGATCATCCTCGTCGCGGATCCGCCGCAACTCCTCGTAGATGCTCTGCGACGGCGCGACCACACCGCCGGGCGAGTTGATGTTGACGACGTAGCCCCGGACCGAGGCATCCTCGCGGAACCGCCGCAGGTCTTCGAGAAACCGCTGATCGTCATCAATCACGCCCTCTATGTCGAGTACTGCGATCCGTCCGCCCAGCGAGAGGCCGGTGCCGCCGCGCGCAGCGAACAGGACGGCGAGCACGACGCCCGCGAGCGTCATGAACGCGATGACCGTTACGGCGAGGGTTGTGACGACCGACCGCCGGGACACGCAATAACCGCCGCGAAAAGCCTGTATGTCGTTAAGGTACGGGCACCTAGCTTAGATGCGACCGTCCCGAAAGTCAAGGATTTCGACGTCCGGCCGCCATTGCATCGGCAAACCGGTCAAAGAGATAGCGCGAATCGTGGGGACCGGGCGCCGCCTCCGGGTGGTACTGCACGCTGAACACGGGGAGATCCCGGTGCTCCAGGCCCTCCATCGTCTGGTCGTTCAGGTTCACGTGCGTCACCCGCAGCGCGGGTGCGCCGTCGACCGAATCGGGCGTGGCGCCGCGACGAACGGCAAAGCCGTGATTCTGGGCCGTGATCTCCACCGCGCCGTCGCTCATGCGGCGGACGGGGTGGTTCCCCGCGCGGTGGCCGTAGAGCAGCTTGAACGTGGTGCCGCCGAAGGCGCGGGCGATGAGCTGGTGGCCGAGACAGATGCCGAAGACGGGCACGTTCCGCTCGGCCAGTGCGCGGATCGCCTCGAGCGCGTGAGCGACGGCCTCGGGATCACCCGGACCGTTCGAGACGAAGAAGCCGTCGAGGTCGTGCTCGAGGATCTCGGCCGCCGTGGTGGCCGCGGGCAGCGTCGTGATCGCGCAGCCGCGCTCCGCGAGGAGCTTGAGCGAGTGCCGCTTGATGCCGAAGTCGTAGGCCAGCACGCGGAACCGCTGCTCGGCGATCGCCTCCACCTCGTAGCTGCTCTCGGTCGAGACACCGCAGGTGAGATCGAGCCCCTCCATGCGGGGGTGTGCCTGGATGCGCGCCATGAGCGTGTCCGGATCGACGCTCGCCGCTGCCATCCCCGCGCGCATGGCGCCCGCACTGCGCAGGTGGCGCGTCAGCGCGCGCGTGTCGACTCCCTGCAGCGCGACGATGCCGGCCCGACTGAGGTAGGACTGGAGCGACCCCTGCGCGCGCCAGTTGCTGAACGTCCGCGAGGCCTCGCGCACGATGAAGCCCGCCACCTGGATGCCGACCGACTCCGCATCCTCCGGCGTCACGCCGTAGTTGCCGATGAGCGGGTAGGTCATGGCGACGATCTGCCCGGCATAGGACGGATCGGTGAGCACCTCCTGATACCCGGTCATCGAGGTGTTGAACACCGCCTCTCCCAGCGTCTCGCCGGGCGCACCGATCATCTCGCCGGCAAAGCTCCGACCGTCCTCGAGCAGCAGGTATCCGGGTTCCGACACGCGGCCTCGCGAGCTGTGCAATTGACAGACGGGCGCGAATTTAGAGGGCGACGTCCCGAGCGGCAAGCGAGCTTGCGCGCCCGCTGCTCCGCGGCGACCTTGGCCCGCCATGGAGCTGGTCTACATCCATGCGGACGAGTCCTGCCTCGGGAATCAGTTCACCGACCGCGACTCGCCCGGCGGCGCCGGCGGCCTGGTCGAGCTGTGGCGCGACGACGCCTGCGTGCGCCGCGACTACTGGGCTTCCGAGCCCGGCACCACCAACAACCGGATGGCGCTGCGCGGTGCACGCGACCTGCTCGCCGCGCTGAAGCGTCCCTGCCGCATCATCTTCACCTCCGACTCGCAGTACCTCGTGACCGGCATGCGCGAGTGGATCCACGGCTGGGCCGCGCGCGGCTGGACGCGGAAGAGCGGCGCGATCGAGAACGTCGAGCTGTGGCGAGGCCTCGCCCGCGCCGCGGCGAAGCACGAGATCGACTGGCGCTGGGTCCGCGGCCACGCCGGTCATCCGCAGAACGAGTACGTCAATCACCTCGCGATCCGCGCGGCGAAGGAGCAGTCGGCCTCCGGCGGTCTGGTGCCCTCGCGCTTCGTCGAATGGCTGGGCCACGAGCGGGAGAAGCGGCAGCGCTACATGGACTTCCTCGAGATGGTGCCGCCGGCGGATGCGGAGTTCCGTGCGGGGCGGCGGCCACCGGGCTAGGGTTCGGCGGGCGCCCCGGCCGTGCTCTGCGGTGGAATCCCGCTACTCGCCTTTCCCACCCCGAGCCCCCAGCACCGTACGCAGCGACGCCGCCACGGCGCGCCCGACGCTGTCGAGCTCGACGGGACCGCCGAGCGCGCGCTCCATCGACGTGACGCCATACTGCGTGATGCCGCACGGCACGATGCTGCCGAAGAAGGACAGATCGGTACTGACGTTCAGCGCGAAGCCGTGCGACGTGATCCAGCCGCTCGAGACGCGCACACCGATCGCGGCGATCTTCTCATCGCCGACCCACACGCCGGTGAGGCCTTCCTTCCGCCCGGCCGCGAGGTCGAACGACGCGAGTGCGCGGATCAGCACCTCCTCGAGGTCGCGCACGTAGCGGTGCAGGTCGCAGCGGTCCGGCTTGAGGTCGAGAATCGGATAGCCGACGAGCTGGCCGGGACCGTGATAGGTGACATCACCGCCGCGGCCCGTCTCGAAGACGTCGATGCCGAGCAGTCTGCCCTGGTCGTCGTCGATCAGGACGTTGTCGCGATGTGCGGACGTGCCGAGCGTGATGACGTGCGGGTGCTCGAGCAGCAGCAGTGTATCGGGGATCGCGCCGGCGCGGCGCCGGGCGACGAGCGCGTTCTGGAGCTCGAGCGCGTCGGCGTAGGGCACGAGCCCGAGCCGCTCCACGCGCAGCTCGCGCGCGTGGAGCGTTGCGGGTACGGTCGGCTCAGGCGTCCTCAGGGAACGACTCGATGACGGTCTTGAGGCGCGCAAGGAAGCGTGCGGCATCGGCACCATCCACAATGCGGTGGTCATAGCCGAGCGAGAAGAGCGAGCGCTTGCGGATCGCGATCACATCCGAGCCATCCGCCTCGATGACGACGGGCCGTTTCTCGATCGCACCCGTGCCGAGGATCGCCGACGTGCCCTCCGGGATGACCGGCATCCCGACCATGGTTCCGAGCACGCCCGGGTTCGTGATCGAGAACGTCGCGCCCTGGATCTCATCCGGCTTCAGCTTCTTCCCGCGCGCACGCTCCGCGAGGTCCGTGATGCGCTTGCTGACACCGACGAGGTTCAGCTCATCCGCGTTCTTCACGACGGGAACGATCAGTCCCGGATTGAGGTCCACGGCAATGCCGATGTTGATGTCGCCGCGGTAGATGACGTTGTCGCCGGAGACGGTCGAGTTCACCATCGGGAACTCCGGCAGCACGCGCGCGACCGCCCACGCGACGAATGCGGTGTAGCTCACCTTCACACCGGCCTGCTCCCACTTCTTCTTCGATGCGGCGCGCACGCGATCGATCGCGGTGAAATCGAGCTCGATGAACGAGTGCACGTGCGGTGCGATGCGCTTCGCGCGCACCATGTGATCCGCCGTGAGCCGGCGGATGCGGTCCATCGGTTCGACATCATCGTTGTCGCGGACCGGGAACTCCGGATGCCGGACCTGACCGTAGAACGTGTCCCAGAACGAGTCCGCCGTGACCGACGGCCCGCCCGCTGCGGCCGCCGCTCGCTGCGGCACCTTCGCCGCCTGCGCGGCCGCCGCGGGCTGCGCCGCCTTACCGCCCTTCTCGATGAACGCCATGATGTCCTGCTTCGTCACGCGGCCGGCGTGACCCGTTCCCTCGATGTCCGCAATGTCGACATCGTGCTCGGCGGCGATGCGACGCACGAGCGGCGTCGACCTCCGGCGCAGACGCTCCTCCGCGGTCTCATCGCGACCATCACCGGGCGCGGCGGCGGGAGCCGACGGCCTCGCGTTCGTCGCCGTTGCGGCTTCCGCCTTCGCCGCCGGAGCCGGCTCCGCTGCGGCCGGCGCGGCCGGAGCGGTGGCCGGCTTTGCCGCGGCGGCGCCCTTCTCCGTCTCGAGAATCGCCACGACCGTCCCGACCTCGACCGTCTGGCCCTCCTGCACGACGATCTCGGCGAGCGTGCCCGCCGCGGGCGACGGGATCTCGGCGTCGACCTTGTCCGTCGAGATCTCCAGCAGCGGCTCATCCCGCCCGATCTCGTCGCCGACCTGCTTCAGCCATTTCGAGACGGTGCCCTCGGCGATCGACTCGCCCATCTGAGGCATCGGAACTTCGATTCGCGCCATTCCTGACTCCAACGGAGTGAGAGAACGCCGTGGCCGCGGCGCAGGGCGCGCGCGCGGCGACAGCCGTCAGTATTTCGCCAGGTACTTCGCCGCGGTCACGATGTCGGCGACCTGCGGCAGGTAATAGTCCTCGAGCGGCGGCGAGTACGGCACCGGTGTATCGATCGCCGTCACCCGCAGGATTGGCGCATCGAGCCACTCGAACGCCTTCTCGCTGATGCGCAATGCGATCTCGCCCGCGATACCGCCCGTGCGCGTGTCCTCGTGCACGATGAGCGCACGATTCGTCTTCTTCACCGATGCGATGATCGCGTCCTCATCGAGCGGGAGCAGCGTCCGCAGGTCCAGGATCTCGACGGCCAGGTCGAGCTCGTCGCTCAGCTGATCTGCCGCCTTCCCGCTCTCGTGCACCATCATGCCGTACGTCACGATCGTGAGGTCGGCGCCCTCGCGATGGACCCGGGCCCGGCCGAGCGGGATGGGCTCCGCACCGGGCTCCAGCACTTCACGCAGGAACGGTGCGCGGTACAGCTTCTTGTGCTCGAAGAACAGCACCGGATCATCATCGCGGATCGCCGACTTCAGCAGTCCCTTCGCGTCCCGCGCCGTAGACGGATACACGATCTTGAGCCCCGGCGTATGGAAGAAGGCCATCTCCGGGTTCTGCGAGTGGAACGGCCCGCCTCGCACACCACCGCCGACCGGACCGCGCACCACCATCGGCACCGGTCCGCTGCCGCGCCAGCGCGACGTCGCGATGTAGTTCGTCAGCGGCTCGTAGGCGCACGACACGAAATCCATGAACTGCATCTCGACGACGGGCCGCATCCCCATGTGCGCCGCACCGGCCGCGGCGCCGGTGAAGCCGGCCTCGCTGATCGGCGTGTCGATCACACGCTCCGTGCCGAAATGGTCGATGAATCCGTCCGTTACCTTGAACGCGCCGCCGTACACGCCAATGTCCTCGCCGATCAGGAACACCGCCGGATCGCGCTCCATTTCCTCCCAGAGCGCCTCGCGGATCGCCTCGAGCATCGTGACCGGCCTGCCGAGCTCCGTACTGCGCACGTGCTCCGGCTTCATCCGCGTCTGCGCCTCACTCACACTCACACTCAAGCTCACACTCGACGTCAGGGTCACGCATGATGGGGATCGGGCGTATCGAGGCGCGTCCACGGCCTGCGCGCCACGCTGCCGCCGTACACTTCGGCCAGCGCCTCCTCGGCCTGCGGCAGCGGCGACGCTTCCGCCGCCTCGCGCGCCTCGTCGACTTCGGCCGCGACGCGACGGTCCAGCGCATCCAGATCGGCCCGCGTCAGGAGACCGTCGTCCAGCACGCGACGCACGAACCGGTCGATCGGGTCGCGCGCCTCCCACTCCTCGATCTCGCCCGCCGGGACGTACTGCTGCGCATCGTGCTCCGCATGCCCCAGCCGGCGGTACGTGTGCACCTCCAGCAGCGCCGCACCCCGACCCGCCCGCGCGTGCTCGACCGCACGCCGCGTCATGTCGAGTACCGCGAACACATCATTGCCATCGCAGCTGTCACCGTACACGCCGTAGCCGGCCGCGCGTGCAACGAACGACGACGCGGCCGTCTGCTTCGAAACGGGCGTCGAGTACGCGTAGCGATTGTTCTCGATGATGACGACGAGAGGCGCGCGCTGCACGGCCGCGACGTTGAATCCCTCGTGAAATGCGCCGGTCGATGCCGCGCCGTCGCCGGTCCACGTCAGCGCGACCCGATCCTCACCCCGGAGCCGGAACGTGAGTGCAACGCCGGCCATGATCTCGATCATGATGCCGAGATGCGAGATCAGCCCGATGAAGCCGCGGTCGTAATCCGTGAAGTGGACGTTCTGCTCGCGGCCCCGGGTCGGTGAATCGCCCTTCGCCATGTACTGCCGCAGCACGTCGACGGGGCGTGCTCCCAGCACCAGCAGCGAGCCGAGATTGCGGATCGCCGGCGCGATGACATCGCCGGTGCCATCGCTGCGGCGCCGGAGCGCGTACGCACTGCCCACCGCGACGCCCTCCTGACCCAGGGAGCGGTACAGCCCGCCGATGACCTTGTTCTGGCGGTACAGATTCGTGAGAACCTGCTCCACTTCGCGCGTCAGGCGCAGGGAATGGTACAGATCCGACAGCTCCTGCCGGCTCAGGTCCGACGGCGCTGCGGCGGCCGCAGTACCGGATGATTCCACGATGTCCCTCGTTCGAGCGTTCCTGGGCGCGAAACGCGTGAAAATGGTCGCGTGCGGGGGTGTGGTCAAGCGCGAACGCTTGTGTCGCTGCCCGACTTGCGCTAGCATTCGAAGTCGGCCGGCGCGCGGCGCGCAGGCCAGCGATGAAGCCCGACCTCCTGCTGGAGGCCGGGCTTTTCATCTGAAGGAGGCAGGATGAAGCGGAAGGCGAAGCGCAGCACGAAGCGCTGGAGCGACCGGTCGACGACCCGCGAGAACACCTCCGTATACAGGCAGCCACCGCGGCCGACGGGCGAAACCGGCAACCGGCAGCAGCTCGGCGAGTCCGGGCTCGGCCCGTACGAGTCGACCTACGACGTTTCTCTCGGCTACGGCCACGATCGCTCGATCATTCTGCCCTGAGCCAACCGCAACACAGCCCCGCAAAAACAGAGAGCCCGGCGCTTTTCGCACCGGGCTCGTCGTCATCGGAGAACCGGGAACTACTGGTCAGGCTGGTCCGTGCCGCCCTCGGGGGCCGGCGCGGTCGCCGGCGCCTCCGACTCGATGCCCGGCAGCGGCGACGGGGTGACCGGCGCGGCCGGCTGGAACTGGCCCTGAAGCACGGAGTCGGGCTGCGCCATCCGCGATGACATCACCGAGAGGGCGAGCGCGATGGCGAGGAAGAGGCCGCCGCTCACCCACGTCGCCTTCGTCAGGAGGGTCGCCGCCTGGCGGCCGCCGATCAGTGTATCCGAGCTGCTGCCCCCGCCGCCCATGGCGGCGAGACCACCGCCCTTCCCCGCCTGGAGGAGGACGATGACGGTGAGGAATACCCCGACGATCAGCAGCAGCGTGAGCAGGAATCCGTACACGACAGGCTCCGTTGGATTGCGTGACAGGTCAGCCGGTAAAGGTCACAGAAACGGTGCGCCGTGGCAAGTCCCGAGCGCCGGGTCAGGTAGCGGCGATGCGGGCGAACGCGCCGGGATCGAGGCTCGCCCCGCCGACCAGGAGCCCATCGACGCCGTCGGCGGCAAGGAGCTCCGCGGCATTGTCCGGCTTCACCGAACCGCCGTAGAGAACGGGGAGCTCGGCCGCGGCGCGGGCGCCGGAGCGTTCCGTGAGGCGGGCGCGCAGGATCGCGTGCGCTTCGGATGCGTCCGCCGGGGTGGCATTCACGCCCGTGCCGATGGCCCACACGGGCTCGTACGCGATGAGCAGTGTGTCCAGCGCTGCGGCGGGCACGGCGTCGAGCACGGCATCGAGCTGGCGCAGCAGCACGTCGCGGAGGCGGCCGCCGCGCCGCTCGTCGAGCGTCTCGCCGACGCAGGCGATGGGAAGCAGCCCTGCGGCGAGCGCGGCCGCCGTCTTCCGGCCGACCTGCTCGTCCGTCTCGCCGAAGACGTGACGCCGTTCCGAGTGACCGGCGAGGACGTAGTGTGCGCCGGCGGCCGCGGCCATGCCGGCCGACACCTCGCCCGTGAACGCGCCGCTCTCCTCCCAGTGGATGTTCTGGACGCCGAGGCCGATGTCGGGCCTCCCGACGAGAGCAGCCCCTGCCGCCGGCAGGGAGATCGCCGGCGGGAAGAACACGACGGTCCGGTCCGCGCGCGGCTCGTAAAGGCGGATGAACTCGCGGAAGAACGCCTCCGCCTCCGAGGGTCCCTTGTTCATCTTCCAGTTGCCGGCGAGCACGGGCCGGCGTACGCGATGAGTCACCCGGTGCCTCCGTCATCGAGAACGGCCACGCCCGGCAGCGAGCGACCCTCGAGAAACTCGAGGGACGCGCCGCCGCCCGTGGAGACGTGCGTCACCCGCCCGGCGACGCCTGCACTCTCGACCGCCGCGGCGGTGTCGCCGCCGCCGACGATCGTGGTCGCGCCCCCGTCCGTCGCATCGGCGACGGCGCGCGCGATGCCGATCGTGCCCTCAGCGAAGTCGTCGATCTCGAACAGACCCATCGGCCCGTTCCACAGGATGGTCCGTGCCCGCTCGATGATGTCGCGGAACGTGGCCACGCTCTTCGGCCCGATGTCCAGGATCGAGCCCTCGGGCGGCACCTCGTCGCGCGCGAGCACCCAGGTCCGCGCGCCCGCCTTCGCCTCGCTCGCCACTACACAGTCGACGGGCAGCACGATCTTCTCGCCGGCGCGGGCGAGCAGTGTGCGCGCCATGTCGATGCGATCCTCCTCGACGAGTGATGTCCCCGTCTCGAGGCCGAGCGCGCGGAAGAACGTGTTCGCCATCGCGCCGCCGATCAGCAGCCGGTCGACGCGCGGCAGCAGGTTCTCGATGACATCGATCTTGCCCGAGATCTTCGCGCCGCCGAGGATCGCGACGAATGGCGGCTCCGGCGATTCCAGCGCGCGCCCGAGGAACCGCAGCTCGCGCTCCATCAGAACGCCGGCCACGGCCGGCCGACCCGCCTGCTTCATGACCTCCGCCACACCACAGGTCGATGCGTGCGCGCGATGCGCCGAGCCGAACGCATCGTTGACGTAGATGTCCGCCACTCCCGCCAGCGCCTCGCTCAGCTTCGGGTCGTTCGTCTCCTCGCCGGCGAGGAAGCGTACGTTCTCGAGCACGAGAATCGAGCCCTGCGGCAGCGCATCCGCCGCAGACTTCGCTTCACCGCCCACGACATCGGCCACGAAGTGGACCGGTGCGTCGACCAGCTCGCGCAGCCGGTCCGCGGCAGGCGCGAGTGACATGTCTTCGCGCCACTGCCCCTTCGGCCGGCCCAGATGCGACACGAGCAGCACGCGAGCGCCCGAATCCGTGAGCCGCTTCAACGTCGGGAGTGTGGCGCGAATCCGCGTATCATCCGTGACGCGACCGTCCTCGATCGGCACGTTGTAATCCACGCGAACCAGCACGCGCTTGCCGCGCAGCGCGTCCGGCGGCAGATCCGTGATGTTCCGTTTGCTCATCCTTCATCCTGTCGGAGCCGTGATCGCACGCAGGAAGGTTCAGTCTGCCGCGCGATCCGGCAAGCCGGAGGCCGCTCGTCGTGCCAGCTGCAGAACGGCCTCGAGCACCGCCGCAGGCCGCTCCCAGTTCGGCGAATGGCCGACGCGCGGCACGACGTGCAGCACGGCTCGCGGGATCCGCGCCGCCGCCGCGCGCGCCTGCGACACGGGTATCAGCCGGTCCCGCTCACCCCAGACGATGGACACCGGCCGGCCGAGTGACGCCAGCTCCTCACCGGTCACCACTTCGCGCTGCCCGCGCACTCCCGCGAACAGCCGGAGCGTACGCAGCACGTAGGCAGCGCCGGTCGCACGTGCGCTCGCATACAGATAGTCGATGAGTCGTTCCCGGTGGTCGGAAGGCAGCTCCGACAGGTCGGTCGTCAGCAGCCACCTAACCGTGAGCGCCGTGACACGCCGGCTCGGACGCATCACCGCGGACGGCAGCGGCAGGGCGGTGATGAATCGCACGGACGCATGAATGGCCCGCCCGAGTCCCGCGGAATCCAGGAGCAGGAGCCCGCTCACGCCCGGCGCACGCTGCGTGAGTCGCAGCGCCGCCAGGCCACCGAACGACGTGCCGACGACCAGCGCCTGGGATACCTCCTGCACCTCCAGCCATTCCACCAGCAGATCCGCAGCCACCCGGCCGAGCGGCGCCGACGGACTGAGCGGATCCGACAGGCCGAATCCCGGAAGATCCGGCGCCAGTACCCGGAACGAACGCGCGAGCGGACCGATCAGCCGGAACCAGTTCGCTCCGCCACCGGTCCCGCCGTGCAGCAGGATCACCACCGCGCCACCGCCCGCCTCCAGGTGATGGATACGCTGACCCTCCCGTCCGCTCCACACACTGCGGACCGGCGCATCCACCAGCTCGAGCAGCCGCTGCATCGCCGCCCGAACTCCCGTGCGATCCCGCATCTCGTCCTCGAAATGAAAAAGCGGCCGCGGTTCTCACCGCGGCCGCCCTGCCTGCCGGTCCTCTCTGCGGATCAGCCGTTGATCGGCTCTTCGGCCACCTGCACGGAAAAGCGAACGGAATCGGCTCCTCGTGCGGAAACCTCGAGCGGCGTGTTGCAGTAGGTGCACGCCACCACGCGCGAACCCTCCTCCGCCGCCAGCTCCGCCGCGTCCCGGTGACCGCACACAGGACACCGATACGTCCCGTAGAGCTGCTCACCCTGAGTGGCCATCATTAGTCCTCCAGCGCCGGCGTTTACGCTCCGGTTTCCGATCTGGCCAGATGCATGCCACACGACGCGCATGGGCCTCATCGGACGCGACGCCCGCTCTTCGAACGCTAATCCCCTGCGTGCACCGGGTCAATGAGATCCCGCACCGTGCCGCTCGCCGTCCATTCCCGCCGCCGTCCGTCCGGCGGCCCGACAACGTCTCCGGAGATTATGCGTAAAATACTATAGAATAATAGTTTATCTGTCTCCACTTACAGTGTTTTCGCAATATGTGCCGCGAGGTCGACGCACCGCGCGGAGTAGCCCCACTCGTTGTCGTACCACGCCATCACCTTCACCAGCCGCTCCTCGATGACGAACGTCGAAAGCAGGTCGACGATTGAGCTTGCGGGATGGCCGATGTAGTCGACGCTGACGAGCGGTTCCTCGGAGACCTCCAGGATGCCCTTCAGCCCGCCGTCGGCTGCTTTTCGGAACGCGTCGTTCACCTGCTCGACGGTGACGGTCTGCTCGAGCTCGGCGGTGAGATCGACGATGGAGACGTCGGGCGTGGGCACGCGCATGGACATACCGTCGATGCGACCCTTCAACTGTGGCAGGACCAAAGCAGTCGCCTTGGCGGCACCGGTGGTCGTGGGGATGATGGAGAGCGCGGCGGCGCGGGCGCGGCGCAGGTCCTTGTGCGGCAGATCGAGGATCTGCTGATCGTTCGTGTAGGAGTGGACGGTGGTCATGAGGCCGCGGCGGAAGCCGAACGTGTCGAGCAGCACCTTGACGACGGGCACGAGGCAGTTCGTGGTGCAGCTGGCGTTGCTGATGACGTGATGCGCGGCCGGGTCGTACCTGTCGTGGTTGACGCCCATCACGATCGTGATGTCCTCCTTCTTCGCCGGTGCCGTGATCACGACCTTTCGGGCGCCGCCGTCGATGTGCTTGGCGGCCTCGTCGCGGGAGGTGAAGCGGCCGGTCGACTCGAAGACGATGTCGACGCCGAGGTCCTTCCACGGCAGGCGGGCGGGGTCCTTCTCGCTGAGGACGCGGATCTGATCGCCGTCGACATCGAGACCGTCCGCGGTCGCACGGACGCTGCCGGGGTAGCGCCCGTGCACGGAGTCGTAGCGGAGCAGGTGGGCGAGCGTCTCGTTGTCCGTCAGGTCGTTGACGGCGATGAAGTCGAAATCGGCGTTGTGCTTGCGGGCCGCCCGCAGGATGTTGCGCCCGATGCGGCCGAAGCCGTTGATGGCGACGCGGGTGCGTCCCTTTTTCCCAGCCATTTCCCTTCCTCCCATCCAGTCGAGTCAGCCACGGATCTGAAAGGCCCGGGCGAAAGTGATCAGTCGCACACAGCACGCGCCGGCGGCAGCGAGTGCGCCGGCGCATTCGAGGGCCGTCGCACCGGTCGTGAGCACATCGTCGACGAGGATGACGTGCAGTCCGGTGGCATCGGCGACCGGGGCGAAGGCCCCGGCCACGTTAGCCCGGCGTGCAGCGGGCTGCAAGGTGGTCTGCGTGCGTGCGGCGGCGGTGCGGTGGAGCAAAGGCCGCAGCGTGCGTGCTGTGGCGTGCGCGAACGACGCGGCGAGCACTTCGGCCTGGTTGTAGCCGCGCTCGCGGCGCCGTCGCGGTGTCGTCGGGACCGCGGTGATGATGGCCGGCTCGTGCACGCCGAGCGGCCACGTCACGGCCGCCATGCGCTCGCCGAGCGGTCCGCCGAGAGCCCGCCAGCCGCGGTACTTCAGCTGATGCACGAGTCGGTCTGCGGGCGGCTCCAGCAGGCAGGCGCAGCGCGCGAATCGCAGAACGTCCGGCCATTCCCTGCACTCCGGGCATGTGAACGTATCCGTGACGATGCCGGTCATGCGCTTCGGTGCGCCGCAGCGCGGGCACTGTGGGGCGGGTGGCGGTCGCAGGCGGGAGCGACAGCGGCGGCAGACGAGGCGCGCCGCATCGCCGGGCGCGATGAGCGCATCGCAGCCGAGACAGATGGGCGCGAGGACCAGGTCGAGCAGGGCGTGGAGGATGGCCATGGGGTGAGATGGCCGCGCACGCGGGGCGGCGCCATGGCGGGATGGAACGAGCTACGATGCGGCGAGCGCGTCGCGCATGAGGGAGAGGGGCGGTTCGCCGCCGAACCAGAGCGCGAACGCGGCGGCGCCCTGCGCGAGGAGCATCTCGGTGCCATCGGCGGCCCTGATGCCGAGGCGCCGCGCCTGCCGGACGAACGGCGTGCTGCGGTCGCGGCGGTAGCTGAGATCGAGGGCGGCGCGCACGCGAGCGGGTGTCGCGAGGTCGAACGGTGGCGCGTCGTCATCGCGCAGGCCGCCCGCGCTGGCATTGACGACGAGATCGAGCGTCGCGCCGGCGAGCTCCTTCGCCGAGAGGCAGACGCGGACGGTGGTGTCGCGTGTATCGAGCCGCTCGGCGAGCAACCGGGCGCGATCGGGGGACCGATTGATCAGCACCACGCTCGCGGCGCCCGCATCGATCAACGCGCATGCCGCGGCCGCCGCGGCGCCGCCCGCGCCGATGATCAGGCAGGACGTGCCCGCGAGCGTCGGCAGCAGGAGCGAGGCCGCGTGGGTGAAACCCGCGACATCGGTGTTGTCGCCGCAGATCGTGCCGGCTGCGCCCCAGAACGTGTTGCACACCCCCGTCCGCCTCACCGCTTCCGTGGGTCGCTCGATGCACTCCGCGGCAGCCGCCTTGTGTGGGGTCGTGACGTTGCCGCCGCCGTTCGCGCGGCACAGCGCCCGCATCAGCGGGCCGACGCTCTGACGGTCGCAGCGGAGTGCCGCGTAGACGGCGTCGATCCGGCGGTCGCGGATCGCGGCGTTCTGGAAGACGGGGGACAACGAATGCTCGACCGGATCGCCGAGCAGCAGGAAGAGCCGCGTCGCCGCAGTCGGTGGTTCGGCCATCAGGGCGAGAGGATCGGCTCCAGCCGGTCGAGGAGGCTCGTCACGGCGGCGCGGATCTGCACGAACGCCTCCCGGTAACCCGACGGGTCGCTGCCGAACGGATCCGCGACCGGCTCGCCGCTGCCCGCACCGTCGATGAAGTCCGTGACGAGCGCGACCTTCTCGGCGCCGCCGAGGTCGGAGACGGCATACATGTGCGAGGTGCTCATGGTGAGCACGAGGTCGGCCCACGCGATCAGCTGCGGTGTGAGTGGCTGCGAGGTGTGCTGCTCGAGATCCAGGTCGTGCTCGCGCGCGACCAGGATGGCCTCGGGCGAGGCCGCCGCGCCCGGCACCGCGCCGGTCCCGGCCGACTGGACCTCGACATGCGTCCAGCCGCGCTCGCGCAGCATCGCGCGCGCGATCGCTTCGGCCATCGGGCTGCGACACGTGTTGCCGCTGCACACGAAAAGAAGATTGTACGTCGTCCCCTCCGCCCGGGGCTGCGGCGCACTACTCGACATGAATTCCGATCCCTGACAGCTCGTTCCGCAGTTCGTCGATGCCGATCGCGCCGGCCCGCAGTACCCGGACCCTGTGATCGGCGACCGCGACGATGGTCGATGGCGCCGATTCCGGCAACCGTCCGGCATCGAGTACCAGCACGTCCCGCACCCCGATCTCCTCGAGCGCGGCCAGCACGCCGTCCGCGTCCCGAGCCGGCGGACTGCCCGGCGCGTTCGCGCTCGTCGACGTGATCGGTGCCTGCCAGGCCGCCATCAGCGCACGCACGAACGGGTGCGGCGATGCGCGCAGTGCAACGGTACCCTCCGACGAGATGATACCCTGCGGGAAGCCGTTCGGCACCGCGGGCAGCGCGAGCGTGAGCGGACCCGGCCAGAACCGCTGCGCCACCGCGCGCGCAGCGGCCGACCACTGCACGCCCGGTGCCTGGTCGGGCGACGGCACGAGCAGCAGAAACGGCTTGAGCGCCTCGCGCCGCTTCAGCGCGCGCAGCCGCTGTACGGCCCGCTCGCTGGTCGCGCCGCCGAAACCGTACACCGTCTCCGTCGGATAGGCGATGAGACCGTCGCTGCGCAGCTGGCGGAGCACGCCCGGCAACGCGGCGTCGATCTCGGCCCGGCTCCGGGTCGGGAGCCGCTTCACGGGCGCGCCGCGAGCAGCGCCTCCGCCACGGCGAGGTCGGCGGGCGTCGTGATCTTCAGGTTCTCCGGCGCACCCTCGACGACCACCACCGTGCCGCCGAAGCGGGCGACGAGGGCGGCGTCATCGGTTGCCGAGACGCGCTCGGCGACGGCACGCGCGTGCGCATCCCGCAGCACCTCCGCGGGAAAGGCCTGCGGCGTCTGCGCCGCCCACAGACGTCGTCGGTCGGGCGTGCTCACGATGCGGCCGCCGTCGTCGACTTCCTTGATCGTGTCGGTGACGGGGACGGCCGCAATGGCGGAGCGACCCTGGGCCGCGGCGGCAATGCAACGCTCGATCACCGCCGCGCTCACGAGCGGGCGCGCCGCATCGTGCACGAGCACGATGTCGGCGGCGGGCGGAACGGCAGCGAGCGCGTGGCGCACGGAGTCGACGCGCTCCGCGCCGCCCGCGACGACGTCGATGCGCGGATCACCCAGCAGCCAGTGCGGCGGTGCGGCCGCAAGCTCCGCCGGCATCGCGACGACGACCCACTGCACGTCCGATCGGGCGAGAAACGGCGCCAGTGTGTGCTGAAGCAGCGGCGTACCGCACAGCTCGAGCAGCGGCTTCACTACGCCGCCCATGCGCCGGCCCGCGCCACCGGCGGGAACCACTACGGCGATCCTGCTCACGGACCGAAGAGGCGCGCGATCAGATCGCCGACCGTGCTCACGCCCACCAGCTCGATCGGGGACAGCGGCACGGTGGACGCTGCGCGCGCGGGCACGAATGCACGGCGGAAGCCCATGCGCGACGCCTCGGCAACGCGCCGCTCCAGCTGACCGATCGGCCGCAGCTCGCCCCCGAGTCCCACTTCGCCAAGGAACACCGAGCCGGCATCCAGCTCACGGTCGTACACGCTCGAGGCCAGCGCTGCCACCAGCGCCGCATCCGATGCCGTCTCCATGATGCGCACGCCGCCGACCACGTTCACGAACACGTCGAGCGCGCCGAAGTCGATGCCGGCACGTTTCTCGAGCACCGCGAGCAGCAGCGCGAGCCGCTGCCGGTCGAACCCGGTAGTGACACGCTGCGGCGCACCGTAGCTCGCGCGCGAGCACAGCGCCTGGAGCTCCACCAGCAGCGGCCGCGTGCCCTCGATCACCGCAGCCACTGCGGTCCCGCTCACGCCGCTCGTCCGATCCTGAAGGAACAGCTCCGATGGATTGACCACCGGCTCCAGACCGGTCGCCGTCATGCGGAAGACGCCGATCTCCTCCGCTGCGCCGAAACGATTCTTCGTGCTGCGCAGCACCCGGTGATCCAGCGCGCCCGTCTCCTCGAAGTACAGCACCGTATCGACGATGTGCTCGAGCGTCTTCGGGCCGGCCACCGCGCCGCCCTTCGTCACATGTCCGATCAGAAAGACCGCCGCACCGGTCTCCTTTGCGAGCCGCTGGAGCCGCGCCGCACCTTCGCGCACCTGCGTCACGTTGCCGGCCGCGCCCTCCAGCTCATCGCTGTACACGGTCTGAATCGAGTCGACGAACAATACGTCGGGTCGGAGTCGCGCCGCCGCCTCCAGGATCGCACCCAGCCGCGTCTCGCCCAGGAACGTCACGGAACCGGCCGATTCCGTCAGACGGTCCGCCCGCATCCGCACCTGCGCCGCAGACTCCTCGCCCGACACGTACAGCGTCGACCGATCCCCCGACTGCAGCCGCGCAGCCGCCTGCAGCAGCAGCGTGCTCTTGCCGATCCCCGGCTCACCCCCGACCAGCACGATCGACCCCGGGACGATCCCGCCGCCCAGCACGAAGTCGAGCTCGCGCATGCCCGTCGTCCACCGCGCGGTCACGGAGCCCGCGACATCCGCGAGCTGCACGGGAGCTGCATCGTCGACGCGCACCACACTCCCGCCACGCTCACGCCGCGCCGCCAGCTTCGGTTCCTCGACGAGCGTATTCCACGCTCCGCACGCGGGACACTGCCCCTGCCAGCGCGGCGACTCGTTGCCGCATTCGGTGCAGAAGAAGAGAGTCCGGACCTTAGGCATGTCGGCGCAGCGGGCTATGGGAGGGCATGCGGAGGCACGGCATTCTTACGTCACGGAGGCACAGAGGCACAGAGAACGGAGCGCGATGAAAGACCTCAATGCGATAACCGGTGCAATCGTCGACTCGGCCGTGCGCATTCATTCGCAGATCGGGCCGGGCCTGCTCGAGGCAATATACGAGACGATCCTCGCGCGCGACCTGATCCGACGCGGATTCCACGTCGAACGGCAGAAAACCATTTCGTTCACGTTCGAGGATCTCCATTTCGAGGATGCCGCACGCTGCGACCTCATCGTGAATCACGCAGTAATCGTGGAAGTGAAGTCCGCCTCGAAGATCATCACGCTGCACGAACAGCAGCTCCTCACGTACCTCCGCCTGCTGAACTGTCGGGTCGGCATGATCCTCAACTTCGGCGCACCACTGATGAAGGAAGGCATCAAACGAATGATGAACGGGTACTGAGCCTGGTCTCGCGCCAGGAGGCACAGCGCCCTCTGTGCCGCCGTGCCTCTGTGACGTCAGCGCCGCGCCTCTCTGTCCCCCTCAGCGCCTCTCCGCGTGCGAGAACGACTCGAACCGCGCGCATTCCTTGCGGAAATACAGCTCGACGACGCCGGTCGGGCCGTTGCGCTGCTTGCTGATGATCAGCTCGGCCTTGCCCTGGATGCCCTTTTCCTGCGCGTCCTGCGGCGTATGGTAGTACTCGGGACGGTACAGGAACATGACCAGATCGGCATCCTGCTCGATCGAACCGGACTCTCTGAGGTCGGAGAGCTGGGGGCGGTGATCGCTGCGCTGCTCCGGTGCGCGCGACAGCTGGGAGAGCGCGATGATCGGAGTCTCCAGCTCCTTCGCGAGCGCCTTCAGCCCGCGGCTGATCGCGCTCACTTCCTGCTGCCGGTTCTCGGCATCGCCGCCGCCGCTCATGAGCTGGATGTAGTCGATGACGATCAGCCCGAGGTCCGGCTGGTCGGCCTTCAGACGGCGCGCCTTCGCGCGCATCTCGAGCACGCTCACGGATCCGGAGTCGTCGATCCAGAGCGGCGCTGTGTTGAGGTGGCCGGCTGCCTGGGCGAGGCGGCCGAAGTCATCGTCCTGGAGCCGGCCGCGCAGCAGGCGGCCGAGATCGACGAGCGCCTCCGAGCACAGCATGCGCTGCACGACCTGCTGCTTCGACATCTCGAGCGAGAACATCGCGACGGGCAGCTGGTGCGAGATGGCGGCGTGGAGCCCGACACCGGTGACGAACGCGGTCTTTCCCATCGACGGGCGGGCGGCGACGATGACGAGGTCGCCGCGCTGGAGACCACCGGTCATCTCGTCCAGGTCGTAGAAGCCGGTCGGGACGCCCGTGATGCCGCCCTTCGCCGCCTGGAGCTGCTCGATCTTCTCGAACGTCGGATACAGGATCTTCTTGATCCAGACGAACCCCTCGCGCTCGTGCGACTGCGCGACCTGGAAGATACGCTGCTCCGCCTGGTCGAGAACCTCCTCGACCGTGCGCTCGCCGATCTCGTACGACTCGCGGATGATGTGGGAGGAAGCTTCGATGAGCCTGCGCAGCAGCGCACGCTCGCGCACGATGCGCGCGTGGTACTCGATGTTCGCGGCGGTCGGCACGGCATCGAGCAGCTCGGCAATGTAGGACATGCCGCCGACGCTCTCGAGCTCTTCCGTCTTGCTCAGGTCCTCGGACAGCGTGACGGGGTCGATGACCTGACCGCGCTGGAACAGGCGCGCCATCGCGCGGAACACGCGGCGGTTCGCCTCGCGGTAGAACATCGTGTCATCGACGATCTCGAGCGCCTTCGCCACGGCGTCTCCGTCGATGAGCATGCCGCCGAGCACGCTGATCTCCGCCTCCGGCGCGTACGGCGGCTGACGATCCGACGCCGCGAACGTGGAGGCGCCGCGCGCGAACGCGGCCGTGTCGAACTCAAGCTTGTTCATCGAGCACTCTGCGCACCAGCTGTAAGTCCTGCCAGGCTGCACGCGTGTTCTGCGGGCTGCGCAGCAGATACGCGGGATGATACGTGACGATGAGCGGCGTGCCGCGGTACGTGTGCACGCGGCCGCGCAGGCGGCCGATGCTTTCCTCCGACCCGAGCAGTGCCTGCGCTGCGAACCTGCCGACCGCCAGCAGCACGCGTGGCGCGATCGCCTCCAGCTGACCGTGCAGGAACGTCGTCGTACACGGCGACACTTCGTCCGGCAGCGGGTTGCGATTGTCGGGGGGCCGGCATTTCAGCACGTTGCAAATATAAACCATCGCGCGCGGAAAACCCGCAGTCATGAGCAACAGGTCGAGCAGCTTCCCCGCCCGGCCGACGAACGGCCTTCCCGTGCGGTCTTCTTCCTGGCCCGGCGCCTCGCCGACCACCACGAGGTCCGCCGACGCGCTGCCCTCACCGAACACGACGGTACTCCGTCCCGCATGCAGCCGGCACAGTGTGCAACCGGCGGCCCGATCGGCGAGCACGCGCAGACGCGCGGCCGCATCCGTGCCGTTCATGGGCGAACGGTCCGCGACCGGCGGCGCGGACGCGACGTGCGCGGCGGCACGCGCGGTTGTCGGCGAAGCGGGCTGTGTCGGTGCGCGGCGGTGCGCGAGCAGGTCGAGCGCGTCCCGTGCGCTCAGGCCGTCGAAGCACAGCTCGTCGACACCGAGATCGGAGAGCTGTCGCAGGTACTGCCGGAGCAGGTTCCTGTCGATGCTCACGAACGCGTTTCCAGCATACCACCCACGTGATCGAGGAGTGCTTCGGCGACATCATCCTTCGACATCAGCGGAAGGCGCTCCTCATTCTGTGCATCGATGAGTGTAACCCGGTTGGTGTCGACATCAAACCCGGCGCCCGGCTCGTCGGCGGAGTTGAGTACGATCAGGTCGAGTCCTTTCTCGCGCAGCTTCGCGCGCGCCCGATCGCGGCCATCGCCCGTCTCCAGTGCGAAGCCGACCGCCACGGCGCCCGGGCGGCGGCGCTCGCGGGTCGTGCGGAGAACGTCGGGCGCATGCTCGAGCTCGAGCGTGCGGGGCGCTTCGTTCTTCTTCAGCTTCGCCGACGACGGCTTCGCGGGCCGGAAGTCGGCAACCGCCGCGGCCATGAAGAGGACGTCCGCCTCGGCCAGCGCATCGGCCACGGCGGCGGCCATGTCCGCTGCGGTTTCGACGCGCGTCAGGTCCGGGCCGGGCGGCGCCATCACCTGGGTCGGTCCCGCAATCAGATGGACGACTGCGCCGCGCCGCCATGCCGCCGCGGCAATCGCAAAGCCCATCTTTCCCGACGACCGGTTCGACAGCACGCGCACGGCGTCGACCGCCTCGCGCGTCGGTCCGGCAGTAACGACGACGTGCAGTCCGTTCCAGCGCGGATCGCGGCCGAGCGCGCGGCCGATGTGCTCGAGCACCGTGTCCGGCTCCTCCGCCCTGCCGGGCCCGCTCCCCTCGCCGTAAGCGAGCGGGCCCGTGGCCGGGCCGATGGTCGCATAGCCAAGATCGCGCAGGCGTGTGACGTTCGCCTGCGTCTGGGCGTGCGCCCACATGTCATCGTTCATGGCCGGACAGATGAGCACGGGCGCCCGCGTCGCGAGGAGGATGGCCGTCAGCAGGTCGTCTGCACGGCCGGCGGCCGCGCGCGCGATGAAATCGGCGGTCGCTGGGGCGACGCAGACGACATCGGCTTCGCGTGCGAGCCGGATGTGATCGAGCGCGTGACCTTCGGCGAGAATGTCGGTGAGGACCGGGCGGCCGGTGACGGCCTCGAACGAGATGGGACCGACGAACTCGCGCGCGGACCGTGTCATCACGACATCGACGAGTGCGCCGAGGCGCGCGAGGTCGCGCGCCAGCTGAACGAACTTGTACGCGGCGATGCCGCCGGTGATGCCGAGCACCACGCGGCGGCCGAGCCACGGCCTGCGACCCGTGGCGCCGTCGGCCGCGGGCCGGCTCGCCCGACCTGACGAGCCGGCGGCACCGGGCACGGGCTCAGGTCCCCCGGCGGCGGCGCTTGACCAGAGAGAACTCGACGCTGCCCGACGTCAGCGTCTCGAGGGCACGGGTGGTCAGCTTCTGCTCGACCTCGCTCGGGACCGCGTCCGACGGCAGCGCATTCAGCTCGCGCGCATACCGCGCCGCCACCAGAACGCCGAGGTACTTACTGCCCGAGTTGTTCGCCAGTTCGCTCGGCGTGAAGACACGCATCAGTTACCCTCCTCCAGGATCTCGTCAATGTCGGATCGGAGCTGATCCAGCATCACATCCAGCTGCGGCTGCCGCGCTACACTCTCGCGTTCGGCGGCCACGATCGACTCGATCGTGCGCAGCGCTTCCTCGAAATCGTCGTTCACGATGACATAATCGAACTCCGCCACCGCGTCCAGCTCTGCCCGCGCCGTGCGCATCCGCATGGCCAGCTCCGCGGCGCTCTCGCTACCCCGCGCCTGCAGGCGCCGCTTCATCTCCGCGACACTCGGCGGGAGCACGAAGATCAACACCGCGTCGGGCAACGTCCGCCGCACGAGACGTGCCCCCTGCACGTCGATGTCGAGCACGACCGTGCTGCCCTGTGCCAGCGCGCTCTCGACTCCGGTGCGCAGCGTGCCGTAGCGCCGGCCGTGCACGAGCGCCCATTCCAGCAGTTCGTCGCCGCGCGTGAGCCGCTCGAACTCGGCGTCCGAGACGAAGCGATAATCGACACCGTCCCGCTCGCCCGGTCGCGGCGCGCGTGTCGTGGCCGAGAGCGAGAACACCATGTCCGGCCGCGTCTCGACCAGTGCGCGCGCGAGCGACGTCTTGCCCGCACCGCTCGGTGCCGCGATGACCAGCGGGAACGGCCGGTACCGCAACATCACTCGACGTTCTCGATCTGCTCGCGCAGACGTTCGATCTCGTCCTTGATCGCGATCACCTGATGCTCGACGGCGGCGTCGTTCGCCTTGGAGCCGATCGTGTTCGTCTCGCGATTCATCTCCTGCGTCAGGAAGCTGAGCCGCTTCCCGACGGGCTCGACGCTCTCATCGGCGAGCGTTTCCCGGAACAGCTCGATGTGTGAGCGGAGTCGGACCAGCTCTTCGCTGATGTCCCAGCGCTCCGCGATGTAGGCGATCTCGCGCGCGATCCGGTCCTCGTCGAGCGGCACACCCTCGAGCAGCTCGGCGATCACGCGCCGCATCCGATCGCGCTCCGCAACCAGACGCGCCGGTGCGAGCTCGGCAATGCGCGCCATGGTGGACTCGATCGAGCCGAGGCGCTCCTCCAGGTCCGCACGGAGCCGCAGCCCCTCGTCCTCGCGCATCGCAATGACGGCGCGGGCCGCCGCCTCCGTCACCGCCTGCACGTCCGCCGACGACGGTACCGGCACGTCCGCTTCCGACTCGTCGACGACCAGCTCGGTGAAGCGGCTGAGCAGCGCGAGGTCGATCTCGCCCGGCACGCCGAGCTCCTCCTTCAACGATCGCAGGAGGCGCAGATACTGCCGTGCGCGGAGCTCGTTCACCCGCAGCGCGACGCCGTCCGCGACCTCGTCGGCGTCCGGCGAGTCGAGGCGGAGCGAAAAATTGACATGGCCGCGCGGCAGCAGTGCGCGCAGCCAGTCGCGGATCTGCGGCTCGAAGCGATCGACGCCGCGCCCGAGTCGCAGATTCAGGCTGAAGTATCGGTGATTGACCGTGCGGGCCTCGGCGCGCAGACGTCCCGCGGCCGTGTCCCGTTCGGCCTCACCGAACCCCGTCATGCTCCGGATCATGGGCGCTCCGCAGCCGGATAAAGGTAGACGAACGCGCAACCGCGGTCAACGCGCGGTGGCCCCGACGCCATCAGTTGAAGAGTTGCCATTTGACCCCGTAGAACAGGCGCGGTCCACGGTACACGCGACCGGGCAGCTCCTCGATGTCGGGTCCGAGAATGTCCTCCCAGCGGATGAACATGCGGACGTCGATGATGCGGATCTGGAGGTACGCGTCGGCGGTCGTGAACGACGGGAGCGTGAGCAGACCGGTGCTGCCCGCAGCCGGCGCGGGATCGAAGGCGAGGGTCGATCCGCGCATGTGAGCCTCGGCGCGTCCGAGGATCTCGAGGTTGCCGCTGGGCAGCGGCAGTGCGTGCAGCTCGAGTGCGGTGCGCCAGGAGCGTGAGGGCAGCCAGGTCCAGCCGTCGGCCTCGCGCCAGTCGGTGATCCAGCTCGAGAGCGAGAGGTAATCGGGCCAGATGACGATCCGCCCGTGCGCCTCGATGCCGGTGGCGGGCGACGTCGGGCTCGGCAGACCCATGGTGTCGAACGGCAGCCCGAAGGGGATGGCGGCCTCCTGCTCCAGGCGTACGTACGCGATGCTGCCGGAGGCGCGGCCGAGATCGAGCGAGAGGCCGCCGCGCCAGCCGGTCCGATCCGTGAATACCACGCCGTCGCCGGCGGCGTCGGCGAACAGGGGCGCACCGCGGGATCCGCTGGTGAGCTCGCCGAACGCCGCCAGGCCGAGCAGACGCCCGATTTCGCCGCGGAGGCTGAGCCACGAGATCGGATCGAGGTCGTTCCAGCGCGCGGCGCCGAGCTCGGCGCCGATGCGGAGCGGACCGAGCCGCACGTCGCCATCCAGGACGCCCTCGAGGGCGGGCAGCCGGCCCTCGTTGCGGTACCGCAGCGACGCGGTGATGGCCGTGGCGGGCAGCTCGAGTCCCGCGCGGAGGCCCGCCTGCACCGACTCCCGCTCGATCCGCCGCTCGGCCGTGGTGTCATCCGGCGGCGGTATGGTCTCGTCGAGCGTGCTCCGGCCGACGTACGCCTCCGCCACCCATCCCGGAGCGAACCGGTTGCGCGCACGCAGAATGAAATGCTGCCGCACCCGGTCGACGAGCCAGGGCGAGCTGGGCTCGCGGCGGAGCGAGTTGCGCAGCCACTCCAGCTGAAGACCCCGCTCGCCGTCCGTCCATGCCCACTTCGCCCAGCCGCTGAAGAGGCCGGCCGGCTCGGAACGGCCGGTGCCGTCGGCATCGATGCGCTCGATGCCGAGCGCGAGCGGCCCCACGATCACGTCCGGCACCAGGAACTGGCCACGGAACAGGTTCGCTTCGGGGATGCCGAGGCCGGCCTCGACGCGCGTATACGGTCTGCCCTCGACGGGTGCATCCGTGGAGAGCAGGATGCGGAGCAGCCCGAGGCGGCGCTGCACGCGCACTTCGCGGAGCTGCCCGAGCGGGATCTGCGAGAGGTCGAGCGTGGCCGTCGCGAGCGGGTCGAGCACGTAGCCGTCGAGCACCACCTCGGTACGCCCGGCCGTTCCGCCGAACGCCGAGGCGACTTCCGGTTGCACGAACGTGCCGGCGCGGAACGTAGTGATGGCGGGGATTCGCTCGAGCAGATCGATCAGGCTGATCGGCGCCTCGCGCAGGAGTCGTTCGCGATCCCAGACCCACTCGGTGCCTGCGGCCGAGACGGCCGGGCCGAGCGCCATGGCCGGGAAGACGACGGCGGGCGGTACGACCGTATCGGGCTCCTCGACCTGCGGCAGCGTATCCGCCGCGAGCGTATCGCGGGCGGGCGGACGCGGGTCCTGCGCCCGCAGCGTCGCCGGGCACAGCGCGCAGACCGCTGCCGCGATGAGCACGGCCTGCCACAGCCGCCGTCGGCGCGCGCCCGTGGCGCTCATGCGCCGGCGCGCGCGCGCACCCAGTCGATGAGCAGTCGCGTCGGCACTCCGGCGGCGCCCTTGCGCAGATACGGGGCGGCCTCATCGCGATACGCCGTGCCCGCGATGTCGAGATGTGCCCACGGGATGTCGTCGCCGACGAATTCCTTGAGGAACCAGCCGGCCGTGATCGACCCGGCCGCACGGCCGCCGGAGTTCTTGATGTCGGCGATCGTGCTGTCGATCTGCTCCCGATACTCGTCCCAGAGCGGCAGCGGCCAGCAGCGCTCGCCGGTCCGCTGACCCGCCGCACGCACTTCGTCGATGAGCGGGCCGTTGTTCCCCATCAGGCCGATCGCGTGATTCCCGAGCGCGATGACGCACGCGCCCGTCAGCGTCGCGCAGTTCACGATCGCCGCCGGCTCGTAGCGTCGCGCGAACGAGAGCGCATCCGCCAGGATCAGCCGCCCCTCGGCATCCGTGTTGACGATCTCGATCGTCTTGCCCAGGTGCGAGCGGATCACGTCACCGGGCTTGAGTGCGGTACCGGACGGCAGGTTCTCCGTGAGCGGTGCCAGTGCGACGACATTGACCTTCAGCTCGAGCTCGGCGATCGCGTGCATCGCACCGATCACCGCGGCCGCGCCCGACATGTCATACTTCATCTCCTCCATCCGCTCCGCCGGCTTGATGGAGATCCCGCCCGAATCGAACGTCACACCCTTGCCGACGAGAACGAGCGGCCGGGCGTCCTTCGCGCCGCCGCGGTACTCGAGCGCCACGAAGCGCGGCTCCTCCTGCGTGCCCTGCGCCACTGCCAGCAGCGCGTGCATGCCTTCCTTCCGGATCTGGCCCCGGTCCAGCACGGTGATCTTCAGGCCGAGCCGGTCGGCGATCTGCTTCGCGCGCTCCGCGACGAACGTCGGCGTTGCCACGTTGCCCGGCCGCTGCTGCAGGTCGCGCGCAATGTTCGCGGCGTGTGCCGTGACCGCGCCGTGCCTGACGGCACGCTCCAGCTCGTCACGCTCCTGCTCGTCGTGCGCGAGGATCGTCACGGACTCGAGCGCGGCCCGTGGTGCGCTCTCCTCGCTCTGCGTCTTGAGCTCGCGATAGTCCCACGACGCCAGGATGGCCGCCTCGACCGCGGCGAGGCCGGCATAGTAGTCGCCCATGTGCTCACTCAGGTGATGCACGTGGCCGACGGAGACGCTGAGCTCGCGAATCCCCATCTTCTCCGCCACGCGGACCGCACTGCCCACCGCCCGGCGCAGGAGCTCCACGGTGTGATCCTCGCGCTTGCCGACGCCCACCAGCAGCACGCGCCGGATGCGGCAGGCCGCATCCGGTGGATAGATGACGAGCGTGTCGTTCTTCCGCCCGCTGAAGTCGCCGCTCTCGAGAATCCTGCTGATCGCGCCGCCGTACAGGCGGTCGACCTTCGCGACGAAGCCGACGGCGCTGCGATCTCTCTCGAAGACGTGGAGCACGAGCAGCTGTGTGTCCAGCTCCTCGGCGGCAACACGGGTGGTTCGGACGGTGGGCTCTGCCATGATGCTCGCTCGCGCTACAGGTTGCGTGCGTGGTCGCGATCGCTCCGCGCGTGTTCTCTCAGCCGCGCTGGACGGCGGCCGGGATCGAGCGGTCCTGCGGGCCGACATACTCGGCCTTCGGCCGGATCAGGCGGTTGTCCGTCAGCTGCTCCTTCACATGCGCGGTCCAGCCGGCCATGCGTGCGCATGCGAACAGGTTCGTGAACAGGTCCAGCGGGATGCCGAGCGTGTAGTAGACCGACGCACTGAAGAAGTCGACATTCGGATAGACCTTCCTGCCCTTCCGGTCCATCTCCTCGCGCATCACGTCCTGGATGATCTCGGAGATCTCGAGCCAGCGCGTGTCGCCACCCTGGCCGAGCAGCTGCTCGGCCAGCCGTTTCAGGATCGGTGCCCGCGGATCGAGCGTACGATACACTCGATGGCCGAAGCCCATGATCCTCTCGCCGCGGCCGAGCGCATCACGAACCCACTGCGCCGCATTCTCCGGCCGGTCGATGCGCAGCAGCATCCGCATCACCTGCTCGTTCGCGCCGCCGTGGAGCGGTCCCTTGAGCGTACCGATCGCGGCCGTCACGGCCGAGTGCATGTCTGCGAGCGTGCTGGCCGTGACCCGCGCCGAGAACGTCGATGCGTTCATCCCGTGCTCCGCATGCAGGATGAGCGCGGCATCGATGATCCGCTCGGCCAGGTCGTCGGATGGCTCGCCCTTCATCATGTGGAGCAGGTTCGCCGCGAGAGACAGATCGGGGCGGGGTGGAACCGGCTCGCGGCCGCTGCGCACGCGCTCGATCGCCGCTGTGAGCGTGATCGTCTGCGCGGTCAGACGGACGGCTTTCCGATCGTTCGCGTCCGCCGACATGTCCTCCGCATCCGGATCCGTCGCGGACAGTGCCGAGACGGCGGTGCGCAGCGTCGCCATGGGATGGCTGCCGGCGGCCACGCTGCGAACCACATCCAGCACGCGTCCGTCGACGGCCAGCGCCGCCGACAGCCGCGTGCGCAGCGCCTCCAGCTGCTTCGGATCCGGCAGGTCGCCGTACCAGAGGAGATGACACACCTGCTCGAACGTCGAGTGCTCCGCGAGCTCCTCGATCGGGTACCCGCCGTAGATCAGGCGTCCGGCTTCACCATCGACACGGCTGATCGCCGTCTGACCAATGACGACGCCTTCCAGACCCTTGTTGCTCGTCGACATTCCGTGATGATCTCGCTCGTGCAGCCGGGGTGCGATGCAAGACGACAGCCATGCAAAAAGGGGCCGCCCCTCTGCCGATTACGGTGAGGACGCCAGCCCCTCACGGATGCGGGCGGTACAGCGACCAGCGGGGCGAGTATAGCGCGGGGTCAGAGGCGAGGCAAGCCGCCCGTCGCGCGCTTTCCGCGGGCGCGCAGCTTGCCGTCCGACCCCGGCCGACGTACGGTGCCGAAGGACGACAAACTATGAGGAGCGAATCGATGCGCGAGAAGCGTGGGCTGCTGCTGACGGTGTTACTCGCCGCGGCGTGCGGGGGTGGCGAGGACATCGCGAGGGAGGCCGCTGCCGATTCCGTCGCGGTGGAAGATGCGGCGGCGACGGCTGCGCTGCTCTCACAGGTCCGCGCGGTGAGCATGGCGGAAGTGGAGTTCGCTCAGCTAGCCGCGCAGCGTGCGGCAGGTACGACCATGCGCCAGTATGCGCAGACCGTCGCCGCCGATCACCGCGCGCTCATCGGCACGCTCGATTCCGTTGCGCGGCTGCGCGGCGCAACACTCACACCCGGCGCCGATGCGCAGGAGCTGGAGAACACGGTACGGATGGCGCACTCCGGACTGGAGAACCTGGCGGGACCGGATTTCGAGCTGCCGTTCGTCCGGGCAGAGGTCGAGTCGCACCGGCTGCTTCTCGACCGGTTGGACCAGCAGCTCATCCCCGGTGCGGCGACTCCGGATATCCGCACGCTGCTGACCGACATCCGCGCGATGGCCGACGCCCACCTGACGCGCGCGCGCCAGCTGCTGGCCCAGCAGCTCGGGCAGTCGACCGAACGGCTGCCGCAGACGACGCCCGCCCGCCCGCCACAGCCGCGGCCCGCGCGGCCCGACACCACACGCACCCTGCCGCCTGATACGCTGTCTACTGTTCGTCGAGAGCCGCGTCCACTGCGTTGAGCAGATCGATGGCGTGCGCCGAGAGGTCGAGGGCGCCGACGTCATCGCCCTGAAGTAACCGTGCGCGGGCGCGCTTGAGCATGTCGTCGGCCGAGGCATTCATCTGCCCGAGCCGTGCGACGTGGTCGAACCCATCGTGGAGCCGAGGCTCCAGCTGACGCACACGGTGCTGTGCCTGCGCAATCAGTTCGGCGACACCAGGCGACCCGAGACCGGCGAGCACGACGCGCAGCTGCGCATCGCGTGCGGCGGTGACGGCGTCCTGCGCCCGCTCCGGGTCGCCCGTGAGCAGGGCCGCGTCGGCGGCGGAGCGCAGCGTACGATAGGCAGTGACGAGCTCGTGGTGCTCGGCGGCGACCCGGCCGGCAGTGAGGTCGGCCAGCTCGCCGAGCCCCGGCAGCGGCGCATCGCCCGCCGCCGCGAGGCGCATGCGCTCGAGCAGGACGGCGGCCTCCGCGGTGTCGAGCGGATCACCCGGCACGCGGTCGCACGCCGCGGTCGCAAGAGCCAGAACGAGAAACGGGGTGCGGACGTATGCGTGCATGATCTCCGGGGATCTCCGGCGCCGGGCAGCGCCACCAACCTGTTGAACGTGCGGCCGCGCGCGAACGCGACAGGCGTCCGGGCTACTTCGACGAGGCCCGCCCGCCGCCCGCCACGCGGTAGTGCAGCAGCGTCTGGTACGGCTGCGAGGCGCCGGCGGTTCGTCCGACGACGTACACCGAGGTCCCGGCTGCAACGCCCGCGCCACGGAAACGGTCGCCAACGCGATTCAGCTTCGTCCAGACGCCATTGCTCACGAGAACCACTTCGGCAGCGCCCGGCCAGACCACGTCGATCGTCACGGGCGTGGAGGCGGGCAGCGTCCCCGCGACAGGTGCGTGCAACACCCGGACACCGCTGCCGGCCGCGCCCACGGCCGGAAAATCCCTCACGCCCGGAGTCAGCGCGGTCGCGCGGATCACCTCCGGCTCGAAGCCGACGCGCAGCAGCGTGCGCGGGACGAGCTGCATCCGCTCGAAATCCCGTCGCGCCAGGGGCCGGTCGAGCAGCTGCCACGCGGCGTCCTCGGGGTAGTGCGAGAGGATAAGCTCCTCGGGCGAGACCAGGAAGTAGTCCCAGCTGAAGCTCGGCTCGAACGCGCGGCCGTTGATCACGCCGGCGCCCCACGTCGGATCGATGAGCCGCCACTCGCCCCCGATGCTCATGGCGAGCCAGGCGTGGTTCGGCTTCCTCGTCGAGCGGCCGAACCGGTAGTCCACGCCCTTCGCATACCCGGTGATCGGGACCGCACGCATGCCCGCCTCGCGCGCGATCCGCTCGTACAGTGCGACGTAGCCGCCGCACAGAGCCATGCGATGCCGATACACTTCCTCCGCCTTCTCGTAGCCGTCTCCCCCGCGGAAGAAGGACTGCGCGTCGTAGCGCACGTTGCGAGCGACCCATTCGTAGATCGCCGCGGCGCGCGCGCTGTCCGTGCGCAGGCCCTTCACGAGCTTGCGCGAGAGCGCCGCGACCTCGGCCGAGTCCGCAATCTGCTGGCGGGACCGACGGTCGACCGGCTGCTCCTGCGCGGATACGGCGGGCGGCGCCAGGAGGCACGCGGTTACCAGCAGCGGTAATGGGCGAAGCCTTCGCATGAGATCGATGGCGGAAGACGAGGCACCGCTGCATTCCGCGCGGCGGTGCGGCACAACGGAGGGAGTGCCGGTGGAAACGCCCCCGGCGGGGAAAGCCGTTGCTCCAGTGAAGATGGCGGAAAGGGCGGGAAGTGGCAACTGCGGGATCCCGCCCACCGTCACGCTCCGCGGCGAGTTCCTCGCCGTGCCGCCGCCGTTCGCGGCGCCCCGCCCTCGGTACCGACCGACTGAAGCCCCGGCTGGAAGAACTGGCGAACCGCATCGGCATCGGCGTTCGAGAGTGCGTGGCGGAGCTGTGCGAGCTCCGACTCCATCAGGGCGAGTGCACCGCCGAGGAAATCCGCGTTGTGGAGCGCGATCGGCGCCCAGATCGCGGCCGCGCTGTGCGCGAGACGCGTCATGTCGCGGCCGCCGGGGCCCAGCCGGTCGAGAGAAACGCCGGAGGCGAGGATCGCTCGCGCGAGCGCCGTCGAGACCACCTGCGGCAGGTGACTCGTCGAAGCCAGCAGGCGGTCGTGCTCGCTCGCGCTCATCATCTCCGTCACGCCGCCTACCGCCCGCCACAGCCGTTCCACAGGTTCCGCCACGGCGACCGCGTCATCGTCTGCGGGACAGAGGTAGACCCGGGCCCCGTGGAACAGGCCCGCGCGCGATGCACCCCACCCGGCGCGGTGACCCCCGGCGAGTGGGTGGCCCCCGATGAACCGGCTCGCCAGCCCGAGATGGCGTGCGGCCTCGACGATCGTGCGCTTCGTGCTGCAAACGTCCGTGATGCACCGCGCCAGGCGCAGGCGCCCCGACGCCGCCCGCAGCGCCTTGATGGTTGCCGTGACCGGAAGCGCGAGGACCACCACGTCGACTTCCTCGACGCCCTCGAGCGAAGGGTCCAGCGCGGTCGCGATCACGCCCTCCTCGAGCGCCGCATGCAACGCCGTGGCGTCGGCATCGTAGGCCGCGACACGCATCCCGAGCGCGGCGCCGTCGCGGGCCAGAGACCCGCCGATCAGGCCCAGGCCGATGATCGCCATGGACTGCGGCTCCATCACGATGCCCCGCCGGACTGCGCGCGGCGCGACAGGCCGATCAGGTGCCAGAAGATCGCCCGCACCTCGTCATCGCCGAGCCCGGCCTCACGCGCCAGTGCTCCCGCCCGGCGCACGACCTCCGCTTCACGCCCGGGGTCCAGCGTGGGAAGCCCCAGCGCCCGCTTCACCTCGCCCGTCCGCCGCGCCAGCTCGACCCGCTCCGCCATCAGCCGGATCAGCTCGCGATCGATGCGCTCGATCCCCCCGCGCAGACGGCCCAGCTCCGAGGCCTCCGCCGTGTCGCGCTCCATCACGCGGCCGCCTCCCGCGAACGGGGCGCTGCCAGCTCCCGCCCCGCGGCCTGCGCGAAGGCGCTCAACCGCTCCATCAGCGCCGCGAACGACTCAAGCGACAGCGACTGATCCCCATCCGAGAGCGCCTGCTCCGGAGATGGATGCACCTCCACGATCAGTCCGTCCGCACCCGCCGCAATCGCCGCGAACGCCAGAGGCGCGACCAGATCCGCCCGACCCGCCGCATGACTCGGATCCACGATCACCGGCAGGTGCGTCTCCCGCTTCAACACCGGAACCGCCGCCGCATCGAACGTGTTCCGCGTCGCCGTCTCAAACGTGCGGATGCCCCGCTCGCACAGGATCACGTCGCGATTGCCCTGCGCCATGATGTACTCCGCTGCCATCAGCAGCTCCTGCAGCGTCGCCGACATGCCGCGCTTCAGCAGCACCGGCCGCTGTACCCTCCCCACCTCCGACAGCAGCGCGTAGTTCTGCATGTTCCGCGCACCGATCTGGAGCACGTCCGCATGCGCCGCGACGAGCTCCACCTGCCGCGTGTCCATCACCTCCGTCACTACCGGAAGACCCGTCTCCGCCCGGATCTCCACCAGCATCCGCAGCGCCGTCTCGCCCAGTCCCTGGAACGCGTACGGCGAGGTCCGAGGCTTGAACGCACCGCCCCGCAGCATCCCCGCCCCCGCCGCGCGCACCGCGTGCGCCGTCTCGCGCAGCATCACGCCCGGCTCCACCGAGCACGGGCCCGCGATGATCGCGAGCTCGCGGCCCCCGATCACCGTGCCCGCCGCATCGCCGACCCGAACCGTGCTCGGTCCGCCCGTGAACTCCCGCGCCGCCAGCTTGTACGGCTTCAGGATCGGCGTCACCGACTCCACCCCCGGCAGGCTCAGCAGCGCCACCTCGCCCAGTGCCGTCTCGTCCCCGATGCAGCCGATGATCGTCCGCTGCTCCCCCCGCGAGACATGCGTCCGCATCCCCTGCATCTCCACACGCTCCCGGATGTGGTCCAGCTCCGCGTCCGTGACGCCCGGCTTCGTGACGATGATCATGACGTCCCTCCCTTGCTACCATCCAGGGCGCACAAAACAGAAACGGCCCGTGGTGATCCACGGGCCGCTCGTGCGCTGCCGGTGCCTGGTTGCGCTATTCGCGCAGACGCCGCCGCCCACGGCCCGTGTCACGGGTCGCGTAATAATAGCTGGCGGCGGTCAGGCGCTGGCGTATCATGAGCCTACGGTACGTACCTCCCCGCCCGCTGTCAACGGCGGCGGCCCGCGAGGCACATCCTTTGCATCATAAAGTACTTGACAGAACCTGGACCGAGCCCCATACTCAGGCCGGCATGAGACCCGAACCGGTACCCCCGCCCGACGAACCGATCGCGCTGCACCATCGCGCGATCAGCGACCTGCGCTACATCCGGCAGACGATGGAGCGGGCGGGCGCGTTCACGGCCGTGCCCGGGTGGGGCGGCGTCGGGATGGGCGTGATCGCGCTGGCAGCGGCGCCGCTCGCGGCAGCGCAGCCCGACGCGGAGCGTTGGCTGGCCGTATGGATCGGGGCGGCGGCGGTGGCGATCGGAGTCGCGGCGGTCACGATGGCGCGCAAGGCGCGCCGGGCGGCGATGCCGCTGCTGGCCGGCCCGGGACGCAAGTTCGCGCTGAGCTTTCTGCCGCCGATCGCGGCGGGGGCCGCGCTCACGCTCGCGCTGTATTCGGCAGGCGCCGTCGACCGGATTCCGGGCACGTGGCTGCTCCTCTACGGAACCGCGGTGGCCACGGCGGGCACGTTCTCCGTGCGCATCGTTCCGGTCATGGGACTCTGTTTCATGGTGCTCGGCGCGGCCGCGCTGTTCACGCCGGGGTCGTGGGGTGACTGGTGGCTGGCGGCCGGGTTCGGTCTGCTGGAAGTCGGGTTCGGCATCGCGATCGCGAGGAGGTACGGTGGCTGAGCGCAGCGCGGTCCGGAAGAAGAGCGAGGAGGACGCCGTCATGCCCGCCGCGGAGAAGAAATCGCGACGCCGCACGCGCGCGAGCGCGGTCGATCTCGACCGCGTCATTCACGAGCGGGTGCGGCTCGCCATCGTGAGCGCCCTCGCCGTGAACGACAGCCTCTCGTTCAACGAGCTGAAGACGCTGCTCGACACGTCGGACGGCAATCTGAGCGTGCACGCGCGCCGTCTCGAGGAGGCCGGATACATCACGTGCGAGAAGTCGTTCGAGGGGCGTCTGCCGCGCACGGACTACCGCCTGACGGCATCCGGCCGGCGCGCGCTCCAGCGTTATCTCGACCACATGGAAGCGCTGATCCGTCGTGTCCGCGAGACCTGAGGCGGTTCTTTTTTTGGGGGTAAGCTTTATGGTGCAAAGAGCTTTACACGTGGCGATCATCATGGACGGCAACGGACGATGGGCCACCGCACGCGGTCGGCCCCGCCATGCCGGTCACCGCGCGGGTGCGCACGCCGTGCGGCGCGTGGTCGAGAGCGCGCCCGGTCTCGGTATCGGCGTGCTGACGCTGTACGCGTTCTCGTCGGACAACTGGCAGCGGCCGCGGAGCGAGGTGAGCGCGCTGATGCGGCTGTTCGAGACGTACCTGCGGGGCGAGACGGCGCGCTGCGTGGCGGAGGGCGTGCGCGTCCGCGTGATCGGCCGCCGGGACCGGCTGGCGCCGCGCCTGGTGCGGGCGATCGAGGCGGCGGAATCTGCGACGGCCGGCGGGAGGACGCTCGAGCTGAACCTGGCCGTGGATTATTCCTCGCGGCACGCGATCACGAACGGGGACCGGCTGCGGGACGTGGACCTGCTGATTCGCACGGGCGGCGAGCAGCGGCTGAGTGATTTTCTGCTGTGGGAGTCCGCCTACGCGGAGCTGCTGTTCACCGGCCGCGCGTGGCCTGAGTTCGGCGCGCGGGACCTGGCCGCGGCGGTGGCGGAGTTTTACGGCCGGGAGCGTCGGTTCGGCGCGCTCCCGGAAAACGGTAGGACTGCGGAAGGAGCGCAGGTGCACATATGAAACCACTTCCCCTCCCCGGCTGGATCGTGCTCGGCGCCGGTGTCCTTCACGGCGTGCTGGGCGACGTGCTGCTGCGCGGGTCGGAGGGTCCCGGGCTGAATCTGTTCACATGGATCGCCGTGTTGGCCGTGACGGCTGTACTGCTGCACCGGCGTGCCGGTGCCGCGCTGAGCGTGGAGAGCACGGCATGCGTGGCGGTGGGCGTGCTGTTCGCGGCGGTGCTGCTGTGGCGGGATGCGCCGCTGCTGAAGCTCGCTGCACTGGCGACGACGGGTATCGCATTCTCTGCGGCTGCCTTCCGCGCGGGCGCGGCGTGGCTGCGCGGCAGCGGTGTCGCGGATTACGTGATGGCTCTCGGCGGCGCCGGACTCCACGGTGCGGTCGGTGCGGTGCGAGCGGTGCGCGCAGCAGAATGGGGTGACGTGTCGCGGAATACGCGAGGGAGTCCCTGGTTCCGGCACACGGTCGTCGCTGCGCGCGGTGTGGCGCTCGCGACACCGTTCGTCATCGTGTTCGGCGGACTGTTCATCGCGGCGGACGCGGTGTTCGCGCGGATGGTGACGGACGTGCTGCGCATCGATCTGTCGGTGCTCGCGAGCCACATCGCGCTCGCCTCGTTCCTCGGCTGGATCGCAGCGGGTGGCCTCACGGGATTTCTGGCGGGGACGCGCCTGCCGGTGGTAGCGGATGCGGTTCCGCGTGGCGGCATGGTCGGTGCCCCGGAGATCGGAACGGCGCTCTCCCTGATCGCGCTGCTCTTCGCGGCCTTCGTGGTCGTGCAGCTGCGCTACCTGTTCGGCGGTGCGGATCTGGTCGCCGTGACGCCCGAGCTGACGTTTGCCGAGTATGCCCGGCGCGGCTTCTTCGAGCTGGTCACGGTGGTGGTGCTCACGCTGCCGCTGCTGCTCGTTGCGGACTGGGCGCTGCGGCGGGACCGGCCAAAGGCCGATCGCGTGTTTCGCGTCCTCGCCGGCACGCAGATCGTTCTCGTCATGGCCGTGGCCGCTTCGGCGGTGCAGCGGATGCGGCTCTACGTCGCCGCGTACGGTCTGACGGAGCTCAGGCTGTACGCGTCCGCGCTGCTCGTTCTGCTGGGTGTCATCCTGGTGTGGTTCGCCGTGACCGTGCTGCGCGGCCGGCGGCGTTCGTTCGGAGTCGGTGCGCTCGCCGCCGCGACGGCGGCCGCGGCCGTGCTCGTCGTCATCAACCCGGATGCGCTGATCGCGCGAACGAACCTTGCGCGGTCGCTGTCGGCGGAGGTGCAGCCGCAACTCGACGTCGCGTACGCGGCGTCGCTGAGCGCGGATGCAGTGCCGGTGCTCGTCGCCGCGCTGCCGTCACTCGCGCCGGACGC
>DASUSS010000076.1:0-10809 GCA_036374995.1 Longimicrobiales bacterium | reverse complement strand
ACCCTGATTTCCGCGGTGGCCAGAGCACCGCGGTCGAAGCGGTGCTCGCGGGACGCGACGTGCTCGTGCTCATGCCGACCGGCGGCGGCAAGAGCCTGTGCTATCAGGTACCTGCCCTGACGCGCGCGGGACTCACCGTCGTCGTGAGCCCGCTCATCTCGCTGATGAAGGACCAGGTCGATGCGCTGCGCCGGACGGGCGCGCCGGCGGCGCTCATCAATTCGACGCTGCCGCGCGACGAGGCGCACCGTACGCTCGCGGCCGCGCGTGCCGGTGAGCTGAAGCTGCTGTACGTCGCACCGGAACGGTTCGACAGCGACACGTTCCGGCAGGAGCTTCCCGCGCTCGGCGTCACACTGCTCGCCGTGGATGAAGCGCACTGCATCAGCCAGTGGGGTCACGATTTCAGGCCGTCGTATCTGCGGCTCGGCCGACTGCGCGAGGAGCTGCGATGTCCGGTCGTCGCGCTGACGGCAACCGCGACGCCCGCCGTGCGGGAGGACGTCACGAAGCAGCTCCGGCTGCGCGACCCGGTCGTCGTCGTGAGAGGATTCGACCGCCCCAATCTGGAGTGGGGCGTGATCGGCGCCGCCGATCGTGCGGCGAAGGACCTGCTGCTGCTGCGGCTGCTGCGCGCACGGGAAGAGGGCGTGTCGATCGTGTATGCGCCGACGCGGAAGGCCGTCGACTCGCTGACGGACCTGATGCGGCGCGCGGGACTGAGCGCGATCGCGTATCACGCGGGCATGAGCGCGCAGGATCGCGAGCATGTGCAGGATGCGTTCATGCGCGAGGCGGCCCGCATCGTCGTCGCCACGTGTGCGTTCGGCATGGGGATCGACAAGCCCAACGTGCGGCTGGTCGCGCACTACGCGATGTCCGGCAGCCTGGAGGCGTACTACCAGGAGGCCGGCCGCGCGTCGCGCGACGGCGCACGCGGCGGCTGTGTTCTGCTCCATGCCGTCGGCGATCGGCAGGTGCACGACTTCATGATCGATCAGTCGCATCCGCCGCGCGAACTGATCGAGCTCGTCGTAACCTGCCTGAGCCGGGAGCCGGTCCTGCGGTCGTCCGACATCGCCGCAGTCGCCGCCCGCGGTGCCGGTATCGCGCCGCGGCAGGCCGAGGCCGTCCTGAGAGTCCTGCGCCGCCAGCATGTGCTCCGGGATGGCGACAGCGGTGACCTCTTCCTGGACGGCGCGATCGACTGGGATGACGCGCTCGTGCGTCGCCGCCACGAGCTCGGGCGGCTCGATTCGATGGACGGCTATGCCCGGACCCGCGAGTGCCGGCGCGGGTACATCCTCCGGTACTTCGGCGACCCCGACGCGATGGCGGCCTGCGGCGACTGTGATAACTGCCGCGCCGATTCGACTCCCGTTCCCGACAGGTCACGGCTTCTGCGTCGCCTGCTCGGGCGCTGAGGTCGCCCGGGGTCGACCGGGGCATGCCTGTTGCCGTGCAGTCCCGTGGCATGTCGCTCGCAGGGAGGGGAGCCATGGCAGACGACCGGAATGCGGGCGGAATCAATGTGGTCGATGTGCTCGATCGGGTGCTCGACAAGGGCATCGTGATCGACGCGGCTGTCCGCGTGTCCCTCGTCGGCGTCGAGCTGCTTGGCGTCGATGCGCGCGTCGTCGTCGCATCGATTCAGACGTACCTGCGCCACGCCGATCAGCTCGCCTACACCGCGATGGCGGCCCATCCGCAGCCACAGCGCCATGAGCCGCCGCTCTTTGCCGAGCCGACCGCAGAAATGCCCGCCGACCCGTCCCTGCTGACCGCCACGCCCGTCGAGCCGGCCGAGCCCGCGGCCGAGGATGCCGAGCGCGGCGCCGACGACGCGCGCGACCACGTCGAGGGAGACCTGTCCACTCGCCCGCCCGATACTGGCCTTTGAGCCGGTCCGCCCCTACCTTCCACGCTGCCGAAAACTCGGATGGGCAGGGGAATGGATCCGTATCTGACCGATTCGCACCGCGTTCTGCGCTGCGAGGTGCGTGAGTTCGCCGAACACAACATTGCGCCGGTCGCCCGGGAGCTGGACGAGCAGAGCCGCTTCCCGTGGGACAACGTGCGGGCCATGGCCGAGCGTGGCTGGTTCGGCGTCACCGTGCCGAAACGCTACGGCGGCCTCGGCCTCGATACGCTCGCCTACATGCTCGTCATCGAGGAGCTGGCGCGCGTCGATGCGAGCCATTCCATCACGATCAGCGCGCACAATACGCTGGGCACCTCACCCATCCAGAACTTCGGCAGCGACGAGCAGAAGCAGAACTACCTGCCGTTGCTCGCGTCCGGCCGCGTGCTGGGCGGGTTCGGCCTGACGGAGCCGGGCGCCGGCTCCGATGCGGGCGCCACGCGGACCACGGCGGTCCGGAAGAACGGTGAATACCGCATCACGGGCAGCAAGATCTTCATCACGCATGCGGGTGTCGGCGAGATCTTCGTCGTGACGGCGGTGACGGACCGCACGCAGGGAGTGAAGGGGATCACGAGCTTCATCGTCACGAAGGAGACCACGGACCGCGAGTCGGCGGAGCGTGTCGGCGTCGGCCACGCGCCGGAGCTCGAGCCATTCACGCCCGGCGTGCGGGCCGGCAAGAAGGAAGACAAGATGGGCTGGCGCGCCTCGGACACGCGCGAGCTGATCCTCGAGGACGCGCGGGTCCCGGCCGGGAACCGGCTCGGTGAGGAAGGTCGCGGCTTCATCAATTTCATGAAGACTCTCGACGCCGGGCGGATCGGCATCGGCGCTCTGTCGCTGGGTCTGGCGCAGGGTGCTTTCGATTCGGCAGTCCGGTATGCGGGCACGCACGAGCAGCGCGGCCGACCGCTGCGCGACGCGCAGGGGATCCAGTTCACGCTCGCGGACATGGCGACCGAGATCGCCGCCGCGCGCCACCTCGTCTATCACGCCGCCTGGCTGAAGGAGCGCGACCTGCCGTTCGGACCGCAGGCGGCCATGGCCAAGCTGTACGCCAGCGAAGTCGCCATGCGCACCACCACGCGCGCAGTCCAGCTGCTCGGCGCCGCCGGCTACACATCCGAATACCCGGTCGAACGCATGATGCGCGACGCCAAGATCTGCGAGATCGGTGAGGGCACCAGCGAAGTGCAGCGCCTCGTCATCGGGCGCGACGTCTTCCGCACCGCCGCCTCCGCCTGAGCTCCTCCAACCATACACCATGAAGCGCGAAATTCTGATCACCGCCACGCCGCAGGAAACGCGCGTGGCCATCCTCGAGGACGACGTCCTCGCGGAGCTGATGGTCGACCGGCCGGACGCGGAACGTCTCGTCGGCGACATCTACCTCGGCCAGGTCCAGGCCGTGCTCCCCGGCATCCAGGCCGCGTTCGTCGACATCGGCACGGAGAAAGCCGCGTTCCTCCATGTATCCGACGTCGCGCCGGAAGACGATGAGGACGACGACGATGAGGACCGCGATCGCGATCGTGATCGGGCCGGCCGCTATCCGCCGATTCAGGACATGATCACGAAGGGCCAGCGCGTGCTGGTGCAGGCCTCGAAGGAGCCGATCGGCACCAAGGGACCCCGAGTCACTACGCACATCTCGCTTCCCGGCCGTTTCCTCGTCTTCATGCCGGGCTCGAAGCACATCGGCGTGAGCCGCAAGATCGACGATCGCGAGGAGCGCTCCCGCCTGCGTGCGCTCGCCAGGGAGATCGTCCCCGACGGCGTCGGCGTCATCATCCGCACCGTCGGCGAGGAGCTGACACGCGAGGTGTTCGAGCGCGAGTTCAATACGCTGCACGACACGTGGAAGAAGATCCAGAAGCGCTCGAAGTCGGCACGCCCGCCCGCGCTCATCCATCGCGAGGCGAAGCTCACGAGCGGCATCATTCGCGATGTCTTCACTGCGAAGGTCGACGCGCTCACGATCGAGGGCAGGGAAGTCTTCAACGAGGTGAAGCAGTACCTCGATGGCGTCGATCCCGAGCTGATGAAGCGGGTTCACCTCTACGTGGATCCCGTCCCGCTGTTCGACAAGTACGGCATCGAGGACGCGATCCGCGAGGCGTTCCAGCGGCGTGTCGATCTGCCGTCGGGCGGCTACATCATCATCGAGCCGACCGAGGCACTCGTCTCGATCGACGTGAATACCGGCCGCTATACCGGCCGCAAGGACCCCGAGAAGACGATCCTGCGCACGAACCTCGATGCCGCCAGGGAGATCGCGCGACAGCTGCGCCTGCGCGACATCGGCGGTATCGTCGTCTGCGACTTCATCGACATGGAGACGCGCGCGAATCAGGACCGCGTGCTCCAGGAGCTGCGCCAGCACCTGTCCCGGGACCGCGCCCGGACCCGCGCGTTCCAGATCTCCGAGCTCGGCCTGGTCGAGATGACGCGTCAGCGGGTGCGGCCGTCGCTGTTCCAGTCGCTGACCGAGCCATGCCCGCACTGCGGCGGATCCGGCCGCGTGTTCCGGCCGGAGACGGTCGTGCGCCGCGTCGAGCGTGCGATCCGCCGCGTTGCCGTCCAGCAGCGGGAGAAGGAAGTCACGATCCGCGTGCACCCACACGTCGCTCTGTATATATTGGAGGAAGAGCCGGACTTCATGCGCCGCCTCGAGAAGAGCCTCGCGCTCGATGTGGACCTGCGTGATGATCCGGTCATGAAGCAGGACGAGTTCAGACTCCTCGCCGGACCTGCCGACGCTGATGTGACGACGAAGTACGCCATAGGCTGACGACCACTCCATTCAGGAGGGTGCGCATGTGCCGGGCGCTGCTCATCCTGTCCGTCCTCGCGGCGCTGCCGCTCCCTGTCCACTCGCAACGGATCCGCGCCCGCGTCATCGATGCAGACCGGCGCACACCGCTCGAAGCCGTCCGCATCGGCGTGATCGACTCCAGTGGAGTCGAGCGCGATTCAGCGCGGACGGACCGTGACGGCTTCTTCACGATGGCTGACCTCGCGCGCGGCTCGTATACGCTCGTGGCCGAGCTGGACGGGTATCGTGCCCTGCATCAGCCACTGGTGATCCGCAGCTCCGATCCGCTCACGCTCCCGGCGCTCCTGCTGCAATCCGATGCCGTGCCGCTGGACCCAGTACAGGCGGAAGCCTCCGCGCAGGCGAGACCGCAGTTCCGCGAGCGCGACGAGATCCGGCCCGAGTTCCTCCTGGCGGGCAGCAGGATGGCGGAGCTCGAAAAGGTCAATGCGTCACCCGCCGCGGTCTATCGTGAGCTCGGGCTGCGCGTCCGCGAGAGCGTCACCGACGGCGGTCGGCTGTTCTGCGTCCAGAACCGGCGCGGCCCGAACTCGATGCGCGGAGGAGGCGGCAGCTCCTGCGAGCCGCTCGCCGTGATCGTCGATGGCATGCTGATCGGAGATCCGACACTGGTGCTGCGGGAGCTGAAGGTGAATGCGTGGGAGAGCATCGAGTATCTGTCGGCGATCGAGGCCGCCATGCGCTTCGGTCTCCACGGATCGGCCTCGGGCGGTGCGATCGTTCTCTGGACACGCGGGTCTGGACCGCACCGGAGCACGTCGCGGAACGGGGACAGCAATCTGCGCGAGCCATCGCATTGATCGATCCGCGCGACGGCCTTAATCTCCCCGCATGATCCACTCACACCCGAGCTCGTGAGGCAGCTGGCCCTCTGGGACTGGGCCATCGTCATCTCGTACCTGGCGCTCGCGCTGGCGGCGGGCGTTCTCCTCGCACGTCGTGCCGGCCGCTCGATCGACTCCTACTTCCTCGCCGGTCGCGGGCTGCCCTGGTGGTGGCTCGGGACGTCCATGGTGGCCACGACGTTCGCCGCCGACACACCGCTCGTCGTGACGGGTCTGGTCGCCGAGTACGGCATCGCCGGCAACTGGTTCTGGTGGTCGTGGGCGATTTCCCACGTCTCCATGGCCGTCGTCTTCGCCGCGCTCTGGCGCCGCGCGCGCGTGCTCACGGACGCTGAGCTCGTCGAACTGCGCTACGGCGGCCCGCCTGCGACGCTGCTGCGCGGCTTCAAGGCCGTGTTCTTCGCCATCGTCATCAACGGCATCGTGCTCGGCTGGGTGATCCGCGCAATGGTGAAGATCGCCGCGCCGTTCGTTCACTGGGAGTCGTGGATCGGCGGAGAGCGGCTCGCTGCGTTCGACGCCGTGTGGCCCGCGGCCCTGACGATCGGTGGTCCGGGCGACACACTCACGGTGCTCACGCTGTTCGCGCTCATTGCCGTCTACTCGAGCCTCGGCGGGATCCGCGGCGTCATCCTCACGGATCTGTTCCAGTTCGCTCTCGCGATCCTCGCGAGCGTCGCGTTCGCATGGCTTGCGGTAAGCCACGTCGGCGGGCTCGACGGTCTGCTCGTCGGCCTCGACCGGCACTATGATGCGAGCCAGGTCCTCGCGTTCGTGCCGGCGGCAGACGCCGCGTGGCTCCCCGTTCAGCTCTTCATCATCTACATCGCCGTGCAGTGGTGGGCGCAGTATTTCAGCGACGGCAGCGGCTACCTCGCGCAGCGGTTGTTCACTGCGCGCAGCGATGCCCATGCGGAGGGCGGCGCGCTCTGGTTCGCCGTCGCGAACTACTCGCTGCGTACCTGGCCGTGGGTCCTCGTCGCGCTCGTCGCGCTCGTGACGTTTCCGCGCGGCATGGAGGGCGCCGCGGCCGCAGGCGCGATCGTCGTGGCTGACCGCGAGATGGCCTATCCCGTGCTCATGAGCGAGCTGCTGCCGACCGGACTGCTCGGGCTCATGTTCGCATCGCTGCTCGCTGCATTCATGAGCACCGTCGACACTCATATCAACTGGGGCACGAGCTACCTCGTCAACGATCTCTATCGCCGTTTCCTGCGACCGGCCGCATCGGAGCGCGAGCTCGTGGCCGTGAGCCGCTGCGGCGTCTTCCTCCTCGCCGCGCTCGCCGTGCTCGTCGCCGCGCGCATCTCCAGCATCGAGAGCGCATGGCGCTTCTTCATCGCGCTCGGCGCAGGACTCGGTCTGCCCTCCATGCTGCGCTGGGTCTGGTGGCGCGTGAACGCGTGGACCGAGATCGTCGGCATGTCCGTCGCCGTCGCGGCCGCTCTGCTGCTCTATCCGCTCTTTCCCGCCGTCCGCGACGAGTACCTGCTCCTCGCCATCATCGGCGTGTCGATGACCGCCGCATTCGCCGCCACGTTCGCGACCGCACCCGTGCCGCAGCACCGCCTGACGACATTCGTGCAGCGGGTCCGGCCACCGGGATGGTGGGCCGGCATTCCCGGCGCCGCGTCCCGTCGCACGACCGTCCGGATCGCCGTCGCCTGGGTCGCCGGAAACGTCGGCGTCTTCGGCCTCACGTTCGGCATCGGTCATGCGCTGCTGGGCCGACCGATCACCGGCGTGATGATGTCTCTGGGCGGCGTCGCCGCCCTGGCCGTAACCCTCCGGGCCCTGCGGAGCGCACGCGGACCTGGCACCCCTTTTTCCAAAGTGCCCAACCAGACATGGCCCGCCCACACGGGCTCGAGCGCCGGGCGCCCGGGCGGAGATGCGTCCCCGCCACCGGGATAGCCGCGCGCCCGGCGGCCCCGCTCCTCGGCCTGGCCTGCCGGGGAAGCCATGCGCGGCGGGGACGCCGTGATGGCGCGATGGGCACTTTGGAAAAAGGGGTGCCAGGTCCGCGTGCAGGTTGACAGCCATGCCGCTTCCCCCGATCTTTCTCGGTCTGTACCGGGATTTCCAGAGAAGAACCATGTACGCTATCATTCGCAGCGGCGACAAGCAGTTCCGGGCCGAGCCCGGCATGACGATCCGCGTGCCCTCGATCGAAGCCGATGTCGGCCAGAAGGTCACGTTCGACGAGGTGCTGCTCGCCTCGACGGACGACGGGACGCAGGTCGGTGCGCCGACGGTCGCGGGCGCGAAGGTGACGGGCGAGGTCGTCGCCCACGGGAAGGACCGCAAGGTCATCATCTTCAAGTGGAAGCGACGCAAGAACTACCGCCGCAAGCAGGGCCATCGGCAGAAGTACACCGAGGTCCGCATCGGCGAGATCCGGGTGAAGTAGGAGGACGGAAATGGCCCACAAGAAAGGCGTCGGCTCGAGCCGCAACGGCCGGGACTCGAATCCACAGTACCTCGGTGTGAAGCGTTACGGCGGCGAGGTCGTGACGGCGGGGAACATCATCGTGCGGCAGCGCGGCACGAAGGTGCACCCCGGCCGGAACGTCGGCCGGGGCAAGGATGACACGCTGTTCGCGCTGGTGGACGGTGTGGTGAAATTCGAGCGGAAGGACCGCAAGCGGCAGCAGGTCTCCGTCTATCCCGTAGCCTGAACCCTGACCTCGCCCGGGCGGAGGTCGCCGTCGCTGGACGGCACTCCGCTCGGCCGGCCTCGATCAGGGGTTCGGATCCAGGCTGTGGTTGTACTCCCGAGGCTGTTCTCCCTCGACATCGTGCACGACCCGCAGGTCGGTCATGCCTTCCAGATTGCGCAGCGTGGCGTTGTACCGGTAGGTCGTGGGCTGAGCCGAGCAACCGGTTCGATTGGTCGCGAGCGCGCGGATGCGCAACGTGGCCGTCGTGCCCGACGCCTGGTAGTCCGGAGAGAGGCGGAAGCATGAGGTCGGCGTGTTGATGTCGCCGATCAGCAGGACGTCGAGGCCGATCTGGGTGAACTGCGAGGCCTCCGCGCTCGTCTGCTCGAGCTCGGCCCAATCGAACCGGCCGAGGGGGTCGCTCGGTCCGAGGGTGTCGCAACCGACCACCGCCAGGCATAGGGCCAGCGCCGTCCCGGCGCTCCGTCGTGCACTGTTCATCTCGCCTCTCCTGAGCCTGTCGTCCGGTGCGGTCGCTGAACGCACCCCGTCTACCGTACCAGCAGGAATATAAGCAGGCCGGCGGCGCCCGCACCCGCCAGCACCTTCTTCCACTGAAAACGCCCGCCGCCTTCATCGCCGCCCTGGCGGGTCCAGAACAGTATCACACCGCACGGAGTCGTGACATATCGGGGCGGGGCCGCGGCATGGGACGTGTAGACCTCGACCGCCTCCACGACGCCCGGACTCAGGATCTGGTCGATCGTGCCGTGATCGCTCTGGCGCATCTGCACGTCGTCGACCCAGACCGTGGGCTCGCAGCGGCCGCCGGCACCGCCGCTCATCAACACGATGGACCCCGCTCGGCGCTCGCCTGCCGGACGCAGACTCAGTCCGGTCATGGCCTGCAACAGGTCCGTCACGCGGGAGGCGCTCCGCGCCTCGATATCCTCCCTCACCAGGTACTGGCCGAAACCCGCGCGCCGTCTTTCGTCGAAGCCCACGAGGCCGAGCCGGGTCCGGCGGGCTGTCACCCGCAGCGGCTGAAGCGGGAGCGCGCTTCGACCGAGCCGGATCTCCAGCGTGACGACCTCCCCCGTACCCAGCGACAGACTGTCCTCCGTGAAAACAACGAACGAATCGTGGCTGACGCGCACGCCGTACACGCCGGCGCGCGGCGCCTGAAGGCTGAAGCGCCCGAGTGAATCGGTGGCCGTGCGGGACTCGGCGCGCAGGCCTGCTCCGGTCAGCGCGACTTCCGCGCCCGCCACCGGCTGCCGCCCGACGTCGTCGACCACGGTCCCGTGGACCGTCTGTGCCTGCACCGAGCCGGCATGGAACAGGATGAGGAAAGCCGAAGATCCGAGAAGGCGCCGTGTTCTCAGCGTGTCACCCAGGCGGGAAGACGCAGTACGCCGTGTTCTCAGCATGTCACCCTGACGGGAAGACGCCATCGCCGATTGGATCCCCGTTGCTGCCGCACCGGTGTCACGATCCCCGTGACCCGCGCGTTCTCACGGTTACACAGCAAAAAAGCCAATCGTGAGCTTGTGCCTGGAGGAAGGGCGCAGTATGTTGGCGGAACTTGCATACTAATCAGTCGGCAAAGCCCGCTCGAACCCTCGCCGGTCGCGCAATCCGGCGAGACATGCGATAAACCGTACACCGGGGTTGGAACCCGGGTTCCCGATTTCGTACCAGCCGTGCGGCACCCGCGTTTCTGCGGGCCCGCGCGGTATTTCTCCCCCTCATCAGGAGGCGCCATGCCCCGCAAAACCCTGCTGGCGTGCGTTCTCGCAGTCCTGCTGATGCCCGCGACCGTGTTCGGCCAGAACACGGTGCTGACGGGCGTCGTCCGGACGGAGACGCAGGCCCCTGTCGGTGGTGCGGTCGTACGCATCCCATCCCTGGAACGCGAGACGGTGACGAACGACTACGGCCAGTACCGTTTCGTCATTGCCGCCGAGGACGTCCCGTCACAGCCCGTGACGCTGGAGGTCAGCTCGATTGGTTACAGCAGCGCCACCGTGACGGTCACGCTGCGGCCGGGAACGATCCGGCAGAACATCACGATCACCGAGCAGGCGATTGCGTTGGACGAGGTGGTCGTGACCGGAACCGTCGGGCGGCAGGAGCGGCGGGCGCAGGCGGCCGTCGTATCGACGATCGATGCGACGCGGATTGCGCAGGTGGCGCCGATCACATCGGTGGCGAACCTGCTCCAGGCGCGTACGCCGGGCGTCATGCTGCGCAACGAGTCGGGTTCGACCGGCACGTCGCAGCAGATCCGGATCCGCGGCATCGCGTCGATGGACGGGAGCAGCACACCGTTGATCTTCATTGATGGCGTGCGGATGGATGGCGGCGACCGTCTCGGGGGCGTCGGCAACCAGGCGAGCAGTGCGCTCAACGACATCAAGATCGAAGACATCGAGAGCATGGAGATCGTGAAGGGTCCGGCCGCCGCCACGCTGTACGGCGCGGATGCGGCCGCCGGCGTGATCAACATCATCACGAAGAAGGGGCGCGTCGGCAGCGGGTTCA
>DASUSS010000075.1:0-23061 GCA_036374995.1 Longimicrobiales bacterium | reverse complement strand
CCGCGGGCAGGTATCGCACGCGCATACAGGTTGTTGTGGTCGTCGTCCGGATCGACGAAGCTGACCGGCGCGTTCTGCGTGATGTTGACGCTGTCGCCGGACGCGATGTCGAGGACCCAGTAGTGGCCGTCGACGCCCCAGAACAGCACATTGCGTCCGTCGGGCGATGGAGTGAGTGCGCCACTCGGGCGCTTCTTCATCAGCAGCGTACGTTCACCCGAACGCAGATCGAACCGGTACACGTCCATGTAATTGCGGCCGGAGTAGCTCGCTGCGTGCTGATACTCGTCGTTGCTCGTGCCGTACGCCCAGCGATCGCCGGGCAGCACGTTGACGGTGCGCACGACGTCATCGGCGAGACGCATGAACCGGCGGTCGCGGAACCGATACGCCGACAGGTAGTTGAAGTTGCGGTCGTTCTGCTCCTGGACGATCTGCTGCGACTGGAGCCGTGGGTCCTTGTGATGCCACAGGATCAGCGACGGCAGGGCGGTGTCGGCGGACTCCCCCGGCGCGCCGCGCGCGCCGCTCACGGAGCGCTCGATGTTGCCGCCCATCCCCGGTGCACCCGGTCGCACGCCGTTGTTCACCGGCTCCTTCTTTTTCGCCTCGCGGATGCCGAAATACACGGCGGACATGTCGTCTGCATAACGCGGCGCGCGCTCGCCCGCGACTTTCCACCCCTCCGGGAAGTCCGTGGCAGCGGCGGGATCGAACGTGAGCGTCTCGCCGGCGCCGCGCTCGCCGATGCGGCGGAATACGCGGATCGAGAAGACCGTGTCGTTGCTCTCGCGGTCGATGTGTCCGCGCATGACGCTGAGTGCGCGCGAGCTGTCGACCCACGCGAGATGGCTGTAGAGCAGGCGATCGCTCTCGAGCGAGCGGACGACGTTCGTGTTCATGTCGCGCAGCTGGACACCGTTTCCGACACGGTCGGGCGTCTCCATGGTGTATGCGAGCCACCGCCCGTCCTCGTCGAACGCATAATCACCGACCACGCCCATGTTGAACAGCTCGCCCGTGGCCAGGTGGTAGAGGAGCAGGGGAGCGGCGCCGCTGCCGCCGGCACCTGCGCCGTTCGCGCCGCGCGCCGCGCCGCCGCGCGCATTGCCGGCGGCGGGCGTCTCGGGAGTGCCGTAGCCCATCATGGCGACCCAGGTCGCGTCATCACCGTTGAAACTGAACCGGCGGATGCGCTCGAACTCCTTCTTCTCGCCCGTGCCGAGATTGACCAGCACGAACTTGTTGGCCGTAGGTCGTTCCGGCGTCGAGTCGGCCGTCTCCTCGTCGGCGCGCGGCGTGCCGCGCCGATCGGCGCGCGCGTTCTCCGGCGGCTTCGGCGGTGCGACGATGAAGCCGAGCCACTTCGAGTCATCCGAGATCGCGATCGAGCCCCCGCCGTCGCCGGCGTTCACGCGCGTCTCGGGCGCGTTGCGGGCCGTGCCGCGATACACGACCGTCGCATCGCCCTCGTTCGGCGTGAGCAGGTAGGCGAACCAGCGGCCGTCATTGGACAGCACGGATTGACCGATGCGGTTCCACGATCGGATCACGTCCGGTGTGATCAGGCCCGCGTTCCCGGATGTGGCTGCGACCCGGGCGGCGTCGGAGCGGGCGTCGGGATCGTTGGCCTGCGCCAGCGTTCCGGCGGGCAGGAACAGGAAGACGAGTGCGCCCAGCAGCGCGAGACGATTGCGTGCGAACATGGCTCGGCCCGGTGGATGGAGTTGCGGGATGTGCGATGGGTCCGGGCAATGTAGCGCGCCGGCCCGGTGGCGGCTACTGGCGCAGCCCGGTGCGGCACGGGGCGGAAGGGCTCTGGCGCAGGGCGATCGGGTCCAGCGCGTTCGGGGCGGGCAGCGCTGCCCGACCTCGTATCGCGCCCAGCGCGCTCGACGGGCCGGTGTTCTCCGAGCAGCCCGAGCGGTGCTGCACCTTGAACGGAGCGGCAGGCGGGTGCAGATTGGGCTGAGCCCGCCACGCCGTCCCGAGTCTTCACATGAAGCCGTTCGACATCGACGCCGACATCGCCCGCGCGAGTACGCCGCCCTCGCGGCTCTATCACGACGCGGCCGTCTGGGCCGCAGAGCGGGAGCGGATCTTCGCGCGCAGCTGGCAGCTCGCCGCCGATGTCGACGGATTGAAGGCACCGGGTCACGTACGGCCGTTCGTGCTGCTGCCCGGCTGTCTGGACGAGCCGCTCGTGCTGACACGCGCCCAGGACGGTACAGCGCACTGCCTGTCGAACGTGTGCACGCACCGTGGCGCGATCGTGGTCGAGGGCGAAGGCCACGCGAGCTCGCTGCGGTGCCGGTACCACGGCCGCCGTTTCGGCCTCGACGGCCGTTTCCAGCACATGCCCGAGTTCGATGGCGTGGAGCGCTTTCCATCCGCTGCCGACGACCTGCCGCGCCTGCCGCTGCACGCGCTCGGGCCGCTCCAGTTCACCGCCCTCGATCCGATGATGCCGTTCGAGGAGTGGATCGCGCCGCTGATCGCGCGCATCGGCTGGCTCCCGCTCGACCGGTTCAGATTCGAGCCGGACGCGTCGCGCGACTACCTGATGAACTGCAACTGGGCGCTGTACACCGAGAACTATCTGGAGGAGTTCCACATCCCGTACGTGCACGGGCGCAGCCTCGCGGGGAAGCTGGACTACGACACGTACCGCATCGAGCTGTTCGACTGGAGCAGCGTGCAGATCGGTCCGGCATCGGGATCGGAGCCGGCATTCGACCTGCCTGCCGATCACCCGGATGGCGGGATGCGCGTCGCCGCGTGGTACTTCTGGCTGTTCCCGAACCTCATGCTGAACTTCTACCCGTGGGGTCTCTCGGTGAACGTGGTGGTGCCGCTCGGGCCGGAGCGCACGCGCGTGTCGTTCGTGACGTACGTGCACGAGACGTCGATGCGCGGCACGGGTGCGGGCGCGGACCTGCACCGGGTCGAGATGGAGGATGAGGAGATCGTCGAGTCCGTGCAGCGTGGCGTCCGTTCGCGGCTGTACGACCGCGGCCGCTACTCGCCGCGGCGGGAGCTGGGCACGCATCACTTCCACCGGCTGCTCGCGCGCGTGCTGAGCTGACCATGACGAACTACCGGGTTCTGCTGCCGCACCCGCTGGAGCCGCGCCTGCTCATGCTCGGCGCGCACGGTGAGCTGCGTCTGCCGGCGTGGGACGATTCGGCGGAGCACGGCTGGCAGGAGACGGATCACGTCAATCGCGCGGTCGCTGCGCGCTTCGGCATGGAGACGACGGTACTGCGCTGCGTCTACAGCCGCACTGATCCGGAGACGTCCGTGACGCGCCGCGTCTACGAGCTGGAGAACCACTCGGCCCCGCACGACATCATCCCGGCAACGACATGGATCGGGTCGGCCGAGCTCGACACGCTGAATATCCCGGATGCCGGGGTACGCGAGCTCGCGCGGACGTGGTTCACTCAGCAGTCGGGCGGGCGGCCGTCACGCGGCCCGGCATGGTCGCACGGAGGCTGGTACATCGAGGCGCTCGCCTGGACGGTGGCACAGCTGCGCGCGATCGGCTCGCTCGCGACCCGGCCGCCACAGCAGCTGCGCGCGTCGGAGCGCGCCTTCGTGATGCGCATCGAGGCGCATCACGACGCGTTCTACTTCCGCGCTGCACCGTTCATGTTCGCGCACGAGCCCCAGCTCATGCAGTGGCTCGCACGCAAGCACCCGCTCAATGTGCCGGAGGTCATCGCCGTCGATGCCGAGCGCGGCTGGCTGCTCCAGCGCGAGGCCGGCAGCGGCGCCCTGCCGCTCAGCGAGGAGCGGGAAGAGGAGATGTGGTATCGTGCGGTGCGGCGGATGGCGGAGATCCAGCTCGACAGCACGCGCGACGCGCCCGCGCTCCGCTATCTCGGCTGTCCGGAACGTGGACTCGACGTCCTCGCCCGACGGATACCGCGACTCTGTGCGGACGCGTCCGTCATGATGGCCGGCCCGGCATGCGGACTCCCGCGGCCGGCGGTCGACCGCAACGCCGCGCTCGCCCCGACGCTGCTCGCACTGTGCGAGGAGCTCGCCAGCTTCGAGCTGCCCGACTGCCTCGACTACGGCCAGCTCCGCGCACACAACATCTTCAGCACGCTCGGCGAGCCGGTCTACCTGGACTGGTCCGAGAGCGCCATCTCGCACCCGTTCTTCGCGGTGACGCATCTGCTCGAGGATGCCGTGCGGCTGCTGCCGGCCACATCCCGCGAGGCCCAGCGCCGCCTGCGCGACAGCTACCTCGCGCCGTGGCGCGTCGTGGCGCCGCACGATCGGCTCGTCCGCGCATTCGAGATCGCCCGCCGCCTCGCCCCATTCCACCTCGCCGCCACCGTCCACGCCGAGCTGCTCCCGGCCACCGGATTCACCTGGGAGCTCGAGTGTGTCATTCCCGGGCTGGTGCGGTCCGGGCTGGAGCTGCTGACGGATCGGGAGACCGCACTGCTCGCGTGACCACCCGGCGGACGCGGCACCAGATGTCTGTTTCGGCGCAATGGAGCATTTCCGCCGCCCACCGCGATTGGCGCCCGCGACCGCTCCGCTCGTCCTCCGACCGGGCACCGACCGGCGCCCGGACCTCCCGGCCGGCCGCGGGCCGGGGCGGAATCCTGCCCGGATGAGCCGAAACAGACATCTGGTGCCGCGTCCGCCGGGTGGTCATTCGCCCCGCCGGCCGTGCCACTCCCGTCCCCGCCGGCGGCGAGTGTCCCCGCCGGGGGGCGACTCCTCCCGCACCGGTTGTCGCGCGGGTGCGCTTCCGGTTAGCGTGAGAAGATACTCACGCGCTTCGATGGGGTGAGCTGCGCGCGCATGATCTCACGGAAATGGAAGTTCTGGCTGGCGCTGCTCGGTGTGGCGACGCTGGTCGGTCTGCTCGAAGGAGCGCAGGTGTATACCGGTGCGTCCGCGATGGGCCGGCCGGTGCCGTGGTCGCGCGCGCTCGGCTCGACGATGCCGTCCTGGTACGTTCTCGTCGCGCTGCTGCCGGGCATCTTCCTGCTGTCACGGCGCTTCCCGTTCGAGCCGGGGCGGTGGCAGGGCCGGCTGCCGATCCATCTCGCGGCCGCGGTCGTGTTCGCGGTCCTGCACATCACGCTCGCCAGCTGGATCAGTGACTACGTGCTGTACGAGGGCGGCGAGATGCCGTTCAACTTCCGCACGAACCTGTCCCGGCTGCTGACGATCTACTTCGTGATCGAGCTGGTCACGTACTTCGCCGTCGTGGGTGCGTATCACGCGTACGACTACGCGCGGCGGTACCGCGAGCGGGAGTACGAGACGGCGCAGCTCGCGCTGAAGGCGTCGCGGCTGGAGGCGAGCCTGTCGCGCGCGAACCTGGACTCGCTGCGCATGCAGCTGAACCCGCACTTCCTGTTCAATACGCTCAACGCGATCTCCGTGATGGCGATGAAGGGCGAGCGGCAGGGTGTCGTGCGGATGCTGAGTCTGCTGAGCGACCTGCTGCGCCTGTCGCTCGACCACAGGCAGCAGGTGGTGTCGCTGCGCGAAGAGCTGGAGATCCTGGACCGCTATCTCGAGATCGAGCACGTGCGCTTCCGCGACCGGCTCAACCTCGAGCGCGAGATCGACCCCGAGGCGCTCGACGCCGAGGTACCATCACTGCTGCTCCAGCCGCTGGTTGAGAACGCGCTGCGGCACGGCATCGCGCGGCGGGCGGGTCCGGGGCTCGTGCGGGTGGAGGCGCGCATCGTAGATGGTGAGGCGATCGAGCTGCGCGTGCTGGATACGGGACCGGGACCGGAGGCGGCGCCGAGCAGCCACGGCACGGGAGTGGGCCTCGCGAATACGCGCGCGAGGCTGGAGCAGCTGTACGGTGACCGGCATGAGCTGACGTTGACGACGCGACCGGAGGGTGGTGCGTGCGTGACGGTGCGGCTGCCGTTGCGCTACTACACGGGCGAGTCGCTGAGTGCGCCACTGCGCCGGGCGAGCGCATGACCCGCGCGCCCGCCGGGCGTGCGATTGGATCGAGTGAGGGAGCCATGAAGCCAGGGATTCGCGCGGTCATCGTGGATGACGAGCCATTGGCGCGAGAAGGCGTGCGCCTGCATCTCGAGGCCGAGCCGGACATCGAGGTGATCGGCGAGGCGGCGAGCGGGGAAGAGGCCGTGACGCTCATCGAGACGGTGCGTCCCGACCTGCTCTTTCTCGACGTCCAGATGCCGGGACTCGACGGGTTCGGCGTGCTGGAGGCACTCGGTCCGGGGCACATGCCCGTGACCATCTTCACGACCGCATACGATCAGTTCGCGCTGCGCGCGTTCGACGCGCACGCGATCGACTACATCCTCAAGCCGTACGACGCGGCGCGGTTCCGCAACGCGATCGAGCGCGCGCGCACGCAGCTCTCCGGTCGTCGCAAGGTGCAGATGGACGACCGTCTCGACTCGCTGCTCGACGAGCTGCGCACGCGCAACCAGTACCTGGAGCGGCTCGTCGTCCGTTCCGGCGGGCGCATCCTGATCCTGCGCGTCGCGGACATCGACTGGGTCGAGGCGGCATCGAACTACGTGCGGTTGCACGCGGGCGGGCGCGAGTACCTGCTGCGCGAGACCATGACTGCGCTGGAGAGCAAGCTCGATCCGGCGGACTTCGTCCGGATCCATCGCTCCACGATCGTGCGGGTCGACAGGATTCGTGAGCTGGAGCCGCTGTTCCAGGGCGACTACGTCGTCATCCTCGACGACAATACGCGCCTCACGTCGAGCCGCGGATATCGCGAGAAGCTCCAGGAACTGCTCCAGGGCTCCCGGTGAACGCCGTGGCACGGGCATTGAACGCCTCTCCGGCGGAACCTCAGCCGGGAGAACGTCGATGACGCGTGTCGTGCGGGTACTGATCGTGGCCGCCACCCTTCTGCCTGCTGCCGCGGCGCATGCGCAGGACACTCTGCCGCCCGCGGAGCAGATCATCACTCGCTACCACGAGGCGGTCGGCGCAGCAGCGTTCGCCTCGATCCAGTCCATCCATTCCATCGGCGCGATCTCGATTCCGGCCGCCGGCATTGCCGGAACGCTCGAGATCTGGCAGGCGCGCCCGAACCGAACCCTGATCCGCGCGACGATTCCCGGTTTCGGCGATGTGCAGACCGGGTACACGGGTACGTCCGGCTGGTCGGTCGACCCGTCCGACGGACCGCGCCTGCTGGCCGGCGACGAAGGCACGCAGGCGCAGGACGATGCACAATTCGATTCGCATCTGCGTACGCCGGCCCTCGTCGACTCCATGACGGTCATCGAGCGCACGACGCTCGCCGGCTACGACTGCTACAAGGTCCGCACGCACTGGAAGTCCGGCCGCATCACGACCGACTGCTTCAGCGCCGAGACCGGCCTGATCGTCGGCTCGATGCGCACCCACCACGGCAGCACCGGCTCCACCGATGCCCTGATCCTCTACGAGGAGTACCGCGACTTCGGCGGCGCCCGGCTGCCGACCCGGATCACCACGCGGATCGAGGGCGTCGATCAGATCATCACGCTCCAGGACGTCACGCTCGACAGCGTGCCGGACTCCGCCTTCACGCCGCCCGCCGGCATCCGCTCGCTCCTCGGCGGCTGACGTCTGCGGCTTCGCGGGTGCCGCGCGCGGAGCCGAGCCGGGCAGGAGATCGGCAGATCCCTGCGCCGTTCCGGACCTTTTTGCCGCGTTCCTGACTTCCTTTCGCCACAACCGCTCATGGGCACCCGCCCGCATCGCCGGCCGGTCGTCCCGCGAAACCGGTATTTCCATCCAACCTGTTGAGTGACTTGCAGTTCCGCCATCCGCACTTCCTGAACGCGCTGTAATCGATCGTTCACGATCCCGTAATCATCGCTCGCCTAGCTTTCAGGCAGCATCACGGCGGTGGGAATGCCGCAAGGGAGCCCGATGCGGGGCGAACGACAACACGACGGCTCGAGGAGCCACGCACGTTCAGGAGAGGTCCGATGAAGAGCAAGCTGCTGCTGATGGTCGTGCTGACGACGCTGGTCGCTGCGCCGGAGCTGGCGAGCGCGCAGAGCGTCACGGCGACGGCGACCGTGGCCGAGTATGCGCTGATCTCGGGTACGGGTGACCTGGCGTTCGGCACGCTGAGCCGGGCGACGGACAACGTGATCGATGCTGCCGGCGGTGCGGGCCACGCAACGCGCACGGTGGATTTCAACCACGACGTGTCGATCACGTTCAACAACGTGCCGGCGAACCTGACGTCGGGTACGCTGATGCTGCCGGTTCTGCTGACGTGTGCATCGCAGATGGCGGGTGTGTGGTCGGCCGCGGCGCCGTGCGCCACCGCGCAGCTCGATCTGGATGTGGGTGCGGCGCTGACGACGGCGACGCTCGGCTTCGGCGGAACGATCGCCGCCGCCGATGTCGCAACCGCGGTCGCAGGCAACTACACGGGGACGTTCGACATCGTCGTGACGGCGCGCTGACGCGCCGTTGACCGCCCGGTCGGTGCACTGACGAAGGTGCACCGGCCGGCGGTCCGTCACATATTACGGAGTGCGAAGGAGCCAATGAGACCGGGAGGAAGGCAGGCGATGCGCATTGCGCTCGCGGCGCTCGCGGTCTTCTGTGCGACTGCGGGGGCCGCCCGCGCGCAGGTGCTGGTGATTCCCGAACGCGATCTGGCGTTCGGACTGCTCACGCCTGGCTCGCCAACGACAGTGGCGCCCGCGGACGTGATCCGGAGCGCACAGCTGCGCGTCGAAGGCCGCGGCACGTTCCAGGTGTCGTTCCAGCTGCCGTCGAGCCTGACGAGCGTTACGGGGCAGCAGATCCCGCTGGTCTTCGGTGCCGCTGCTGCGACGGTCACGATCCGGCGCCGAGTGACCGCGTTCGACCCGGTCATGACGACGTCGTTCCGACTGACGCCGGGCAATGACGAGGCGGTGATCAATCTGGGGGGTGAGGCGCTGCCCTCGCCCGGCCAGACGGCGGGCTCGTACACGGCGACGATCGTGGTGATGATCATCCAGACGGGAACCTGAAGGGGAGTCGATGAACACGAGTGAGTCCAGGGCGAAGCGGCCGCGCACTCGCCGGCGTGCGATCGCCGGCGTGGTGGTGCTCGCCGCGCTCCTTTCGGGGGCTGCGGCACTGCGGGCGGTGTCGGTCAGCCCGATGTCCATCTTCATGAGCCACTCGAATCGGACCGGCACGATCACGCTGTACAATCCGAATCCGCTGCCGGAGGAGATCGAGGTCTCGTTTGCGTTCGGCTACCCGCAGTCCGACAGTGCGGGCGAAGTGAGCGTGCCACTCGCGGAGATCGCACCCGCAGGCGAGCCGTCGGCCGTGTCGTGGCTGCGGGCGTTCCCGCGCCGGCTCGTGCTCCAGCCCGGCCAGCAGCAGGTCGTGCGCATCCTCGCCCAGCCGCCCGCCGATCTGCCGGACGGCGAATACTGGTCGCGCGTGCTCATCGTCGCCACGGGCGGGCGGCCGCCGGTCGAGCAGCAGGTGCAGCCGGATGTGCGGGTTGCGATCAGCATGCGAACGATCATCGTCGCGTCCTTGAACTATCGCAAGGGCAGGCTGTCGACGGGCATCGCGGTGACGGGCGCGGAGGCGGTGCGCACGGCTGCGGGCATACAGTTCACACTCGACATGGAGCGGCAGGGTGCGGCCGCGTACCTCGGCCGCATCCGCGTGGAGCTGCTCGACGGCGATGGCCGCGTGCTGCACGAGGAGGAGGATGTCGTCTCGGTGTATCGGATGCTGCGGCGGCGGTTCACCGTTCCTGGCGGGGCGAACGTCGCACGCGTCCGGTACACGCTCGAAACCGAGCGGCCGGAGCTGGGCCAGTCGAACATCATCAGTGCGCCGACCGTCAGCGGCACCGTAGACGTGAGGTGAAGCATGCGCTTGTGGGCGGTGTCGCTCGCAGCAGCGCTGCTGGTCCCGGGGTCCCCGGCGGTGGCACAGCAGGTCGCCGTTGCCGCCGACGTGCCCGTCGCATCACCGGTCGGCGCCGGCACGCGCAACCTCGCGTTCGGCGTCGTCGTACCGATCATGGGGCAGATCGTCGATGTCGACGTTCCCGCTGCCACCGCTCCGGTCAGCGGAACGGTGCACGCCGGCGAGTTCCGCTACGACGTGACGAGTGCGCGCGGACTCGACTTCATCCTGACGACACCGGCCGCGCTCCTGGGACCGGGCCTGCCGCCGCTCGGCGTCACGTTCGACGGGCTGCAGTACGGCGGCTACTGCATCGACGCCGGCGCGGGCTGCACCCTGACGGTCTTCAATCCTGCGGCGCCCGGTAACGTGCGGGTCTGTGCCCGGATGCTCGCGAGCGGCAGCTGCCACCCGAACCGGTTCTTCGCACCGGGCACGGAGCTCGGCGTGTACATTGGCGGCCGACTCTCCGTTCCTCCCACGGCGCGCGCCGGTATCTACTCCGGCGTGGTCACGCTGACCATCGTTCAGGTCTACTGACGTGCCCGCCCGATCCCGTGGCGCGAGGCGCTTCTCGGTGCTGGTCTTCCGGTCCGCGCTTCTCGTCACCGGTCTTCTTGCCGACCCGCCGCCATCGTCAGCGCAGGCGACGTCGCGACACGAGGAAGGGATCGTCGAGATCGTCGCGGAGCGCCTGTCGCCGATCACGCTCATCGTCCTCGTCGATTCCGCAGGGGCTGTGCTGCTCCCCGTCGAGCAGGTCGCCGGATACCTCGGCCTGACGACGAGCTGGGAGGGCCCAGTGCTGAGCGTGCCCGGAGTCGGCAGACTGGCCGCCGTGGATACGGCGGCCGGCACGATGCAGACACGCGCCGGTCGGGTCGCACTCGCGCCCGCCGAGCTCGTGCGTGCTCCGCGCCTCTACCTCCGGGCAGAGCGGATCGGCGAGCTGCTCGAAGCCGATGTCGGTGTCGACCTCGCCGCGCTCGTCGTCACGATCGCACGCAGCCCGCCGTTTCCGGCACAGCAGCGCGTGATTGCGGAGCAGCGTCGGGCCCTGCTGCTCGCGCGCCCCTCCGGGCGTGATGCGCGCGAGCACACGCCGGTGCCCTACGAACCGGCGAGCGGTGTCGGCATCCTCGACTGGGAGATCGCGACGCACGGACTCGATCCCGCCCGGCTGACCACGATCCGTACCGATGCCGGCATTGCTCTGCTCGGCGGTGACCTGAACGGCAGCGCCGCGTTCGAGGTCGGTCGCGATGCCGCCGATGCGGTGCGCGACGCCGGCCTGCGCTACCAGCGCGTCTTCCCGCACGGCCGCTATGTGACACAGGTGCGCGCCGGAGACGTGCTGACGAGCGGACTCTTCGCGCGCTACATGCGCGGCCTCGAGATCAGCAACCGACCGTTCCTGCGACCGGCCGAGCTGACCTCGGTCCTGCTCCACCCGGACCTGCCGACGGGGTGGGAGTACGAGGTCTTCCAGGGCAACCAGCTGCTCGGCTACTCCGATGTCGCTTCCGTGGATCCGGTCGCCGTACCGCTTCGCGCGGGCGCGACGCCGGTGCAGATCCGCATGTACGGACCCGGCGGCGAGGAGGTCGTCACGACGCTCCTCTATCAGACGCCCATCTCGCTCGTGAGCCGCGGCACCGCGGAATATTCCGTCGGTCTCGGCCGCTGCGCTTCGGCCTGCAACGAGTTCGCCCACGCCGATGTGCGCTACGGCGTCTCGCCGCTGTTCACCACGGGCGCCGGATTCGAGCTGATCTCCGACTCCTCCGGCTACGACATCCGCCCCTACTTCGCCTACAGCCTCTCGACGGGCACCCGCGCGACCGCGGAGCTCACGTACATGCCGTTCGCGCTGTACGCGGCAAACGTCGCGGTCTTTCCGCGCGACGGCTCCAGTGCGCAGGTGCGCGCCAGTCTGTCGCGGTCGGGATTCGGCCCCATCTCGCTCGTGCGCGACGGCCGGATGCGATGGGACACCGAGCTGCTCTGGGATGAGCGGCTCGGCAGGGAATCGCTGTTCTCACAGGTCCGCTTCGGCGCTTCCGCCGCCGGACCCACGGACGGGATCGCGCGCTGGCGGCTGTCGACGGCGGGCAGCTTCCAGCGCGGCTTCGTCGAAGCGCGCTACGACCACGATCGCGTCTCCGTAAGCCGTCACCTCGTGAGCGCACGTGCGGCTCTGTTCACGCCCTTCGCCCTCGGCACGCACGCGTTTCGCCCGCTCGTCTCGGCAGCCGTCGGCGGCAACGACCGTGGACTGCAGCTCGGCGAGATCGGCATCTCGATCCAGCCGCGCGCGAGTGCGATCATCACGGCCGGCGCGCAGTGGAGCCGGGAAAGCTCGAGCCCGACACTGTCACTCGGCTACAGCGCCCACATCGGCTCCGTTCAGTCCGCGCTGCGTGCCGTGTCCAGTGCGAGCGGCGTCGCATCCAGCTCGTTCATGCTCAGCGGCAGCTCGGCCCTCGCGCCCGACGGTTCCGTCACGTTCCAGCCGTTCGCACGCACCGGCTATGCCGGACTGTACGGCACCGTCTTCGTCGACGACGATGGCGACGGCGAGCTCTCCGCCGGTGACACCACCGTGCCCGATGTGCATCTCATCATCGCCGGGCACCGCACGGTCTCGGATGAGGCCGGACGCTTCCGCGCCTGGGGACTGCATCCCTATCAGGCCGCCGTGATCGCGATCGACTCCGCTCGCACGCCCGATCCGAGCTTCACCACGCCCGGCGGCGCGATCGTCGTGCGGCCGGTGCCCAACACGGCCCGGCGCTCCGACATCCAGCTCGTGCGCACGCGCGAGCTCATCGGCACCGTCACCGCGGCTGCGGACGTCGCCACCGTCGCCGGTCTCACGATCGAGCTGACCAGTCTCGACACCGGCGAGGTCACGTCCACGGTCACGTTCTCCGACGGACTGTTCTACATCAGTCGCGTCCGGCCCGGCCGCTATCGCGCCGCGCTCGCCGCCTCTTCCCGCGCCGCCCTCTCCGCCATCGCCTCACCCGACGGCATCGAGTTCCTCGTGCCGCGGACCGGCGACGATCCGGCCGTCGAACTGCCGGCGATCCATCTGACGCGCGCCCGCTGAGCCGCCTGAGCGCGCGCCGCCGGGCCGGCACGGACCTCGCTCTGGAAGCAGGCTCTTTAGGATGGAGCGGGAGTCGTGGGCCGGACGATCGGACTGGTGATCGCGCTGAGCGTGGCGCTGGCTGCGCGGGCGCAGGGACAGCAGGGCAGTGTCGGTGTGACCGCGGTCATCGTGGAGCCGGTGAGCGCGGGTCCGGTGCATCTCGACATCCGTCGGGAGGCCGGCCGTGTGAGCATGCGGCGGGCCGCGCCGCCCGGTGACGCGGGCACGAGACTGCTGCGCCACACGTACGTCCGCCCCGCGCCGGCTCGCGAGGGCGAGCGTCGGGTCGATCGCACGAGGCCGGGACGCCGGCTGCGTGCGGGCTCGCGGGTACTGCTGGAGGAAGCGAAGGCCTACGTGATCACGACGGTGATCGCGGCGAACTCGTAGAGTCGGCAAGGCGGAATCCGAAGCCGCGCACCGTCTCGAGCTCGGGTGCGGCGGGGAATCGCTTCAGCTTGCTGCGCAGCCGCGCGACGTGGACATCCACGATGTTCGACTGCGGATCGAAGTTCATCTCCCAGACTTTTTCGAGCAGCTCGGTGCGGCTGACCACGGCGCCGGCGCGGAGCATGAAGTACTCGAGGAGACGGTATTCCTTGGGTGTGAGCCGGAGTTGTGTGCCGCTGATGGTGACCTCGTGATTGAGTCGGTTGAGCGAAAGCGGACCGAGCGTCACGGCCTCGCTGCGCGTCGATCCACCGCGCCGGGTCAGCGCGCGGATGCGGGCGCGCAGCTCGCGAAGGTCGAACGGCTTCGTCAGGTAGTCGTCGGCGCCGGCGTCGAGGCCGTCCACCAGATTGTCCGTGCCGGTGCGCGCCGTGAGCACGAGGATGGGTGTCGCATCGCTCTCCCTGCGCATCTCGCGCGCGACCTCGAGCCCCGATGAATCCGGAAGTCCGATGTCGAGAATGATCGCGTCATAGCTGCCGACGCGCGCGCAGAGCAGGCCCTCGCTGGCGCTGGCAGCGGCATCGACGATGTACCCATCCTCGAGCAGGCCGCGGCGGACGAACTCGATGATGAGAGGATCGTCATCGATCACGAGGATTTTCATGACGGACGAATGATAGGAAACGCCCGGCGGGAGGGGAATAGCACGCGGACCGGGGGGCGGGAGCGGTGGAGGACCGCTCCGCGCCCCGGATCCGCGTTCAGCGTATCAGCGACACACTGTCGACGCGGCCATCCCAGTTCGAGTCGATCAGCCGTGCGATCGGCGTCGAACCGACGTACAGCTGGAGGACGGATGCGCGGTTGTCGAGCCAGCGGCCGTTGAGCGATCCGCTGCCGTAGTACGAGCGGCCGTACGAGTCGAAGCGGCCGAGCACGACGGAACCCAGGACGCGCTCGAGGATCGAGCGATTCATCGTGCGATTGTCGTAGCGGCGATCGCGGTAGACGATGTCGCCCCAGATGTCGTCATAACGGTCGCGACCGAGGCCGTAGCCCTTGTCGCGACACCACTGCCGGCCATGGACCGGGTGGCCCTGGCCATTGCGGCAGAACGGCGGGCCGTTGCGCTTGTAGCTGCCGTAGCGGTCGTCGTACCGGTCATCGCGACGACCCAGAATCACACCCCACGGGTCATCGCGCCGCTCGTAGCGGCGGTCCCGCTCATAGTCGCGGTCTCGATCGTTGCGCCGGAGCACGATCCCGGCAGGCAGCTGCTGCCGCTGCTGGCGCCGCGCGCGGTCACGGTCCGCCTGCCGGCGGGCCTGCTCGCGCGCCTGCTGCCGCTGGCGCTGCAGCTCCTGCTGCTGCCGTGCCCGGTTCGAGTTGCCCTGCGCCTCCAGCTGCGTCGGCGCCGCGAACGCGATCGCCGCACCGGCCGCCAGGGCCATCACCCATCCTGCTCTCATACGATCCTCCTGCTCCGGGTCCCCGATACCGCTTCGATGCGGGCGATCGGGTGGTGCTCTCCATGGGTCATAAGCCGTGCCTGTCGGAGATCGCGTAAATACGCCAGATTCAGGTAGTTGGCGGCCCCTTCAGGGGTCAGCCGTTGTCCCCGTTGGTGGACATGTGTGTCCGGCGCGGGACCTGCGTAGGTCGCCGCGGTCACGGCAGAACCCCGGAACGAAGTGAGCAGCATGACGGCAGTAGGAGCAGGTCGCCTGCTGGCAGCAGCGGCTGTAGCGATGAGCGTGAGTGCGTGTGCCAGCGGCCCGCTCGCGCGCGTGTTCGATCGGCGCCCGGCCGAGGTCATCGAGCGGGAACGGCTCGCGGAAGCGATGCGCCGCGCGCTCGAGGCGGTGCCCGCGAAGCCGGATCTCGCTCAGCCCGGCACGGTGAAGGGCACGGAGGTGTGGCGCTCGGGGCTGAAGGCCCGTGGGATGCGCATTCTGATCGGCACCGAGAGCCGGTCGCTCTGGCTGATGCGCGATACCGCGGTGCTGCTCCGCGCACCCGTCGCCGTGGGCATGGAGGAGGGTTTCACGTACAAGGGGAAGAGCTACGACTTCACGACGCCGGTAGGGCGCCGTCGCGTGCAGGGCAAGGCGACCGACCCGCTGTGGGTGCCGCCCGACTGGCACTACTTCGAGCTGGCGGTCCAGCGCGATCTCGAGGTCGTGCACCTGCGCAAGGGCCAGCGCGTGACGCTCGGCGATGGCACGACACTGGAGGTCCGCGGCAACGACGTCGGGCGCATAAACCAGTTCGGCAATTTCTGGCCGTTCACACCCGGCATCGAGATCATCTTCGAGGACACGATCTTCATTCCGCCGATCGGCAGCCGGCAGCGTCAGGTTCCGGAGATCCTCGGCACGCACAAGCTCGAGCTGGGCGACGGATATCTGATCCACGGCACGAACCAGGAGACGTCGATCGGCGAGGCGGTGAGCCACGGCTGCGTGCGCATGTACAACGGCGATGTCGCGCGGCTCTATGAGATGGTGCCCGCCGGCACGCCCGTCTACATCTTCTGAGTGCGAGCGCCGCGCGCGGCGGAACGGCACGGCTCCCGTTCCGCCCGCGTCAGCTCAGCGTACGCGGTCGTTCAGGCCCCTGATACCCGCCTTCTCCGCGCAGTGCTCGCAGCAGAAGAAATGGCCGTTCGCTTCCATCCCGTGCCCGACGATCCGCACGCCGCAGTTCTCGCATGTCGGTGCGAGAGTCGCGATCGCGCACTCGAAGCTGTCGAACGTGTGCGACGAGCCGTTCATCCGCACCTCGAACGCCTTGTCGTAATCGTTGCCGCAGTGCTCGCACGTTCCCATGCCGACCTCCGTTGCATTCGTTCACCCACTCGGCTCTCCGGGCTGCATGCAGCATGCCCGACGGCGTGGCCGGCCGCCGAGCCGACGCATATAATCCCGCGCGGCAGTCTCAAGGAGGATCGCAGTCTTGCAGAAACCGGAAGTACTGGTGCTGGAAGCGACGGGCGTGCAGGGCGGCGCGGTGGCCCAGGCGCTGCTGCACACTGGCCACCGCGTGCGGGCAGTGACACGAAATCTGGGAGATCCCGCCGCGAATTCGCTCCGCGTGCGCGGAGCACGCCTCAGCTGGGCCGACCTGGATGATCCCGTTGCCATGCGGGAAGCGGTGGAGGGCGTCGATGTCGTCTTCGCGCTGACCACATCCGTGGGACACGGCGCAGCCGCGGAGACGAGACAGGGTCTGGCGCTGATCGAGCTCGCACGCGAGTGCGGCGTGCAGCACATCGTGTACTCGTCGGAGATGGCAGCGGCGACGCTCACCGGTGTCGCGCACTACGACAGCAAGCACGAGATCGAGCAGTATCTGCACGCGTCGGGCGTGCCCCACACGATCGTCTGTCCCGGCTTCCTCATGGAATCGCTGCTCGAAGCGCCGTGGCTCGAGCACATCCGGCGCGGTGAGCTGCCGCTGCCGCTCGGCCACGGACGCAGGCTCCAGCTGATTGCCGCCCAGGACGTCGCTCGTTTCGTAGCGCTCGTGATCCAGCGACCCGAGGAGTTCGATGCGCGCCGGATCTGCATCGCATCCGACGAGGCGACCGCCATCGAAATGAGCGCGGCGCTGGCCCGGGTCATCGGCCACCGCATCGTACCGGTCCGGCCCGCGGCCGCCGTCGCACTCGCCGAGCCGTGGACCCGCGAAGCGTTCGCCTGGCTCGACCGCCACCCCCCCTGCGCGAACGTCTCCTTCCTCCGCTCCCGCTACCCCGAGGTGAACTGGCATACGCTGGACGGCTGGGCCCGGCGCCAGGCCTGGTAGGCCGCGGACGCGGCACCAGAATTCAGCTTCGTCTCATCGAAGCAGTAGTGCGCCGGTCGCCGCCCCGCCCCCGCTCGTCACAGACGGCCCCTGACGCTGGCGACCCGAACGCTCGAGCGGGTCCGGGCAGGCGCCGGAGCCGGGCAGCTGTTGTGCCTTGTTGAGCCATAACGAACATCTGGTGCCGCGTCCGCCGCCGTCCGCCGGCCAAGAAAGTATCGGACAGCGGCGAAAAGGTGCTCGTTTTTTCCGCCGCTCCGGGTGCTCGCGCTTCCGTCCAATTCCATGTCGGACTTGCGCTTATGCCGATTCTTCCTGGCCTGGCTCGGATTCTGCCCCTCGTGCGCGCGGATCCTGAACGCCGGGTGCGGCCTCCACTCCCGGTGTCAGCGCTACGCGGTCCAAAAATCCTAGAGGTGACCATGTTGAGAAAGCGCTTGAAGACGAGCGTCCTCGCCGTGCTGGTCGCGTGCGCCGCATTGAGCTGCGCGCCCGATTCGCGGACCGACTCGCTGCTGGGACCGGAGAGCATCGAGCTCGAGCAGCCGCAGTCGCAGAGCACGACCACGACCACTCCTTCGGCATCGAGCGGCGAGCTGAGCGATGAGGACAAGTCGCTGCTCGAGACGCAGGGCTACTACTGGATCCGGGAGCCCGCGCCGGTCCGCCCGCGATCGCTGTTCGGCTGGCTGGTGGAGACGGTCGAGGCGACGATCGCGTTGCTGCTGGATGTCGCGGGAGGCGTGCTCGAGCTGCTGGGTCACTCGATCACGGTTCCGCCGGGTGCCGTGACCGAGCCGACGATGTTCACGATGACCGTCATCCAGGACGGCTACATCGAGGTCGACCTCACGGCGACGCCGAAGTCGCTGCTGCGGCGGCTGTTCAGCTGGAGCAATCCGCAGGACGTGCAGTTCGCGGTTCCGGTCGAGCTGTCGCTCACGTACGAGCGCGCGACGAACGTGACGGATCCGACGCGTCTGAAGATCATGCGTCTGCTGCCGGACGGTCGTCACGAGATCCTGCCCAGCACGGTCGACACGGTGAACAAGACCGTAACGGCGGAGCTCGACCACTTCTCACGCTACTGCATGATCTCCGACTGAGGAGAACAATGACGGTTGCGGAGCGGGTCGCGGCGGCGCGTGCGGCCGAACGCGATGGCGACTGGGATGCGGCGCTGACTCACTACGAGGTGGCGTTCGCATCCCTGTGCGCGGGCGGCACGGCCGCAGACGCAGCCGATATCTTCCGCTGGATCGGCACGGTGCACCGGGAGCGGGGCGATGCCGAGCGTGCGGGTGAGGCGTACGAGACGAGCCTCGCCATTGCGCAGCAGGCGGAGCTGCCGCTGAAGATGGCGAGCGCGCTCAACTGCCTCGGTATTCTCGTGCAGTTCCAGGGAGCGCCCGACCAGGCGGAGTCGTACTACACGCAGGGTCGCATGTACGCGACGCAGGCGAAGGACGAGCGGATCGCGGCGATCATCGATCAGAACCTCGGCACGCTCGCGAGCATCCGGGGCAACATGCAGCTGGCGATCGCCAGCTACGAGTCGGCGCTGGAGCGGTTCCGCGGTCTGGACGACATGTCGTCCGTCATCTCCTCGCTCAACAATCTCGGGATGGCGCATCGCGATCTCGGCAACTGGGCGGCGGCCGAGCGCTGCTTCGACGAGGCATTCGAGCGCGGCAACGAGCTGCGCGATGCCGTTCTGATCGGCAACATCGAGCTGAATCGTGCGGAGCTGGGATTGCGGTGCGGTGCTTACGACGAGGCGCGGGAGTCGTGCGACCGGGCGTTCGAGGTGTTCACGCGCGTCGAGTCGACTGCGGGCCAGGGCGAGGCGTACAAGATCTACGGCGCGCTGTTCAGCCGCATGAACAAGCCCAGCCTCGCGGACGCGCACTTCGCCCGCGCGATCGAGCTCGCGCTCGTTTCGGGAGATCGTCTGCTGGAGGCGGAGGTGCTCGCGGCCGTCGCGAGCAACCATCTGGAGCGTGCGCGCAACGCCGAGGCGCTGCGCAGTCTGAACGATGCCTACCGCCTGTTCAGCGAGCTCGGCGCGAACGCGGCGCTGCTCGACCTCGACCGGCGCCTGGACGGCCTGGAGCAGACGTATCTCAAGGTCGTTTCCGCATGGGCGTCGTCGATCGACGCGAAGGACCCCTACACGGCGGGACACTGCAGCCGCGTGGCCGAGCTGGCATGCCGGCTCGCGGAGGACTGCGGCTTCAGCGGCCGGGAGCTGACCTGGTTCAGGATGGGCGGATTCCTGCACGATGTCGGCAAGACCGCGGTGCCCCTCGAGATCCTCAACAAGCCCGGGAAGCTGACGGACGAGGAATGGGTCGCGATGAAGAACCACACCGTCGCGGGTGCGGAGATCGTCGAGAAGCTCAATTTCCCGTGGGAGATCCTGCCGATCGTGCGCAACCATCACGAGCGGTGGAACGGGACGGGCTATCCGGACGGCCTGGCCGGAGAGGAGATACCGCTTACGGCTCGCATCCTGTGCGTCGCGGACGTGTTCGACGCGCTGACCACCGCACGCAGCTACCGTCCCGCGATGTCACGCGACGAAGCGCTCGAGCTGATGGAACGTGACGCCGGCATCGGGCTCGACCCCGATCTCTTCGCCCGCTTCCGCGCCCTGCTCGACGCCGGTCTCAAGCCGGCGCGCCCGCGCCGCATCCGCGCGGCTGCCTGATCAGTTCGCGATCGCGTACCCTGACAGGTGCATCGTGGAAAACACGATGCGGCGATGCACGACGTCGTCCACCCCACCCATCTTCTCCAGCAGGACCTTCGTCTCCGGATCGATGTGCCACGCCGCGAGCGTGCCGGCAGGCGTTGCGCAGTCGTCGTAGCTGATCGAGATGATCACCGGCAGCAGGAACCGGAAGTGGTCCTGGCCATCCGCGCGGATCTCGACCTCGGCGTGCGGTGACGATGGAACCCTCATCTCGAACCCGGTCGGCTCCGCGAGAGCACCAGGCGGAATCGAAACCGTCACTCCGCCGCCCTCGAAATAACCTCCGTCCGCTCCGGCCGTACCGGTCACCTCCACTTCCGGCTGCGTCTGACAGAGCGAGAGCAGTCCCCGCGACGCGACCGGAACGTAGTCCGGCTCCGCAGCGGGTGACCGACCGCAACCGCCGATCGCGGAAGCTCCGGCGAGGATGAGAAGCAGCGGCACACAGCTTGAACGAGGCATCGATCCGTCTCCTTGTCGCCCGGGCGACCGATCTCGAAGCAACCCGCATGCCTGCACCACGAGAGCTGATCGAGCAGGGCATCCGCTACGAAACGGGTGGTGTCCTCGATCGGGCGCTCGCCTCCTACCAGGAGGCGGCCGCGCTCGCGCACGATGACCCCGCGGCCCGCGCGGAAGCGCTGCGCCGCGAGGCGGACGTGCTGCGCTCGCGCTGTGACTGGGAGGAAGCCACGGCGCGTGCCCGTGAGAGCGCGGCCGTCGCGCGCGAGCACGCGCTCGACAACCTGCTCGCGGAGGCCATCAACGCCGAGGGAGCGGTGCACCAGAGCCGCGGCGACCTCGATCGGGCCCGGATCCTGTACGAGGAGATGCTCCGACTGTCGGGCGACCTGCGGATCCGCGGCATCGCGCTTCAGAACCTGGGCTCCATCGCGGCCATCCGCGGTGACTTCGCTCGCGCAGAAGAGAGGTTCGTGGAGTCCTTCCAGTGCTTCCAGGCCGCCGGGTACATGCGCGGCGTCGTGTTCGCCCTCAACAACTATGGCCGCGCCGCGCTCGATCGCCGCTCCGACAGCATCGCCCACTCCGTGCTCGATCGCGCCGAGGCGCTCGCCCGCGAGCTCATGGACCTCGACCTCCTCGCCATCGTCCGGCTCAACCTTGCCGAGTCGCACCTCCGCCGCGGCGACATCGAGCGCGCTCAGGACCTCGCGAGCACCGCCCTAGGCTACTTCAGCAGCACGCTCAATCACTGGCGCCGCCTCGAGTGTCTCCGCCTCATGGGCGACATCGCCGTCGCCCACCAGCGCGCCGACAGCGCTCGCCGCTTCTTCGAGGCCGCCCTCAAGGTCGCCGACGAGGTCGGCGCGCCGCTCGAGGCCGAGTCCCTCCGCGAACGGCTCCGGTCGCTCCAGCCCGCCTGAGCGGCGCAGTCACGGCAGACGGCTATCCTGCGACGCCCCCATCCGCCAGCGCCGCATACCGCCGCCGGTACAGCGGCGCGATCCGGGCACACCAGCTCTCCGCCGTCCCGCCACGCGCGATCCAGCGGGCAATCAGTGCGCGCTGCAGGGCCATGTATGCCTCGAACCGGCTGCCGCATCGCGCCAGGTACAGGTCTGCAAGCATGTGATCCCCCTCGTCAGGTTTCCGGAGGGTTCGAGTTGCGAGACTCGTGCCCCCTTCTGGGATCGTCTGTAAATGCGTGTATATCAATCAGATAAAAGGCTCAGCGGGGGCAGTTTCGGCGCTCTGCCGCACTCGCACCGTCCTCCGTTCAGGACGTCGTGTGTCCGCGGCGAGCACCTCCAAAACATCCGTTTGATCTGGCACGCTCCTTTCGTATCCGGCGACGGCGGATACCGGGAGGAGCGATGGCGGAGCGCGTGATGTACGAAGTGGTGGAAGCGGATCGTGGGTGGGTGCTGCGTCGGGCCGGGTGGGCACCGCTGGTCGAGTTTCGGACGGAGGGTGAGGCGGTGCGGGCCGGCCTGGCGGTGTGCCGGGATGAGGGCCTGTCGCGCCTGGTGATCCGGCGCGGGTGCGGCGGAGTCGAGGAGATCGACCTGCGCGTCAGTCCGGCGGCATTCGAGGTCTGAGGCGAGCCCGGTCGCTGGAGCGCCGGAGCCCGGCGCTGGAGCTCCGGAGGCGGGCGAAGGCCCGGCCCGGTTCAGTCGCGATAGATGGCGACGGTCGTGCGGCCGTCAGGGCCGACGTATCCGCGATACATTCCTTCGGAGTTGAATGTCATGGTGTAGTTGCCGGCGGCGTCCATGGCGATGATGCCGCCGTCACCGCCCTGCTGGACGAGGCGCTCCATGACGACCTGGTGTGCGGCGCGCTCGAGGCTGACGCCTGCGTAGGCCATGCGCGCACAGATGTCGTAGGCGACGACGTTGCGCATGAAGTACTCGCCGTGGCCGGTAGCGGACACGGCGCAGGTCTGGTTGGCGTAGGTGCCGGCACCGATGATGGGTGCATCGCCGACGCGTCCGAAGCGCTTGTTGGTCATCCCACCGGTGGACGTCGCGGCGGCGAGGTTGCCGTGTCGGTCGAGTGCGACGGCGCCGACGGTGCCGAATTTCCGGTCCGCGGCGTCATCGTGGACGGGTACGGCAGCCTCAGGCGGCGGTGCGCCGGCGGGTCGCTTCGGCAGGGGCAGACCCTCCGCCTCGAGCGCGCGCCGCAGGGCCTGCCACCGATGCTCCGTGAAGAAGTAGCTCTCCGCCACCATCTCGATGCCGTGCTCGCGGCCGAACGCCTCGGCGCCCTCGCGCACCATCATCACGTGGGCGGAGCGTTCCATGACGAGGCGCGCGAGCGAGATCGGGTTCCGCGTGTGTGACACGCCGGCGACGGCGCCCGCCTGGAGCGTGCGGCCGTCCATGATCGCGGCGTCCAGCTCGTTGCGACCCTCACTTGTGAATACGGCGCCACGTCCGGCATTGAAGAGGGGCGAGTCCTCCATGACGTTGATGGTCGCCTCGACGGCATCGAGGCTCGATCCACCATCGGCGAGGATTCTGTAGCCGGTCTGGAGGGCCTGCTCGAGCATCGCTCGATACGCGGCCTC
>DASUSS010000074.1:0-3722 GCA_036374995.1 Longimicrobiales bacterium | reverse complement strand
CGGGAACGGCGTCGTCATCCGCTACGGCAGCATCTGGCAGCGCGTGCGAGCCTGATCCGAGGCCGCGCGGCTGCGGCCGCTCCGCTTCCTTCCTTCAGCTGCCGGTCCGCGAGCCGTGACCAGACTGTTGCCGTACAGGGTCCGCGGTATACGTTGTTGATTCCGTCACGCGTGTACCGACTCCGGGACCACTAATGTCTGGCCGCGCCGCGCTGATCCTCGCCCTCCTCGCCGCCGCGAGCGCGGCACCCGCACGCGCACAGCACCCCGACAACCCGCACTCGCGCTTCACCGGCTTCCTGTTCGGCGACATCACGTTCGGCGAGATGGAGATGGGCACGCGCGACGGCTTCGTCATCGGCCAGGTGGTCGGTCACGGGAACGCGCTCCTCACCGAGCGGCTCACGTTCTTCGGCGAGCTGTCGGCGACGGCGCGGGAGGATGGGTACGCGTTCGAGGTCGAGCGCGCGATCCTGCGGTACGACTTCGCGGATGCGTTGAAGCTGTCGGTTGGCCGGTATCACACGCCGATCTCGTATTGGAACACGGCGTACCATCACGGCCTGTGGCTGCAGCCGTCGGTCGGGCGCCCGGAGCTGATCCGGATCGGCGGCTCGTTCCTGCCGGTGCACTTCGTCGGGCTTCTGGTCGAGGGGACGTTCCCGTCATCGACGGTGTCGCTCTCGTACGAGGCGGGCATCGGCAACGGCCGCGGCTCCGTGATCTCGAGGCCGGGCGATGCGGGGGATGTGAACGACGATCCGGCGGCGCTGGTGGGCGTTCGGGTGCGTCCGGGCTTCGCGCGGGACCTGGAGCTCGGGGGCAGCGTGTACGTGGACCGGATCACGACGGACTCCGCGTCGGCCGACGAGCGGATCGCGTCGGTGCACGCGGTCTGGACGGGCAGTGCACCGGAGGTGATCGCCGAGTACGTTCATGTCCGGCATGACGACGGAGCGATCGATTCGGACTCGCACGGGTTCTACGTCCAGGCGGGATACCGGCTTCCGGAGGGACTGCCCCGGCTCACGCCGTACGGCCGATTCGAGCGGCTGCTCGTGGAAACGTCGGACCCGGCGTTCGCGGGGATTCCGGACCGCGATGCGGTGATCGTCGGACTGCGCTGGGATTTCGAGACTCTGGCAGCGCTCAAGGCGGAGGCGCGGCGCGAGCGCCGTGACGGCGGCGAATGGCTCCACGGTGTTTTCGTGCAGGCGGCGTTCGTCGTGCCGTCGTTCGGCAGCATCGGATTCTGAGGCGGAGGCTGTCCATGACCCGACGAACCGGATTACGGCTGCGGCTGCGCGGTTGGCTGATCGGTGGTGCGGCCGCGGTGGCCCTCGCGGCCATGCCGCAGCCCGCGCGCGCCCAGGAGGCGTTCCCGGTCGCGATCGTGGTCCATCCATCGGTCGCCATCGACGATCTGTCGTTCGCCGATCTGCGACGGATCTTCATGGCGCAGCAGCAGTTCTGGCGGGACAACTCGCGGATCACGCTGCTCGTACGGGCGCCGGTGGCGCGCGAGCGGATGATAGTGCTCGAGCGGATCTATCGCATGTCCGAGGACCAGTTCCGTCAGTTCTGGATCGCGAAGATGTTCCGCGCCGACGTCGCCTCGGGACCGAAGATCGTCTACAGCTCCGAGATGGCGCGTGAGCTGGTGACCGCGATCCCCGGAGCGATCACGTTCCTGCCGTTCGATGCGGTCACCCGCGGTGTGAAGGTGCTGCGCATCGACGGCAAGCTGCCCAACGACGCCGGTTACCCGCTGCGCTGACTTCCCGCCCACTCACTGCGCCGACGCCGCCGGCGCGGCACTGTCGCTCCGCAGCGCCGCCAGATCCGGTACCTCCTCCAGCGCCAGCAGATACACGCCGAGCAGCCGCTGTTCCGCACGCACCAGATCGTTCAGGTACATCAGGGCGTGCTGCATCTGCTCCAGCTTCTGCTCCGGCGTGGTCGCAGACGTCACGTACAGCTCCGGTCGGCCGGATGTCGCCTGATAGCGCTGCTGCAGACCGTACATCAGCGACAGCTTGGACACCGTTGCGACGTCGATGTAACGGAACGAGCCGGTGGCGAGCGCCGTCTCCCACGCCGTGTTCTGCAGCACGGTCGGCTCCAGCCCCTCCAGGATGCTGTGCACGTCGACGACACGGTCCGGGTGCGCCGCCATGTCCGTCACCACGTCGCGCAGCCCGACATGGTAGGGCACGATCTCGCTCAGCATCGCGAGGTTCTGCTCGATCTCGCGGCCGAAGATCTCCAGCGAGTGCTGCGCGAGCTCCTGGTAGTTACGACCTTCCCGCCACTCGTCCACGGCGAGTGCGAGCAGGATGCTCATTACGATGAGCAGCGACTCGACGGACACGCGCAGGAGCCATTCCGGTGTGCTGCTCCGGCGGCTCCGCGGCGCGCTGCCGTCCGCCGGCGCGTCCGCTACGGGCGCTACATCAGTCGATGTGATGGGCACGGATCTCGTCTGTGCGTATCATTCCGTGGCCGGCCGCACCGCGCGGCCCGGCCGTGCTTCCGTGTGTTCTCCGTTCTCGATCACGAACACGCCGCTCACGATCACGTGCGGGATCCCGACGGGATACCGATGCGGCTGCTCGAACGTCGCCCGGTCTGCGACCGTGGCCGGGTCGAATGCGACGAGGTCGGCCACCGCGTTCACGGCGATGCGGCCGCGGTCGCGGAACCCGAGGCGCACCGCCGGCCGCTGCGTCATCTTGTGGATCGCGCTCTCCAGCGGCAGCGCCCTCAGCTCGCGCACGAAGCGGCCGAGCACCCGCGGGTACGTGCCGTAGCCGCGTGGATGCGGCACCCCCTCGCCGAACGTGGCCGCTCCCGCGTCCGAGCACACCATCGACTGCGGGTGCGCCAGCTTGCGTGCAATGTTCGCTTCGCTCATGCCGAACCCCACCATTCTCGTGCGGGCGCGATCACCGTTGATGATGTCGAGCAGCAGCGCATACGGCTCCGTGCCGCGCTCACGGGCGAGCGTGCCGAGCCGGCCGCCGGCCACCCACGCATACTCCGGCGCGGCCGCGGACGACATCTGGACCGCGTCCCACGAGCCGAGCATGGCGATCTTGTCGCGCACTGCACGCTCGATGCGCGCCGCCGTATCGGCGCTGCGCAGCCGCGCGAGGAATGCGTCCGTGCCGCCCTCCCGCGCCCACACCGGAAACAGGTTCGACAGCCCCGTCGCGTACGCCTCGTACGGGTAGACATCGAAGTCCACGTCTATGCCGCTTTTCCGGCCGTCGTCTATCAGCCGCAGCGCGGCGTCCGTCTTCCACCAGTTGCGCTCACCCTGCGCCTTCAGGTGAGAGATGTGCACGGCCACACCCGCGCGGTGACCGATGCCGATGACTTCCTCCATCGCCGCGAGCAGCCGGTCGTCTTCGTTGCGCATGTGGCTCGAGAACGGCAGGCCCGTCCCGCGCAGCGGAGCCACGAGCGCCTCCAGCTCGGCGGCATCGGCAAACGCGCCCGGCGTGTACTCCAGACCGCTCGACACCCCACACGCCCCGCCGCTCACGGCGCTCCGCACCATCTCCCTCATCTCTACGATTTCCGCCTCGGTCGCCGGACGGTCGGCATTCCCGATCACCCGGCCGCGGACGCTGCCCGTGCCGATCATGCTCGCCACGCTGACGGCCGCGCCGTGTCGGTCGATCCAGCGGAGGAAGCCGGGCACGTCCCGGAAATCGAGC
>DASUSS010000073.1:0-19266 GCA_036374995.1 Longimicrobiales bacterium | reverse complement strand
GGCGCTGCGGCGCCGAATCCGGGCCAGACGAAGAGCGGATGGCTCTCGGGAAAGATACCCTTGCCCTGGAACGTGGAGAACACGGGCGCATCCAGCCGCTCCGCCAGCTGCACCAGCGCATCGCGCGCGCGCAGCGCACCGAGCCCGACGTACAGGAGCGGCCGCTGCGCTGATTCGAGCACCGCGACGGCCCGATCGATCGCGTCCGCATCCGGCGCGGCGTGCATTCCGGCCTCGGCGTGCACGGCCGGCTGCGCCCGTTCACCCGGTCCCGCTGCGCCGTGCGCAGGCCGGGCACGCTCGGCATCCGGATCCACGGAGTGGGTGAACAGGTAGAGGTTCGCGGGGACTTCGACGAAGACGGGACCGGGCACGCCCTCGAGCGCAAGCCGGCACGCCTCCCGGATCGTCGCGTAGAGCGCGTCGCCCGTTTCGGGCCGGAACTGCGCCTTGGTGACCGGCGCGACCAGCGCCATCTGGTCGACGTCGTGGAGCTGGTACGCGTGTCCGGTGTCGCGGCGGATCCCGCAGCCCAGCACCAGGACCGGCACCGTATCCAGCCACGCCTCGGCAATACCGGAGAGTGCGTGCGTCAGCCCTGCGCCCGGCACCACGTTGACGCAGCCGAGCCGCCCCGAGGCACGCCACACGGCGTCGGCCATGAACGAGGCACTCTGTTCGTCCGTCACGAGAATCGTGCGGACGGAGTCCGATTCGGCGAGTGCATCGTACAGCTCTATGTTGTGCGTGCCCGGAATACCGAACGCGAACGGCACGCCCGCATCCTCGAGCGCGCGCACCACGATCCTGCCCCCGGAAACTCCCATGCGGCGAACTCCTTCGCAGCTGCGGCGCCCGCGCCGGCGCGCCGCATGCGTTCATCTGACTCCGGTCGACGTCAGCAGCGCGCGGTAGTTCGCGGCGTCCTCCGCACGACCCTGACTCTCACGCAGCTCGGCGAGCGATTCGATCGCGATGCGCAGCACGAAGTCGAAGCCCTGGATGTGCTGCTCGCTGAACGCGGCATACCCGGCGAGCAGGAGCGGGCCGTCCGGCTCCCGCTTCAGTTGATGCCGGGCGGGACGGTGCAGCTCCGCATAGATCAGCGGAAAGATACCGGCCAGCGCAGACTGGTCGCCGGCGCAGGCTTTCGCGAGCAGCTCGGTGACCGATTCGGTCGGCTGCTGTTGCGGCATGTCGGGAAGCGGCTTCACGAGAGGAAGCGCCGCACGGCCATGATGGCCGTGCGACGCCCTCAAGATGTTCCGCTCCCCGACTCCATGCAACGGGGGGCGCAGCCGTCACGCCACCCGTAACACACGAGCTGGGCGGCGCCGACGGCAACCACCCGTGACCCCCCACCACCTTGCTGCCGGCTGCGCGCTCCCAGGCCGGGCCGGCGAAGTGACTGCCGACCATGCCATTGCCGCTGGCGTCGGCGAACAGCACGGCGTCCGGCGCGACGAAACTCCAGTCCGTGCCGTTCCAGCGGTAGATCTGCACGCCCGTCGCGTACGTATGGAAGACCAGCTTGTTGCCATCCGGAACTTGCAGATTGGCGCAGACGCCCGGGATCGCGAGCTGAGGCGCGTTGCCGGCATCTGCCGAAATCGCGGCCGCGCTGCCCGATGCGAGCTCCGGCGCAGCCGTGAACCGTGTCGCCCGCGCATCCGGGCCGAGCGCTCCCCCGTCGGCGCATGCCGTCCAGAGGGCAGCGGCCGCGAGGAGGGCGAGCGAACGTCCCATCCAGCGCAATGCAGTCGTGTTCATGTCCATGTTCATCCTACTGTTAGTGCACGGCGCGCACGCCGCGTGTGGTCCTGTGGTTGGTGACAGGAATCCGTTGTCACCCTTACCAGGCGTGAAATCACGGCGAGACGTGCCACGCCGTACGCTGACTGTTCCCGGCCGGCCGTAACTCATATGGTGAAGCGGTGACGCCGCGGGGACCGGACGCGGCTCCACCCGGGACGGTCTCCAGCAGGGGCTGGACATCCTGGAGGAGATCACGCTTTCCCCGAGCCGGGCAACTCTCGCAACGCACGTCATGCACGCCATCACGTTCGCGGACATCGAGACGCTGAATTTCGAGCGGGTAGCCGACCCGGTCATTGTGGACGAGGGCGATGTCATCGTGCAGGTCGGGATGGCCGGCGTCTGCGGCTCGGACCTGCATCCGTACCTGGGCCACGAGCGGGGACTCGACCGCGGCACGATCATGGGCCACGAGCTCGTCGGCCGCGTGGTGGACATCGGCGCGGGCGTGCGCGGATTCGGCATCGGCGATCGCGTCGTTGCGCCGTTCACCACGAGCTGCGGCACATGCTGGGCGTGCGCGATCGGCCTGACCTCGCGCTGCGTCCGCGGCCAGCTCTTCGGCTGGGTCCGGGAAGGCCGCGGGCTGCACGGCGCACAGGCCGAGCTCGTGCGCGTCCCGCTCGCCGACACGACGCTCGCCGCGGTGCCCCACGCGCTCGCCGATGATGCCGTTGCACTGCTCGCGGGCGATGTCCTGTCGACTGCGCTGTTCGCCGCCGAGCTCGCCGGCGTACACGCCGGCGACGCGGTCGCGGTCGTGGGGTGCGGGCCCGTCGGGCTGCTGGCCGTACGCGCGGCACTCGCGCGCGACGCACGTGAGGTATTCGCACTCGACACCGTGGCATCGCGACTCGCGATCGCCGAACGGTTCGGCGCCGTGCCCGTGCGCGCTGACGACGCGGATACCATCGCGGTCGTGCACGAACGCACCGGCGGACGCGGCGTGGACCGCGTCATCGAGGCGGTCGGATCACCGCAGGCGACCCGTTCCGCCGGAGAGCTGGTACGGCCGGGCGGCTCGATCGCCGCCGTCGGCGTCCACACCGAACCGCACCTCGCCCTCTCGCCCGGCGCGCTCTACGACCGGAACCTCACCTACGCCGCGGGCCGGTGTCCGGCGCGCCGCATGCTGCCCGCGGCGCTCGAGCTCGCGTTGCGCGATGAGCCGCTGCTCGCCGGCCTCATCAGCCACCGGCTGCCTCTCTCCGATGGCGTCGACGCCTACCGCCGGCTCGCTGCTCGTGAGGAGGGGTGGGCGAAGGTCGTGCTGCTGCCCTGACGGCGGGCCACGTCCCTGGCCCGCTCCCCGGCTGGCCGTTGAATCGACGGTGCAACAGTCGTTTCAAGTATGATTATTGCGCGCCTCCATCCAATCTACGTGATTTCGTCGGCAACAACGTCCGGCGAGATTCGAAACGTGTCCGATGGAGGCTCCCGTGTCACCGATCGCTTACCGAGTCCTCACGCCTGCGGGCCGGCGGGGCCTTGCGCTCATCGCCTGCCTCGGCGCAGTCCTGGCCGCAGGCTGCGAGGACCCTCCGGACGTCGTGGAACCGTCCCCGTCCTTCGGCAGCGCGCGCGGCCCCGACACGCGCCTGATCGCGGAGGGGCGCGAGATCTTCCGTTACGACGATTTCGGTGACTGGCGGTTCTGGACGGACACGCTGCGTCTGAACGACCTGGTGGAGACGGTGAGTCCGGCGCAGGCGCTCGCTCTCGGCCTGAAGGTGGACGCGGCCGCGATTCCGCCGGAGGTCCTTCAGGCGGTGCTCGATGATCCCGCCCTGCTCGACGATCCGGCGACGACGCGCGCGCTGCTGAGCCTGAACGCCGTCGTGGGCCTCGTCGCGACGGTAGCGGGTGATCAGATCACACGGATCGGAACGACGTGCGCACTCTGTCATTCCACGGTCGACAACTCGGTCGCGGCGGGGATCGGCAACCGTCTCGATGGCTGGCCGAACCTGGACCTGGCGGTGGGCACGATCATCTCGCTTGCGCCGGGGCTTCCGCCGGCGCTGGCTCCGGTTTACGCCTCCTGGGCGCCGGGCTTTTACGATCCGCGCTTCAACATCGATGGGATCAACGGCCCGCTGGTGCTTCCGCCCGCCTACGGTCTTCGCGGGGTCGGCCTCGAGACGTACACCGGCGAGGGACCCATCTCGTACTGGAACGCCTACGTCGCAGTCACGCAGATGCATGGTCGGGGCTCGTTCTCGGATCCCCGGCTCGGCATCGACATTCGCGTCCCGCCGCAGGATGACCTGGTCCGCTCGAAGCTGCCTGCGCTGCGCGCGTACCAGCTATCGCTCGAGTCACCGACTCCGCCGCCCGGCAGCTTCGATGCGGAGGCGGCCGCGCGCGGCAGCGTCGTGTTCAACACCACTGCGGCGTGCGCCTCGTGTCACGCGGGTCCGCTCCTGACGGACCACGGCCATCTGCACGATGCGGCCGAAACGGGTATGGATCCCGGCTATGCGCTCAGGACGACGACGAAACGATACCGCACCACTCCACTGCGGGCGCTGTGGCAGCACGCGCCGTACTTCCACGACGGCAGCGCACCGACGCTGGCGGCGGTGGTGGACCACTACGACACGGTGCTCGGACTGGGACTCTCGATGGCGGAGAAGGCGGACCTGATCGAGTATCTGAAGTCACTCTGACGAGTGTGGCCGACTCCCTGGCGCCCGGGCGGGCGCGTGTGGGACACGGGCGCAGCTCATCGGCCCATCCCGTCGCGCAGCCATTCACGGAACGCGTCACGCTGCCCGGGCGTGAGCACCGCCTCGATATCGCGATGCACGGTATCGAGGGCCGCGCCGAGCTGCGCATGCAGCGTATGCCACGTCTCGCGCACCACGTCGTGGCGGGTCGCGAGGATGGAATCGATCTGCCGGCGCTGACCGGAGTCGAGGCGGAGCCGTTGCTCGAGCGATGACATCGCCATGTCGTGGAACGCAGCGGCGGGCCCATGGCGATCGCGCGACAGGACGTGGCGATCGACCGCAATGCCGAGCACGCCGCCGAGCACGAGCAGCGACAGTGCACCGAGAACGGCCTTCGCCATCGAGGGCATCCGCGAGGGACGGCCGGGCGGCGTCGTGCTCATCGCTCCTCCTCGCGCAGTGCCAACAGCTCGAGCAGAGCCGCTCCGGACGCCGGCTCATCCGGCGCGTCCAGCAGCGTGCGCAGCAGCGGATCGTCGGGCGCGAGCGCGCCCGCGAACGCGCCGGGCTCCTGATCCGCGCGCGGCGACCGCACTCCGATCAGCAGCGAGCCACCGGCGAGTGCGAGCACGGCGCTGGCCGCAAGCGCGAACGCCGACTCGGACAGCCCCCGCCACCACGGGTACGCCGCGGCTGATTCAGGCCGCGCGTGCGCACCGCCGAACGCAGCCTCGACGGAGCGCGCCGCGAGGTTCTCCCAGTAACGCGGATCGTCGGGCAGCCGCGATCCCGGCCGTTCGCTCGTCATCGTGTCTCTCCTCGTAGCTCCGCGAGCCGTGCGCGCAGCGCCTTCCTGGCGCGATGCGCGTGGACCCTGACCGTGGCCTCGCCGATGCCGAGCATCGCCGCCGCCTCCGCACTCGCGAATCCCTCGAGCACCGTCAACCGGAAGCATGCTCGCTGCATCGGCGACAGCTCGTCCAGTGCCGCCCGGATCCGCTCCGCCGTATCCATCCGCTCGACGGGATCCGGCTCCGCTTCCATGATCGCCGGCGCGTCCATCACGACATCATCCGTGAACGATACCGTGTCCCATCGTCGATCCGAACGGCTCGCGTTGCGCGCGAGGTTCCGCAGGATCGTGAAGAACCACGGCGCAAACGGCCGCGCCGGGTCGTAGCGGCCGAGCTCGCGCCATGCGCGCGCGAACGCGTCCTGCACCAAGTCCTCCGCATCCTCGCGCGTGGGCACGAACTCCCACGCGGTCGCAAGCGCCGGCCGCACCATGCGGCGGACCAGTGCCTCGAACGCGCGCGCATCGCCATCCCGCGCGAGCGCGGCCAGCCCGTCCACATCGGAGTCCTTCGTCATTCATCGGTGCAGGTGTGCATGCAGCGGCGCACCACCCGCCGGCCAGACGAGCGGCGCGCCGCGCACGGCACGCGTCCGGATCTCGGCACGCGCCGCTCAATGCCCCGCGCCGTGACCCTCCCCGTCGCCGTGCAGGCGCCGCATCCGCTCGTGCAACGACTTCATGGATGGATCGTCGTGCTCCTCGCGCATCCGCTCGTGGAGCCGTGCGGCCAGCGCTTCCCTGACTGCGGGATCCAGCGAATCCCACAACGCCTTGTGCTGCTCATGAATTGCCCGGACTTCCTCCTCCAGCTCCGCCATGTACGCCGCACGCGCACTGCCGTCCAGCGCTTCCGCCGCTTCGTGACGCGCGCGCAGATCCAGCAGCGACGCGTGCAGCGTGCGCAGGCCGGCCTCGATCTCCTGCCGCGTGGCCTCGTCCACCTGAAGATCGCTCGTGACCGCGGCGGGCGTCCATGCGTCCGCCGTTTCGATCAGAGCCTCGGTATCAACCGCTGTGGGCTCCGAAGCCGGGCCCGAGCAGGCGGTCGTCGCTGCCATGACCAGGATCGCGACGGCGGGGAACAGGGCTTTTCTCATCGGTGGTGCCTCCCGGGTTGTCGATGGGTCGTTCTCTGTTGGGTACACGAGCGTACGGCGCGCCGTTTACACCGGCGTCGGTCCCGGGCCACGCCGCCGCTGTCGGCTTCGGCCGCGGCCGCCGCCAGCCTCGCGCTCATCCGCGCGTCCACCGCGACGACACTCTGGCGCCACCCGAGAGGTTCGGGTTATCTTCGGGACGGACCGAAGAGGAGGCGAACATGGGTGAGGATCTGCGGAGACTGCTGGAAGAGGGGGTTCGCGTCGCGTTCGGGACCCAGGCGGAGCTGGCGCGGTTCGTCGCGACGCATCACGTGTCGCCATCGCTCGCGCAGCTGTTGATGGCGCTGCGGCTCACGTTCCGGTCCTCGGTGGACGCGCTGGCCTGGCTCGATCATCGGATGTCGGCGGTCGGCGGGACCCCGTTCGAGCTGATCGCGAACGGCGAGGCGGCGCGGGTGGTGCGCGCGCTCTCGACGTACCGGGGGCTCGCCACGGCCTGACCGGTCACGACCATCGTCCCACGCATCGCGGCCGCGCCGGACGCACGCCAGCAGCACGAAACCTGTCTCGCCGCCCGTGTGCCGGCGTGTCACCTTCCCCGCTGTCCATCCGTCAGTACCGGAGGGCCTCATCCGCACGGTATCTTGTCCCGGCCGGCTCCATAACCTATACTCGACGAGTTATAGGTTACGCGAGAAGGATGGCCGTTACGGGAACGGGACACGGACGAGACCGTCGGGTGATGGGACGCGGCGTATGATACGGCTGACAGCGCCGCCGGATCCGCGGCCCCGCGTCGACATCGGGCCGCCGTTCCGGCGGTTCAACGGCGGCTGGCTCGCGCTCGACTTCGTGAACACGGTGCCCGGCTGGATCCCGCATCCGGGGGATCGGCAGGGGTGGCGGGATCTGCCGTCGGGCGAGCGGCTGGTCGAGTATGCGGATCTGCTGCGCTGGTCGCGGCTCCAGGAGCTGGTGAGCGAGCGGGACGCGCGCTCGCTCGATCGGGAGGCGGACCTGTATCCGCGGCGAGCGGCGACGGTGATGCGGCGCGCGCGCATGCTGCGCGGCTCGCTGTACCGCCTGTTCCGGGCGGGCGTGCTGGAGCGGTCCGCGCCGGCCGAGGATCTGGACCGGCTGAACGCGGAGCTTTCGCGTCTGCGGCGTGGTGAGGTGGTGGCACCGGGGGAGACGGGGCTGGAGGAGGTGTGGCTGGGCGAGGAGGCAGAGCTGGATGCGCTGTTGTGGCCGCCTCTGCGCTCGGCGGTGTCACTGCTCACCGCACCGGAGCTGGCGGCGCGGCTCGGTCAGTGCGGCGGCCCCGGCTGCGGCTGGCTGTTCGTGGATACGGGGCCCGGCCGTCCACGTCGCTGGTGTGACAGCCGGGATTGCGGAAACGTCGCGAAGGCGCGCGCGTACAGACAGCGTCAACGTTTGGAGCACGACAACGGGTGAACGGGTGGAGGGGAATGATGCAGACGGATGAGCTGTCGATGGAGAGCACGCTGGTGGCGGAGCTGCGCGCAGCGGTGACGGGCGTGGTGCTCGTACCGGGCGATGCGGCCTACGATGCGGCGCGCACCGTCTATTTCACGGCCGCCGATTTCAGGCCGGACGTGATCGTACGCGCGGCCGATGCAGAGGACGTAGCGCGTGTCGTGACGCTGGCACGCGAGGCCGGCGCCGGTCTCTCCGTGCGCAACGGCGGCCACAGTCTGGCCGCGCACGGCGTGCGCGATGGCGGTATCGTGCTGGACGTGCGGGGGCTGAGCAGCATTGCGATCGATGCCGCAGGCCGCCGCGCGCGTGCGGGTGCCGGTCTCACGGCCGGCGAGTACACGGCCGCGGTCGGCGCGCACGGTCTCGCGACGGGCTTCGGCGATGCGCCGTCGGTCGGCATCGGCGGCATCACGCTCGCCGGCGGTGTCGGCTTCCTGCACCGCCGTCACGGCATGACGATCGACCAGCTGATCGGCGCGGAGGTCGTCACGGCGGACGGCACGATCGTGCGGGCGGACGCGGCGTCGCACCCGGACCTGTTCTGGGCGATCCGCGGCGGCGGCGGCAACTTCGGCGTCGTCACGCAGCTCGAGTTCGCACTCCAGCCGGTCGAGCGCGTGCTCGGCGGCATGATGATCCTGCCGGCAACGCCGGAGCGGCTCGTGGAACTGCTCGAGCAGGCGTATGCCGCGCCGGACGACCTGTCGCTGATCGTCGCCGTGATGCCCGCGCCGCCGATGCCGTTCATCCCCGCGGATGCGCACGGCACGATGATCATGATGATCCATCTGGTGCACGCGGACATCGCTGCGGGCGAGCGGTTCGTCGCGCAGCTCCGCGCGCTCGCGACACCGCTGCTCGATGCGGTGCGGCCGATGCGGTACCCGGAGATCTATCACAGCGAGGGTGACCCGCCGCATCCGGCCGCGGTCGCGCTGCACACGCGGTTCATCGACTCGCTCGATGTCGATGCCGCCGCGACGCTGTTCGACCGGCTGCGCACCGGCACGGCGCCGATGCGCGTCGCGCAGTTCCGCCCGCTCGGCGGCGCGCTCGCGCGGGTGTCATCGGACGCGACCGCGTTCGCGCACCGCAACCGTCACTTCATCGCGAACGTGGGCGCGATGTACCAGCAGCCGGAGCAGCGGGCCGAGCACGCGCTGTGGGCGGCCGCGGCCGCGGCGGAGCTGGAGCAGAGCGTGCCCGGCGCATATGTCGGGTTCCTGGACGGCAGCGGCGCGTCGCGCATCCGCGAGGCGTACCCGGACGCGACGTGGGACCGGCTGGTGCGCATCAAGCAGCAGTACGACCCGACGAACCTGTTCGACGGGAATCACAACATCGCGCCGGACGCGTGAACGAAGCCGGCTGCATCGTCACAGAGCGGCGATGCAGCCGAACGCTCATACCGTGAGCAGCGCGCTCACTCGGCCCGCAGTGTGATGATCGGCGCGACGCGCAGTGCGCGCCGTGCCGGGATCCAGCTCGCGACGAGCACGGCCGTGCCGATCAGCGCGACGACGCCGGCCAGCGCCATCGGGTCGGTCGTCGCCACACCGAACAGCATTCCCTGCACGAGCCGGCCGAGCAGCAGCGCGGCGAGGAGACCGATCCCGATGCCGATCGCGGCGAGCGTCGCGCCACGGCCGGTCACGACGCGCACGACGTTGCCGGCATCCGCGCCGAGCGCGAGGCGGATGCCGATCTCGCGCGTGCGCTGCGCCACGGCGAACGAGATCACGCCATACAGGCCCATGGCCGCGAGGATCAGGGCGACGGCCGCGAAGACACCGAGCAGCACCAGGCTGAACTTCCGGCTCGCGAGCGAGCCGTCGTACGCCATCCGTGCCGTGCGCACGGTCACCGGCAGCTGCGGGTCGATCCGCCGCACGATGCGCTGCGCCGCACCGATCGATGCGGGCGAGTCGGTGCCGCGCGCGACGATGCTGAGGCGCGAGGCCGCACTCGTGCGCTGGCGGAAGCTGGCATAGACGAGCGGACCGGGCTCGGCCTCGAGCGAGTTCTCGCGGACGTCCGCAACGATGCCGACGATGCGCAGCCCGCGCACATCGCCATCCATGTTGCCGAACTGGATGAACCGGCCGATCGGGTCGCGGTCCGGCCACCTGGTCCGCGCCAGCGTCTCGCTGATGACCGCGACGTGCGGCGCGTCCGCGACGTCGGACGGCTCGAACACGCGGCCGCGGACCACCCGGATGCCCATGGCATCGAAGTAGTCCTCGGTCGCAATGCGGTAACCGGCAAACCCGGCCCGCTCCTTCATCTCCGCCTCGCCGAGCGCGCGGAAGTCCTCGAAGCTGCTGATCTCGTCCGGCGCGTTCATCTCGACGAACATCCCGTTCGAGAACCAGCCGGTGCCGAGCGGGAAGTCGTTGATGCCGCCCACCGCGGTGACACCCGGCAGCCGGCGCAGCTCGGCCATCAGCTCGTCCTGGATCCGCGTCTGTCGCACGGCCGCCTGCACATCGCGCGGCGACGCCATCGCGAGGTCGAGCACGAGCGCCTCGTCGATGGTATAGCCGGGGTCGACCGCGAGCACCTGGAGGAAGCTGCGCGCGAGCAGGCCGGCACCGGTCAGGAGCACGAGCGTCAGCGCGACCTGCGTCACGACGAGCGCATCGCGCACGCGCTGCTGCCTGCCGCCGCCGGTCACGCTGCGCTGCCCCTCCGTCAGCTGCGCGCGCAGGTCGCGCACGTTCTGGTGCAGCGTCGTGATCACGCCCAGGACCGTCGCAATCACGATCGAGAGCAGCACCGCGAACCCGAGCACGGTCCAGCTCACGCCGACCTCGTCCGTGCGCGGCAGGTTGCCGGGGTTGATGGCGAGGAGCGCCTGCACGCCCCAGTGCGCGAGCAGCACGCCTGCCACTGCGCCGGCGATGCAGAGCACGAGCGACTCGGCGAGGACCTGGCGGGCGAGGCGCCAGCGGCTGGCACCCAGCGCGAGCCGCACCGCGAGCTCCCGGCCGCGCGCGCCGCTCCGCACGAGCAGCAGATTCGACACGTTCGCGCCCGCAATCACGAGCAGGAAGCCGGCAGCGCCGAGCAGGATCAGCAATGTCCCGCGCACGCGACCCGTGAGATCCTCCTGGAGCGTGACGACCGTCCCATCCGTCATCCACGTCTCGTCACCGTACTGCGCTTTCAGCGCGCGCGAGATCGCGCTCAGCTCACTCGCCGCAGTTTCGACCGTCGCGTGGTCCGCGAGCCGTGCGATCGCCTGGTAGTTGTGCGCCGTGCGGGATGTGCTCGGCGGATTCAACTCCCGCGGCACCCAGATCTGCGTGCCGTACGGGTAGTCGAACCCGGGCGGCATCACGCCGACGACCTGGTACGCGTTGCGTCCCTGCGTCAGCACGAGATTCTCGAAGTCGCGCCGGCCACCCAACCACTCCCGCCAGTACGCATCGCTCACGATCGCCGCCGGCCGGCCGTTCTGCACCAGCTCGTCCGGCGCGAAGCCGCGGCCGAGCACGGGGTGCACCTGCATGACATCGAAGAAGTCCCTGCCCACCACCGTGACGCTCGCACGGTTCGGCTCCACGCTCCCCGTTACCGAGAGCTGGCCCTGCGATGCCATCACCGCCAGCGCGCTGAAGCTGCGGCTCCGCTCCTTCCAGTCCAGGAAATTCGGCTCCGCCACGTTCCGGATCGGACCATTCTCGCCCACGTGCAGCAGACGCACGATCCGATCGCTCTCCGGGTACGGCAGCGGCCGCAGCAGCACGCCGTCCACCACGCTGAACACCGCCGTCGCCGCTCCCACGCCCAGACCGAGCGTCAGCACCGCGACCACCGCAAACGACGGCGTGCGCAGCAGCCCGCGCACGCCGTACTGCACATCACGACTCAGATCCTCCAGCAGCGCCGGCCGGAATTCGTCGCGCGTCAGCTCCTTCATCCGCTCCACTCCGCCGAACTCCACCAGCGCACGGCGCCGCGCCTCGGCCGGCGACATCCCCAGCCGCTCGTTCTTCTCCGTCTGCCGCTCGATGTGGTAGCGCATCTCCTCGTCCAGCCCCGCCTGGAGATCCCGCCGCCGCAGCAACCGATGCCACCATTCCAGCATGCGCATGGCCGACTCCTCAGACGCTCTGCGTCTGTAGCACGAGATTGATCGCCCGCGACAGACGCTCCCAGTGACTCAGCTCCTCCGCGAAATGACGGCGACCCGCCGCCGTCAGCGAGTAGTAGCGCGCCCGCCGGTTGTTCTCCGTCGTCCGCCACTCCGACCGGATCAGCCGCTGCCGCTCCAGCCGGTACAGCGCCGGGTACAGCGTCCCCTGCCCCAGTTGCAGCACCTGCTCCGACCACTGCTCGATCCGCTCCGTGATCCCCCACCCGTGCATCGGCTCCAGCTGCAGCGCCTTCAGCACCAGCATGTCCAGCGTCCCCTGGAGCACATCGCCCCGCTGCTTGCCCACGCCCGGCCTCCTTCTTTCGATGATCGTAAGAAGGTGCGATGGACTCCTTTCGACTGTCAAGGGGAACGGCCGCCTGGTACGATCGGCAGCCGGTTCGGCTGCGCGAACGCGGCGTCATGCACCGCGCGCTTCCGGCGCGCGCTCGGCCGCGCCATCCGAGCTCGCAGCAGAACGCCACGTTCACGCCGATGCCCGGGAACATGCCGATCGTTCCGCCCGGAGGTCGCCGTCGACCTCACCGGTCGAACCCGCGTGGCATGAACGTTGACCGCAGATCCCGCCGTGTGCGAGTGAGAGCCGTGAGTGGACCCGTACGGCCAGCCGAGGAGGCACAATGAGGAGCAGGGCGAGCTATCGCGGGCATCCGATCCATCCCGCGCTGATCCCGTTTCCGTTCGCGTTCCTGTACGGCGCGTTCGTGTTCGACGTGCTGGGTCGCGCGCTGGACAGGCCTGGACTCTGGACGACGGGCGCGTACCTCGCGGCGGCGGGCATCGCCACGGCGATCGTGGCGGCCGTACCGGGGCTCATCGACTACGTCTACACCGTTCCGCCGAAGAGCACGGGGAAGACGCGCGCGACCCGCCATGCCGCCGTGAATCTCGCCGCGGTCGCGCTGTTCGCGCTCGCCTGGTGGATCCGGGGCGCACCCGGCGTTCCGCCCGACCTGCCGATTCTCGCGGTCGAAGCCGTTGCCGTGGGACTGCTCACGGCCGGCGGCTGGATGGGTGGCGTGCTGGTGAACCGGAACCAGATCGGCGTGGACCCGCGGTACGCGTGGGCCGGTAAGTGGACGGAAGCGGTGATCGATGCAGCACCCGGCGAAGCCGCGGTCGTCGCGAGTGCCGATGAGCTGAAGGTGAACCAGATGAAGCTGCTGCGCATGCGCGGCCGTCGCGTCGTGCTCGCGCGCACGGAGCAGGGATACGTCGCGTTCGATGATCACTGCCCGCACCGGGGCGGCTCGCTCGCGGGCGGCGCGCTGATCTGCGGAACCGTGCAGTGTCCCTGGCACGGCTCGCAGTTCGATGTTCGCAGCGGCGCGGTGAAGGCGGGGCCTGCGGAAGCGCCGATTCCCACGTGGAGCGTGGAGGAGAGCGGCGGCAGCGTGCGGCTCGTGGTGCCCTAGCTGCGTAGGGATGCGCGCGCCGACCGCCGCGTGCCCCGGCTGCTGCCGGTCGCACCATCGATCGGACCGGGGACGCCCATGAGCGCGCCACGATCTCGTCGCTGACGACGTCTCAGTCGAGCGCGACGCCCGTGATGCGCCGGATCTGACCGTTCGGGAGCGGCGTCTCGCCCAGCACCATGTAGGGCGAGGCGTTCGTGAGCCACCACGTCGCGGCGAGCTCGCCGGAGTCACGCACGCGCTCCTCCACCTTCCACGCCACCACCGACTCCCCCTCGACCGTGACCGTCTCGCGACCGAGCACGGTGAAGACGCGTTCCTCGACGTCCGTGCCCTGCGGCGACCACACGGGCGCGATGATCACGAGGCCATCGCGCAGTCCGACGGCCATGGGGACCAGGTCCGATGCGCTCGCAATGAAGCCGGCGCGCGGGATCGTGCGGTCCACCTCCACGGGCTGCGCGTCATTCGGTCCCTTCCACGTGCCGCGCACGCGCGTGCCCTCGATGACGAGCCGCGAATCCGCACCGGCGCTCGAACCCATCGCCCACCGGAGCGGCGCGAGCGTGCGGCCGTCGTACGTCTGGTGCAGCTCCCACGTCGCGCCGTTCGCCTGCGTGCCGCGCGTGACCCAGCGATGCACGGTCAGGCCGGCGGAGTCGCCGACCGTCAGCTCGTTTGTCCAGGTCGTGACGGGCGTCGGCGAGTCGCCGATGTAGACGGTGTTGCGGGCGCGGTGCGGCGGGAAGAAGAGCGCGTTGACCTCGGGTGAGCCGACCTCGAGGCGCAGTGTGTCGGCCGGCGCCGGCGCGGCGCTCGTTGCGGGTGCTGCCTGGAGCAGGAGCAGCAGGGCGGTCATCATGCGTGCCTCGTCGTGAAGGTTCGAGCGAGGCCTCCAGTGTCGCAGCATCCGGCGATCGTGCGAAGGCTGGCGGGATGAGTGGCCGCGCGCGAGGGACGTACGGCCTTCCGGCGCGGTCGTGCCAGCAGCCAGCGCCGTGATCGCGTCCGACACAGCGGCTCAGAGGGGCCGGAACAGGTCGGAGGGATCCAGCGTGAGCGGCTCCACCCGCGGATGTGGCCGCCACTCGATCGGCCCCGTGAGCCTCTCGGGCTCCGTCGCGCCGGCGGCGAAACGCCAGATGAGGATCTCCCGCGCGACCGGATCGACGACCCAGTACTCGGGAACACCGAAGTCGCCATACCGGCGCGGCATCTTCACGCGATCGATGGAGCCGGACGTGGGCGACTGCACCTCGACGATCAGTCCGGGGGCTATCTCGATGCCGCGATCGGAGATTCCGTCGCGACGATCGCTCGGAACGAATACGAGGTCGGGCCGGAGGAATTGTCCGGTCGCGAACAGCACATCGACGTCTGCGAGCACCACGCCGAGCTGATGCTCCTTCACGTACGCGCGAAGTGTGATGAGCAGCTCGGCCAGCACGTTCTGATGCGCCGGCGATGGCGCCGGCGTTTCACCTCGCCGTCGATGACCTCGTAGCGGTTGCCGTCATCCGGAAAGCGCGCGTACTCGGAATAGGTCCACGTGTACGGCGTCGCGGGCGGAGTCATGACGGGTCCTGGCATCGGGTGAACGGTACACGCGCCGGCCCGCCGCTGCCGATCGCGGACCGAGACGAGATCGTGCGTCGACGGGACGTGATCGGAACGGTGCAGCGTCGTACTCCGGCAGGTCAAGGGTGCGCGCAAGACTTCGGGCAAACGCCAGTTCCGGCCGGACTCGGCGCAAAATGTCAAGAAATCGGCACGGAACGCCAAGACTTCCCGCGCCCACCGGATGGATAATGGGGCAGGCTCGTATCGAGCCCCAACCCAACGCACGAACGCGAGAGGTCTGTCATGATAAATGGAAGGGTCACGTCCGGGGTCGGGGTGTTTCTCACCCTGACGGCATTCGCTCCGCAGGCATTCGGTCAGGTGCTTCACACGAACGACCGGTGGGACGAGTGCGCCATCGATCTCCACCCGAGCCTCACACAGCAGGCGTGGAGCCGGTTCGCCAGTGAGCTCGGTATCGTCACCTACTTCCGTCCGCTCGCCTCGGCGCGGCCGCTGGGGCGGAAGCACGTCGAGGTCGCACTCCTGAACTGGGGCTCGCGCATCGATGATGCCGATCCCGCGTGGAACGACACGTTCTCGCACCCCGATTCCGCGCACTGGCTCATGGACGGCAGCTCGCTCTACATCCCGGGCCTGATGGCGCGGGCGGGGATCACGGACCGGATCGATGTCGGCGCGTACATCACGAGGTCGCCGGGCGCGAACTACGGCTTCATCGGCGGTCAGCTCCAGTACAGCCTGGTGAACGATCCGGAGCGTCGCCTGGCCGCGGCCGGCCGGCTGAGCGTCGTCACGCTGTACGGTCCGGACGAGATGGAGGCGAGCACGTTCGGTCTCGAGTTCGTCGCGAGCACCGCGGTATCGGTGATCGAACCCTACATCGCCCTTTCCGGTTACATGTCGCGCGCGCGGGAAACCAGCCCGGATGTGGATCTCGACAACGAGACTGCTTTCGGTGCCCAGGCGACGGCGGGCGTCGCCGCGCAGGTATCCGTGCTGAGGCTCGGCGCGGAATTCAACCTGGCGAAGGTGCCCGGCGTGTCGCTGAAGGTCGGGTTCGGCCTGTGAGGATCGGCGCCGGCGTGTCGGCAGGGCGTTTCGTGGCTATCCGAAACTGCGCCTGCCTCCGCCGGCGCCTTCCGCGTGAGTGGAGGGTGGCTATAATTCGCCTGAGTGACCCCCATTCATCCACAGGATCTCGAGACCATGCGCGGAGACGGGCCGCGGCGGAAGGGCGAACGCGAGGTGATCGCGGTGTCGGGCCGCGAGGTCACGGTCACGAATCCGGGCAAGGTCCTCTTCCCCGCAGCGGGCTGGACGAAGCTCGACGTCGCCCGCTACTACGTGGCCGTGGCGGAGGGTGCGCTGCGCGGGGCGGGCGGTCGGCCCAACATGCTCGTACGCTACCCGAACGGCGTGGGCGGAGACCACTTCTACCAGAAGCGTGCGCCGGCGTCGCGGCCGCAGTGGATCGATGTCGTGACGCTGCGCTTCCCTTCCGGGCGGAGCGCGGACGAGGTGGTGCCGCGTGATGCGGCGGCGCTGGTCTGGCTCGCGAATCTCGGCTGTCTCGAGCTGCACCCGCATCCCGTGCGTGCGGACGACCTCGAGCATCCCGACGAGCTGCGCGTCGACCTGGACCCGGTGCCGGGCATCGAGTGGGCCCAGGTGCGCGAGGTCGCGGGCGTCGTGGCGGAAACGCTGCGCGATCACGGACTGACCGGCTGGCCGAAGACGTCGGGGTCGCGCGGCATGCACGTGAATGTGCGGATCGAACCGAGATGGAGTTTTGACGAAGTCCGTCGCGCCGCGCTCGCGCTCGCGCGCGAGGTCGAGCGGCGCGCGCCGCTGCTCGCGACGAGCAAATGGTGGAAGGAGGAGCGGCACGGCGTGTTCGTGGACTACAACCAGAACGCGAAGGACCGCACGGTCGCATCCGCGTACTCCGTACGACCGACGTCGGATGCGCGCGTATCCGCGCCGCTCGCGTGGGACGATGTCGCGAGCTGCGACCCGGCGGACTTCACGCTCGCGACGATGCCCGCGCGGTTCGCCGCGCTCGGCGACGCTCACGCGCGCATCGATGACGAGCCCGGCTCGCTCGACGCACTGCTCGAGCTGTCGGCGCGCCAGGAGCGTGCAGGGCTCGGCGATGCGCCGTGGCCGCCGCACTACCGCAAGCAGCGAGGCGAGCCGCCGCGCGTGCAGCCGTCGAAGCGGCGCGCGCAGTCGGCGAAACCGGGCGCGCAGTCGGCGAAACCGGGCGCGCAGTCGGCGAAACCGGGCGCGCAGTCGGCGAAACCGCGCGGGCAGCGGTCCAGCCGGCGCGTGCCGAAACACCCGCTGATCGAGATCGGCCGCGCGGCGCGGAAGGAGGATGCGCTCGCGGGACTGGAACGGTGGAAGGCACGGCATCCCGGAGCTGCCGCGCACCTCGAGCCCGCGGATGTCCTGATCGACGCGATGCGTGGCCGCTCGTCCACGTGGACGCGCATCCGCATCAACCTCCAGCACGTGCCCGCGGAGCTGCGCCCGCCGCAGGAGCCGCTCGATCCCGATGACGCGCCCGGTTACGCGCCGCCCGACCCCTCGGAGAAGATGCGATCGAGCTCGTAGGGCATCGTCACCTCCAGCTGATCGTAGCGGCAGTCCTCGGGCCGCCGGTCGAGCCGCCAGCGCATGAACGTGGCCGCGTGGCGGAATCGATCGCCCTGGAGATGGTCGTACTTCACTTCGCACACGCGCTCGATGCGGAGCGGCTCCCACGAGAGGTCCTTCCCGGCACTCCACCGGCTCTGCATGCCGGGCATGCGTGCGCGCGTCGCCGCATCGATCTCCGCCCATTCGCGCCACGGATGGTTCTCGAGCGCACCCTCCCGCAACGGCGCCAGCTCGGCAACGAGCTGCCTGCGCTTCGCCATCGTGAACGAGGACGTGACGCCGACGTGGTGCAGCACGCCGCGCGCGTCGTAGAGACCGAGCAGGAGGGAGCCCACGGCGTCCCGGCCGCTCTTGTGCCAGCGGAACCCCGCCACCACGCAGTCGGCCGTGCGCGCATGCTTGATCTTGAGCAGCGCGCGTTTGCCCGGCTGATACGCGGCATTCGCCGGCTTCGCGATCACGCCGTCCAGACCCGCACCCTCGAACTCCGCCAGCCACCGCTCCGCGACGTCGCGATCGCGTGTCATCGGCGTGAGGTAGACGGGCGGCCGGACATCGGCGAGCAGCCGCTCCAGACGCGCGCGACGCTCGCCCTGCGGCGCCTCCATGAGGTCCTCGCCGTCCGCCGCGAGTGCATCGAACGCGACGAACGATGCCGGCGTCTCCTGCGCCAGCTTCGCGACCCGCGATGCGGCCGGATGCAGCCGCAACTGGAGCGCGTCGAAGTCCAGGCCTTCCGGCGTCGCGATCACGATCTCGCCATCGACCACGCACGCCGGCGGCAGCCGCTCAATCAGTGCGTCGTGCAGCTCGGGGAAGTAGCGATCGAGCGGGCGGAGATCGCGGCTCTGGATGAACACGTCGTCCCGGCCACGGAACACGATGGCGCGGAAACCGTCCCACTTCGGATCGAAGAGGTAGTCGCCGGAGCCCGGGATGCTGTCGGCGAGCTTCGCCAGCATCGGAGCGATGGGTGGGTCGATCGGGAAGGAGTCCGTTCGGGTCACGCGCAGAACATGAGTGCACGCGCACCACATGTCCAGCCGCGCACTCGCTGCGTCAGATCTCCCCCGCGGCCGCGCAGCGGATGAGACTCCGCCGGCTCTGGTGCTACCGGCACCGGCACCGGCTCCTGCGACGGCTGGCGCCCTCCAGCGAGTCCGATTCACACATCGGAACAGTCGCCGGCCCGGCACATCCGGCCTCGTTACGGCACTATCCGCCTCCGGCCGGTCCGTCACCGCACTGTCCCGCCATGGAAACGCCCCATCGGCCGCGGCATCGTAGCCTCGGCGGCGTATTGCGCGCTGCAGGCGTGGAAACGGGTCCGCTCGTTCAGTCCGGCGCGTTCGGCGACCGGGTCTCACGGTCTGCGGCGCGGCGTGAGGCGGACGAATCTTCCATCACGTGACCGCCGGCCGGCACGAAAGGAGGATTCGCCGCGCACTGCGCGGCGAACCTTACCATATGATGCAGCTGCGACACGAAAGATGGATGGTTGGAC
>DASUSS010000072.1:0-6444 GCA_036374995.1 Longimicrobiales bacterium | reverse complement strand
CGGATCGCCGTACCCGTGCTGCTCCTGATCGGTGCCGTAGCGTTCGTGGCCGCCCTGATGGTGGATGCGCCGCGCGCCTGGCGGGCCTACCACTTCAACTGGCTGCTGTTCACGGGCGTTGCGCAGGGTGCCGTGATCCTCGCCGTCGTCGTGTCGATCGCGAAGGGGATATGGTCGCGACCGGTCCGGCGGATCGCACTCGCGTTCTCGGCGTTCCTGCCGATCGCCTACATCGCCGTGCTGCCGATCCTGTTCCTCGGTGCGGAGCATATCTTTCCGTGGATCGAGCATCCGGTTGCGGGCAAGGACGTCTGGCTCAATCAGCCGTTCATGGCGGCGCGCACGCTGCTCGGTCTGGCGATCCTGTTCGGCGTCTCGATCGTCTTCGCGTATACGGCACTCCGTCCGGACATGGATCGATTGCGTGGTCACGTGCCGCCGCGGCTGACACGGATGTACGGCTGGTTCACGCGCGGGTGGCGCGGGCAGGAGATCGAGGAGCTGTACGCGCACAGGCGCCTGTCCGTGCTCGCCCCCATCACCGCGCTGCTGTTCGCGCTGCTGATGGGTCTGCTGACCTGGGATTTCGTGATGTCGCTCGAGCCGTACTGGTTCAGCACACTGATCGGACCCTATTTCTTCATGGGCGGGTTCCTCGGCGGGATCATGGCCACCGCGCTTGTCGCGATCACGCTGCGCAACCGGCTCGGCCTGCACGAGTGGATTCTGTCTTCCACGATTCACGACCTCGGCAAGCTCGGCTTCGGCTTCACCGTCTTCTGGGGGTACCTGTTCTTCTCCCAGTACATCGTGATCTGGTACGGGCTGCTTCCACTCGAGCAGTCGTTCGTCGTTCACCGCTTCACACCGCCGTTCCGGATCGTCGCGCAGCTGGTCGGCCTGTTCCTGTTCGTGATCCCGTTCTTCGGACTGATGGGCGTCACGGCGAAGCGTACGCCCGCGATCTTCGTGGTCTTCGCCTCGATCAGCCTCTTCGGACTCTGGCTCGAGCGCTACCTGCTGATCTACCCGTCCCATTACATGGCGGCGGACGCACTGCCGTTCGGGTGGCAGGAGATCGGCCTGCTCCTGCTCTTCGCGGGCCTGCTCCTGTCCGCTCTCGGCTGGTTCCTCACGCGGTTCCCGCTGTTCCAGGTGTGGCAGCCCGCGACCGAGCTGGAGCTGCAGGGCGTCAACCTGGAGCTGTCTCAGGAAGTCGCCGATATCCGCTAGCCTGCCGCGACAGCAGCTGCGCCCGGCACGGAATGCAAAGGGGGCCCTGGTCAGGGGCCCCCTTCGCTCGTGAGCCGGTTCCTGCGCAACGCGTGCGCGCTAATCGTCCGCCGGCTCCCGATCGTGCATCCCTTCCGACATGAGCACATCCGATACCGGCGTGGCGCCGAACGCCTTCTGCGTCTCGATCGCCATGGCACGCAGCAGCGTCGCCTCGCGCGCAGTGAGCTCCGCGCGACGGAACACTGCGCGCACCGTGCGCATGATCGCCTCGGGGTTCTTGCCCTTGAAGAAGTCGATGGCGGCGAGGGCAGCCTGGCACTGCTCGAAGAGCGCACGAAGCTGAATGCTCGCGGCCGGACTCGTATCCCGGCGCGGCCGCGGCAGGTGCCGCGGTGCCGCGGCCGCCGCGAGCATCAGCTCGTACCCGATGATCAGCACGGCCTGTGCGAGGTTGAGCGATGAGTTCAACTCGCTCGTCGGGATGACGAGCAGACGGTCGCAGCGATCCAGCTCCTCGTTCAGCAGCCCTGTGTCCTCGCGCCCGAACACGATCGCGATCGGACGCTGCGGAGTCGCGTCATGCCCCAGGAGCGCGGGCGCGGCATCACGCGGATGACTCCACAGATACGTCGCCGTCCGCCTGCGGGCGGTCGTACCGACGACGAGTGACGCATCGCGCGTCGCTGCATCCAGCGTATCGAAGAATTCGACCCGTTCGATCAGCGGCTCGGAGCCGTGTGCGATCCCGGCAATGCGATACGCGTTGAAGTCGTCCGGCTGCACCAGCCGCAACCGCGCGAGCCCCATGTTCATCATCGCGCGCAGCGATGTCGCGATGTTGACGACGTCCTGCGTACGGTTCAGCACGACGACGAAGCGCTCCCCCGATCCATTCGCCTCTGTCATGCGCGGAACCTTGCCGCCGCGGGCCGCACGCGTCAACGCGTCCGTCGATCCGGTCGGGGCGCAGCCGTGCATATCATGGCGGGAATCGTGCCGCGCGCGGCCCGGCACGGGTCAGGACGGTGCGTGCCGTGCGCAGCGGCCCGGCCGGTCGCGGCTGAGTGCTCCTAAACTATTGGCGTCACGAACCTTGGACCCGTTTTTGCCCTGTATCGAGAACACCGAGGGCGGCTCCGGTCGCCCCTGATCCATAGATACGAGGAGGACGCATGTACCTGTTCATGAATGCGCTGATACTGGCGCTGCTGGTTCCGGCGGGCGGCGTGCAGATGGAGGCGGGAGCGTCCTGCCGTGCGGAGTTGAAGGGTCTGAATCTCCTCACGGTGATCGAGCTGCCGAATGGCCTGGCCGTGGAGGGTCCGTGGCGGGTCCGGAACGACCGGGCGGAGCACAGCTCGAAGCGCTACACGGTCGTGGCGACACTGGATCACGTGGTGGAGAAGGACGCGCTGACGGGAGATCGGAATGTGATCCCGTTCCCGGAGCCGGTGCAGCTCGCGTTCGAGGGCGATTCGCAGGAAGAGGTGGTGCGCCGCGCCGCACGCGTGTGGTGCGTGACGGTGATGCGGGCGCAGGAGAACCGGTCGCTCGACCAGATGGTGGAGCCGACGGGCGCGCGGATCACTGCGTTGCCGCGCGCGGTGGACGTGGGCTAGCATCGACGCAGGGCAGGAGCACGCGGGGCGGACCCGCAGCGGCCGGTGCGGAAGACGCGACCGGCCGCTCGTTTCTGCACTGGTCGAACGCATCGGGCGCCTCTAGGTTGCCGCATGGCCGATTCGAATCCGGACCTGCCGCTGTTCCGGCGCGCACCGTCGCTCGCGTCCACGGTGCCGCGCCTCCCGCTCGGTACGTTTCCCACTCCTGTAGCACCGTTCGAGATCGAAACCGGCAGCGGCCCGCTGCGTCTGCTCGTGAAGCGCGACGACATCGGTGCGGAAGGATATGCCGGCAACAAGGTCCGCAAGCTCGAGTTCCTGCTCGCGGACGCGCGCGCGCGGGGCGCGACGCGCCTGATCACGGCGGGTGCGGCAGGATCGCATCATGCGTTCGCGACTGCGTATCACGGCGGGCGTGCGGGGTTCGACGTATCGCTCGTCCTTTTCCCGCAACACGTCACGTCGCACGTGCGGGAGATGCTGTTCCTGGACGCCGCCGCGGGTGCGGAGCTCGTGTGGGCGAGCCGGATGGAGACCGTGCCGTACGGCGTGTGGCGGGCGCGCGTCGCGCACCGCCGCGAGGTGACGTGCACGATACCGCCGGGTGGCTCGAACCCGATCGGCACGTTCGGTTACGTCAATGGTGCCCTGGAGCTGGTGGAGCAGATAGGGAGTGGCCAGGTCGAGAAGCCATCGAGCATCCACGTGGCGGCCGGCACGCTGGGCACGGCAGCCGGCATCGCCATCGGGCTCGCGTGGGCCGGCCTCCCGATCCCCGTGATTGCCACGCGCATCACCGTGCGGCTGCTCACGAACGAGCGCGCGCTCGCCGCCCTGATCCGATCGACGCTGGCGCAGCTGCGCGACGCGGGCGCGCACGATCTTCCGGATGCCGCCGAGGCGGCGGGGCTCGTCGAGCTGCGTCACGACCAGATCGGCGCCGGGTACGGCCGACCGACCGAGGCGGGCGCACGCGCTGCGGAGCGGTTCGCCGCGGCGGGCCTGCGCCTCGATGCGACCTATACCGCGAAGGCGGCGGCCGGCCTGCTGGCACAGGCGGGCGGCTCCGGCCTGCCGCTCTTCTGGCACACGCTGAGCGCGGTCGAGCCCGCGGAGCTGCTGCGTCGAGCGTCGCCGGACCTGCCCGCGCCGTTCTCCCGCTACCTCGCCGGTGCCGCGTAGCCGGCCGGACGGCGATCCCGAACACTTCTTGCATGCTGTGAAGCCGCCGTGCTCACCGGGCGGCCGGCGCTGCGCAATGCCGGTGCACGGACACTGCCGCCCCAACCTGCGCCGGAGATGGCCCCATGTGGCACCGACACGAGCGCGTGCGCGCCCGCTGGCTTATCGCACTATCGACCGCACTGATGTCATGCGCGCCGGCCACCAGCGCGCCCGTGGTGACCCCACCGCCCGCCGAGGCGACGCCGCCGCGCACCGAGCCGACGGTGTCCGCGCTCGCGCCGCCGGAGGCGTCCGTACGAGCGGCGCGCTCGCTCTCGCCGAGCGGTCTGGAGCTGGGCACGATGTGGACGTTCGAGAATCCGCCGCTCGACTACTGGCGCGAGCGGTACGGCTTCACGCCGGACGCGGCCTGGCTCGAGCATGTGCGGCTCTCCTCGGTCCGCTACGGGCAGGGCTGCTCCGCATCGTTCGTCTCGCCCGAGGGATTGGTGATGACGAACCATCACTGCGCGCGTCAGTGCATCGAGGACGTGTCGACCGCCGACGTCGATTACGTCGAAGCGGGGTTCTACGCAGCGACGCGCGGGGATGAGCGGGTCTGCCCGAACCTGTTCCTGGACCAGCTGGTCGAGATCAGCGATGTGACTGCGCGCGTGTCCGCGGCGGGCGCGGGCATGGCGGGGAGCGAGCAGATCGCGCAGGCGATGGCCGCGGAGGCCGAGCGCATCGAGCAGGAGTGCGCGCAGCAGAGCGGCAGCACGTGCCAGGTCGTGCCGCTGTATCAGGGCGGCCAGCATCAGCTGTATCGCTACCGTAGGTACGCGCCCGTGAAGCTCGTCTTCGCGCCGGAGCTCCAGGCCGGCTTCTTCGGCGGCGATCCCGACAACTTCACCTATCCCCGCTATGCCCTGGACATTGCGTTCGTGCGCGCATACGAGGGCAGTGGCGCGACGCCCGCCGCGACGCCACACCACTTCGAGTGGGATGCGGGCGGTGCCGCGGAGAACGAGCTGGTGCTGATCACGGGGAACCCCGGGTCGACATCGCGTCTGATCACGGTCTCGCAGCTGATGTACGAGCGATCGTACCGGCATCCCTTCGTCGTGAGCCTGCTCGAGGGGCAGCGCCGGATGCTTCAGCAGATCGCGGCGCAGGGGCCGGAGCAGGAGCGCGCCGTGCGCGAGGATCTGTTCAGCGTGGAGAACTCGCTCAAGGCGTACGGCGGCCAGCTGGGCGGGCTGCGCGACACGCTGCTCGTTGCCCGCAAGATCGCGTGGGAGGCGGACTTCAGGCGGAGGGTCGCCGAGAGCGCCGCGGCCCGGCAGTACGCCGACGTGTGGGACGAGCTGACGCGCATTCAGGAGCGGAAGCTCGAGATCAGTCCCGTGCTCAACCTGTCCAATCCGGCTCTCGTCGGTGCGCAGCACCTGACGCTCGCGTCCCAGCTGGCCGGATTCCTCACCGCTGCCGCACTGCCCGAAGCGGACCGTCCGCCCGCCTACGCCGGGGATCGGTTCGCGGAAGTGCAGCGCGTGCTCACGAGTCCCGGCGACATCCCGGAGGCGCAGGCGCTCGCCAGCATGCAGCTCCAGCTCGCACTGGCCGCGGCGTGGCTCCCGCCGGAGCATCCGCTGCGTCGCGCCCTCTTCATGCCGGGCGAGACACCGGAGCAGGCGGCGCAGCGACTGCTGCGCACGAGCCGCGTCGGCGATGTCGTCTGGCGGCAGACGCTCATCGCCGCCGGCGCGACGGTCGCCGACACGATCTCCGATCCGCTGTTCCGCGCGGGCGGTCTCATGGACTCGCTCTACTCGGCGCTGCTGCCCCAGTGGCGTGCAGTCACGGCGGAGGAGACCGTACAGCGACAGCGGCTCGCCCGCGCGCTCTTCGCCGTCTACGGCACGCAGCTGCCGCCCGATGCCACGTTCACGCTGCGCATCAGCGACGGCATCGTCTCGCGATACCCGTACAACGGTACCGTGGCGCCACCAAAGACGACGATCTACGGTCTCTACGCGCGCGCCGCGGAGTTCGAGAACCAGGACCCGTGGACGCTGCCGCCGGCCTGGGCACGCCAGCGCGACTCCGTCGCCATGGACGTTCCGCTCAATTTCGTCGCAACGAACGACATCACCGGCGGCAACAGCGGCAGCCCGGTCATCGATCGGGAAGCCCGAGTTGTGGGAATCGCGTTCGACGGCAACATTGAACAGCTGCCGAACGAGTTCCTCTTCGATCCGGCCCGCGGCCGGACCGTCGCGGTCCATTCGGCGGGGATCCTCGAGGCGCTGCGGAACGTGTATCGGGCCGAGGCGCTGGTGGCGGAGTTGGTCGGCCGCTGACGCGGCCTGGCGTCGGCGGACGCGGCACCAGATGTGTGTTCTGGCGCGTGCACCCATGC
>DASUSS010000071.1:0-14710 GCA_036374995.1 Longimicrobiales bacterium | reverse complement strand
CTTCAACTACCTCGGCGGCCTCACGATGACGAACGGCGGCTTCGACCGCCTGTTCGGCGGGCCGCCGCGCAGGCCCGAGTCGAAGCTGACGCAGCGCGAGATGGATCTCGCGCGCTCGGTCCAGGTCGTGTGCGAGGAGGTTGTGCTGCGGATGGCGCGCACGGCGCAGCGTGCGACGGGATCGAGGAATCTGTGCCTCGCCGGCGGTGTCGCGCTCAACTGCGTCGCGAACGGACGGCTGCTGCGCGAGGGCGAGTTCGACCGGATCTGGATCCAGCCGGCGGCGGGCGATGCCGGTGGCGCGCTCGGCGTGGCCCAGCTCATCTGGCACCGTCACATGCAGCAGCCGCGCGCTACGCAGGCGCCGGACGCGATGCGGGGTGCCTATCTCGGGCCGGGTTTCACGGCCGAGCAGATCGAATCGTACCTGAACTCCATCGGCGCGCGCTACGAGCGCCTGGGCCGGGATGAGCTGCACGAGCGCGTGGCAGAGCTGCTCGCGACCGAGAACGTGATCGGCTGGTTCAACGGCCGCATGGAGTTCGGTCCGCGGGCGCTCGGCGCGCGCAGCATCCTGGGCGATCCGCGCAGCCCGCGCATGCAGGCGCAGATGAACCTGAAGATCAAGTTCCGCGAGGGATTCCGTCCGTTCGCGCCGAGCGTGCTGCGCGAGCGCGTCGCGGACTACTTCGAGATGGACTGCGATTCGCCCTACATGCTGCTCGTCGCGCCGGTGAAGCAGGAGCGGCAGATCCCGATGTCGGACGAGCAGCGCCGGCTGTGGGGGATCGACATGCTGAACGTGCCGCGCTCGGACATCCCGGCCGTCACGCACGTCGACTACTCGGCACGGGTGCAGACCGTGTCGCCCGGGACGAACCCGGACTACTACGATCTGATCCGGGCGTTCGAGCGCCGCACCGGCTGCGGCGTACTGGTGAACACGTCCTTCAACGTGCGCGGCGAGCCGATCGTGTGCACGCCCGCGGACGCGTATCGTTGCTTCATGCGCACGCACATCGACCACCTGGTGCTCGGACCGTTCCTGCTCGACAAGACGGTGCAACCGGAATGGCAGGAGAACGAGGATTGGCAGAGCGAGTTCCAGCTCGACTGAGTGCCGCCGAAGGGCGGAGGTTCGCGTACACGGTCGGCGCCGCATTCGTCGTGCTGGCGGGCATCGTGCGCTGGCGCGGCGGCTCGACCGCGGCGCTCGTGCTCGCCGCGATCGGTGCCGCGCTGCTGCTCGCGGGCACGGTCGTGCCCGCACACCTCGGCCCGGTGCAGCGCGCGTGGATGGGGCTCGCGCATGCGATCTCCCGGGTCACGACGCCGGTGCTGCTCGTCGTCGTCTATTACGTGACGGTCGTGCCGATCGGCCTGCTGATGCGCGCCCTGGGACGCAATCCGCTGGTGCATCGGGCGGCGGGCAGCGGCTACTGGGTGGAACGAGCGGCCGAGAACCGGCGCAGCGACCTCGAACGACAGTTCTGAGACTGGAGGCGACATGGCGAGGGCGGGCATGGCGGGCGAGCTGTGGGCGTTCATGCGGGTACGGAAGAAGTGGTGGCTGATGCCGATCATCGTCGTGATGATGCTGCTCGGCGCACTGCTGCTGTTCGCACAGGGATCGGCACTCGCACCGTTCATCTACACGATCTTCTGACGCCGCCGCGGCGATGGCAGTACTTCCGGAACGGCTGGTGACCCGCAACTTCCTTGCGCTCGCATCGGGCGAGGCGGTGGCGCGGGTCATTGCATTCGCCGGCACGATCTACATCGCCCGTACGCTCGGCCCGGAGTTCTACGGGATCATCGGCTTCGCCACGGCCGTGGTGCTCTATTTCTCCCGGATCGCGGACGGGGGGATGGAGTATTTCGGCCTGGGCATTCGCGAGATCGCCGAGGACCACCGGCGCGTGGAGAGCACCGCGCCGGACCTGATGACGGCGCGATTCGTGGTGTCGGCGGTGCTGGTCCTGTTCCTGTTCGCGCTCGGGCTGCTGCTGCCGCAGCCCGACGGGTCCGTCGTCGCGCTGTACGGCCTCACGCTCCTCATGGTCGGCGCCAGCACGCGCTGGATCCACGTCGGCCTCGAGCGCACGCGTTTCGTCGCCATCGCACGGGCGCTGGGCGAGGCGGTAATGGTGTTGCTCGTGATCCTGCTCGTGCGCGGATCCGGCGACATCGCGCGCGTTCCGCTCGCCCAGTTCGTGGGTGACGCGCTCGCCATGCTGCTCATGTTCGGCGCGCTCACACGGCGCGGCTTCCGCCTGCCCATCCGTCTCGACCTGAACGTCGCGAAGCCGTTCTTCCGCCGCGCCGCGCCGCTCGTGGCGAGCGCGCTGCTCGGCCTGATGATCTACAACTGCGACCTCATCCTGCTGCGCTTCTTCCGTGACACCGCGAGCGTGGGCTACTACGCCGCCGGCTACGCACTGATCAGCTTCATGCTCAATCTTGGCGTATCGTACAGCCAGAGCCTGATGCCCACGTTCACGCGCCTCGGCAACGCCGAACGCGGACAGCTCGGGCTCTACCACACGTCGCTGGTCCACGTCTACGCCGTCACTCTGCCCATCGCCGCAGGCGGCTTCCTGCTGGCGCCGCAGCTCCTCGATCTCGTGTTCGGCCAGAGCTATCTCTCGGGCACCACCGCGCTCCGCATCCTGATCTGGACGATACCGCTCGCGATGTTTCGCGAGGTCGCGCTCGTCGTGCTCGTATCCGGCGGCCGCCAGCGCGCCGTGCTCCGACTCACGGGCTGGGCGGCGGCGCTCAACCTCGTCCTCAATCTCGTGCTCATTCCGCCGTTCGGCATGATCGGCGCCGCCGGCGCTACGCTCGCCACCGAGCTCGCGAGGACCACCACCGCGCTCGTGTTCGCCCGCTCGGACGGCTTCCGCGTGGCCGCTGCGGCGCGGTTCTGGCGCCCGACCATTGCCACCCTGGGCATGGCTGCTCTCGTACTGCTCGCCGACTCCCCGATCCTGTGGGTCGGCCTCGGCATCGGTCTGCTCGCCTATCCCGCGACCCTTGCCGGTCTCGGCGGGATCCGGCTCCGCCGCGACGAGCCGCCCGCACTCACACTGTAGCCGATCGGATGAACGAAGGGCCGCCGGCTTGCGCCGGCGGCCCCGCTCGTTCAGCTGCTCTGCTCTCTAGTTCGTGACCGAGCAGCCCCGCTCGTTCCACTCGACGAACTGGTTCTTCAGCGTGTCGTAGTCGCCAGAGGCGTACGCCGCGTTGAACGCCGCGATCACCTCGCCCGCCGTCATGCCGTAGTCGACGCTCGGGTTCGCCGCGTTCAGCAGGGCCGCCACCGCGTGACGGCCGAGCGCCTTGAGGCCGCCGCCGCCCAGGCTCGCCACGTCGAGCAGCGTCATGCCCGGGAACGCGTCACTGAAGACGTCCGCAAACCACGTCGACGGCGTATACGGCGCCGTCCAGTACGCGAAGTGCTGCGGCTGCTTCCAGTAGCCCGGCGTGCAGCCCTCGCCCGTCGGCACTTCCTCGGCCCGGTTGTAGTACACGATCAGCGAGCCGCGCAGCGGCGTGCCACCGCTCGCCCAGCCCGTCGCCGAGGTGCCGCTCGTGAGCAGCTGCTTGTCGAGCGTCGCGATCTGGTACGGCTGCTGGCCATTGACGAACGTCGCGTTGTAGCGGACGATCGAATCCAGCACGAACCCCGGCTCGGCCGTCTCCGTGACCGTCACGTCGAACACCGCGCCACCCGCCTGAGCGATCAGCGCGCACTGGCCGCTCTGCAGGCTGAACGCCGGCTGGAACAGCGGCAGATCACTGCGCGTGGCGGTCGCCGTGAAGTCGAACGTCGTGGCGGCATCGCCACCGGTGGCTTCCTTGCAGACATAGACGGATTCCGGATGCAGATTGCCGCCGGTCCCCGGGTCCGGATCGACGATGGACTGCGGGGCGGCCGTGATCTCGCGGGCCCCGGGATCGAGCGGGCCCTGCTCGCACGCCGCGGTCGCGACCGCGACGAACGCCAGCGCTGCCATCGGTAAACGCGCCTTCATTGAACACCTCGCCATTGTGAAGTTGAGTCGGGGGAACGCCAACGGAACAGGTGGCGGATGGGCAATGGACGTTCCGCCGCAGCAGTGGGGGCGAAGTGTTGCGGGACAACGAGTTAGCGTATCGATCCGGCGGGCTGCCGTCTCGCCGACACAACACTCGCGCACCGGACATTGCGTCCGCGCCACGAATGCGTTCGTGAATGGGTTCTCGACTGCCGACTGTCTGCTACAGCCCGGCCGGCGATGGCGGTGGCCGGGAGCGCCCTACATGCCTGCGGCGCGATTGTAGACGGCGCCGATGACGCGGCCGAGGCCGTAGCCGAGAACGAACGCGTAGACGAACCCGATCAGGCTGCCGACGAACGAGACGCTGTAGCCGGGGAAGTAGATGGACAGCAGTCCCAGGTGCTGGCCCATGTTGGGGCCGCCCTTCAGCACGAGCGCGTTCGTGGCGAGGAAGATGCCGATTCCGAGCAGGAGTCCGGTGGAGATACCCCAGGCCCGTGCGTTGATTCTGAGCACGGCGTTCTTCGCCGCCTGCGGCTGAGCTTCGATCTCCATGTTCATACCTCTAGATGTGATCCAGAAAATCGCGGGTTTCGCGCAGCTCGGCGCGAGTGCGGACGATGAGCGATGACACGGCCAGAGCGAAGTTGCGGCAGAACGCGAAGAACCAGCCCGCGACGAAGCCGGCCACACCCGCCCAGAACGCACCGACGAGGGCACCCTCGAGCGAAACGGAATAGCCGTAGAGATACTGCCCGAGCAGATGGAGCGGGTACGTGTTCTCCGCGCGGGCCATGTGCAGCAGCGTCGCGCCGAAGACGAGCACCGCGCTGACGAATCCGGTCGCCATGCCGAGCGCCCGCTTGTGCAGCGGCAGGAACGCCAGCTCGAGCTGGCTCTCGACGGAGGGCTCTACTCCGCGCGCCGTGACCTTGCTGCCTGTCATGGATCGCTTCCTTCGTGGTTTCCGGGTACCGGTGCGGGTGTCAGCGCCCGCCCGAGCCGCCCGGGTCTCCGCCGGATCTGTCGTGGATCCCTGAATATAACGCCGACTGTCGTACATGCGCATCACCCCGGCGCTCCGCCAGCTGCGGGACGGCCCGGGCGTCATCGGCGACCTCGCGCAGCCATGGCCCACACACTCGAATCCGGGCGGTCCAGGGGCGGCGGGGCAGCCCCTTCGTCCGGGACCGGGGCGGGAGGCCCGGGGACGCCGCGCGTGTAGTACAGCGCCGCTCCGAGCACGCCGCCGAGGCCGCCCGTGAAGTAGAAGGTCAGGTGCAGCGGCACGCAGGCCAGCGCGAATGCGGGTCCGCGCGCGCGCGCCAGAACGGCGTAGAACGGGCGGTTGAGTGACACGATGATGAGCACCGCGAGCACGGCCGCGAGGAGCAGCGAGAAGGAGCGGAGCAGCGCCGCGGCCGGGAGCGCGAGCGCGATGAACGCGACGAGCGCGGTGCATAGCTTCTCGCTCGGCCGCAGGTTCAGCGCGGCGGATCCTTCGGACCGGCCCTCGCTCAGCAGCAGCCACATCCACGGCACGCCGCGATCGCGGAAATCCGTCACGATCATGTTGCGCAGCGTCCACCGCTTCAGGTGCGTGCACTGGATGTCGGGGCGCAGCTCGATGTGGTAGCCGGCGCGACGCAGCCGGCGGCCGAGCTCGATGTCCTCGATCTGCGGCCGCGGGAAGTGCCACGCGTCGTACATCCCGACGTCGAGCAGCGCTTCGCGACGGACGGCGCCGCAGCCGGCCCAGAACGTCTCGGCCGGGCCCGGACTCAGGTGGTGCACGTGGTGGTGCAGCAGGTTGCGGAACTGCGAGACGAGGCCGGGCGCGGTGGGGTCCGCATCGTAGGAGCCGAACACCGCCGCGAGACCCGCGTCCGCACGGAACGCCGCCGCGAACTTCGCGAGCACGTCCGTGTGCACGCACACGTCCGCATCGATGAAGACCACGATGTCGGCACGGGCGGCCTCGATGCCGCGGTTGCGCGCATATGCCGGACCGCGCGGGCCGCCGTCGAGGCGAACGATGCGGTCGGCATACTCCGCTGCAACGGCGGGTGTGTCATCGCCGCTCGTATCATCGACTACGACCAGCTCCCACTCGGAGCGCGGCAGGTCGCTCGCGAGCAGCGCCGGCAGTGACCGGCGCAGCACCGTCTCACCGCGGTATACCGGCACGATCACCGACAGGAACGGCTTCGGAGCACTCATCGACCACTCGCTGCTGCAAACAGTTCCCTGCACCGGCGCACGCTCGCGCGCGCCCGCACATACAGCTTCAGCCGCGTCCTCCCCCACGCCTCGAGCGTGCCGGCGGACCGGAAGTAGTAGGCGTCCAGCCGCGGCAGACGGTGCGGCTCATCGGCAGGCCTGAGCGGCCGCAGCTCGGTCGTACACGCCCAGGCGTAGGTTCGCGCCGCCGCGTCCGTGACACGCGCGTCGTGCGCGCCGTACGGGTAGGCGAGGCCGGCCGGGCGGGCACCGATACGGGCCTCGATCCCGACCGCCGATCCCTCCAGCTCGTCATGGATCGCGGCCGCCGGCAGACGGTCCAGCCGCGGATGGCTGCGCGTGTGCGATCCGATGATCACGCCCTCGGTCGCGAGTCGCGCAATGCGGTCCCAGCCGAGAACCCGCAGCACGGGAATGCCACGCTGGCCGATGCCGCCCCATTCGTTCGTGCCGCCGACGTGCGCAGTCGGCACGAACAGCGTCACGGGAAGCCCGTATTCACGCAGCAGCGGCCACGCGATGTCCGCGAAGCTCTCGAACGCGTCATCGAACGTGATCGCCACGGCCGGTTCCGTGCCGCGCTGCCCCAGCAGCTCATCGACCGTCACGACCCTCGGCCCCCGCGCCGCGAGCCACTCGACGTGCCGCCGGAAAACCGGTGCGGGCACCGAGATCGGCGAGCCGGAGTCGTCGATCGAGTGATACGTCAGTATCGCCTTCATGCTGCTACCTCGTGCAGCGCTGCCAGCGCGGAGCGCGCGCTCGTCGCCCAGTCCAGCGCCGCGGCGCGTATGCGCGCGCACTCGCCCATCGCGCGCCGCGCGACCTCATCGGTAGCGAGCGTGCGCAGCGCGTCCGTCAGCGCCGCCTCGTCACCGGGCGGTATGAAGATGCCGCCGCCCTCGAGCAGCTGCGGCAGCGGGCTCGCGGTCGTCGCCACGACCGGCGTGCCGCATGCGGCCGCTTCGACCGCCGGCAGGCCGAAGCCCTCCGATTCCGACGGCAGGACGAGCGCGAGCGCACCACTGTGCAGATGCCGCAGCTCGTCGTCCGGCACGAAACCCGGCCAGTGCACGTGGCCCGCAGTCCCCTGCTCCTCGATCGTCCGGCGGATGTGGTCGAGCTCGCCGTGGAACACGTCGCCGGAGGTCGTGCCGACCAGCAGGAGGTGCACATCCTGCTCGGGCCGCTCCGCGAGCAGCCGCGCGTGGGCACGGACGATCCGATCCACCCGCTTGTGCGGGTTGAACCCGCCGACATACACGAGCCAGCGCGCGCCCGCGGGGAGTCCGGCCCGCGCCGCGGCGGCCGCGACTTCCTCACTCGTGCTCGGCCGGTACGCGGCCGATGGAGCCTCGACCGCCACCCGGATGCGCGCCGCCGGCACGTGCAGCACGTCCTGAAGCTCGCGCGCTGCAAAGTCCGATACGGTCAGCACGAGGTCCGCCTGCCGCAGCGCGAGCCCCACCTTCATGCGCCAGAACAGCCGCGCGCGCGGACTCGGCAGTGTCAGCTCCGGGTAGCGCTCGGCGATCGCATCGTGAATCGCCACGACGAGCCGCTGGCGCGGCGGCAGGGGGAAGTACGTGTAGACGGAGGGCGAGAAGAAGACGTCCGGCCGCTCACGCCAGACCGCTGCCGTGAAGCGCAGCATGTCGGCCGGTGAGCGGTAGCCATCGGCCGCGGCAGCGACCGCCGGGGCTTCACGCGGCGCCACGTTGATGCGACGCACGTTCGAGCCCTCGATGTCCATGCCATCCGCGGCCACATCATCGACGAACAGCACGAACTCGTCGTCCGGCGACTGCGCGACCATGGCACGCAGCAGCTCGCGCGTGAAACGGCCGTAGCCGCGGCCATTCGCCAGGCACGCCGCGTCCACGCCAATGCGCATGCGCTACGCCGCGCCGGCCGCGACCTTCTGCCGCGGCCGCTCCTCTTCCGTCGAGGCCGGCTCCGGCACGCGCATCTCCTCGTGATACTCGAAGTCCGTGTTCACCGCCCAGACGTCGTGCTGCGCGCCCTGCATGTTCCAGATCGTCATCATCGCCGTCAGCATGCTGTGGTCCTGATTGTTGTACTTGTGCATGCCGTTGCGGCCGATCGGGTGCAGGTTCCGGATCGGATCGATGTAGCCGCGCACGCGATCGAGGTGGTCCCGATAGGCGGAGTCGTACACGGGATACGCCTTCGGCATCCGCACCACCGACCCGTCGACCACGTTCGCGCCAGCCGCGAGACCGAGCTCGCCCAGCTCGCGCGTCGCCAGCGCGATCAGCTCCTCGTCCGGCGAATCCCAGAGCTCGTCACCCTCGAAGCAGAAGTACTCGAGGCCCAGGCACGTGCGCCCTTCGTCGGGCACCATCGCGCGGCTCCAGTTGTTGAAGTTCTGGATGCGACCGACCTTCACGCCCGGCGTGTGGATGTAGATCCAGTTGTCGGGGAAGAGATCGTCACCCTCGAGCATCAGCGCGACCGTGAGGAAATCGCGGTAGTTGAGCCCCTGCCCGGCCGCCGCGACCGGGAGCGGCGGAGCCGGCTCGAGCGCAGCCACCAGCTCGCGCACGGGCATCGTCGAGATGAAATGCTGGCCTTCGACGCGGCGCACGCCGTTCGCCGAACGCGCGCGCACCGCCACGATCCGGTCGCCCTCCAGCTCCAGCGACTCGACCTGGTGACGCATCAGCACCTCGCCGCCCAGCGCGACCACACGGTCCCGGCACATCTCCCACATCTGACCGGGGCCGAACCGCGGGTACTGGAACTCGTTGATCAGTGTCTTGATGTCCGTCGACCGCTTGTTCACCGCCGCCGCCGACAGGATCGCACGATACAGCGACAGGTTCTGAATGCGCTGCGCCGCCCACTCCGCGCGGATCTCCGTGCACGGAATGCCCCACACCTTCTCCGTATACGTCTTGAAGAAGATCTCGTAGAGCCGCCGGCCGAAACGGTTCACGACCCACTGCTCCAGATTGTCCTCGACGGGGTTCGGGCGCAGATGCGCCTTGATGTAGCTCAGCACGCACAGCAGGGCGTTCCACAGCCCGAGGCCGCGCAGTGCGTTCATCGCCTTCAGCGGATAGTGGAAGAACGTGCCGTTGTAGTGAATGCGGGAAAGACGCGGCACCGAGATGAACTCCTCGCCCAGGATCTCGTGCCACAGATCCTCGACGGGCTTGATCTTCGTGAAGAACCGGTGACCGCCAATGTCGAAGCGATAGCCGTTGTACTGTACCGTGCGGGAAATGCCGCCGACGACATCATCCGCCTCGAGCACGGTGACCGGCACACCCTCCCGCGCCAGCAGGTAAGCGGCCGTCAGACCGCCCGGGCCGGCCCCGATGATGACGACGCGGTCACCCGGCCGCAGCGGCGCAACCTGTCGCGCCTTGCCTGTGCTTCCATCGGTCATTTCGGGCGCCTTCGCGTGCGTGTTTGCGGATGTTGTTCCGGCAAGGTCCGAGCGGTGGCAGCTGCCCGGTGTGGCGTCGGAAACGGTCCGAACCGCCGGCGCCCGCTGGAAAGCAGTCTCCATGCCACGTACAGGGGTTCGGAAGCGCGGCCTGCCTGACGTCTCAAGTGCCCGCTTCACAACAGCTTGGCCATGACGATCGGGCGCACGGATTCACGCCCGGTGCGCGACGTGATGCGTCTGGCCAACACCCTGTGCTGCCTCACGAACAGATGGCGATGCTCCCCTAACGGGCCGACCCGGGGCGGGAGGTGCGCCCCTCCGACAGATCGGCGATCGCCGCAGGCGGTCCGACCATCGAGTCGGCCTCGAGTCGCTCGTACAGCAGCCCGGCCACGAGCCGGTTGCCGGCGCTCGAGTAGTGCTGCCACTCGGGGTCGAACAGCGTGTGCAGGGAATCGTGAGGAAGTGCGCGGAAGACGGTGCGCAGATCGGCGAACGGCAGCCCGCGCGCCGACATCTCCCGCTCGAGCAATCGGCCCATTGCCGCCGCGGGCCTGCTTTCGTTCGCACTCATGTCCAGATAGACGAACAGCGTGCGCACGCCCAGCGAGCGATCGAGCGCAGCCACCTCCTCGAACGCCGCCAGGGCGAGCGGAATGTGATCCTCCGGCCGCTGCGCGCGCCGCGGCTGTTTCCGCCCGGAGATGCGTGCCAGTGCGCGCTGGCCCAGCTCGAGCGAGCGCAGCCGCATGAAGACGCCCGCGTTCACCTGCCACTTCGCAAGCCGCGACCGGTGCGGCACCGGCACTCCCACCGCCACCGGCCGCCCGTCGCGCAGCTCCAGCACGGGCTTCGGCCGACTCAGAAAGTCGCGCAATCCCATCCGCCGGAAGTCGTCGTAGATGAACGCAAAGACGTGAACGTCGTGCGCGAGCGAGGACGCTTCACGCTCGTACAGCAGGTACGACTGATCGATGCCGTAGCCGGCGTGACCTAGATTGACGGTTTCCAGCCGCGGATCGAGCCGCTCCAGAAGCGCGCACCACGTCTCCTCGTCGCCGACGCCGTGACCCAGAGTGAACGAGTCGCCGGAACAAACCAGGCGAATCCGTCCCGCCGCAGGAACGTCCGGCAGAGGCTTCGTGCCGCGGAACGATCGCTCGTTCGTCGTGAGCGACTTCCCCTCTCCGTAGAGATCCGGCAGACGCACGTTCGGCCGGTTGACCCAGCCCAGAAGCGTGTCGTACTGGGCGTGCACCTGGGACGGCACGTCGGAGACGCGGCTCGCTTCCCAGCCAAACAGGATCAGACTCGAGAACCCCTCGACGAGGGCGAGGATCGACAGCGTGATGAACGCAAACACGAGCACGTTGCCGCTCAGCCGTGCGGCACGACTGCGCGGGCGGTCCTCGCCCGTCGGACTTTCCGTCATCCCTGAAATCTTTCGTGATCGAGATCGAGCGGGCCGGGCCCGCGGCGGGTCGCTCGTGCAGCCGGCATGCCACGCGGCGGACTTCATGTGCTCGCATCCGTGCACCAGCGCCACCGCTCGTATCCGCGTGCATCCGCGCCCTTTGCGAGTACCGGCAGGCCGGGAGTTGCGCGACGCGAACGAGTGGCTATGTTGCGGCTGCGCAACACAGCCGTGGTGCGCTTCACCGATCGAAATGACGTAGCAGAGCTGGCCCGGACGAAGTAGCGGGTCAGCTGATCGCGCCGGACACGCGCAGCTCGAAACCGTGGAGGGAGAGTCCCGCCGGTATGTTGAGTCGAGGTATCTCGTATTGCATCGGGTGCTCCAGAGGATGAGGCACCCATCCGCCCTCGACCCGCAGTCCCGCCTCGTAGCCGGCGGCGCGCGCCGCCACCACCACCTCTTCGTCGTACAGGCCGTACGGATAGGCGATCCAGGGGACTGCGCTGCCGATCGTGTCGATCAGCCATTGCAGTGGGCGCTCGAGCTCCTCGCGCAGCTCCGCCGGCGCGAGCGCGCTCAGGTTCGGATGACTCCACGTGTGCGAGCCGAACGTGATGTCGCGTGCGGCCGCGGCGCGCAATTGCGACTCCGCTGCGCACGTCTGATGCAACGGCACTTCGCGCAGCACGAGACGCTGCTCCTGCGCCCACGCGCGAACGGAGTCATCGCGACCGGCGAGCTTCGCCAGCGCGTGCGTGCGCATGTCATCGGCGAGCGATCCGTCCAGTGCTTTCGCAATCGCATCCCACCAGAACGATCTGCCGCCCACGAATGCGGGCGGAACGAACACCGTCGCGGGCAGGCCCCTGCGCGCAAGCTCGTCCACTCCCGCCGTGATCATGCCCTGCGTCGCATCATCGAACGTCAGCGCCACGCGCGGCCGCCGCGCCGCTCCACGCGCCTCGGCGAGCACGTCCGTCAGCGGCACCACGTCCGCGATGCGACCGAGGACGTCCAACTGATCGGCGAACCGTCGCTGCGGGAGGTGCAGACTCGCGTCCCCGGCAACCGCTTCGCCCTCCGGCACGATGTTGTGGTACGCCAGGATCAGCGCGCGCCCCGCGTGACGCCGGCGCGCAAGCGCGGCCACGCCGCTCGCCGTGAGGACCCGCTCCGTGGCGGCCTTCACCCGCTGCCTCATCGCCGGATCCGGCGTGGTGCCCACATTTTGGCGTACAAACGAGTCGAATTCTTTGCCAGAGGAGGAACCATAGTATCGTTTCCGGGCCGGCGTGCCGCCAGATTCGCGCGGACGGAACAATCGCCCAACGCGTTGGTGTACCCAGTCCTACAAACCGCCACAAACACTTGTTCAGCTGAGCGGCCTCCGGTCTGCTCTGACCGCCTCGACGGTCGAGCTCCGCTCCGGAATTTTTCCGGTTTCCCCGCCGTGAAAATGCTGAAAACGGAGATGATGCATGGTCTTCAGGAAGACGCCGTATACGGTCGTATTCGTCGCCGCGCTGGGCCTACTCGCGACCAGCGCGTGCACCGAGTCCTCGGGATTCGATGTGGTCGACCCCGAGGCTTGCTCGGCGATATCCGCCGTGGTTATCACTCCGTCCTCGGTTTCGCTGAGCGCACTGGGTGCCACCGTGCCCCTGAGCGCCGCCGTCCATAGCACTGCGGGGGATGTGGTGACCGTGCCCATGACGTGGACGAGCCTGAACACGGCCATCGCGACCGTCGCCGCGTCCGGCGTCGTGACCGCGCGGGCGGCCGGGACGGCGATGCTGATGGCGAGCGTGGCGGGCTGCACGCCGGCCGACACCGTGCCCGTGACGGTGCAGCAGGTGGTGCGCTCGGTGGACGTCAATCCGCCGTCGGCCTCGGTGCAGCAGGGCGGCTTCGTCACGCTCAGCGCGACGGCGGAGGATTCGCTCGGCAACGCCGTGCCGAACACGTCGTTCACGTGGGCGTCGTCGAATGCGGCGGTCGCGACCGTCAACGGCAGCGGCCAGGTCACCGGCGTGTCGAGCGGCTCCGCGTACGTGCGTGCGGTGAACAACGGTGCCCGGGATTCTGCGCAGGTCACGGTTGGAGGGAGCAGCACGCCGCCGCCACCGCCGCCGCCGGGCGGGAACGTGGCGGACATTGCGTGGAGCGACTTCGAGAACGGCAGTCTCGCGCCGTTCACGACCGGCTCCGGCGAAACGAGCAACGCCGATATCTTCGTCACGAATGACCCGACCGGTCGTCTGGGCGGGAAGGTGGTGTCCCTGCACTTCGTACGGACCGGCGGCAGCCTGGACGTCAATCGCTCGATCCGGTACGACCACAACGTCGGCTTCGGCCAGACCGTCTATCTGCGAGGTCACGTCGTCATTCCTACGCCGCAGACGAACATGACCGATGCGATGCGGAAGCTGATCTACGTTCAGCGCCGACCCAACGATGAGTCGTTCGTGGTCGTCAAGGCTGTGGGCCAGAGCCTGAGAGCGGAGATCACGAACAACCGCGTCTTCAATGGTGGTCCTTTCCCGTTCGATACGAAGGTCTCCATCGAGGTGCAGATCACGACGAACAGCTCGGCAGGCGCCTCGGACGGTATCTTCCGCATCTGGAAGGATGGCGCGCTGGTCGTCGAGGCGATGAACGTGCAGTTCCTGACGAGCTCGAGCCCGTTCGCGAAGTTCATGTTCGGTCAGCAGGCCCAGCACGGGTCCAACGACTCGAGCGTGACGTTCGACGAGCTCAGGTACTGGGACAACGTGGCGATCGGCACGAAGCGCATCGGCCAATAAGCCGCTGCGCTGCGGATTGCGTCAGCTGTCGCAGCTCGGCGCAGGAGGGGCATCGTTTCCGGGAGGCGGGTCGGCAGACCCGCCTCCCGTCACATCCGGGATGTATCGGCTGTTTGTCAATGGGACCACGCCCGCCGCCACGCCTGGAACATGACGACCGCCCACATGGCCAGACCCAGACCCTGCTCACCGCTCTGGAATGACTGCCAGGTGGCATTCACGACGCGGCGGTTCAGCGGTGCATCCACGGAACTCAGCAGATCCTCCGCCCACGGCCGGAGAGGACCACGCAGCCACTCATCGATGGGGACCGTGAACCCGACTTTCGGTCGCTCCACCATGTGCCGCGGTACATGGCGGTAGAGCACCTCGCGCAGCAGCCACTTCCCGGTCCGGCGCCGCACCTTCAGGTGCTGTGGCAGCCTCCAGGAGAACTCCACGATCCGGTGATCGAGCAGAGGCACGCGTGCTTCCAGACTGACGGCCATGCTGGCGCGATCGACCTTGGCCAGGAGATCGTCGGCGAGGTAGTACGCCTGGTCGGCGAGCATCATCGAGTCGAGTAGCGGGAGCTCCGAGCTCTCAGCCAGCGCCTCCTCCACCGGATCGATACCTGACTCGGGTGCGACGAGCGCGGAAGCGGGGCGTTGCCATGCGGACAGTAGCGAGCGGTACATCGCTGCTCCTGACCCCTCGTCGAGGAGGCGCGTGAGCTTTGCGAGCTTCTGCCGCGCCAACCTCTCGTGGCCCATTCCCTTCATGACGGGCACCGCAAGGGGGTAGAGGC
>DASUSS010000070.1:0-5954 GCA_036374995.1 Longimicrobiales bacterium | reverse complement strand
CACTGATCTGCGTGAACCGCACGCCACCCGCTACCGGACGCGGCTGCCGGCTGCACACGTAATCCGGCTGTGACGGCTCGCACCGTTCATCGACCCCGGTGCCAAGCGCAGGACCGCCGCCCCAGCAGTATGCCGTGCCATCCGCGACGACACCGCACGAGTGGTAACTGCCGACGGTGAGAGAGACGAATCTGAGGTCGCCGGATACCCGAACCGGCGTCGTGCTTCCTCGAGCATCGGATCCGAGAAGTCCGCCCCAGTTGGCACCCCAGCAGTATGCCTCACCCTGCGTGGTAAGACCGCACGTGTGCTCTCCGCCCGCATCCACCTGCACGAAATCCAGCGCAGCAATGTAGACTTCAGCGCTCGCGGTTTCGCCTTGGGCGGTTGCCGTTATCGTGGTAGTGCCTGGCGCAACGCCTCGGACGACACCGGCGTGATCCACGGTGGCAACCGACGGGTCGGCACTGCTCCACGCAATCAGGTCGATCGGCACGTACCCGAACTGTTGCCTCACTTGCAGCTGAAGGGACTCGCCGGGCGCGAGAGTGACGTGGCTCTGATCCATGTACGCCCCGGCCGCATTCACTGTATGGCCGGTCGAGAACTCGATCGTGACTGGAGCCTCCAGATGGTCACCGTCCAGATCCCTGATGGCCGTCGAGACCGCGAGCTCGTACGTCGTGTTCGGCTCGAGCAGCGCAGCGGGCTCCAGTCTTGCCTTCAGGTGCTGCCCGTCGATGAATCTGACCGAGGCCGCCACCGCCTGATCGGCGCGCCGCAACCGCACGGAAGAGCTGTTCAAGGTCGCCGGATCGACCGGTTCGCTGAAGACGACGATGACGGCTGCATTGAGGGGCACATCCCGCTTGCGAGCCGCCGGCACGGTGCGCACCACGCGAGGTGGTCGCTCGCGCTCGACCCGACGGTCCATCGAGATGACATTACTACTCGTGAGAGCAGTGAGACGAATTGTATCGCCGATACCTGCCGCGATCCCGATCGGATCGAATCCGCCGTCCGTCAGGGCAACGTCGGCCGCGGCACCCGTCGACATGTTCGTGATCCGCGCGGTCGCTGCGTTGCCGAGACTGCCGACTGCGGCGGAAGCAAATACGGCCGCCGATGTCGCCCCTGCGTCCCTCTGAGGATTCGAGACCATGAATGCGACGTCCGCAGCCTCGATTCGACGTGACACGCTCTCGAGAGGCGCATCGCCGCAGCCGACGATACATACCGGGGCCAGCAGAGCCACCGCAGACAGACGTCGCATGTGTTAGTCCTTTCGCGTTCACCGTTGCGGCTGGTTGGACGGCCGCGGCGGCCGGAAATGCTCACCGCCCACTGCCGACGAGGACCACACCAGCCCAGGTAAAGGGGTGTGCGGTTGCGGGGTCGCGCAGCAACTGCCGCTGCGCACGCGCGAGTGATTCCGTTGCGCTGCCGTCGCGTGAGAGGCCCTCGTAGAACCGCTGCATGAGCAGTGCACTCGCACGATCCTCCACCGGCCAGAGCGTGGCAGCCACATCGGCAGCGCCGGCGTGAATGAATGCGCGGGTCAGGCCAATCCAGTCGTCCCCCGGCGGCACATCGGCCTGTGCGCCCGCGCCCAGTGCTGTCTCGCATGCCGACAGCACTACCAGCTGCGCGTTCAGGCGCAACCCGAAGATCTCATGCACTTCGAGACGGCCGTCGTGTCCGGTGCCGGCCGCGAGGTCAACGTACGAAAAGAGAGGGTTATGCTGATTCAGCACGCCGTTCGTCGCCAGGTGCAGCACGCGATATCTGGATGCGGCGGTACGGAACGCCGCTTCTGACGCAGCCGGGCCGGTGAGCACGACCGTCGTATCCGGCATCAGCCGGTCGACCGCCGCCACCTCGCTCGAGGACGCGGGCAGGCTGGCTGGATTTGGTGCGAGCGCCAGCACGCCCATCGCCGCATTCGCCGGGCGGCGGTTGCTCACGGCGAGCCATACGGCAGCCGATGGCGCGAATGAGAGGCTGAAGCGCTCGATCAGGAACCGGCCCTCGCGATCGACCAGTCCGGCGAACGGCAGGTAGTGCAGCTCCGCGTGTGGTACGACAATGAGGCGCGACACGTCCGTCAGCAGACCACCATCGCTGATGGGTGCGACCAGGTGGTCGTACAGGCGGCGCATGGGCGCGCGCCAACGGTCGTCGGCCGGCGCTGCAGAGCCGCGATCGATCATGGCGCGACCGAACTCGATGAGTCTGGCGAGCTCGCGCGCATCTGTGCCCAGATCGAATGCGGCCAGCGTATCGCGTGTCAGCACGAACGCGATCACGCCGGAGTCACCGACCAGATATTCGATCATGGCGGTGCGCGGCGGCAGACGCGCCGCAACATCCCGCCACTCGAGGCGCGGTGCCGTAACGAGCTCCGCCGATTCCACTGCGCGCTCGCGCAGCTCGAGCAGCAGATCGGCATACTCCTGTTGCAGCGCGGCGAGCGTTTCGCGCGCTGGCGCCGCGGTGGGTTGCGGATCCGGGCCGCGCAGCAGAGTCGCGAGCGATGCGGGCTCGAGCCGGCTGGAGAGCAGCGAGATCCGGCGGCGCAGCGTCTGCTCGCGTGCCATCAGCTCGGACGAGCCGGAGGCCGCCTCTACCGGACCGAGCTGGAGCAGCTCGAACATCTCGCGCGCACGCATCCGCTCACTTGCCGCAAACGCGGCAGCGATGCGCCCGCGCCGTCGCTCGGTGAGCGCGAGCTGCGAGTACGGCTCCCACTTGTCGGCGCGCCACGCGGTGCGGCGCTCCGGCAGTCGGAGCCGCATGCTCGCGCGCTCGACGTCTTCCGTGGCCGCGTGCAGCAGATCCGCCGCCTCGCCGAGCGCATGACGTGAGCGCGCGGCGAGCGCCTTTCCGAGACGCAGCTCCCACGTGATGCCCGGAGCCACGAGGTCGCGAACGCGTGCGAGCGCGACCGTATAGAGCGAATCGGCGTGCATGGGGCGCCCTGCCATCATCTCGAGCCTCGCGAGCTCGCCGAGTGCAGCCGCCTCGCCGACACGATCGGTCAACGCGGCGAATCCGGCAACCGCCCGCGAGAGCTGAGTGCGTGCAGTGGTGAGGTCGCGTTGGCCCAGCATCGCCGAGCCAAGCAGCATGCGGGTGACAGCAGCGGCGCGCGCATTGCCGAGCGCCTCGAACCGCAGCACCGCATCGGACAGGACCTGTCGTGCGTCCGTCCAGCGTTCGCGCTCGAGCAGCAGCAGCGCCTGCCCCTGCCGTGCATCCGCCTCGCCGAGCGCGTCACCGTGCTGACGGAAGAGCCGCTCCGCCTCGCCGAAGAGCTGCTCCGCTTCGTCGAACCGGTTCATTATCACGGCGAGATCCGCGCGACTCAGGACCAGGCGCGTGCGTGTCTCACCGGTCACCTCGACGGAGTCGGCCAGTGCCTCCGCCCGGCGCAGCTCATCCGCGGCGGCCTGGAGCTCCCCCATCGCCTGGAACGCCGCCGCGAGATCACGGCGTGCCGCGAGCTCGTGCGACACGGGACCTGTTGCCGCGTACGTCGCAATTGCCTGTCGCAGCGGGTCGAGCGCTTCCCGGTAGGCGCCACGGCTGATCTGCACGCGGCCCAGTCCGTGAACGGCGTCCGCCGCCTCCGCCGGCAGTTCGTGTGTGCGATAGAGGTGCAGTGCTTCCGCATACAGCTCCCCGGCGCGATTCATGTCGCCCGCGGCGTGCGCGATGCCGGCGAGGTTGAAGATGTTCGTTGCAGCGACATCGTGACGGTCGGCCTGACGGTTCAGCGCGAGCGCGCGCTCGATGTGCTGCCGGGCCTCGTCCAGCTGGCCAAGTCCCCACGCCATCAGGCCGAGGTTCTGATGATCGGCTGCGGCGCCGCGCACGTCGCCGATGCGGGCACGAAGCTCTGTCGCGCGGTCGTACAACGCACGGGCCGCCTGGAGCTCGCCCTCGAACTCGTGCAATGCCGCAAGCGCACCCACGGCATTGGCCTCGACGAGCGCGTCGCCGACCAGACCGGCCAGGCGGCGGGCGCGCGTGTAATAGGCGCGGGCGCTGTCGACGTTGCCATCGCGATCGAATGCGGCGCCGATGTTGTGCAGCACCGCCGCCCAGGCCGTCGTATCGGCGATCGCCGCGGCGATCCGCTCGCTCTCCCGCCAGAGCCGCTGCGCCGAAGCGGCGCCATCGCGACCGTAAGCGGCCACGCCTGCGCGTCTCAGACTGTCGGCGCGCACCCTGGCGCGGCGCCACTGCGGCGATGCCTCGACGAAACGCCGCACCTCGCGGATGTGGAAGGAGTCACGCCACGCGATCGCATGTGCCTCTGCGAGTCGAAGCGCCGCAGCGCGACTGATTTCAGACGGAAAGGCGCCGTTCTCGATGCGCGCGAACGCGCGCGCAATCGCCTCGCGCACGTCGCCGGGCGCGCGCTGCGCGATGGCAACGAGCGCCGCCCTGGGCGCGGTCCCGGCACGAATGTGCAGAGAGTCCGTCGGCGCGGCTTGTAGCAGCGCGAGAACGACCGGAACAAGCATCATGGCGCGCGCTCCGGCAGGACGGTGAACTCCGCCATGCCCGATCTCACCCAGCGGTCGTAGCCGGTACGCGCAGCTACGGTCCAGAAATAGGTGCGGCCGACCTCGGGGCGTACGGAGTTCGGGAGCGTCACGACCGTATCGGTGACGACGGACTCGAACAGTACGGTGCCGTCCGCATCGAACAGGATCGCGCGATACTGATCGGCCATGGGTACGCTCCCCCATCGCAACGTCGCTGCATCCCGAACGTTGCCCAGCGGTGCCACCAGCGAAGCGGCCGGGAAGGTCGTGACGGGCAGCGATCGGTGCACCGGTGCCTGCTGTTCGGGCGCCTGCACCAGGAGCACGATCACGGCCGCGGCCGCGACTGGTATCGTGCGTCGCAACCACGTCTGAAGAGTCGACCCCTCGAGCCTGCGCACCTCCGCCGCTACGCCTGCATCCGCGAGGGCGCGCACGGCTCCGGCAAGCGCGACAGCGCACCGCCGGCACCCGGCACTGTGCACCACCACGCGCGTTCTCAGGTCCGGTGTTGCGCTGCCACCCGCCACCACGGTGATCGTGAATTCATCGAAGCATGCGGGCGCTGGCTCCGCCGGTGACGCATCCGCCGCCAGCAGGTTCATGCGCGCCCGCAGCTCCGCAACCTTCGCCGCGCACTCTGCGCACGTGCCCGCGTGGCGGCGAGCCGGGACACGGTCCTCACCGGCCGCACAGGCCACGAGCTGCTCAGCGTCGAGGTGGGTCATCGTGGATGAAGGACTGGGTGTCACCTGGCGTCCTGTGATGAAGACACCTGGATGAAACGGACGGCCGCCCCGGAAGTGCTCACAGCATGTCGCGCCGGTATCCGGCGCGCTCCAGCTCTGCACGCGCCGCTGCGAGTGCGCGATATACGCAGTTGTAGACGGCCTTCGCGTTCGGCAGCCCCACGACGCGTGCGACCTCGGCGGCGGGAACCTCATCGATCACGTACAGCTGGACGGCGAGGCGCTGCTCGGCGGACAGATCCGCGAGTGCGCGGTGCAGGGCCTGCCTCATCTCCGCAGCCGCCGCGGTGTCATCCGCCTCCACCGTGGCACTCGCATCGGGCTCGTGATCGCGCGGCCAGCGCGCGGGCGTCCTGATGCCGATCGCGCGGTAGACCGCGGCAAGCTCCCGGAGGAAGCGACCGAACGTCAGGTCTGCCCGGTCGCGCGCCCGCACGATCTCGTACGTCTCGGCGTGGCTGAATCCGTTCAGGAATACTTCACGATAGATCGCCTGCTGGAGCGGGCTCAGCCGCTCGGCGGCAGCCGTCAGCCGCCGGCGGCCATCCCGGCTGCGGTACCAGTCCACCGCGAGATTACGCACGACGACCACGAGCCAGGTGGAGAACCGTGCGGTGTGCTGTGGCGCGTCCGTGTAGCGGCGCAGTCGCGC
>DASUSS010000069.1:0-95137 GCA_036374995.1 Longimicrobiales bacterium | reverse complement strand
GCGATCTTCTGCATTCCCGTGATCAGCTCGGTCTCGTCGATCGCGTCGACCTTGATGCGGATCCGGTTGTCGGCGACGCGGTCCATCATCCGGTTCAGCCGGCCGGGCAGGTCCTGGATGAACTCGTTCAGCTCGAGTGCGCCGGCGAGCGCCTGCGTGGGCGAGAGCTGGCGCAGCATGCGCCGGCGCATCAGCGAGCCCGCCTTCCGGCGGATCGCGTCATTGACGTCGAAGTCCGGCGCGAGCGTGGTGGCGACACGATCCAGGTTGAGCAGCGTCTTGCCGAGCATGGTGAGCTCGACCGGCTGACGGGCGCCGTTCTCGCCGGAGATGCGCGTGATCTCGACGACGATGCGACCGATGTCCATCTCGCCCATGGTCGATTCACGATGCATTGCGACCAGGTTCGAGATCTCGCGCGTGTACTTCTGCCGGTTGAAGTCCTCGAGCCGCTCGCCCATCGCCGCCGCGGTGCTCGCGGCATCCTCGCCCTTGCCATCGCTGATCGCAATGAGCAGCTTCAGCAGCTTCTCCTGCATCGACTCCGTCACGTAGCCGACCATGCCGAGGTCGATGAGTGCGATGCGATCGTCGTCGGTGAGGAAGACGTTGCCGGGATGCGGGTCGGCGTGGAAGATGCCATCGACGAGGATCTGCTTGAGGTATGCCTCGAACAGGGTATCGCCGAGTGCCGCGCCGTCGAGCTCGATCAGGCGGACGGGCGGGATGTCGGTGATCTTCTCGCCGTCGATCCACTCCATGGTGAGCACGCACGAGGTCGTGTAGTCCATGACCGGTGCGGGCACGATGATGCGATCGAACTCGCGCATGTTCTCGCGGAACACGGCGAGGTTCTGTGCCTCGCGCAGATAGTCGAGCTCGCGCAGGAGCGAGCGGCGGAACTCGTCGAGCATGCCGGCCATGCCGTAGCGCCTGCCGAGCTCCGTGTGCTCGTCGATGAAGACTGCGATCTCGTTCAGAGCCTCGAGATCGTCCATGATCCGGCTGCGGATCCCGGGGCGCTGTACCTTCACGGCGACGGGGCGGCCGTCGCGGAGCGTCGCGCGGTACACCTGCCCGAGCGATGCTGCCGCGATCGGCTCGGACTGGAAGCTCTCGAAGAGCCTGGACATCCGCACGCCGAGCTCGTCCTGGATGATCTGCTCCGCCTCGGCGGACGGGAACGGCTCGACCCGGTCCTGGAGTCTCCCCAGTGCCTCCATGTACGCGATCGGCAGGATGTCGGCGCGGGTGGAGAGCAGCTGTCCGAGCTTGATGTAGGTGGGGCCCAGCTTCTCGAGGTCGTCGGCGAGTTGCGCTGCATCCGGATGCTCCGAGTCCTCTGCCCGCGCAGCGCGTTCCTCGGTCGGCAGCGCCGCCTCGAGGCCGGCGCCCTCGATCAGGTCGCGGCGGCCGTACCTGACGAGCAGGCGGGCGAGGTCCGTGTAGCGGCCCAGATGCTTCGGCTTCAACGAGATCGGCATTCGTGGCTCTGGGTTGCATGGCGTGCGGTCGGAGCAGTCTCCGGTCGCGCGACGGGTGAATTGCAAGGGGTGCGCCGCATCGCGCGGCGGGGCCGTCGAGCCTTCACGGCCCCGGGCGCGCGGCCGCAGTCCATCGCGAACGACCACTTCACGGAGGTACCGATGATGCGCAGCGTCGCGTGCGTGACTCCGAGCGAGGGCCGTGGCGGACCGGCGCGGCGCAGGACGGCACCGCTCCGGATCCGGACGACCCTGCTGCGTGCCGTCGCCGTCTGCGCTCTCCACACCGCCGCTGCGGGCGTGCCGGCGGCGGCGCAGGACGGCTTCGACCGATTGGCCCGCGAGTCGCTCGCGCAGATCGAGGGCACCGTGGCCGTGCGTGGTCTCGAGGCCGATGTCCGGGTGCTGCGCGACCGCTGGGGCATCCCGCACATCTACGCGCAGAACGCCCGGGACCTGTTCTTCGCGCAGGGCTGGGTGCAGGCGCAGGACCGGCTGTGGCAGATCGACATGTGGCGGCGCACGAACGAGGGTCGGCTGGCGGAGATCCTCGGACCGGCGGCGTTCGAGCACGACCGGCTCGCGCGTCTGATCATGTTCCGCGGCCCCTGGGACGAGGAGTTCGCGAGCTACCACCCCGAGGGGCGTCGCATCTTCCAGGCATTCGCGGACGGCGTGAACGCGTACATCGATGAGATCGGCGAGGATCTGCCGGTCGAGTACAGGCTGACGGGGCTGCGGCCACTGCGGTGGACGCCGGAAGCGTCGACCGGTCGCGTAGCGACGGCGCTGCCGCTCGGTGCCGCGCGTGCGGAGCTGGTGCTGGCGCGCCGCATTGCGCGGCTCGGACTGGACGCGGTGAACCGTCAGGATGCGCCGGGCCGGGCGGCCTGGATCGATCTCACGCTTCCCGAAGGCCTCGATGTCTCGCTCATCACCGACGACGTGCTCGCGGCGCTCGGCCACTTCCGTGGTGGCTTCCCGCGTCCGCCCGTGCTGCCGGAATATCGCGCGTGGGCCGACGCACTGACATCGGAGAATCGTGGCGCACTGGAGCGCTCACCCGGCAGCAACAACTGGGTGGCGAGCGGGCGGTTGACGGCGAGCGGAAAGGTGCTGCTCGCGAACGACCCGCACCGCAGCGTGACGAATCCCTCGCTGCGGTATCTCGTGCATCTCAATGCACCCGGCTACAGCGTGATCGGCGCGACGGAGCCTGCCATCCCCGGCGTGGCCATCGGCCACAACGGCCGTGTCGGCTGGGGACTCACGATCGTCGGCACCGATCAGGCGGACGTGTTCGTCGAGCAGCTGAACCCGTCGAACCTCGATGAGGCACGCTGGCGCGGCGAGTGGTACGCACTGCGCACCATCGTCGACACGATCCCGGTTCGTGGCGAGGCGCCGCGCATCGTCGAGCATCGCTACAGCCGTCACGGCCCGGTGTTCTACGTCGACTCCGCGAATCACGTGGCGTACGCGATCCGGTCGACGAGCAGCGAGCCCGGCAGCGGCGGCTATCTGGCCGCGCTCCGTCTGGCGGAGGTCGACGACTGTCGCGACTTCATCGATGCACTCGCGTACTATCACGCGCCGAGTGAGAACATGGTGTGCGGTGATGTCGGTGGGAACATCGCGTGGCTCGCAGCGGCCCTGACGCCGCGTCGCACGGGCGGCTGGTACGGGCGGCTGCCGGTGCCGGGCACGGGGCAGTACGAGTGGAGCGGTTTCCGCAGTCACACGGAGCTGCCGCAGGAGTTCAATCCGGAGCGCGGCTGGATCGGAACGGCCAACAACGACATCCAGCCGCCGGGGTACCACCCGCCGATCATGTTCCCGCGCGGGCCGAGCGCGCGCATGGACCGCATCCGGCAGATGTTCGCGAGCGCGCGTCGACTCACGCCCGAGGACTTCGAGCTGATGGCGAACGATGCGGTGTATCCGTGGATCGCGGACGACCTGCCGCTGTTCGCGGGCTGGACCGCACGCGATCCGGTCGTGGAGTGGGCGCGCGCACAGATCGCGGCGTGGAACGGCACGTATCACCGCTCGAGCCCGGAGGCTGCGCTTCACAGCCTGTGGCGTGACCTGCTGGATGACGAGGCGCGCGCCGTGACCGCGTCGCCCGCGCGGCGCAACGAGCTGTCCGAGGCAGCGCTCGCCGCGGCGGTCGACACGCTGCGCTCGCGCCAGGGTCCCGACCGGAGCCAGTGGCGGTGGGGTCGCATCCACCGCAGCGAGTTCCCCCACTGGCTCGTGGCCGCGTACGACCTGCCCGGCGTGGAACGGAACGGCGGCGGTGGCACGATCGCAGCCACCGGCGCGACGTTCCGCGAGATCATCGACTTCGCCGATCTCGACAATTCCCGTGTCACGAGCACGCCCGGTCAATCGGGTCAGCCGGGCAGCCCGTTCTACGGCAATCTGCTGCCGCTCTGGGCGAACGGTCAGTTCTTCCCGCTTCTGTACAGCAGAGAGGCGGTCGAGAGCAGGACGACGCACCGCCTGGAGTTGCGCGCCGTGCACTGACCGCTCTGGACGTCGGTACTCCGCGGATCTACAGTACACGACGGGCCGAACGGGCGGCCCACGGTCCGCGTGAAGGGTCGAACCCACCCTGCCGCACCTGTCGACGACTCAGACCTGACTTCCAGGCCCGAGACTCGCGGACGCCGGGCGCTCACTGGAAGGAGGGCTCCATGCCGACCTCGAAGCTCCCGGACCACGCATCTCTCGAGTACTTGAAGAAGCTCGCAAAGGAGCGGTTGCGCGAGCTGCGCAAGTCGGAGCCGGACGCTCGCCTGGCGAGCGCTCAGCTGGCGATTGCACGGGAATACGGATTCCCGAGCTGGAGGGCACTCAGGGCGGAGCTCGATCGGCGACGCGTTGCGCCCATCGATGCGCTGTTCCGCGAGTGCCGCGCGGGGAATGCCGGCGTCGTCCGTACGATCCTCGAGAAGAACCCGCACCTCGCGCGGGAGCGCGCGCACGGGACGACTGCGCTGCATCAGGCGGCTGCGCACGCACCCATCGTCCGCATGCTCCTCGAGCACGGTGCCGATCCGAACGTGCGCGATGAGGGAGACAACGCGCTGCCGCTGCACTTCGCCGCGGGCGGTGGTCGTGCGGACAGCGTGCGCGCGCTGCTCGATGCCGGCAGCGATGTGCACGGCTTCGGCGATCTGCACGAGGGCGATGTGATCGGCTGGGCGGCGTGCGGCCACGAGCCGCACCGCGAGATCGTCGAGCTTCTGCTCGAGCGCGGCGCGCGGCACCACATCTTCTCGGCGATGGCGATGGCGGATGTCGAGCCGGTGCGCCGGCTCGTCGAGGAGGATCCGCGCGCGCTGGAGCGTCGGACATCACGTTTCGAGAGCCTCCAGACACCGATTCATTTCGCCCTCTTCGCGCCCGACGGGCTCGGCGGGCGCCGTGCCCAGCCGCAGTACGACATGCTCGATCTCCTGATCGAGCTCGGCGCCGATGTCGACATGGAGGATGGCCGGGGTCGCACGGCGCTCGAGCTCGCCATGCTGCGCGGCGACACCGAGGCAATCCGCCGGCTGCGCGCGGCGGGTGCGCGGGACCCGGAGATCGCGGCCGACGATTCACCTGAGGCGCTCGCGGCGCTCGGCAGCTCGATCCGGCACCCGCTCACGCCCATGCTCGCCGTGTCCGACATGTCGCGATCGCTACGCTGGTATACATCGATCGGATTCCGCATCGCCGAAAGTCACGGTCAGGATGACGTGATCGACTGGGCACACCTGATGCTCGGCCGGAGCGGGATCATGGTCGTGCCCGGCGGGCAGCCCGGTCACAAACAGGTGAGCCTGTGGTTCACTACGGACCGGCTGGATGATCTGCACGCGGCATTGCGGGCGCGCCAGCTGCGCCACGCACGTGCGACCGCAGGCGATGCCGGAGAGGAACCGGCGATCCGGTTCGTTCAGGATTTGTACGAGGCGTTCTACGGCCAGCGGGAGTTCTGCATCGAGGACCCCGACGGCTACGAGCTGTGGTTCGCTCAGCCGCTCAGTCGGCCGTGAGCCCATGCGGCGGTATCGCCTTCAGTGCGGCGACAGCTCGAGCACGTAGCCCTCGAGCGGCTCGAGCCACGGCAGCCCGATCCACCGGCGGATGCGGCCGTCGGAGCGAACGTCGAGGAACGTCGCCTGCGCCCGGCCGAGCAGCGGGCGCACCCGGTACCGGCCGGGACCGAGTACGGCGCCGGTGCTCGAGAGTGATACGCCGGCCACTACGTCGGCGCCCAGATTCGCGATGACGAGCACGACGTCATCACCCGTGCGTCGCAGGTATGCGATCACCGATGTCGAACCTGTCTCGAGGGGCACGAAGTCGGCCGTCGCTCCGAGCGCGGGCGCGGCTGCACGCAATCGGATCATACGGCGGTAGTGGCTGAGCAGCGATGCCGAATCGCCGGTTTGTACCGCGACGTTCGCCGCGAACGAGTCCGGCTGGAGCGGCTCCCATGGCATGCCGCGCGTGAATCCCGCCGCGCGCTCGCGCGTCCAGTGCATGGGCGTGCGCAGCCGAGGATCCGGCTTGTCACCGCTCATGCCCAGCTCCTCGCCGTAGTAGAGGAACGGGAATCCGGGCATTGTGAGGAGCAGCGTGGCGGCGAGCTTCGCGCGCCGGGTGTCGCCGCCGAGCTCCGCCATCGTGCGCCTCTGGTCGTGATTGCGCAGGAACGGCGACCAGCGCCCGCGCGGCAGCTGCTCCTGTGCGCGCATCACCGCACCGATGAGACCCTGCCCGGACCCGGATCGGACTGCGTTCACGAGCGCGTCGGCGACCTCGAACACGAAATACGAGTCGAGCTGATCCGGGTAGTACGGCGCGATCGCACCCGTGCTGTCCCACACCTCGCCGATCGTGAACGACTCCGGCGCGACGCCGCGGATGAACGAGCCGTACGCGCGCAGCCAGGAATGCACACCGGGGCCGTGTTTCCACTGCCCGCCCGGCCCCTCGAACAGGTGGCCGACCGCATCCATGCGGAAGCCATCGGCGCCCATGTCTTCGAGCCAGAATCGTGCGACGTTCTCGAGCTCGGCCGTGGCGGCTGCATGCGCGAGGTTGTAGTCGGGCATGCCGCTCCAGAACAGGCCGTAGTAGAACTCGTCGCGCGTGGGCACGTCGTGCCACACCGGCGCCTCCCAGCCGGGTGACGGCCGCGGCGCGGGCGACCAGATGAACCAGTCGCGCCAGGGCGAGGCGGCGTAGAGGAGGGCGGACCTGAAGATCGGATGCTCCGCCGACACGTGGTTGATCACGAGGTCGATGATCACGCGGATCCCGCGGCGGTGGGCCTGCTCGATCAGCTCGCGGAAGTCCGCGTTCGTGCCGTAGTCGCGGTCGACCTGGTAGTAGTTCGTGACATCGTAGCCGTGGTAGCTCGGCGACTGCATGATCGGCATCAGCCAGATGCAGGTGGCGCCGAGATCGGAGGCGGTGGCCGGATCACCGTCGTTGACGTGATCCAGCTTCGCGATGACACCGCGCAGGTCGCCGACGCCGTCGCCGTCGCTGTCGAAGAAGGAACGGACGAAGATCTCGTAGCAGATGCCGTTCTGACGCCAGGCCGGCAGTGCATCCTGCGCACGGAGCGGCAGTGCCGTCAGAGCGACCAGGGCGGTCGTCAGCGCAATTCGGTGCATCGGCAGCGTCCTGGCAAGGCGTGAAAGGCGTGTTCGAACGGGTCCGCACGGCGCCCGATACGGGCCGCCATAAAGTTCTTCTCAAACACGCACGGGCGGAATATCCTTGCTGTTCCGGCCGCCTCACGAGCGGGCCGGACGCCGCCCACCGCCGGTCTCCGGGCGGGCCGCCTCTCCGAACGAACCGCTTCGAGGATTTCGATGACGCAAGGCCGGCAGGGCTTCTGGCAGATGTTCAACATGAGCTTCGGCTTCCTCGGCATCCAGTTCGGCTGGGGGCTCCAGCTCGCCAACATGTCGGCGATCTACGAGAAACTCGGCGCGAGCCCCGAGCAGGTGCCGATCCTGTGGCTCGCCGCGCCCATGACCGGCCTGCTGGTGCAGCCGATCATCGGCGCGCTGAGCGACCGGACCTGGACCCGGCTCGGGCGCCGCCGGCCGTACTTCCTCACCGGCGCGATCCTGTCCTCCATCGCATTGTTCCTCATGCCGACCTCCACGGCCCTGTGGATGGCGGCCAGCCTGCTGTGGATCCTGGACGCATCGATCAACACGTCGATGGAGCCGTTCCGCGCCTTCGTGGCGGACCGCCTCGATCCGGCACAGCGGACCACGGGTTACGTGGTGCAGTCGTTCTTCATCGGCGTGGGCGCGAGCCTGGCGAACGCGCTGCCGTTCGGGCTCCGGCTGCTCGGTGTCGAGGGGACGACGGAGAGCGGGATTCCGCTGACGGTCGCATATTCGTTCCAGCTCGGCGCGCTCGTGTTCCTGACCGCGATCGTATGGACCGTGCTCACCACGCGGGAGGATCCACCCGTCGACATGGAGGCGTGGGCGCGCGAGAAGGCGACACGCGGTGGGTTGAGCGGAATCCTCACGGAAGTCGGCAGTGCGATCCGCGACATGCCGGCGACCATGCGTCAGCTCGCGGTCGTCCAGGTATTCACGTGGCTCGGGCTGTTCTGCATGTGGATGTTCTTCGTGCCCGCGACGGCGCGGCATGTGTTCGGTGCGACGGACCCGCAATCCGCGCTGTACACGCGCGGCATCGAATGGGGTGGGTTCGCGTTCGCGTTCTACTCCATCACGTGCTTCATGGTGGCGTTCGCACTGCCGGCGCTCGCGCACCGGACCAGTCGCAAGCTGGTGCACGCGACGGCTCTCACGATCGGCGGCCTGAGCCTGCTCTCGGTCTACCTGATCCAGAGCCAGTACCTGCTGCTGCTGACGATGGTCGGCGTCGGCATAGCCTGGGCGTCGATCCTGTCGCTGCCCTACGCGATCCTGTCCACGGCGATACCGGCCGCACGCATGGGCGTCTACATGGGCGTGTTCAACCTGTTCATCGTCATACCGGAGATCATCGCGTCGGTCGGGTTCGGCCGGCTCATCCGCGTGCTGTTCGGCGAGGGCAACCCGAATGCACCGCTGTACGTCGTGGTGTTCGGCGGCATCTGCATGCTCGTCGCGGCGGCATGCGTGACGTTCGTTCGCGACGTCTACGAGGCGGGCCACGCCGCCGGGGAAGTGCTGCCGGCCGGCGAACAGCCGGTGATCGCCTGAGCTCCACGATCCACCAGAGGGGAACGAGATGCCGACACTGACCTGCCGTTCACGCTGGTACGTCCTCGCGACCGCCGGTGCCCTGCTCGTTGCGGACGGTGCAGCCGCGCAGCAGCGCGCGGACGTCGCATCGCCCGACGGCCGCAATACGGCGGTCGTCGAGGTTCGCGACGGCCGCCTCTTCTACTCCATCCAGCGCGACGGCCGCAACATCGTCATGCCGTCTATGCTCGGCTTCGAGTTCCGTGGCCTGCCGGCGCTGCGCGACAGTCTTCGCATCACGAATACGGCTCGTGCGACACGCGACGAGACGTGGACGCAGCCATGGGGCGAGGTCGCGCAGGTACGCGATCATCACAACGAGCTCCGCGTGTCGCTCCAGGAGGCCTCGGCGGCCGGACGCCGGTTCGATGTGGTGTTCCGCGCGTTCGACGATGGCATCGGGTTCCGTTACGAGGTCCCGGAGCAGCCGAATCTGCGCACGTTCCAGCTGCAGGAGGAGCTGACGGAGTTCGCACTCGCCGATGATGCACGCGCGTGGTGGATTCCGTCCAACGAGCCGCGCCTCGACCGCTCCGAGATGCTGTACTCGGCATCACCCGTGAGTCGGCTCGACAGCGTGCAGACACCGCTCACCATGGAGACGCGCGATGGCCGCACGTTCATCGTGCTGCACGAGGCACACCTCGAGAACTACGCGCGCATGAACCTCGCCGGGATCCGGCCGATGGAGGATCGTACCCTGCGCGCCGCGCTCGCGCCGCTGGCGGACGGCGTGAAGGTGCGTGGCCGCTCGCCGTTCGTCACGCCCTGGCGCACGATCCAGCTCGCCGACCGCGCCGCAGACCTGGCGCCCGCCGTCCTGGGACTCAACCTGAACCCGCCGAACGCGCTCGGCGACGTGAGCTGGGTGCAGCCCATGAAGTACGTCGGCATCTGGTGGGGAATGCACATCGGCACCATGTCGTGGGGCTCCGGGCCGAAACATGGTGCGACCACGGCGAACGCGAAGCGATACATCGACTTTGCTGCGGCGAACGGAATCGGCGGCGTGCTGGTGGAGGGCTGGAACGTCGGCTGGGACGGCGACTGGATCGGCAACGCCGACCTCTTCTCGTTCACGGAATCGCACCCTGACTACGACCTGCGGGAAGTGGCGCGCTATGCGAGGGAAAAGGGCGTTCGGCTGATCGTGCACAACGAGACGTCCGGCGGCATCGGCAACTACGAGAGCCAGATGGAGGAGGCGTACGCGCTGTATCAGTCACTCGGGCTCGATGCGATCAAGTCGGGTTACGTGGCCGACGGGTACCAGGGCCATGCGCACTGGTCACAGTTCATGGTGAACCATCATCGCCGGACGATCCAGACGGCGGCGCGGCATCGGATTGCACTCAACGTCCACGAGCCGGTGCACGACACGGGTGAGCGGCGCACGTATCCGAACATGATGTCACGCGAGGGTGCGCGGGGTCAGGAGTACAACGCGTGGGGGGGCGAGGGCGGCAATCCGCCGGAGCACGAGACGATCCTGTTCTTCACGCGACTGATCGCGGGGCCGATGGACTTCACGCCCGGCATCTTCGATATCATGATCGCGAGCGGCGAGGGCGGGGCGCGTCCGCCGGAGGCACCGCGCGTGCGTACCACGCTCGCGAAGCAGCTCGCGCTCTACGTCGTGCTGTACTCGCCGCTCCAGATGGCCGCGGACCTGATCGAGAACTACGCGAACCAGCGTGCGTTCCAGTTCATCCGTGACGTGGCCGTCGACTGGGAGCGGACGGAGGTGCTGGATGGCAGAATCGGCGACTACGTGGTCGTGGCGCGGCAGGAGCGGGGCGGGGAGAACTGGTACCTCGGCGCGATAACGGATGAGGAGGCCCGCACGCTGGAGGTCTCGCTGTCGTTCCTGCCGCGGGGCCGCGGCTACGTTGCCGAGATCTACGCGGACGGCGAGGGGGCCGACTGGCTGACGAACCCGCTGCCGGTCACGATCAGCCGCCGCAACGTGGATGCGAGCACGCGTCTGACGCTGCGTCTCGCCGCGGGGGGCGGTCAGGCGATCAGGCTCCGGCCGCGCTGAGATGCTTCAACTGATGAGAGCCGTACTGCGATGAACGGCTGGGTGCCACTGAAGCACTACGCCACACTGATCGAGGCGGAGATGGACCAGCACATGCTGGAGGGGTACGGCATACCGGTGCTGCGGAAGGGCCCGCTGACCGGCGCGTTCGGCCCCGGCTTCGCCGGTCCCACGCCGCAGGGTGTGACACTGCTCGTTCCCACGGATCGCGCCGACGAGGCGCGCGAGCTTGTGAGCGATGACGATGAATGATGCCGTGAACCGTGCCGTGCCCGTGATGCTGGCAGCATCACTGCTTCTGGCGCTGGCGGCTACGTCGTGCGCACAGCCATCGAATGACTCCCTCGTGTTCAGGCTGGAGCAGGCACTCGCGACATCGGCGAGGACCGACTTCGCGCAGGTCGTGCCCGGCGACTGGGACCGGGTGTGCGTGTTCCGTCCGGGCACGACATACGAGCGCGTGGACTCCGTGCTGGGCACCGCCTGGTCCGGCACGCGCAGTACCGGTATCGCGGCTCGCGACGACGCGACGCTCCTCGTCTTCGCGCGCGGCGGAACGGTGGTCGAGCACGTGCTCTACCCGATCCGCAAGGGAGATTTCGGCACGCCCGGACCGGAGCAGTGGTATTGCAGGCAACGCACGCGTGCCGTATTCGAGCTGCGTCAACCGATCGAGGGACGGATCCCGTGGATCGGTCCGGTGGAGCGGCGCTGACCGGGGTGGGGCTGCGGCGACGAGGGAGCCAACCGGTTACAACATAATCAATTACGAGATACAGCGAAGCGCGATCCCGCGCTCGGCACGCAGAGTGCGGCCGGCAGTCGGCAGGGAGTGTGAAGCGTGGCGTACGCTCCACGAGCACGCGGCCGCGGTTGCGGCCGTACCCGAAGCCGAAGAGGAATGCGCGACGCAGGCAGCACGGGCGAGACACCGCGATCCGATCGCCGGCGGGACGGGGCGGACGTCGCGCCGGCGCCGGACGGGAGTCCGTCGCCGCCGGCGGACGAGCTGTACCGTCTGCTGGTGGACAGTCTGCGCGACTACGCCGTGTTCGCGCTGGATCCAACGGGTCATGTTCTCACATGGAACCCCGGGGCCCAGCGGTTCAAGGGCTACGCGGCGCCGGAGGTGATCGGCAGGCATTTCTCGATCTTCTATCCTCAGGCCGAGATCGATGCGGGCAAGCCCGACATGGAGCTGCGCGAAGCGGCGCGGGTCGGGCGGTTCGAGGATGAGGGATGGCGACTGCGCAAGGATGGCAGCCGCTTCTGGGCGAACGTAGTGATCACCGCGATCCGTGATGGCGGCGGCGAGCTGGTCGGGTTCGCAAAAGTGACGCGCGACCTCACGGAGCGGCGCGCCGCCGAGCTGCGTGCCGTCGAGGCTGCGCGCCGGGTGGCGGAAGCGGAGGCCGCGAACCGCGCGAAGAGCGAGTTCCTGGCCGCCATGTCGCACGAGCTGCGGACACCGCTGAACGCGATCGGTGGCTATGTCGACCTGATCTCGCTCGGGATCCGGGGGCCGGTCACGGAGCAGCAGATCGAGGATCTGAAGCGCATCCGCCGGAGCCAGCAGCATCTGCTCGGCCTCATCAACGACCTGTTGAATTTCAGCCGGCTCGAGGCTGGCGAGGTCTCGTACCAGCTGGATTACGTTCCGCTTCGCGCCGTGTTCGCCGGCCTGGCTGCGATGCTGGAACCGCTGGCCGAAGCGAAGGGCATCACCGTGACCTGGCCGCGCAGCACACAGGTGCAGGTCTATGCGGATCGGACGAAGGTCGAGCAGATCATGGTGAACCTGCTCACGAACGCGATCAAGTTCACGGGCGAAGGCGGCAGCATCACCGTGTCGTGCTCGGCACGCCGGGATCATGTCAGCGTGCATGTCACGGACACGGGCAGAGGGATCGAGCAGGAGAAGCTGGAACGGATCTTCGAGCCGTTCGTGCAGGTAGGGCGCACGCATACGTCGGCGCACGAGGGAGCCGGCCTGGGTCTCGCCATCAGTCGCGATCTCGCGCGGGCGATGGATGGCGAGCTGTCGGTTCGCAGTCAGATCGGTGCCGGGTCCACGTTCACGCTCGTGCTGCCGCGCGAGCCGCCGGAATCCGGGCCGTGAGCGGTGACGAGATGCCCGGCACCGAGATCGAGCGTCGGTTCCTCGTGCGCGTGCCGGTGTGGGCAGGCAACGCGGCGTCGGCGGAACGCGAGCACATCGTCCAGTTCTATCTGGCAGCGGAACCGGGGCGGACGGTTCGCATCCGGCTGGCTGGCGACGGCGCCGTGCTGACGGTCAAGGGTCCATCGGTCAATGCGCAGCGGACCGAGATCGAGTGCGATGTTCCGCTCGCCACTGCGCGCGCACTGCTCGATGCGGGGCTCCATGTAGGCACGGCCATCGAGAAGACGCGCAGCGCGCTGCCCGTCGAGGGACTCCTCTGGCAGGTCGATCAGTTCGAGGGTGCGAATGCGGGGCTGGTGATTGCTGAGGTAGAGCTCACCGGAGACGATGACCGGTCCGCGTGGGACGCACGAGTCGACCGGCATCAGCCGGCATGGCTCGGTCGCGAGATCACCGGTGAGCCACACTTCGCGAACAGCAGCCTGGCCCTGCATCCGTTCGCACGCTGGCCGAAAGCGGAACGAGAGGCCGTGCTGCGCGAGATCACAGCAACTTCCTGATGTTCCACGCCGTAGCCGGCGGATCGTGCGCGTGCCGGGGATCACGCGCACGACGGGAGCGTTACGATTGCGTGGCCGTCGCCGACGTGGTCGGCTGACGATCCGTGTCCCGATGCCGCCGGAAGATGACGGCCCGCGGCGGAATGCCGAGGCCGGGCAGCGCACGCACCACCTTTTCCGCGACGCTCCGTGATGCGACCAGGACGACCAGGCGGTTGTGCCGGAAGCTGATGTACGCACCGCCCACGCCGTCGATGCGATTCAGCGGCCGCGAAGCGAGCAGGAACCGATGCAGCTGGACGAACGTGAACTGTCCGCGAACGGCATCGACGCGGATGCCGGTCGGGCAGGTGCGGGCGACGATCGGCTCGAGTATCGCGTGGACGATGCGGACCGCCTCCTCCACGTCGGCGTCCTCGGTCAGCACGACGGCGACCACGCAGGGCGCGGTGCGGTAAATCCCGCCGAAGCCCGGAATTGCGGCCGCGAGCTCCTCGAGGATCGAGGAGCGGCGATCGTGGTCGCGTGAGCCGCGCGGGTCGGTGACGCCGGAGGCCGTCTCGAGCGCCGTCTGGAGATCGTCGTCCGCGATCTGCTCGAAGCCCTCGTCGAGCGCGAGCGGATCCGACTCGCAGGCCGTGAGCGCGGCTGCCATGACGAGCAGCGCGCCGGTGATTCGGGAGCGAAGCATGGTCAGCTCCTGTCAGAGTCTGATGACGCGGCGCATCCGCGTCTCATGTGCAATCCCCGAGCACTCTCCGTTCTGACGGACGAGCCTCTCACACGCGCGTGTCACGGTATCTATATTGGGATCCGGCCGCCGCCGCGAGCGTCCCGTCAGAATAGCGGCCCGTCGCGGATTCCACAGGTGATGACGCCTCGAACCCGAATTGCACGCATTCCAGCCGCAGCTGCGCTGGCACTGGGACTCGCCACGGGCCCCGGGCTGCACGCGCAGACGCACGGCTCGCTCAGCGGCCGCATCATCGATGCGGGCACCGGTCGGCCCGTCGCGGATGTCACGGTGTCGCTCGAGCCGCTGACACCCGGTCTCCTGCCCGACAGCAGAACTGCGCTCACGGCCGTGCGCACCGTCGTCACGGGCGAGAGCGGCCTCTACCGTTTTCTGACTGTGGGAGTCGGTTCGTACCGGCTGCGCATCGAGCGGATCGGCTACCGCGCTGCCCTGCTGGAGATCGAGGTCCTGCGGCCGGCGTCGGGCGGCGTGTCCGTCGCGCTCGAGCTGGATCCCGTCGCTCTCGAGCCCGTACACGTCGAGCAACGCTCCGCGCCGCCGTTCCAGCGTGCGGTGAATGCGCGCGATGAGCTCGATGCGGCGCGGCTCTCGGCCGAGCGCCAGCGTCAGGCGGATTTCCTCTCGACCGATACGCGCGTGATGACGTATGCGGACGTGATGGACGGTGTCACGCTCGGCGAGGGCGATGTGTTCCGCGCGCTCCAGCGGTTCCCGGGCGTCGGCACCCGCGACGACTACACCGCCGAGCTGTGGACGCGCGGCGCACCATGGACACAGACGCGGGTCACGTTCGACGGTGTCCCGCTGTTCAATCCCGTTCATGCGGTCGGCGTGCTGTCTGCGATCACGCCCGAGATCCTCGGCTCCGTTCATTTCCATCCCGGCGTACGGCCGCCGGCGCTGGGCGAGGGTGCGGCGGGGGCGGTGGATCTGCGGACGCGTCCCGGTGATGGCAACGGCGAGCTGCGCGGCGTCGGTGATCTGTCGGCAGCCAGCGCCAAGCTGGTTCTGAGCCAGCGCCCCGCGGAGCGGGCGGCCTGGCTGGTGGCGGTGCGGCGCTCGCATCTCGGCGTGCTGACGAGCGGTCTCGACCGGCTGGGGCTGGACACGCTCGACCTGCCGTACGTCTTCCACGACGTTGCCGCACGGTTCGATGTCGCGGCCGCGGGCGTGCAGCTGGAGGCGAGCGGACTGTGGGAGGAAGACCGGCTGGAGGGCGACGTCAGCGGTGTGCTCGAGCAGACTCGGGCCCGCTGGGGGAATCGTGCCGGCCGCATGACGCTGCGGACCCGCCTCGGGAAGCACGATCTCGCGCAGTCGTTCGGCGCGAGCCGGTTCGACGCGCGCACGGAAGAGCGGGTGGTGCGCACGCGCGACGCGGTACCGAGCTGGACGGAGCCCGAGAGTCGCAACACGATCCACCACGTCGAGGCTGCCGGGCAGCTGATCGGCACCGGGCCGGGCAGTCGCTGGTCGGGCGGGTACGACGTTTCCGCGCAGCGCATCGATTACGACGGTCCGTTCCCGCGTTACTACGCGGTGAAGCCGGATACGACGATGCAGCTGCAGTACGCGCGCTCGCTGGTGATCGGAGCGTTGTGGGCGAATCGTCGCAGCAGCTTCGGTCGGGCGCAGCTCGATACGGGGCTTCGCATCGAGGCATCCGACGCGGTGGCGAACGGCGGTGCGATCCAGGCCTCTCCGCGAATCGCGCTCCGGCTCGCCCTGTCGGACGATCATTCCGTCTCGATCTCGGCGGGCCGCACGTGGCAACACATGCAATCGATTGCGCTTGCCGGTCCGAGCATTCACCCGGCATTCCACGCCACCCACTTCTGGCTCGCGGCGGACGAGCGTGCGCCGGCGATCCGCGCCGACATCCTGAACGCAGGGACCGAGCGCTGGCTCGGGCACGGCTGGCTCGCGAGCATGAACGCGTTCATCCGCGCAGCCGCCGGGCTGACGCTTCCCGATCCCGCACCGGGACGCCTCGGCCGCCGGCCGCTGTTCGTGCGCGGCGCGGGTTCCGCGCACGGTATCGAGACCACGGTCCGGCGGATCGGTGCGTCGTGGTCGGTATCCGCCGGTCATACCTGGGGCAGGTCGGAGGTCGAAATCGACGGACTCCGCTATCCATCCTCCGCCGATCGCAGGCACGTCGTCGATCTGATGGCGGGTGCACGCGTGTGGCGCGGATTGCGAGCTGCCGCCGCGTTCACCGCAATGACGGGGGCGCCGTTCACCCGCGCCTACTCCCGGTCCCAACAGGACTGCACGGACTTCGGCTTCGGTTGCGAGGACCCGACGGGCTCCTACATCGACGTGTACAATGCGCAGCGAACGCCGGGCTACCGCTCCCTCGACGTGTCGGTCCAGTGGATGCAGCGGCTGGGCCGGCTCGAGGCGGGCGCGTACGTCCAGGTGCGCAACGTGCTCGGGCGGGACAACGCCAGCACGTACGCGGGCAGCGGTCCGATCGCACGGGTGCAGCGGCCGGACGGTACGCATCGCTTCATCTGGGAGGACCGCTTCGAGCAGGGCCTGCCACGGATGCCGATGATCGGCCTGCGCGCGACGTTCTGAATGGATGCCGGCGGGCTGTTCGAGCAGCATCACCCGGCGCTGCTCCGATACCTGGTTCGGCTCACGGGAGATCTCGATGTGGCGCACGACGCAGCACAGGAGGCGTTCACGAGACTCGTGGCGAAGCCGCCGCGTGACGAGAACCCGCGCGCGTGGCTGTTCACGGTCGCGACGAACGTCGTGCGTGCGGGCGCGAACCGCAGCCGCCGCCGTGCCGCGCTGCTGCAGGCGGGGGCGGCGCGCATGCCGCACGGCGATCCCGTGCATACGCCCGACCAGGCCGCGGCAGCCGCAGAGGAACGCCGCCGCGTGCGTGCGGCGCTGGACGCGCTGCCGGAACGCGAGCGGGTGATCCTGCTGATGCGTGAGGAGGGATTCTCGCATCGCGAGATCGCGGAAGCCGTCGGCACGACTACGGGCTCGATCGGTACGATGCTGGCCCGGGCACTCGAGCGGCTCGCGGCACTGTTGCCACTGGATGCAGAGGAATGAACGGAGGTGACGCGGTGACGGATGCGGAGCTGATCCGCTATCTCGATGGCGAGCTGGAAAGCGCCGAGCGCGCACGCGTCGAGGCGCTGATCGCGGCGGCGCCCGCCATCGCGGATCGCGCGCATGTGCTGCGCCGTCGCGGGACGCGGCTCGGCACGCTGCTCGCCGCCGTGGACCCCTCGGACGCGGACGTCCGGGCGAGTGCGACGTCGATCCGTCGGGATATCGCAGGCGACGTGCGCCCGCACGTGCCGCGAGCTCACGGGTGGCGGCGCACGCAGCTGCTGCGGGCGGCCGCGCTCATGGCCGCGCTCCTCGGCGGCACGCTCCTCGTCGAGCCCGCGCGTGCCTGGATCATCGAGCAGGTGCGCGCCGCGGCCGTCGCGTCGGGCCTGATCGAGCCGACACCGACCGCGCCGGCCGCGCCGGTCGCGCCACCGTCGATCGAGCCCGGCTGGCGGTTCTCGCTCCCCTGGAGCACGGACTCGTTCGAGCTCGACGCCGGCGACGCGGTCGGGACGCTCGTCATCCGGCGTGGCACCGGGCCGAGCGCGATCATCGAGTCCGCGGATGCCGGTGTGACGAGAATCGCCATTACACCGCTCGGCATGCGCCTGATCGGCGCCGGCACCGGCGTCGCAACGTACACCCTGACCCTTCCGCCGACGGTATCCAGACTGCATCTGGTGCGCGCCGGCACGCCCGAGGAGATTCCGATCGCCCCGGATCTCACCGAACTGCTCGTGCCGCTGCGCTGACCTTCTCCGCTTGCCTCGCATCCCCGGGACGTAGCACATTCCGCCGGGCGTCCCGCATCGATCGTTTCAATGGAGAATCCTGCATGAGGCGTGTCGTCGCCCTGGCCGCTGCGGCCTTCCTGTTCAGCGCGTCCGCCCACGCGCAGCATGCCCTCGTCGCCGGCGGTCCGTACGACCCGGCCGTGCCCGCGCCGCCATCCGTGCTGGGCTACGAGGTCGGCGAGCGGTTCACACCGCATCATCTGCTGATGCGCTACCTCGAGCGGCTGGCGGCCTCGAGTGCGCGCGTACGGCTCGACACGGTCGCGCACAGCTTCGAGGGGCGCGAGGTGATGCTCGTCGTGCTCACCAGCGAGGCGAACCACGCACGCATGGACCGGATCCGCGCGGACGCGCGCCGCATTGCGGACCCGCGCAGCGCAACACAGGCGGAGCTCGATGCAGTGGCGACGCGCCTGCCGGCCATCGTGTGGCTCGGCTTCACGGTTCACGGGCCGGAGGCGTCCGGCGTCGAGGCCGCGATCGCGATGGCGTACCAGCTCGCCGCGGGCCAGGACGAGCAGACGCGCATGGTGCTCGACAGCACCGTGGTCCTCATCGATCCCGTCCAGAACCCGGACGGCCACGAGCGGCACGCGCAGGACGTGATGCGCATGCGGTCGGCCTGGGGCGTGCCGACACATCCCGCGGCGCGGATCCACTCCGGCACATGGCCGGGTCCCCGAACCAGTCACTACTACTTCGACCTGAACCGCGACTGGTACGCACAGTCCCACCCGGAGACGCGCGGCCGTGTTCGGACGATGCTGGAGTGGTGGCCGCACGTCGCCGTCGACCTGCACGAGATGGGGTCCAACTCGACATACTTCTTCCCGCCGGCAATGGACCCGATCAATCAGATCGTGCACCAGAACATTCTCGACTGGTGGGACATCTATGCGGACGACATCATGGCCGCGTTCGACCGCGAGGGCTGGTCGTTCTTCAGGCGAGAGGGCTACGACGAGTTCTATCCCGGCTACGGCAGCTCGTGGCCGCTGTACACCGGCGCCGTGGGCATGACGTTCGAGCAGGCGTCCAGCCGGGGCGGCGCGATCGAGCGGGAAGATGGCACGGTGCTCACGCTCGCGCAGGCAGCGCGGCAGCACTACACGGCGGCGTGGGCGACCGCGTCCGGCACGGCGCGTCGGCGGACCCGGCGGGTGCGCGATTTCATCGCATACCGGCAGAGCGCGATCACCGAGGCGGCACGCGCGCCGCTCCGCACGATCGTGTTCGCGCGCGACGCGACGGGGCGCGCAGACTCGCTCGCCCGCAAGCTGATCCAGAACGGAATCGAGGTCGGCCGGCTCCGCTCGGAGACGACCGTGCGCGGCGCGACGCCCTACGGCGCGGATCGCGCCGTTACCGTGAGCGTCCCCGCGAGCTCCTACGTCGTGGACCTCGCGCAGCCGATGGGTCGGCTCGCGCGCGCACTGCTCGAGCCGGACGCGCCGCTGGATTCGGCATTCATCGCGGAAGAGCTGGAACGCCGGCGCAGCGGGATGGGCGACCGGTTCTACGATCTCACCGCGTTCTCACTGCCGCTCACGTTCAACGTAGCGACCTGGAGTACCGCTGCGGCCGTCGGTCCGGCCGATGCCGTGACCTACGCATCGCTGGATGCGCTGCGGCCCGCTGCGCCATCGCAGGCGCGGTACGGTTATGCGTTCGCACCCGGCAGCGAGTCCTCGATCCGACTGCTCGCGGCGCTCATGGCGGACAGCGTGCGTGTGTGGTTCGCGCCGCGCAGCTTCCGCTCCGGCAGCTTCGACTTCCCGAACGGCGGGTTCGTCGTGCGTGTGCAGGGCAACCGCCCGGAGGTGCACGCGCTCGTCGCGCGCCATGCCGCGGCGGCCGGCGCCGCCGTCGCACCGATCGCGTCGGCGCGTGCGGACGAGGGCACGGACCTGGGGAGCAACAGCGTGTTCCCGCTCGCGTTCCCGCGGATCGCGCTGCTCGGCGGCGATCCGGTCAGCGGCCAGTCCTTCGGCTACGCGTGGTACGCGTTCGACCAGCGCATCGGCTACCGGACGACGCAGATCGATGTCGACGGTGTCACGGGAGCGGCACTCGACGACTTCAACGTGCTCATCGTACCGTCCGTGTCCGCGGGCGGCCTCAACCGCGTGCTCGGAGAGAGCGGCCGCGAGCGCGTGGCGGGCTGGGTACGCGCGGGCGGGCTCCTGATCACGCTCGATGGGGCCACCGAATGGCTCGCGTCCGAGCAGCTCGATCTCGCGCGTGTCGGCGTGTTGCGCGACACGGTGCGTGAGGGCGGTGACGGTTTCGAGGTCAGCGTGTCCGTGCCCGGCGCGATCGTGCGCGCGAGCGGGGATACGCTCTCCCCGATCATGGCGGGCGTACCGCGCGAGATGCCGCTGCTCGTGTTCTCGTCGCGCGTGCTCACTGCACCCGACGATGTGGCGCCGGGCGAGGCGGTTGTGCGTTTCGCGCCGGAGGATGAGCTGCGTGTCTCGGGATATCTGTGGCCGGAGGCGCCGGCGCGGATCGGACGCTCGCCCTACCTCTGGACGGAGTCCGTCGGCCGCGGTCGTGTGATCGGGTTTGCAGGCGACCCCAATTTCCGCGACCTGTGGCGCAGTCAGCTGCCGCTGTTCGCGAATGCGGTGTTCCTGGGACTGAGTTTCTGACGGTCCCGGGACGTCCGTCGTGAGCCGGTATCAGTCCGCACGCAGCGCGGTCATCGGCTCGACGCGGCTGAAGCGGCGCGCGGGAATCCAGCTCGCTGCCGCCGCCACACCGCCGAGCACGAGCGCGGCGGTACCCAGGATCGCGGGATCGTGCGGTCCCACCCCGTACAGCAAGCCGTCGAGCAGTCGGCTCGTTGCGAACGCCGCGGCCGTACCTGCCGCGAGGCCCGCACCCACCGGCAGGAAACCCGCGGCGACCGCACTGCGGAGTACGTCGCGGTCGCTGGCGCCCAGCGCCATGCGGACGCCGAACTCGTGCACGCGCGATGAAGCCGTGTACGTCATTACCCCGTAGATCCCGACCGCACCGAGCAGCAGCGCCACGCAGCCGAAGGTCGTCAGGACGCCCAGGAAGAAGCGGCGCTGCGCGAGCGACTGGTTCAGCGCCTCCTCGAGCGGTCGCGCCTCCACGACCGGCACGTCATCATCGATCGAGCGGACCACGGAGCGCACGAGCGTCGCCAGCGCTTCCGGGTCGCGCTCCGTCTCGAGCATGAGCGTCATGGTGGCGAGCCTGAACTGCGTCAGCGGCCGGTAGATCTCCGGCCGCGGCTCCGTATCGAGCCCGTGCTGCCGTACGTCGTCGACCACACCCACCACCGTGAACGGCGAATCGCCGAACAGGCGGATCACGCGGCCCACCGCGTCCTGGTCCGGCCACAGCTCATTCGCCAGACTGCGATTGATGATGCCGACCGGCGCGCCGTCCGCCACATCACGCGTATCGAAGGCGCGGCCCGCGATCAGCCGGATGTCGAGCGCATCGAAGTAGGAGGCCGTGACGACACGGAAGCTGGCGCTCGGCAGTGGCTCGTTCACCGGCGGGGCGTGGCCATCGGCCAGATACGGGAAGCTCCAGTTGCCACCGCTGAACGGCAGCAGGTGGATCGCGCCGACCGTCGCGACATCCGGCAGCTGCGACAGGCGCGCGATCAGCTCGTCATGGAACTGTACCGCACGCACATCGCTGTACTCCGTCGGTGACGGCGCGACGGTGACCGCGAGGACGTCACGCGTGTCCATGCCCGGATCGACGGAACGGAGCGAGCGGAAGCTCGCGATCAGGAGGCCGGCGCCCGTGACGAGCACCATGGCGAGCGCGACCTCGGCGCCGATCAGCAGTGAGCCGACGCGCCGGCCGGCACGGCTCTGCCCACGCACGCGGCTGCCGGGACCGAGTGCCGGACGCAGGTCACCCGCGGTCGCGCGCAGCGCGGGCAGCAGCCCGAACAGGAGCAGCGAGCCGCACGTCACTCCGATCGCGAACAGCAGGACCCGCGCATCCGGCGAGAGGTCTGCCGTGCGCGGCAGGCCGGACGATTCCGTGACGCGCAGCAGCTGGAGCACGGTGCGCGCGAGCAGCACGCCCAGCACCGCACCGGCGCCGGCGAGCAGTCCGCTCTCGGTGACCAGCTCCCGCACGATACGCGTGCGCGTACCGCCCAGCGCGGCCCGCGCCGCCAGCTCCTCACGCCGGCGCTCACCGCGCGCGAGCAGCAGGTTCGCGAGGTTGGCGCTCGCGAGCAGCACAACGAGGCCGACCGCACCCAGCACGGTCCAGAGCATGCGTCGCGTGTCGCTCACCAGCGAGTCGAGCAGACCGGCCGCGCCCGACTGACGCACGGCATCCTCCGCGACCCGCGACGTCTCCTCTCGGATCCGCTCCATCGTCGCGCGTACGTCGCGCGCTGCATCGCTGACCTGCACACCCGCATGCATGCGACCGACAATGTTGTTCACATACCAGCTGCTGTCCGTCGCAACCGTACGACCGCCCGTATACGTCAGAGGAATCCAGAGGTCCACCGGGTGGGCCGGATTCTCGAGCGGCGGCGCGAAGTCCGGCGGCATGACCCCGATCACCTCGCGCGACCGATGGCCGTAGCCGTCCAGGTCGATGCGGCGACCGATCACCGAGGGATCACCGCCGAAACGGGCACGCCACAGTGCATCGCTCAGCACCACCACGTCCGACGTCGCGGCTTCCCGCTCGTCCTCGCGGAACGCACGGCCGTGTGCCGGACGCACTGTGAAAACAGCGAAGAACTCCGGCTCGACGACCTGCGCGCCGAGCTGAACGGCATCACCCGCACCCGTGAGCACCAGGCCCCACTGCCCGATCCCCGTCACCGCCGACAGCGTCCGCGCACCCGCCTCCAGCCGCTCCGCCATCATGATGTTGAAGTTCTGACCCGGCGAGAGACGGACGAGCCGGTCCGGCTCCTCGTAGGGCAGCGGCCGCAGCACCACCGCATTCACGACCGTGAACGTCGCCACGGCCGCACCAATGCCGACCGCGAGCGTGCCCAGCGCCGCCACCGTGAATCCAGGCGTGCGCAGCAGTGAGCGCGTCGAGATCCGCACGTCCTGACGCAGCTCGTCCCACCACACCGCGACACGCAGCCTCCGCTGTACACGCTGATCGCGCCGGCGCAGGTCTCTCCGCAGATCGCCCACATCGCCGAACTCGCGCCGGGCCGCCGCCTCCGCAGCCGGACGCGTCAACCCCTCCCGCATCAGAGCCCCGGTACGCATCTCCAGATGGAACGCGATCTCCTCATCGATGTCCACCGCGATCTCGCTCCGCGAGCGGAACAGCCACCGCACACCACGCAATCTCCCGTCACCCATCTCACGCCCCCCGCTCGAGCGGCTCGAGCACCTGGAATACCGCCGCCGCGTACCGCCGCCACTCCGACGCCTCCCGCGTCAGCGTCTTCCGGCCCGACGACGTCAGACGGTAGTACCGCGCCCGCCGATTGTTCTCCGACACGCCCCACTCCGCTGCTACCAGATCCCGCTCCTCCAGACGCCGCAGCGCCTGATACAGCGCCGCGTCCTGCACGTGCAGCGCACCCGACGTCCGCTCCCGGATCCACTGCGAGATGCCGTATCCGTGCATCGGCTCCCACGCCAGTGTACGCAGGATCAGCATGTCGAGCGTCCCCTTGATCAGATCCATATGCCACAGGTCTCCGGTTCGTCCGTCATGTCCCGACACCCCTCATATTGTGAGGGGAGTGGGACGGGTTCAATCGACATGGGACGGACGGGCCGGAAACGGGGGCGGCGAGCCGCGCTGCGGGACGAATGGCGGGCGCCGTGCACACGGGCGGCGGTGCGGTGCAGGAGAGGGTTGCCGCGTGCGCGGGGTTCATGCAAACTGGCTGGGTCTCACCGGTTTCGGCGCTTCCACCGACCCAGAGGACCCATGTCCACCCTGCCGACGCGTAGGGAGTTCGTGTCCACGACTGCCGCGATGTTCGGCGGCGGCTGGCTGTGGCTGCAGCTTCCGGCGCTTGCGACCCTGTCCGCGTGTGCGCGCGATGCGGCGCGGCGCAACGAGCCGTTCACGAACCTGAGTGAAGCCGAGGGGCGCGCGATGCGCGCGTTCGCGGCGCGCATCCTCCCGTCGGGCGATGGTGTGCCGGGTGCGGAGGAGGCGGGTGCGGTGTGGTTCGTCGATCGTGCGGTCGCGGGCCCGTTTGCGGGCATGAAGGAACCGATCACGTCGGGTCTGGCAGACCTCGATGCGCGGGCGCGGGCCGCTCACTCGGTGGATTTTGCGGATCTGACGCCGGAGCAGCAGGACGCGATCATGCGGGAGGTGGAGGCCACACCGTTCTTCGGGATGGCGCGGTTGCTGACGCTGGCGGGGACGTTTGCGGATCCGTCGCACGGCGGCAACCGTGAGCATGCGGGCTTCGCGCTGCTGGACATGGAGCACGCGCCGGCGTACCAGCCGCCGTTCGGATGGTACGACGAGCAGTACGCTCGCGAGAACGGCACGGCCGCCGATGGAGGTGGCGCATGATGCAGCAGCGCGCGTTCGGGGAGGGCGACGCGGTCGATTTCGTGATCGTCGGCTCGGGGGCGGCGGGCGGGATACTGGCGAAGGAGCTGGCGAGCGCCGGACACAGCGTGGTCGTACTGGAGCAGGGTCCGTGGCGCAGGGCGCAGGACTTCCGGCACGACGAGCTGGGGAACTGGATCTTCAACGCACTGCTGCCGTCCACGCAGGATCACCCGCAGACATTCCGGCGCAGTGCGGAGGAGCAGGCGCAGGTCGCCCAGTCGACACCGCCGGTCCTCTATTCTGCCGGGGTCGGTGGCAGCAGCGTACATTTCACCGCGAACTTCTGGCGGTTCCGGCCGGTCGATTTCCGGGAGCGTTCGCTGCTCGGCGCGATTCCGGGCACCGGCTTCGCGGACTGGCCGATCACGTACGAGGAGCTGGAGCCGTACTACACGCGTGTGGACTGGGAGATCGGTGTGTCGGGCGCGCCGGGACCGAGCGATCCGCCGCGCTCGAGGCCGTACCCGCTGCCGCCCATGCCGGTGAAGTCATCGGGCGCGTTGCTGGAGGCCGGCGCCACGAAGCTCGGGCTGCATGCGCAACCGGCCCCGCTCGCGATCCTGTCCCGGCCGTTCAACGGCCGCAATGCGTGTGTGCACTGCGGCTGGTGCATGGGCTACGGCTGCGAGATGGATGCGAAGTCGTCGACACTCGCGGCTGTAATCCCTCAGGCGGTGGCGACCGGCAACTGCGAGATCCGGCCGGAATCGACCGTGCTGCGTGTGGAGACGGATGCGGCAGGCCGCGCGACGGGAGTCGTATACGCGGACATCGACGGTACGGAGCGCCGCCAGAGCGCGCGTGCGGTCATCCTCGCCGCGAACGGGGCCGAGACGCCGCGACTGCTGCTGCTGTCCACATCGCCGCAGTTCCCCGACGGGCTCGCGAACTCGAGCGGGCTCGTGGGGAAGTACATGATGTGGAATGCGCACGCGGACGCGTTCGCGGCATTCGAGCACCCGCTGAACGAGTACAAGAGCGTCCAGGTGACGCGGATCATTCATGATTTCTACGACAGCGATCCGGCCCGCGGCTACTATGGCGGCGGCGGACTCGACGGCCGGCTCTTCACCGGGCCGCTGCTGTTCAGCCTGATCGGGCTGCCGCCGGACGAGCCGCAATGGGGTCAGGAATACAAGAACCGGCTGCGCGAGTATTACACGCGCACGATGCAAGTGGCCTGCGCGGGCACGTCGCTGCCGGTGGAAACGAACACGATCACGCTCGATCCGGACGTCAAGGATGCGTTCGGCAGGCCGGCGCTGCGCGTGACGTACCGGGACCACCCCGATGACCTGAAGAACATCACGTTCCTTCAGGAGCGAGCGCGGGAGATCATGGAGGCGGCCGGGGCGCAGCGCGTGTGGACGCCGCCCGTCGCCGAGAGCACGATCGGGGCGCACCTGCTCGGGACGTGCCGCATGGGGGATGACCCGCGCACATCAGTCGTCGACGCCAACCATCGCGCGCACGATGTGCCGAACCTGTTCATCTGCGACGGCAGCAGCTTCGTCACCTCGGGGCGCGGACAGCCGACGATGACCATCATGGCGCTCGCGTTCCGGGCGGCCGAACACATCGCGCAGGCCGCGCGGCAGAACCAGATCTGACACGGAGATCATCATGCGAATGAGTCGTACGTTGTTCATCCTGGCGATCGGCGGACCCGTCCTCGTCACTCTCGGCACGCTGCTGTGGCCCGCTACATCGAGCGCCAATGCGGGCGCGCGCGTACAGGAGCCGCAGCAGGAGCAGATCCGCTACATCGGCAATGGCCGATTCCTGTCGAATGCCGTACGCGTCGGGAACACGCTGTATCTGTCCGGTCAGCTGGGTATCAGCGGCGAGCGCGGCATCACCCCGGAAACACGGGCGGCGCTGGAGAACATCAAGTCGCTGCTCGAGGCGAATGGCGCGACCATGGACGATGTCGTGAAATGCACCGTCTTCCTCGCCGACTTCGCCGAGTGGGGCGCGATGAACGAGGTCTACACGACGTACTTCGCGAAGCACCGCCCGGCTCGGAGTGCGGTCGCGGTGAGCGGTCTCGCGGCGAATGCGAGGGTGGAGATCGAGTGCATGGCGGTGATCGGGGCGCGCAACGCTTCCTGAGGGCGCGGAGGACTACGGCGAGAACGGATATTTCACCGCAGATGCGCGGAGGGCGCTGAGGACGAATATCCGTTCAGGAAACAAATATGAAGCCAGCTTCGATGATGAAGCTGGCTTCGATCCATGCGGCCCTCCGCGGCGCTCCGCGCCTCCGCGGTGAAATGACTTACTCGATGTTTCACCTCCGCGGCCACACCACTCCCTGCTCGCGCGGCACCTCTCCGATCCCCTTGAACACGAACTTCTGTACCCGCTTCCCCTCGTACGTCTCCGTCGTATAGATGTTACCGCGGGAGTCGGTCGCGATGCTGTGGACGGCGAAGAACTGGCCGGGCTGGCGGCCGCCGCCGCCGAAGCTGGTGAGCACCTCGAGGCTCTGCCGGTCGAGGACGTAGATCTTCATGTTCTTGCCGTCGGCGAGGTAGAGAAAGCGCTGCTCCGGGTCGCGTGAGAACGCGATGTCCCACACGGAGCCGTCGCCGAGCGTGGTCGGCGCAATGAACGCTTCCTTCACGAACGTGCCGTCCGTGCGGAACACCTGGATGCGGTCGTTCGGTCGGTCGCACACGTAGACGAGGCCGTCGCTCGTCGGCTCGGCACAGTGCACGGGGTTGCGGAACTGCGGTGCCGGCGGCGCGTCGGGATTGTAGGGCCCCATGTTCGTGTCGGCCGGCACGTTACCGTAGGCGCCCCAGAATCGCTTGATCGCGCCGGTGCCCATGTCGATGACCGCAACGCGCTTGTTGCCGTAACCGTCGGCGATGTATGCCTCGCCGGCCGCGGCGTCGAACGAGATCTTCGCGACGCGCCCGAAGTGCTCGGTGCTGCGGCTGTCGACCTCCTGATTCGCGCGTCCGACCTGGAGCAGGAAGCGGCCGTCACGCGAGAACTTGAGGATGTGCGAGTCCATGCGGCCGTTCCCGCCGATCCACACGTTGTCCATGTGATCGATCGACAGGCCGTGGTTCGAGGTCGGCCAGTCGTAACCCTCGCCCGGGCCGCCCCAGGAGTTGATGAGGTTGCCCTCGGGATCGAACTCCAGGATGTTGGGAGCGGGAATGCAGCACGCGCCGGTGGGCGGGTCCGTCGCCGCACCGATCTCGGTACGCTCGTTGAAGCTGTCGCGGCGGTGGATGACGAAGACGTGGTCGCGCGAGTCGACGCCGACGCCGATTGCGGAGCCGAGCAGCCAGTTGTTCGGCAGCGGCTTCGGCCAGAGCGGATCGACCTCGAAGATGGGAGCCTCGACCCGGTCCGTGCCGGCGGCGGACTCGAGCGCGGCCTGTGCCGCGCCGAGCGCAGCGATCGAGGCGATCAGGACCGTAGCGAGAATCAGAGTGCGTCGCCGCTTCATCCGACCTCTCTTGCAGACTGGATCTGTGCGGAGCGGGAAAGCCGGTGTATACTCGATTCGGGATGCAGCAGCATAGTTAGCATGTCACCGCCGGTCCGTCCATACTGCCGCGCCAGCAGCGCAATCAGATGAGATCCCGGATTCTGTCGATCACCGTAATCGCGGCCGTTCTGCTGCTGCTCGCGCCGTACTCGCCGGCCGCGCACGAGGTGCCCGCGAGCGTGACGGTACAGGCGTTCGTGCGGCCGGACCCCGACCGGGTGCGGCTGCTCGTGCGTGTGCCGCTCCAGTCGATGCGCGACATCGAGATCCCGGTGCGCGGGCCCGGCTACCTCGACCTCGTCGCCGTCGAGCCGCTGCTCGCCGAGGCGGCAGCGCTGTGGATCGCGGGATACGTCACGCTTTTCCAGGATGGGCGGGCCCTGCCGGCCGGAGCCGTGATGGCGGTGCGGATCTCGCTGCCGGCGGACGCATCGTTCCGGGACTACGACGCGGCGATCCGTCACCTCGCAGTACCGGGCGTGGATCCGGCCACGGACCTGCCATGGGAGCAGGCGCTGGTCGACGTGCTGCTCGAGTACCCGCCCGTGGGAGCGGGGTCGGATCTCGCGATCGAGCCGGCGTTCGCACACCTGGGCCAGAGGACCGCGACCGTGCTCCGGTACGCGCCGCCCGGCGGCGCCGAGCGGATCTACACCTGGACGGGCAATCCCGGCCGGGTGCGGCTCGATCCGCGCTGGCACCACGCGGCAATGCACTTCGTGAGGCTCGGCTTCGAACACATCGCGCGAGGCATCGACCACCTGCTGTTTCTGCTGTGTCTCGTCATCCCGTTCCGGCGCGTTCGACCGCTCATCGTGATCGTCACCTCGTTCACCATTGCGCACTCGATCACGCTCGTCGCTGCGGCGGCCGGCGCTGCACCGGACGCACTCTGGTTCCCGCCGCTGATCGAGACGCTGATCGCGCTGTCCATCGTGTGGATGGCGTTCGAGAACATCGTGGGTCCGAGGCTCGAGCGACGCTGGGTGATCGCGTTCGCGTTCGGCCTCGTGCACGGCTTCGGTTTTTCGTTCGCGCTGCGACAGTCGCTCCAGTTCGCCGGCTCGCACGTGACGACGTCACTGCTCGCGTTCAACGTGGGCGTCGAGCTGGGCCAGATCGCCATGCTGCTCGTCGCCCTGCCCGCACTCACGCTGCTGTTCCGCCGTGTGCCCGAGCGGATCGGGACGATCCTGCTCTCCGCACTCGTCGCGCATACGGCCTGGCACTGGATGACGGAACGCGGCGGTGAGCTCGTGCAGTACGACATCGCGCTGCCAGCGCTCGACGCCGCATTCGCGGCCGCCGTGCTGCGGGCGATGATCCTGGCCCTGATCGCGGGCGCGGGGCTGTGGGCGATCGGCGGCCTGCGCCGGCGCATCTACTCCTCGCGGAGCACCGGCATCGGCTCCACGCGCGCAGCCCGCCACGCCGGCAGCGGGCATGCGACCCGACCCGCACCGGCCGACGGCAGTGCGGACACCACCAGCGTGGTCGTGTCGTACGGCGAGACGCCAGCCGCGCGTTCGGCCGTGCCGCCGGCAGCTCCAGCCGCGCGGCCCCGGTCTTCCTGACACGAGGAAAGCGATCGCATACACAGTGCACGTGCGGATCCCGATCCGGTTCCGCCGCCCACGACGCCGCGAGGGCCGTCACGCCCCGCAGCGCCCCCCGGGACCGGGGCGCCCCGAGGCGGCAGCCAGCGCTGTCAGGCGGATCCGCGGGCGTGCAGCCGTTTCAGCGCTGCCGCCCACGCGTCCATCTCCTCGGGAAGGCCGATGGACACGCGGTTGAAGGCGGTCATGGGCGGGAATGGCCGGCCGACACGGATGCCCTCCTCGCGCATCCGCGCGATGTAGGTGTCGAGGTCGCCGCGGACGCCGTGCAGGACGAAGTTGGCGTGGCTGGGCAGGTATGCGATGCCCAGCTCATCGAACGTGGCATAGGCGACCTCGAGTCCGCGCCGGTTCGTCTCGAGGCTCTTCCGGATGAACGGCTGATCGTCGATGCAGGCGAGCGCGGCCGCGGCGGCGAGGTGATTGATGTTCGTTGCGGCGGCGAACGTGTTGATGGTCCGGGCGGTTTCCTGCGCGGCGATGCCGTAGCCGAGACGGATCCCGGCGAGGCCGTAGATCTTCGAGAACGTGCGGCTGACGAGGACGTGCTCACGCGCCATGGCTTCCCTGACCATCGGCCGGTAGCCCGCCGCGGTCACGAACTCCAGATATGCCTCGTCGATGAGGAACCACACGTTCGGCGGCGCACCGGCGATCCAGGCCGCGACCGTGTCGCACGATGTGATCGTCCCGGTCGGGTTGTTCGGGTTGCAGATGAACGCGAGCACGGGTCCATCCGCGCGTGCCGCTGCGTCGCGCATGCGCTGAATGTCGTGCGTGTGGTCGGGTAGCAGTGGGACTTTCCGGACGTCTGCGCCCATGGCGCGCGCGTAGCGTTCCACCTGCTCGAACGTCGGATCCGGCAGCACGACGCGCACGTTCCGTCCGCCGACGCTCATCGCCTGCACCGTCATCTGGAGGATCTCCGCGGAGCCGTTGCCGAGCACGACGTTCGCCGGCTCGACGCCGTTCCTGGCGGCAATGCGTCCGCGCAGCTCGCCGTTCAGCTGGGGGTAGCGGTGGCCCTGCGCCAGCGCCTCGACGATCGCGGCCCGTGCCGAATCCGGGATACCGAGCGGGTTCTCGTTCGAGGAGAGCCGGACCGGGTCCGCTGGCGAGCGCAGGCGCGTCGAGCGCGAGGTCAGCGCGTGGAGCGACACCGGGACGCCGGTGTTGAGGAGGGCGGCTGCGAGACCGGTGCGGACGAAGGCCCTTCGCTGCATGGCTACCTCCGGGAAGGTGGCGCGTGAGGTTCGCCCGGGATGATGAGCACTCGCGACGCCCACGGGCAATGCTGCGGGGACGTCTACGTCATCGACAGAGAGTGCGTACGTAGAAGACCGGCTGTCCGCCGTGGCGGCCGGGCAGCAGACTGTGGGAGCACCAACCGTCATCGCGGAGATCCATGTGACCACACACGATACCGCCCGAGTGCTGCTGCTGCTCACGCTGACACTGCTGCTCACGGCGCATCGGGCCGCCGCCCAGGTGCGGCCGGGCGCGTTCGCGCAGGGGTCGGGCCTCCACCTGCATCGGCTCCACCTGCCCGACCCCGGCAGCGCGGGCGCGCTGCCCGACATGCGTCATTCGCAGGAGCCGCGGAGTCCGGGGTGGGCCCGGTTCGGCGGCGGCCTCGTCACGGGTACGGTCGCCGTGATCGGGTTGCTCGCCGCCACCTGGGACAGCCCCGGCACGGGTTCCGACGCGCTCGGAGGACTGCTCGCGCTTGGAGTCTTGTCGGCGGGCTCGCTGGTCGGTTCCGCGGCCGTTACTGGGGCATACGGCGAGAGGCCGAACGCCGGGATCGTCCTCGGCTCACTGGCCGGTTCGCTGCCGATCGCCGTTGCGGCGTTCGCCGATGACGATGGTCTCGCCGAGGTGTCGCTGCTGACGGCGCTGGTCACGGCGCCGCTGGGGGCAGCGATCGGTCAGGCGAAGGGACGCGACTGAGCCGCCGGAGCCGCGCCACGATGGCGCGGCTCCGGTCGGATGCGTCAGTGCTTCGTGAGCGTCAGGCCGGTGACCCTCACTTCCGTGTTGTGACCCGCCCGGATGCCGTAGTGGCCGTCGGTGGACTCGAGCTTGCCCGCCGCGACGAGGTCCGCCTTGTTGTAGCTCGCGACGACGGTGCCGTTGATCGCACACTCGACCTTGTCGCCGCGCACCGACAGCGCGATCTCCTGCGTGACGGGCTGTCCGTTGCCGGCGGCCTTCTTCACCGCCTCGTGCGCCTCACCGCGGCGGCCGTTCAGCTGGAACGGCTCCGGGCCGAAGCCGCGGACGATGAAGTTGCCGCTGCCGTACGCGGCGCAATACAGCAGGCTCTGCTGGTCCGTGCCGAGATCGTTGCCGGCGATGACGATGCCGTACGGGTGCGGGTGATCGTTCAGGTTCATGTACTCCGGCTCGGTGAACGTCGCCTTCACGGTGTAGTCGCCGGTCGCAGTCACTTCCTCGTTCCAGTACGTCACTGCGGGGCCGGTCGTGATGTGGATCGCGTCGCCCTCCTTAACGAACTTCGCGTTCTCGAGAACCTGACCCTGCGCCGCCTCGCGCGCGTCCACCTTGCCCGCCCAGCCGGGCACGGCGATGCCGCCGCCCGCCACTGCGCGCGAGGCATCCTGTGCCTGCGCGCTGCCCACACCCGCGAGCAGCATCGCTGCGGTTACTGCGTACGCCGACCGGTGAATCCGTGACGCCATTGTTCTCCTCCTGTTCCTGGTGACCATCAGCTCCAGCTCAGATCGTGCTTCGAAAGCGGCAGCGATCGGACACGCGTGCCCGTCGCCTGGAAGATTGCCGCGCACAGCGCGGGAATCGCCGGCGGCAGCGCCGGCTCGCCGAGACCCGTCGGCGGGTTGTCCGTCGTCCTGAAATGCACCTCCACGACGGGCGGCGCCTGTGTCAGCCGCAGCAGCGGGAAGTCGTGGAAGTTGCTCTGCACCGTGCGACCGTTCTCGATCGTGATCTCCTGACCGAGCGCTTCCGCGATGCCGTCGAGCACCGCGCCTTGCACGTTGTGCTCCGCGTTCAGCGGATTGATCACCTGACTCCCGATGTCGCCCGCCACCCAGACCCTGTCGACCGTCAGCTCGCCCGTGCGCGAGACGGTCGCCTGCACGACCTCGGCGAAATAGCCGCGATGGCTGTAGTGGAACGCGACGCCCATCCCCGTGCCGCGCGGCAGCCGATCGCGGCCGGACCAGCCGGACTTCTCCGCGACCAGCTCGAGCACGCCGCGCATCCGATCCGCGTCCCAGCCCTCGCGGTCGTGGATCTGCGAAAGGACATCCAGCCGGAACTCGATGGGATCGCGGTCCGCAGCATGCGCGAGCTCATCGATGAAGCCCTGCATCGCGAAGCACAATCCGTTGCTGCCGGGTGCGCGCAGGGCGCCCGTCGGCACGCCGAGCGGCATCACGGACGCGTCCAGCGCGAAGTTCGGAACGAAGCGCGCCGGGAACTCATTCGGAGAGATCGCAGCACTCGGCGCAAACCGTTCACCCTCGCCGAACGAGATGAAGTGATCGCGCCACGCGACCAGGCGGCCGTTCGCATCCACGCCGCCGGTGAAGTAATGCCAGCCGGCAGGACGATAGAAGTCGTGCTGCATGTCGTCCTCGCGCGTCCACAGCAGCTTCACCGGTGCATCGACTCGCTGCGCGATCGCGGCCGCCTCGACCATGTAGTCGTTCGCGAGCCGCCGGCCGAAGCCGCCGCCGATGCGCGTGAGGTGGATCGTGATGTCGCTCTCCGGAATGCCGAGCGTCTGCGCCACCAGCTGTCGCCCGCGAGCCGGTGTCTGCGACGGCGCCCAGATCTCCATCCTGCCATCGTGAAAGTGCGCCGTGCAGTTCTGCGGCTCGAGCGGCGCGTGCGCGATGAACGGGTAATGGTATTCCGCGCGGACCGTGCGCGCCGCCGATCGCAGTGCGGTTGCAGGATCGCCATCCGTGCGGAGGCTGCGCTGCGGCGACCGCTGAGACAGCTCCGCCGCCTGCCGTGCGAAGGACTCGCTGCTCTGTGTTGCCGTCGCACCCTCGTTCCACTCCACACGCAGCGACCGGCGCGCCGTGTGCGCGGCCCACCACGTGTCCGCGACAATGGCGACACCAGCCAGCAGCCCGCTCAGCGAGCTGCCACCCTCGAGCACGAACGCCTCGCGCACGCCCGGCAGCCGCCCCACTGCTTCCAGGTTCGCGCTCGCCACCGTCCCGCCGAACACCGGACACTTCACGTAGACGGCGTGGAGCATCCCGGGTACCGTGAAATCGATGCCGTAGATCGGCTTTCCCGTCACGATCGCGAGACCGTCCACGTTGGGGACGCTCGTCCCGATGATCCGGAACTGCTCCGGGTCCTTGAGTGGCACCGACTCCAGATCCGGCGGCGTGACGCTCGCGGCCGCCGCTCCCAGCTCGCCGTACGTGCTCGACCGGCCGCTCGCCCGATGATGCACGCTGCCCGAGCCCGTCGTCAGCTCCGCAACGGGCACGCCCCAGGTCCGCGCCGCCGCCATCACGAGCATCGCACGCGCCGCCGCGCCGACCCGCCGCATCGGCAGCCAGCTCGAGGGCGTCGCATTGCTGCCGCCCGCCGACTGCGCCGTGTACTTCTCGGTATCGAGATCACCCTGCTCGATGCGCACGCTGCTCCAGTCGACATCCAGCTCGTCGGCGATCAGCATCGGCAGCATCGTCTTCACGCCCTGGCCGATCTCCGGGTTCTTCGCGATGATCGTCGCGATGTTGTCCGCCGAGATCCGGATGTAGGCGTTCGGCACGAAGTCGCTCGTCACCGGGTCGAACAGCGGCACCGCCGCGCCGGAGGAGTCCACCCGGAAGCCGAGCAGCAGGCCGCCGCCCGCGATCGCGGTCACGCTCAGGAAGCGGCGGCGATTCATGATCAGCGTCGTCGTCATCGTGTCGCCTCCTCAGCGCTGCGGGATCGGGACTTCGTTCGGGATCGAACCGCTGCCCTGCGCCTCGGCCGTCCGCAGCGACGCTGCCCGATGGATCGCCTGACGGATCCGCAGGTACGTCGTGCAGCGGCACAGGTTCCCGTTCATCGCACGGTCGATGTCCTCGTCCGTCGGCGCCGCCGTCCGCTCGAGCAGCGCGGCCGCCGACATCAGCTGGCCGGCCTGGCAGTACCCACACTGCGGTACGTCCAGCTCCAGCCACGCACGTTGCAGGGCATGCGTCCCGTCCGCCGACAGACCCTCCACCGTCCCCACGTCCGCACCCGCCACCGCCTGCGCCGGCGTCACGCACGAACGCGTCGGAGCGCCGTTCACGTGCACCGTGCACGCGCCGCACTGCGCCACACCGCAGCCGTACTTCGTGCCTTTCAGCTCCAGGACGTCGCGCAGGACCCACAGCAGCGGCATGTCGGCAGGAACGTCGACCGTGACCGCCCGGCCATTGACCCGGAACGTGACATTCATGGCGGACCATCCTTCACTTTACGGTTTGTCCCATGGAGCCATGGGTCGCGGTGGAGGTTGCTCGTATTATGGGGACGAACCGCGGTGTTCGCACCTCCCGCGACATCCGGGCTCCCCAAGAGCGCCAGCAGGCCGGCGAAGTGGGTAACTCCGCCGGCCTGCGGTGACACGAGACAGCTCGCACGACAACCAGGAACTGTGGACAGGCCATGGCCGGAACGGCCGTAACCGTAGAATGGAGCCTGGTCCGCCGAATTTACCTGACACCGGCACGGAGGCCGGTGGGTGCCTCGTTCTGCCAGTACTGCGCGGGCAACGCTCGCTGGCGCGGCCAGACCTCGTCGAGCGTGGCGGCCTCGTAGAGGCGGCCGTTCTTCATGACGTACCGCAGGCTCGTGGTGTTCCTCAGGTCCGCGAGCGGGTCCGCATCGAGGACGAGGATGTCGGCGAGCTTGCCGGCCTCGATGGAGCCGATCTGGGCGCCGAAGCCGATCGCCTCGGCGCCGTAGATGGTGGCGGCGCGGAGTGCGTCGTGCGGTGCGAGCCCGCCGGAGGCCATGGACCAGAGCTCCCAGTGATAGCCGAGGCCCTGGAGCTGGCCGTGGCTGCCGACCGCGGCGCGCGCGCCGTTCTCGAGCAGTTTCTTCACGAACGCGGCGTGGGCGGGGAAGATGTACTCCTCGTCCAGGAACCAGCCGGCCTGGCCGGGGCTGCCACCGGCGCCGGGTCCGCGTCGGCGGGAGCGCGCGTCGAGCGCGGGCTCCGGCATGAACCGCCGCATCTTGGGATCGTCGTGGACGTTCTCCTTCGTGTAGTAGTAGTTCTCGCCGAACGGCCCGCCGTAGGAGACGAGCAGTGTGGGGCTGTTCGTGGTCTGCGACGCCTTGAACAGCTCGACGACGTCCATGTAGATCGGTGCGATCGGCAGGTTGTGCTCGACGCCGGGGTAGCCGTCCATGGCGTGCGTGAGGTCGAGCTTGAAGTCGAGGCCGCCCTCCGTGGTCGGCATGAGCTTCAGCTCCTTCGCGGCCTGGATGATCCACTGACGCTGCTGGCGGTTGCCTGTCATGTACATCTTCAGCGTCTTCGTGTCGTAGTACTCGGCGTAGCGCTTCAGGATCGTCTTCGCGTGCTCGAGGTTGCGCAGGTTCGCGCTGCTGAAGACGCCGGGGCCGGTCGAGTAGATGCGCGGGCCGACCATGCCGCCGATCTCGACGCGATCGCCGTAGCTGAGAATGTCGGTGGACGCGGTCTGCGGGTCGCGCGTGGTCGTGACGCCGTACGCGAGCGTGGTGAGGTACTGCCACGCCTGTCCGGGATGGATCTCCGGCACGAGCCACTGCGCGTGGTAGTGCGTGTCGACGAAGCCCGGGATCAGCGTCTTCCCGGCGACATCGATGACCTGCGCGTCCGCGGGAACCTCGACCTCGCCGCGCGGTCCGACCGCGACGATGCGGTTGTCGCGCACGACCACGTCCGCGTTCTCGATGATCTCGTGCTCCTTCATCGTGAGCACGCGGCCGCCGCGCAGCACGACGGTGCCACGGGGTATGTCGCGCGGGAGTGTGACGGCGACGCGCTGCTCGTGCGGTTTGTATCCCTTCGTGGTGTCGGCCTTGACGGTATCCTGTCCGAGCCGCGCGGCCTCCGCCTTCCTCAACAGCGAGTCCGCGCGCAGCCGCATCGAGTCGACGCGTGCGATGATCGAGTCCGCCTTCACCTTGATGGAGTCGGCGCGCAGCGCGTTGATGCGTGCGGTGAGCGAATCGGGCACGGTGCTGCCGGCCTTCGTCACGCTGTCGGCACGCGCGCGCACGGCTTTCAGGCTGTCGATGACGGTGCGCGCGTAGTGTGCGCTGTCCTTGCGCGCCTGCTCGAGCGCCTCGACGCTGTCCTCGATCGCGACGGCGCGTGTGATGTCGTAGGTGACGAGGGCATTGCCGATCGCCCAGTGCACCCGATTGCCGTCCGGACTCCAGGACGGGAACTCGCCGCCGATGTCGGTCAGCTTGCGCATCGGCACGGGTCCGCCGGCGACCTGCGCGACGCTCACGGTCGGCGGCGGCCCGCCGACCTGCGGGATGAAGACGGTGTAGATGTCACTGCCGACCTGGGCGAGCGCGTAGTCGCCGCGGGGCGCGATCATCACGAGACCGGCGGGCGGCGCGGGCGCGGTCGGCTCCATGCCATCGTTCTCGAGCGTGACCTGTGGCGCCTCGTAAGGGAACACGCGGCGAGGCAGCACCTGGTACTCGTCGGGGTGCGGGTTGCCGCCGGCGGACGGCGTGCCCATCACGCGCAGGTGCGTCTTCGCGTCGGTGCCGTCCCAGCGGAACGAGACGAGGCCCTCGACCGGGCTGTAGGCGTAGATGCGGTCGGGCTCGTCCGCACGGAAATGTGCGACGTCGCGGCTGCCGGACGGTGCGATGACGTTGACCGCGCCGCCGCTGGACGGCACCCACACGAACTGTCCGCCGAGCGTCGGGAAGAATCCGCTGGAGACGCCTTCCTTCAGGTCGCGTGCGGCCGCGCGGGTCGCGACGATGCGCGTGCCGTCCGGCGTCCACGTCGGATTCATGTAGAGTGCCTGCGTCTGCGTGACGCGCGCCGGCTGCGCATTGCCCGTGGCGGCGACGCGCATGATGTGGCCGCCGTCCGCATCGCCCCAGGTGACGTAGGCGAGGGAGCGGCCATCGGGCGACCAGACCGGCTGGTACTCGCCGACCTCCTGGTTCGTCACGCGCCGCGGGGCGCCGCGCAGCGTCACCTTGCCGATCCGATCGACCGCGATGTCCTGAACCCACAGCCGGTCGAACGCGGTGAACGCGACGCGACCGCCATCCGGTGATGCGACGGGATTCCTGATCTGCTTCGCCGTCACCTGCGGCGCGCTGTCGACATCGAACGCGAACTTCACCTCGGGACCGATATCGAGCTTCACGTCGGCCTCGAACGCGATCTTCGTCGCGGCGCTGCGGTCGACCGGCACGCGCCAGATCTCGCCGCCATAGGAGACGATGATGGCGCGGGAGTCGGGCGTGAAGCTGTACCCGGGGAGCACGTCGAGCGGCGCGCGCGACTCGATCTCATCACGCTGCACCGGATGGGCGAGCCACTCCTCGTCGCCGGTCGCGAGGTCACGAAGGCGGAGACCGGTCTGCGCGCCCTCGCGGGTGCCATACACCAGCCAGCGACCGTCCGGCGAGAGTGCGGGCCGGAAGCCGGACCCGTAGCGGCTCGTCATGAGCGACGACGTGCCGGTCTCGCGGTCGTAGCGGTACAGCTGGTACTGCGGGAAGATCGCGTTGTAGCTCCAGTCGCCGTTGCGGCCGGCATACCATATGTAGCGGCCGTCCGGGCTCCAGGCCGCGCCGACCGTCTTCAGCTGGGCGGGCGTACGGATGAGCGGGATCGGGCTGCGGCCGTCGACGTGGTGGAGCTGGAGCTTGGCCGCGCCGCCCAGGCCGCCGGAGCGGCTGACGACGATGAACTGCCCGTCCGGCGACCAGTCGGGTGACACGTAGAGGCTGGTATTGCCCTGCGTGACCTGCGTCGTGTCGCGCATGTCGAGCGACAGCGTCCACACGTTGTCGCCACCGCTGCGGTCCGAGATGAACACGATCTTCTCGCCGTCGGGGCTGAAGCGCGGCTGCGCGTCGAACGCGAGTCCGCTCGTGATGCGCTTCGCCTTTCCGCCCGTGATCGGCATCGAGTAGATGTCGCCGAGCAGGTCGAACACGATCGTCTGCCCGTCCGGGCTCACGTCGAGCGAGATCCAGGTGCCGGAGGTAGCCGTGAACTCCGCCTTGCGCGCGGCCTCCAGCGGGAGCGGCTTCTCGCGCGCGTTCGGACCACCGGGCCCGCCGGGGCCACCGGGTCCCTGCGCGAGTGCCGGTGTGGCGGCGAGCGCGAGCAGTGTGCCGGCCAGCGTGCTGCGCAGCGTGCGCGGCGCCGTTGCGAAACCGATGCGGTCGCGTCTCATCGCACACCTCCACGCACGCCGTTGCCGACAGCGGGACCGTTGTTGCGCCACGGCTCCTCCGCCGCGGTGCGTGCCTGCGGCCACACCTCATCCAGTGTGCTGCCGTCGTACAGCCGGCCGTTCTTCATCACGTACCGTATCGTGTTCGTGTTGCGGATGTTCTCGAGCGGATTCCCGTCGAGGACCAGCAGGTCCGCCAGCTTGCCGCCGTCGAGCGAGCCGAGGTCGCGGCCGAGACCGATCGCCTCGGCGCCCATGATCGTCGCGACGCGCAGCGCATCGTGATTGCTCATGCCGCCGCTCTGGATCGCCCACAGCTCCCAGTGGTAGCCGAGGCCCTGGAGCTGACCGTGGCTGCCGACGCCCGCACGGCCACCGCCCTCCACCAGCTCCCTGATCCACGCCGCATGCTTCCGGAACGCGTACTCGTCCTCGTGGAACCAGCCGCCGCGTCCCGGCCCCGGGTTGCGGCGCCGGATCTTGAAGTTCAGCTCCTCGGCCGGCGTGAAGTGCTTCAGCTTCTCGTCGGCGATGTTGTTCTCGTTCGTGTAGAAGTAGTTCTCCGCCCACGGGCCGCCGTAGGAGACGAGCAGTGTCGGCGAGTTCGTCGTCTGCGATGCGCGGAACAGCTGCACCACGTCATCGTATGCGGGGATGATCGGCATCGTGTGCTCGATGCCGGGGTAACCGTCCATCGCGTGCGTCATGTTGAGGCGGTAGTCGAGGCCGCCCTCCGTGGTCGGCATCAGGTTCAACTCGCGTGCGGCCATGATCAGCCACTGCCGCTGCTGCCGGTTGCCCGCCATGTACATCTTGAACGTCTTCGTGTCGTAGTAGTCGCTGTAGCGGCGCAGCGTGTAGCGCGCATCGTCCAGGTTGCGGATGCCCTCCGTCCAGAACACGCCGGGGCCGGTCGAGTAGACACGCGGCCCGGGCATGAGTCCGGCATCGACGCGGTCCGCGTACGTGAGCACGTCGGTCGTCGCCGTCTGTGGATCGCGCGTCGTGGTCACGCCGTAGGCGAGGTTCGCGAGGTAGATCCAGGGGCGGTTCCAGTGCATGCCCCAGAGGTTCCACATGTGCGCGTGCGTGTCGACGAAGCCCGGCATGATCGTCTTGCCCGCGACATCGATCACGCGTGCGTCTGCCGGTGCCGCGCCGCGCGGACCGATGCTCACGATGCGGTTGTTGCGGATGAGCACGTCGGCGTTCTCGATCACCTCGTCGCCGCGCATCGTAATGGCGCGAGCGCCGCGCAGCAGTACGGCGCCCTGCGGGATGTCACGGGGTGCCGTGACGGCGACGCGCTGCTCGGTGGGGCGATAGGCATCGTTGCCGGCGGCGGCATCGAGGTCGTAGGTGACGAATGCGTTGCCGATCGACCAATGCACCTTCCGGCCATCGCCGCTCCATGAGGCGAATTCACCCCCGATGTCGGAGAGCCGGCGCACGGGCATGGCTGCGCTGTCGGGCGCGCTCACCATCACCATCGGTGGCGCTGCGCCGACCTGCGGCACGTGGACCGTGTAGATCTGTCCGTTCGCGACCGCGAGCGCGAGGTCGCCGCGCGGCGCCATCATGACGAAGTCGGCGGTGGCGAGGAACGCGCCGGGCTCGCGCTCGTCGAAGTTCGTGCGCGGCATGACGAGATCGGAGTAGCGCGAGTACTCGTACGGCCCCGGCGTGATCGGCAGGCGCCATGTGACGCGCAGGTGCTGCTTCACGTCCGTGTTGTCCCAGCGGGTCGAGACGAGCGCGAGCGTCGGCGGCTGGTACCCCGGTGTGCCGGGCTGGCCGACGGCCGGTGTCGGGCCGTAGCTGTAGATGCGCTCGGGGTCCGTCGTGAAGTGTGGCTTCAGCCGCCCGCTCGTCGGGCCGATGACGGTCGACTCGCCGCCGGCTGCCGGGACCCACACGAACTCGGCAGCGAGCCCATCGAAGACGAACGGGTCGATGGCTTCGCGGAGGTCGCGCGCAGCCGCGCGCATGGCGACGATCCGCTCTCCGTCCGGCGACCACGCGGGCTGCTGGTAGTACGCGCCTGTGCGCGAGAGCCGCGTCGGCGTGCCGCCGGCGGCAGGCACGCGCATGATGTGGCCCTGCTGGTCATCCCATGTGACGAAGGCGATGTGATTCCCGTCCGGCGACCACGTCGGGTAGTACTCGCCGACCTCCTGCCGCGTCACGCGGCGGGGCGTGCCGCTCGGCAGGTCCATCACGTACAGGCGGTCGAGCGCGGTGAACACGACACGGCGGCCGTCCGGTGACACCACCGGATCGCGGATCTGCTTCGCCGTGAACGTCGGCGAGTCCTCGATCGGGTACTCGAACTTCAGCTCGGGACCGATCGCGACTTCGGCCTGGGCCGTGAACGGGATGCGGACGGCTTCGCTGCCGTCGACGGGCACGCGCCAGAACTCGCCGCCGTAGGAAATGACGACGTTGCGGGAGTCAGGCGTGAACGAGTAGCCGGGCAGCACGTCCATGCTCGCGATCGATTCCTGGTCGTCGCGCTGGATCGGATACGCGAGCCACCGCTCCTCGCCCGTTTCCAGATCGCGCACGCGCAGGCCGGTATCGGCGTCGTGACGCGAGCCGAACGCGAGCAGCTTCCCGTCCGGCGAGAGTGCCGGACGGAACGCGGAGCCGTAGCGCGCGCTCATCGTCGTGAACGTGCCCGTCTCACGGTCGTAAACGCCGAGCTGGTACTGCGGCAGGATCGCGTTGTACTCCCAGTACCCGCTGCGCTGCGCGTACCAGACGTACCGCGGGTCGGGGCCGAACGCGGCGCCGAACATCCGGATCGCGGGCGGCGCGCTGCCCATCTGGAGTCCGCGGCCGCCATCGACGTGGTACAGCCAGATCTTCTCCGCGCCGCCCGTGAAGCCGGCGCGCGAGACGACGATGTACTTCCCGTCCGGCGTCCATTCGGGCGAGAAGTAGGTCGCCTCCCGGCCGTGCGACAGCTGCCTGAGGCCGGAGCCGTCGACATTCACGAGCCAGACGTTGTCATCACCGCTGCGGTCCGAGACGAACACGATGCGCCGCCCGTCGGGGCTGAACCGCGGCGCCATGTCGTGCGCGATCCCGCTCGTGATGCGCGCCGCGCTGCCGCCGGTGAACGGCATCGTGTAGAGGTCGCCGAGCAGGTCGAAGACCAGAGTGCCACCGTCGGGACTCACATCGACGGACATCCACGTGCCCTTCGTCGCCGCGAAGCGCGCGTAGCGTGCGGGCTCGAGCGGCAGTCCCCACGCGACGGTGTCTGTGGAGATCGGCCGTTGTGCCTCGAGCTGCCCGGCGGGGATCACGCACAGCGCGACCGCACCGCAGGCCGTGAGGGTCTTCATGAAGCGCATGGAGCGGCTCCGGAGAACGGGTGAGTGGCTGGAGTGGTGTGGCACGTCGCCCTCTCGGCCCGCATGCGGGCCGACACTCGATGGGGTCAGGATTTCTGGTTGCGCAGAGCCCGGCAGGAATGGCTGCGAGCCAATGGAAAGTAGAGCGCCGGCGCCGGTGCCGCGCAAGGTCCGGGGGCGGACCGTCCGTCGGCGTACGCGGACGGACGGCCTGGTGCCGCGAGTGTCAGAACGGGAGCGGCGCGGTCGTCCAGCCGTCAGCGCCGCACGTACCGTCGCAGCGTCCGCGGACCGACCTCCGCGCCATAGATGCTGCCGAGCGCATCCACCGCGACGCCTTCCGCGCCGCTCGTCGCGGACGCATCCGGATCGGGCTCGGGGTCCGGGATGAACGCGGTCACCTTCCCGTCGCGCACGCTGCCGATGTAGATGCCCCGCCGGAATCCGGGATTGCGCCGCGCGTTCGATTCGGAGTCCGTCGCGTACAGAACATCGTCCGCGTCTATGAACAGCCCGCTCGGCCGGCCGAACTGCGTCCAGCTGTCGAGGTGCCGGCCTTCCTGATCGAAGATCTGGATGCGGCTGTTGCCCCGGTCCGCAACGAACAGACGGCCCTGCGAGTCCATCGCGAGCGCGTGCGGATCGCGGAACTCGCCGGGACCCGTCCCCGTCGTGCCCCACTGCGCGATGAAGCGGCCATCGCTCGAGAGCTTCACGATCCGGTTGTTGCCGCCCGTGCCATGACCGTCGGCCACGAAGATGTCGCCGTTCGGCGCAACGAGCACCGCGGACGGCTGGTTGAACACGTCCGTGCCCTCGCCCGCGACACCCTTCTTCCCCAGCGTCAGCAGCAGCTCGCCGTCGGGGCTGAACTTGTAGACGACGTGACCCACGCCCTCGGGAATCTCGCCGATACCCGTCGCATCGGTCACCCAGACGTTGCCGTCGCGGTCGACGAAGATGCCGTGCGGCCACGCGATCATGCCCGCGCCGAAGCTCTTCAGCAGACGCCCGTCGAGATCGAACTGGAAGACGGACGGCCAGTCCTCACGGCCGACGCAGCTGTTCTGGCCGCACCGCTCGGCCACCCAGATCGTCCGCCCATCCGGTCCCGGATACACTGCGCTCGTCGCTCCCCACGTGCGGCCCGCGGGCAGCTGGCCGAACGCGTCATCCGCCACGCGGTAGGGGTTGGGCTGCGCCGCCACCGCCGCAGGAACGAGCAGCGCCGTGACCAGAAGAATGCGGGAAGGCGACATCGGCCGGCTCCGGGATCGCTTACGGGATGGGATGGAAAGGGAACCTGCATTCGCGGCCGTCATGGCGTCAAGCCGCGTCACCTGAACGACCTCGCCGATGCGGAGTCTCGAACCCGGGGGTCAGTCCGCGGCCGACCCGCGCTGCCGCGCGTAGTGGCGGCGCGCCTTTGCCCGATTGCCGCAGTCCTTCATGTCGCACCACCGCCGGCTCCGGTTCCGGCTCATGTCCAGGAACAGCCACGAGCACGCCTCGTTGCCGCACGTCTTCACCCGCTCCAGCTCGCCCTCCACGAGCAGCTCCGCCGCCGCGTTGACGATCGGCCACAGCATCTGCGCCAGCGGCTCCTCGCCCGCCGACCACGTCCACCCGCAGCACCGCTCGTCCCGCTCCAGCCGGCGGTACCGCATCCCCTCCTCCAGAAACGAGTTCAGCACCTCGATGTCCTCCTGCCGCGCCCGCCCCGCGTGCGCCACTGCCGAAAACGCGGCGTACAGCGTGTCGCGCAGCACCCGGGCGCGCTCCACCACGTCCGCCGCAGCGGCCGGCCGTCGCTCCGCCTCCGCCCGCAGCTCCGCCGCCCGCCCCGCTCCGATCAGCTCCGAGCGCTGCGCGAACGTGAGCAGGTCGCCGTACGTGTGCAGCCGCTCCGTCGGCGTCCCGCCCGCGACCGGGCCATCGCCGCTGTTGGCGAAGTCGAGCGCGACATTGCCGCCGACCAGGTCGAGGTTCTGCATCGTGCGCTGTATTTCTGCCACGTTGGCTCACTCCGGCTTAACTGGACCGTTTGTAACCATCAAAACACTGTTGACAGGTTAGAAATCCCGCGTATCTTGTAACCACCATAACGCCGGAACGGTGGTTTTACCAGAGGGAGGGGACGATGGAGGCAGTGGCGACGCGCGCGGGCGGACCGGTCGCGGTCCCGGCGCAGGGGTCGGAGGCAGAGCGGCCGTCGGGCGGAATTCTGCGCCGGGTGGGCCGGTGGTGGCTGATCTACTGGCTGCGGTACGCCGAGGTCGTGGGGGCGCAGTGGCGGTGAGCGTGGAAGCTGCGGCCGGGCAGTGCGGCGGTGTGGTGGTGGAGGTGGCGCCCGGCCGCGGCCTGCGGGAGGTGGCGCGGTCCGTGTGGGGCCTGGTGGCGTGCCGGGGGGTCGTGTCGACGCGGCTCACGGTGGTGGCGGCGTTTGCGACGATCTACGTGGTGTGGGGATCGACGTACCTCGCGATCGCGTATGCGGTCGAGACGATGCCTCCGTTCACGACGATGGCCGCGCGGATGCTGGTGGCTGGCGGGGTTCTGTACGGCTGGGCGCGGTGGCGCGGGGCAGCGGGGTTGAGCGTACGCGAGTGGCGGTGGTCGGCGGTCACGGGCGCGATGCTGTTTCTGGGCGGTTACGGCGCGCTGGCCTGGGCGGAGCAGCACATCGCGTCGGGGACGGCGGCGCTGCTCGGGACCACGTCGCCGATGTGGATGGTGCTGCTGCAGTGGCGTCAGGGCGGCGGCCGGCCGCGCGTGCGCACGTGGACGGGCCTGGCGCTGGGCACGGTGGGCGTGGCGCTCCTGCTCCAGGGCGGTGGTGGGCTGCGGTCGAATCTCCTGCCGTCGCTGGCGGTCCTCACGGCGGCGTTCTTCTGGGCCGCGGGTTCGATCCGGGCGACGCGCTCGCCGCTGAAGGGCCCGGCGAGCCGGTCGGCGGGTGCGGAGATGCTCGCGGGCGGAGTGGTCGTGCTGGCGGCGGGTCTGCTGTTCGGCGAGGGAGCGGACCTGGCGGCAGCGGAGTTCAGCCCGCGGTCGGTGGGTGCGCTCGCCTACCTGATCGTGTTCGGCTCGGTGGCGGCGTTCAGCGCGTACCGGTGGCTGCTGTGCCGGACGCCGCCCTCGCTCGTGGCGACGCACTCGTACGTGAATCCGCTCGTTGCGCTGCTGCTCGGCTGGATGCTGGCGGGCGAGGCGCTCGGCGGCGGGGTGGTGCTCGCGGGCGCCAGCATCGTGGGTGCGGTCGCGCTGCTGCGCGGCGCGCACTCGTGAAGGTCGGCGTGCACGCTCGCGCGACGGGGGGCTGCGTCTTACCTTAGCGGCAGCTTTCCCGTCCGCGTCTCGTACGAGCCAATCGCCGATCCTCACCTGCGAGGTGCTATGCGACGTCCGCAGCGCGTAGTCCATCGTGTCATGATCCTGGCCATCCTCCTCGCTCCCGCGCCGGTCGGGGCGCAGGAACGCGGCAATCCCTCCGGTGAGTGGCGCTACTGGGGTGCGGACGCCTGGAGCACGCGCTACTCGCCGCTCGAGCAGATCGATGCGGCGAACTTCGGAACACTCGAGGTCGCGTGGGTCTGGCGGGGCGACAACTACGGGCCGTCGCGCGACAACATCCTGCGCGCGACGCCGTCCTACATCGACGGCATCCTCTACACGGTGGCGGGCTCGAGACGCACGGTGGTCGCGCTCGATCCGGCGACGGGCGAGACGCTGTGGACGTTCCGCGAGCCGCACACGAAGCGCTTCGAGCGATCCATGCGGCAGAACTACGGCAAGGGCGTCGCGTACGACGAGATCGACGGCCGCGGCGTGATCTACGTCGTGACGCCCGCGTTCTTCCTCCACGCTCTCGATGCGAAGACGGGCCGGCCGGTCGAGAGGTTCGGGAGAAACGGGACGGTCGACCTGCTCGCGGACCTCGGCTACCCGTACGACCCGGAGTTCGGCATTGCCGATTCGGTGAGCATCATCACGAACTCATCGCCGCCGATCGTCGTGAACGGCGTGATCGTGGTGGGCAACTCGCACGAGCAGGGCTACTACCAGACGCGGAAGGAGAACGTCCCCGGCCACATCCTCGCCTACGACTCGCGCACGGGCCGGCACCTGTGGAAGTTCAACGTGGTGCCGCAGCCGGGCGAGCTCGGTCACGACACGTGGGAGGGCGATGCGTGGAAGTACACGGGCAACATCTCTGCGTGGGCGCCGCTGTCGGCCGACCTCGAGCGCGGCATCGTCTACATCCCGACGGATCCACCGACGAACGACTACTACGGCGGTCATCGCCCGGGCAGCACGCTGTTCTCGACGAGCGTGCTCGCTCTGGATGCGAAGACCGGCCGGCGCATCTGGCACTTCCAGACCGTGCACCACGACATCTGGAATTACGACAATCCGACGTCACCTCACGTCGTGAACGTGACGATGAACGGGCGTCAGGTGCCGATCGTGGCACAGACGACGAAGCAGGGCTTCACCTACGTGTTCAACCGTGTGACGGGCGAGCCCGTGTGGCCGATCGAGGAGCGACCCGTGCCGCAATCGGAGGTGCCGGGTGAGAAGACCTGGCCGACGCAGCCGTTCCCGACGCGGCCCGCTCCGTTCGAGATGCAGGGACTCACGATCGACGACCTGATCGATTACACGCCGGAGCTGCGGCAGCGCGCGATCGAGCACGTCTCGCAGTTCCGGCTCGGCCCGCTGTTCAATCCGCCGCTGCACCGCGACAACCCGCACGGCCTGCGCGCGTCCGTGCACTGCCCCGGTGCGAACGGCGGCGCGAACATCCCGGGCGGATCCGTCGTCGATCCGGAAACGGGCGTTCTCTACGTCGCATCGACGAAGGGGTGCAGTGCGCCGGTGCTGATGCCCGGCAAGGAGCGCGATCCGGACTCGAACATGGACCTCGTGACGAACGGTCCGGGCGGCGTCGGCGGCGTCGAGGGCCTGCCGCTGTACAAGCCCCCGTACGGACGGATCACGGCGATCGACCTGAACACCGGCGAGACGCTGTGGTGGATCCCGAACGGTGACACGCCGGACAACGTGAAGAACCACCCGATGCTGCGCGGCGTCGAGATTCCGCGAACCGGCAAGGGCGCGCATGCGACCGCGCTCGTGACGAAGACGCTGCTGATGTACGGCGAGGGCCGCGGCGGCGCACCGCTGTTCCATGCCGTCGACAAGCGGACGGGTGACGAGCTCGCGGCCGTCGAGCTGCCCGCGCCGACGAATGCGGCGCCGATGACGTACATGCACGACGGGAAGCAGTACATCGTGACGGCGGTCGGGGGCGGCCAGCATCCGGGATCGCTGGTGGCCCTGCGGCTGCCGTAGGGAAATAAGCTCGGCGGCTCCGGAGTCCCGCCGAGCTAGAACCGGATCAGTCGCAGCGGCGCGTCCTCGACCGGCAGTGCCGCCGGTCCGGCGGGATATCCGTTCAGCTTGAGGACATAGGCGATGACGGCGGCGTACTCCGTACGGCTGAGGCCGCCGGGGTTGTCGAGCGGCATGGCATTGCGCACGAGATCGAACAGCTCGTAGACGGGTCGTCCCGTCCAGATCTTCCGGAACGTCTGGCCGCTGAACTCGGCGGTGCCGTGGCAGTTGCCGCAGACGGTGCGGAACGTGTTTTCGCCTTCCGTCGCCTGTGCGGCGGAATACGCGCCTTCGGCGCTGCGGCTGCTGTCGGCGGGAGCGGACTGTGCGGCGGCCGGTCGCGCGGCGAGGAGCAGCGCGATCGCGAGCGGTGAGAGAGACACACCCAGCCGGGTGCCGAGCTCCATTCGAATTCCTCGATGATGGCTTGAAGTGGACGGCGGCTCGGCCATCCCGGGGCTATGCGAAGTACCGAAAGTAGTAGCAGCGACGTCGCGACCGCGTCAAGTCGAACGGGGCCCGGAACAGGAGAGCCGGAGCGATGGATCGACGGGAATTCCTGAAGTCTGCGGGCGCTGCGGCGGGCGCACTCGGCGCGTCCGCATCGCGGCTGGATGCGGTACTGCTGGAGCGGCGGGCTCCGGCGCTGTCGGGGGGCGCCGCGGATATCGCCGTGATCGGTGCGGGCGCCTGGGGCGGCTGGACGGCGCTGCATCTCCAGCGGCTGGGCGCGACCGTGACGCTCATCGATCAGTACGGTCCGGGCAACTCGCGCGCGAGCTCGGGCGACGAGACGCGCGGAGTGCGTACGGCCTACGGTGACAACGAGCAGTGGACGCGGTGGGCGAGCGAGGCGATCCGGCGGTGGATCCGTTTCGACGAGGAGTATGGCCGGCCGCTCCGGATGCGGCTGTTCTATCAGACGGGCGACATCATCTGCCGCGCGCGGATGGAGTCGTTCCTGGAGGAAACACTCGCGACGTGGAAGAAGTACGGCGTGCGGCACGACGTGCTCACCGGTGATGAGGTGCGCCGCCGCTATCCGGCCATGCAGCTGGAAGACATCGAGGTCGCGCTGTACGAGCACGACGCGGGCGTGGTGCGCGCGCGGCGCGCGTGCGAGGCGGTGGCGGAAGTGTTCCGCCAGGAGGGGGGCACGATCGTGACGGCGCGGGCCGAGCCCGGTGGCGGCGCTGGCCCGCGGATGCAGGACGTCGCGCTCGCCCCCGGCGGCAGTCTGGTTGCGGGACAGTACGTCTTCGCGTGCGGGCCGTGGCTGTGGAAGGTGTTCCCGGACGTGCTCGGCAGGCGCATGCGTACACCGCTCGGCCACGTCTACTATTTCGGCACGCCGCCGGGCGACGACCGGTTCACGTTCCCGGCTCTGCCCAGCTACAACTTTCCCGGCGTAACGGGCTGGCCTGCCCTGGGTCCCGACAACCGAGGTTTCCGGGTGCGCACGGGCGGCCGGCCGCACTCCGATCCGGATACCGTCGAGCGCTGGATCGACCCGGAGAACTTCAGCCGGCCGCGCGATTTCCTGGCGCAGCGCTTCCCGATCCTGAAGGAGGCGCCGCTGCTCGAGACCCGCGCCTGCCATTACGAGCTGAGCGTCCACCGCAACTTCATCATCGACCGCGTGCCGGGCCGGGAGAATGCGTGGATCGCCGGCGCCGGCAACGCGGAGGGGTACAAGATGGGCCCCGTCGTCGGCGAGTACGTGGCGAACCGCGTGCTCGGCAACGCCACGGCGCCCGCGCTCGACGAGCTGTTCCGCATCCCGCAGGACGAGTACCCTCCGCCGGTGGAAGGCGACGTGTAGTCCTGCGTCGCACACTTTTCCGGGACCGCCAATCTTTTTCGCGACAGCACCGTCGGCGTGCCGTGGCGGCGCGATCCCGATCACGCCGATAAGACGTTGCCATTCTGCCATTTCCGGGCTGTGCCCCCGCTGCCGGGACAGGTCGCGCCCGCGGGCGCCGTTCATGCGTTGCACGTGGGCCATGACGAGCTTCACGACAACCGATCTGGATGCGATCCTGCCGCGCATGGAGCGCCGGGCGGAGAACAGTCTCTTCCCGACCGAGCGCGCCCGCATCCTGAACCTCGCCGGCGACCTGTGCTTCGACGCGGGTCAGCGCGAGCGCGCGCTCTGGTACTACGACCAGGCGATCGACATCTACCTCGCACTCGGCATGTACGCCTCGGTTGCGGCCGTCTGCCAGAAGCTGGTGCGGCTGTCGCCGAGCATCGTGCGGGCGCGCTGTACGCTCGCCTGGATGGCGATTGCACGCGGACAGAGTCGCGAGGCGCGTCAGCGCATCGCCGACTATGCGACCGCCGCGGCACCGCAGGACGATCATCGCCTGGCGCGGGGGCATCTGCGCATGATGGCGGAAGTCGCAGACTCGCCCGACGTGCTGGAGGCCGTCGCCGAGGCGCTGCTGATGCTGGGTGATCAGCGTGGCGCGGAACGCGCCTACGCCGCGGCCGCGGGTGAGGACCTTGCTGCGCGCAAGTTGCCGAACCAGCCGGACCGGCGCTGGGAGGTGGTTCTCGACCGCATGATGAGCCGGCGGCGGAACTGATGGTACCGAAACAGCGTGCGGCGATGACGACGCAGGACCGAGGTGACGAGGCGATCGAGGTCGAGCGCTCGACTGCGCAGGACCTGGAGGAGTCGCTCCAGGAGCTGGCGAATCAGATGCGCCACGAGATGGCGCCGGAGCAGCGCGCGCGATTGATGAACATCGCAGGCGACATGTGCTACGTCGCGGGACAGCGCGAACGCGGTCTGCTGTACTTCGACGCGGCCATCGACCTGTATCTCGCGGCCGGCCAGTTCGCGGCGAGCGCCGCGATCTGTGACAAGCTGGTGCGTGCGAACCCGCAGATCGTTCGTGCGCGGTGCACGCTTGCATGGCTGGCGATTGCGCGCGGCCTCGACGACGAGGCGGTGCGGCGCGTGGAAGAGTACGGTGAGGCGGCGCTGCGGCTGGAGCGGCCGACGGTCGCGCAGCGCCAGCTTCGTGCGATGGCGGAGGAGACGGACAGCGAGACCGTGCTGGAGGCGATCGCGCACGCGCTGCTGAAGCTGGGCGATTCGCTGTCTGCCGACCGCATCTTCGGCTTTGCCCACGATCCCTCTACGCAGAAGCGGCGCAGTCACTCGAGTCCGGAGGAGAGGGACCGGGCCATCATCACCCGGCTCACGAGCGCCTGGGGCGCTTAGGACCCGGGCCGGGTAGTTGGACCCGTACGGGCCCGCCGTGGTGAGTGCACCGCGGCGGGCCCTAATCGCATGCGGGTGTGCAAGCCGCCGCGCCTCGTTCGTCATACGGGCCGTAACCGACGAAGGAGGCATTCATGCGATCGTCAGAACACGTCCCGGCCGCTGCGGCGGGACGGCTCCTGCTCGGCGCGGTCATCGTGCTGCTGCTCACGCCTGTGGCGGGCGCGGCGCAGGGCTGGATCGAGCCGCGGCCGGGAATCCGGCCGGCCGACTGGGGCATCGAGAAGCTGCGCACGAACGTGACCGTCCGCGTCACGGACCGTGTCGCCGAGGTCGAGGTGGAGGAGTGGTTCCGCAACAACGGCGGTGGTCTCGGCGAGGGCGATTACGTCTATCCGCTCCCCGGCGAAGCGGTGTTCACCGGGTACTCGCTGTACCAGGGTGACCAGGAGCTGCGCGGCGAGATGATGGATGCCGCGCGAGCCCGCGACATCTACGAGAGCATCGTGCGCGCGAAGAAGGACCCGGCCCTGATCGAGCTGATCGGGAAGGGGATGATGCGCGCGCGTGTATTCCCGATCGAGCCCGGACAGACGCGCCGCATCACGCTGCGCTACACGCAGGTCCTGGCGCGTGCGGGCGATGCGCTCCAGTTCCGGTATGCCGCTGGCGCGCGGCACATCGGTGCGGCGGTCGTGCCGATGCCCGCACCGCGACCGGGCCGGCCGCAGACCCGGCGCGAGCCGGCGGGCGTGCAGGCGGTTGCCGACCCGGCACCGCTCACGTTTACGCTCGTCGTCGAGCAGGGCGGTCGGTTCCGCGATGCGTTCTCGCCCACGCACGACGTGCGTGTCGAGCGTGAGCGCAACCGGATGACGGTGCGGCCCGAAGGCGAGCTGTCCGGTGACTTCTCGGTGTTCCTGCCGTTCGCCGAGCGAGCGATCGGTCTCAGCCTCGCGACGCACCGGCAGGGCACCGAGGACGGGTACTTCATGCTCACACTGTCGCCGGGTGATGCAGCGGAATCGACCGTGCCGCGGGATCTCACCGTGGTCGTGGATGTCAGCGGCTCCATGAGCGGCGAGAAGATGGACCAGGCTCGCCGCGCGCTCCGGCAGCTGCTCGACTCGCTGGGCGACGAGGATCGCATTCGTCTCATCGCATTCAGCAGCAGGGTACGGCCGTGGCGCGAAACGTGGACGCGCGCGACGCGCTCCGCACTCGCCGATGCGCGGCGCTGGGTGGACCGGCTGCAGGCGGACGGCGGGACGAACATCCACGGTGCGCTCGAGACGGCATTCGGCGAGACTTCTCCCGATACTCGACTGCCGATCGTGGTCTTCATGACCGACGGTCTGCCGACGAACGGCGAGACGCGGCCCGACCGCATCGTCGCGATGGCCGAGTCGCGGCGCGGGCGCGCACGCGTGTTCGCGTTCGGTGTCGGCTTCGATGTGAACACGTATCTGCTCGACCGACTGAGTGCGGCCGCGCGCGGCACGACGCAATACGTGCGACCCGATGAGGATGTCGAGGAGGCGGTGAGTCTCCTCGCTGCACGGGTGCGCCACCCGGTACTCACGGATCTCGCGCTCGACGCGGGCGATCTCGACATTCGCGAGATATACCCGCGCGATCTGCCCGACCTGTTTGCCGCCGAGGAGCTGGTGCTGTTCGGGCGCTATCGCGGGAGGGGCGAGCACAGGATCGCGCTGCGCGGACGGCGCAACGGCCGGAGCGAGACGTACTCGACACGCGCATCGTTCCCCGCACGGGCCGCGGGCGACGACTACATCCCGCGGCTGTGGGCATCGCGGAAGCTCGGCGACCTGGACCGCCGCATCCGCTCGGCGCAGGCGGACGGCGCCGGCCGGCAGCAGGTCGAGCGCATGATCGAGGAGCTGCGCGAGACCGCGCTGCGCTACGGCCTGCTGAGCGAGTACACGTCCTATCTGGTGCAGGAGCCGGGCATGCTCGCCGCGATGGATGCGGACGCGAGAGTCGCCAACGCGCCGCCACCGGCCGCGTTCTCGGGTCAGGCGGCAGTCGGCCGGGCCGAGCAGGCGCGCCGGTCCCGCGAAGTGGCGAGCGTCGCGGACATGCAGGCGGCGCAGGCCCTCGCGTCGAAGGCGCTGGCACTCGAGAAGGTCGTCGTGACCGGCGGCGCGCGCACGATCGCGGGTCGGACGTTCACCCTCGCGGATGGCGTGTGGCGCGATGCGCGGCACACCGATGAGCGGCGCGTCGTCGAAGTGGCCGCATACTCGGATGCGTACTTCGCGCTCATCGCGGCTCTGCCCGAGATCGCACTCGTGCTCCGCGAGGTCGACAGCGCGCTCGTCGCAGGACGGGTCGTGAGCGTGAAGATCGGCGAGAAGGGAGCGACCTCGCTGAGCGACGCGCAGGTGAAGCGGATCGTGGCGGAGTTCCGGTAGGCGGCCCCGCGGCCCCGCGGACGGCCCCGCGGACGCGGCACCAGATTTCTGTTTTGTCTCGTCGGAGCAGATCGGCGCCCCGGGAGGGACCGCGCGCGGCGGGCCGGACCGCCGCCGTGCGCGGACCCGCGCGGGGTGCCGTGGTGGTACAACCGGTATGAACCTGGGCGGAACCATGGCTGGACACGCCAAAACAGAAATCTGGTGCCGCGTCCGCGGGGCCGTCCGCCGATGACCGACTGGGCGGCTGTCTACCGGTCGACGTATCCGGACCTGGTCCGCTATCTCCACCGGAAGGTGTGGGATGAGGAGCGGGCTCGCGACCTGGCGCAGGAGGCGTTCACGCGGGCGCTCGGCAGCGCGGGCGACGGCGCACTGGCCAATGCGCGCGCGTGGGTGTTCCGTATCGCGGCGAACCTCGCGGCCGACGAGGCACGCACGGCGACCCGCCGCCGCCGTCATCTGACGCTGATGACCGCGGAGTCCGATGCCGCCGCGACGCCGGATCCGCTGGAGGCAATGGAGCGTGCGGCGCGTGAGGCGGCCGCGCGGGCGGCGCTCGATCAGCTGTCGGAGCGGGATCGTGAGACGCTGCTCCTGTGGGATGCGGGACTGAGCTATACGGAGATCGCGCAGCAGACCGGACTCTCGGTCGGCGCGGTCGGAACGACACTCGCGCGCGCGCGGCGCCGACTCGTGGAGGCGCACGCCGGGCTGGAGGCGAAGCATGCCGCACGTTGATGAGGGGATGCTCCACGCGTACATCGACGGTGCACTCGATGCGCTGAGCGAAGCGGGCGAGCTTCCCGACGGAATGACGTCCGAGGATGTGGTTGCGCATCTGGACTCGTGCGCCGACTGTCGCGCGCGACTCGAGGCTGAGCGGGAGGTGCGCGAGCGAGCGGGACACGTGTTGCGCGATGCGTCACTGGCGCAGATCGAGCCGCCGCCGTTCGCGGGGCTGGAGGCGACGAGCCGCGCACGTCGGCGCCGTGCGCTGCCGCTCGCGTGGGCCGCGAGCCTGCTGATGGCTGCCGGTGCCGGCTGGTGGGGCAGTGCGCTGTGGCGTCCGGCGCCGCAGCCGGAGGCGCGTTCTGCCGCGGAGACGGCAACGTCCCTCACGGCGCAGGAGGAAGCGGAGGCGCATGCGCCGGCACCGCCATCGCCGTCCGGGTTCATCCCGGCGGAGGCGACGGAGCGGACCGCCACGCCGCCGACGCCGCGGGAGGAGATCGCTCCCGTTCGCACGGATCCCCAGGTCGGTCGTACGGAGCGGCGCGATGCCCGCATCGCGGACCGCGACGCGGGCACGCCGGTCGTGGCGGCCGATGCCGGTAACGCGGCGAGTCGCGACATCGCGCGTGCGGCGCCGCTGCCGGACTCCGGTGCGGTCGCCGCTCCGGCCGCGCCGCCCGTTCTCGGCGACCGCGCGCGTGTCCGTCTCGAGCAGCCGGCCGCAGCGGCACCGGCGACACAGTCGTTCGTGGAGTCGGTCGCGGCGGACGCGATCACGCCGTTCATCACGCCCGGCCCCGAGCTGCTCGCGTTCGAGAACGTGCTCGTGCGCGAGCGAGCGGATCGGCTGCTGTTCCGTGCGCTGGCATCCGGGGACACGGCCACCGTTGCGGATCAGTTCTTCCTCCTGGAGGATGCGGCCGACCCGGAGCTCGAGATCGCGCCGGAGATCGCGCAGACTACCCTGCGCATCCGACAGGTTCTGCGGACCGGCACGCGGGTCGAGTTGATCACGTGGCAGCGGCAGCCGGTCACGCTAGCGCTGGAAGAGGTCGTCGTCACGGGTCGCCGGGCGTCGCCGGAGCGTGCGGGCGACGTCGCGGCGAAGGCCGGCGACGATGGGCGGCCCGGATTGACGAGCGCGGCACGGGCACGGCTGCTGAGCGATGGCCGCCATCAGCTGGTGCTGTACGATGCGCAGTCGGACACCTGGATCGCGATCCGCGCGAATCTCTCCGAGGCGGAGTTGCGGGAGCTTGCCGCGCGATTGACGCGCGGCACTTCCCGCTGACCGGACCGGCGCGCCGCCCCCGCACCGGAGCCACCCGTCCCTGCACTCTTCGTGTCCGCTGACAGCGGCGGTACGTTGCCGCATGCCCGACACGGAACGCGCCGCGCCGCCCCTCTCCCGCCGTACGATGGTGGCGGGCGCGCTCGGGCTGGCCGCAGTGCTGGCCTGCCTGGAGGCCGCTCAGGTCTTCATCGGGCTGGGACGGCTCGGCTACGACCTCACATGGAGGTACGCCGTGCTGTCGACGTTCCCGTCATGGATCATCCTCACGGCATTGCTCGCACCCACGGCGCTGCTCGTTTCGCGGTTCCCGCTCGAGCGCCGCACACTCGCCGTGGCACTGCCCATCCACGTCGCCGCCGCTGCACTCTTCACGATCCTGCACCTCGCGGGTACGGCATTCTTCGCCAACCGCCTCGAGCCGCTCGGCTACGGCCAGCAGTTCGGCCGGCTCGCGGCCCAGTACTTCACGCTGGACGTGCTGACCTACATCGCGATCGTCGGCGTCCTCCAGCTGGTACGTGTCTATCGGCTGGAAGTCCAGCGTGAACGCCTCGCCGCGGCGCTGGCCGCGAGCCTCTCGCAGATGCGCTTCCACGCGCTGCGCAATCAGCTCGATCCGCACTTCATCTTCAATGCGTTGAACGCGATCAACGCCATGGCGCTGCGGGGCGACCGGGAGGGGCTCGTGCAGACGGTGGGGTCGCTCGCGTCGCTCCTGCGCGAGTCGCTGAGAGAGACGGCGCCGCAGCTCGTGCCGCTCGATGTCGAGCTCAAATACGTCGCCGACTACCTCGCGCTCCAGATCATCCGGTTCCCCGACCGGCTGCGCGTCGAGACGGCCGTATCGAGCGAGGCCGGACGCGCACTGGTGCCCGCGCTCACGCTGCATGCGATCGTGGAGGAGGCCGTGTCGCAGCGGATGCGGCAGTCGCACCCGTGCCGGCTCGTCCTGCTCGGCACCCGCAGCGAGAACGCGCTGCACCTCGATGTCATGCTGGATGGAACTGCATGCGACGACGACGCGGCACTGGACGAGCCGATCCACGCGCTCGACACTCGCCTGCGACAGCTCTACGGCCCGGAGTACGGGCTCACGCGCGACCACACGGAGGAGCGAACGGCGATCCGGCTGCGCATCCCGGCGCGTACGGCTGTGTGACGGAGGCTAGACGCCTGCGGATACGGTCCGGAGCATGCGGGCGATCTCCCCGGCCGGGCTGCGTGCCGCGTCGCGCATCGCTGCAACGCGCGCTGCGAGAGTCTCGCGCCAGAGCGGGAGCGAGCGCTCGAATTCCTGCCACGAAGCGATGAGTGCCTCGCCGCGCGCGCCCGTCGCCTGCACGATGTCGAACGGCGCCTCCAGCTCGCGGAACAGCTCGTCGATCTTCCGCTCGTAGGGTACGGGCAGAACGGGCGTGCCGGCGGCGAGCGCCATGATCGCGGCGTGCATGCGGGTCGCGATCACCGCATCGTATCCGGCGAATCGCGACATCAGCTCGCGTGCCGGATGGTGCCCGCCGATGATGCCCACGGCCGCGCGCACATCCGCGGGAAGTCGGATCACGATGCGTTCGGCGACGATGGAGTCGTCGTAGCGGTACTCCGCAATCCCCTGGCACGTGGAGAGGAACTCGACGCGTGCGCCGCGCGCGCGGACCAGGTGGGATACGAGCGCCGCCATCGCCGTCTCGTACTCCCCACGCGCCGCCGGTGAGTGCGGCGCGAACGGCTTCAGCTCCCGCACGGACACCGCGATCCGCGGCCGCGTCCCGATCGAGGCGGTGCGGAGCCGGTCCGGCCCGCCCTGCGGAGCCGCACCGAAGACGACGTCCGGCACGACGAATGTCAGTGCCGCGTCGGCGCCGAGCCCGAGTGCGATTCGTCTGCTCGCGGCATCGCGCACGAACACGCGCCGCGACCACAGCAGCACGCGGCGCATGCCCCAGCGATTGAGTGCGGTACGGAACGGCCCGAGCGTCTGCGTATACAGCACGAGCGGCCGGCCCAGCAGGCGGACCGAGAGGAACTCGAAGAAGCGTGGCTTCAGCGCGTACGTCTCGACGAGGTAGGTGCCGCCCGTACTGATCACGATGCGGGAGCGCGCCATACGCGACAGGCGCCGCACGTCGTCGCGGTGGACGATGAGGGCGGCGGCACGGCGCCGGCCGGCGCCACGCAGGGCGGCGCCGGCCAGCCAGCGAATGCGCCGCGGCCAGGCGCCACTCCCGCGTGCCGCGTGGTACGCGCCCGCATCGAACCGGATCCATCCGTGATAGCGTGCCGCGGCGTCCGGCTGGGAGTCGTATGCCGTGAGGACCGCGCGCGGGAAGGTGCCGCGCAGCTGATCCGCGATGGCGGCCAGGATCGCGGCGTCGCCGCCGTTGCACGCGACCGTGTTGATGATGGCGATACGGATGGCCACGTCAGCGCTCGCTGCCCCAGGGCGGCGGTGGCAGTGGGACCTCCGATGAGAGATCGAACTCGAGGCGGAAACGACGGTCGGTTCCCTCGCGACGAAGCGCGTACACGAACGTACGGCCGGGCACGATCTCGACAGTCCATACGTTCGTCGCAGCCGCCGGGATCAATGCGGCCGTGAACGAATCCGCCGGGAACTCCTGCACCGTTCCGCTGCCGGCGACGCGAGCGATTCCGCCGTACTGCGTGATCTCGTCCTCGGCGCCGTCCTCGTGGCGATGATCGTGCTTCAGCCGGAGCGCATCGCCGCTGCGCGAGATCACCCACGTTCGCGAGCGGTCCGCGCCGACATGAAGAGGGACTCGCACGGTATCGTCCGTGCAGCTCCGCACGTGCATGACCAGCCGCCTGCCGGCAAAGCTCGTGTCACCCGGAGGTGCCTCGATCACCGTGCCCTCGTAAGCGGACCCGCACAGATCCTGGAGCGCCAGCCAGAACGTGTCCTGCGCCGTTGCCGCCGTACGCGCGCCCGGTGTGCCGCCGCCGCACGCCAGCAGGAAGCCCGCACTCAGCACCGCAGCCGTTCGCGCCCGCATACGCATTGCTTCCCGATTCGGGTGAAGGACCAGCATACCGCCTGCGTGACGGAGCGGCCAGTAGCCGGAGCCGGCTCCGGTCGCCAGGTTACGGACGTGAGGGAATACGATCTGTTCGCGGTCACGGCGCACGGTCTCGACAGCGTCTGCGCAGCCGAGCTCGCGACGCTCGGCATCGACGGCCGCCGCGGAACCGGTGGTGTCGCGTGGCGCGGCACGGTGCGCACCATGTATCGCGCGAATCTGGAGCTGCGCACGGCGAGTCGGATCGTTGCACGGGCAGGCGAGTTCCGAGCGCGCGGGTTCGCGGAGCTGGAGCGGCACGCGGCGAGACTGCCGTGGCGCGACGTCCTGCGTCCGGGCGGCAGCGCCGTGCTGCGCGTGACGTGTCGGAGGTCGAAGCTCTACCACGAGGGTGCGGTCGCGGAACGCGTAGCGCGCGTGCTCGCGGACACGGTCGGAGTCACGACGCTGGCCGGACGCGCGCTGGATGACGACGTCGGGTCCGACGCGAACGAGAGGAGGCATGATGGACGCGATGGGGACGGAGGCCAGGGCGAAGCGCACGCGCAGCTGATAGTCGTGCGTTTCCATCGGGACGTGTGCACGATCAGCATGGACTCATCCGGCGAACTGCTGCATCGGCGCGGCTACCGGCAGGCGGTCGCGAAAGCGCCGCTGCGAGAGACCATCGCCGCCGCGATGCTGCTCGAGAGCGGGTGGCACGGCGAATCGCCACTCATCGATCCGTTCTGCGGCTCCGGCACGATCGCGATCGAGGCAGCACTGCTCGCGCGGCGTATTCCGCCGGGTCTGGCCAACCCCCTGTTCGTGCCGCGCCCGTTCGCGTTCCAGCAATGGCCGCACTTCGACGCGGAGGCGTGGCAGGATGTCGTCGCGCAGGCGCGGGCGGAAGTGCGGGACACACGCATCGCGATCACGGCATCGGACCGGGACGGCGGTGCGGTCGCGGCCGCCCGCGCGAACGCGGCACGTGCCGGTGTCGAGCACGACATCGACTTCCGGCGCGCTCGACTGAGCGAGCTCGAGCCGCGCAGCGGCTTCGGCCACCTGGTGACGAATCCGCCTTACGGCGTACGCGTCGGCGAGCGGAGGGACCTGCATGCGCTCTACACCACGCTGGGACGCACCGTACGCGAGCGCCTGCCGGGCTGGACCGTCACCCTGCTGTCCGGCGACGATGCGCTCGCCGGTGCGACCGGACTGCCGCTCGAGGAGCGACTCGCCACGCGCAACGGAGGCATCCCGGTGCGGCTGCTCTCCGGCCGGATCGCGGCCGGGGCGCACCCCGCGGCGGATGCGGTGTAGCAGTGCGCAACGGAATGAAGGAGAGATAACGTGAAAGCGAATCTGATCCGGGGCGCCGGCGTCGGGCTGCTGGTGCTCGCAACGGCCTGCGGCGGGAGCGGTCCCGACACCGACCGGGTCGCGCTGGCCGCGGCGGGCGCTCCTGCGGACACGCTCGTCGTCTACAAGTCACCCACCTGCGGCTGTTGCTCGAACTGGGTCGATCACATCGAGGAGAACGGCTTCGCGGTCGTCACGCACGACATCAGCGATGTCGAGCTCACCGCGACGAAGCGCCGGCTGGGTGTGCCGGCCGGCCGCGTTTCCTGCCACACGGCCACCGTGCGCGGCTACACGATCGAGGGCCACGTGCCCGCGGATCTCGTGCGGCGACTCCTGGATGAGAAACCCGACGGCGTCCTCGGCCTCGCCGTCCCCGGCATGCCCATCGGCTCGCCCGGCATGGAAGGGCTGATCAGGCAGGAGTACGATGTCCTGACGTTCGACGCCGAGGGCAACGTCGCCATCTACGATCGTCGCTGACACACCGGTGCCGCGCGCAGATCTCAGTCGGCGCGCAGCGCCACGTTCGGATCCACCTTCGCGGCGCGTAGCGCCGGCAGGCCTGCGGCGGCGATGGAGATCACGCCGAGCGTGACCGCGACGCCCAGGAACGTCAGCGGATCGCGCGCACCCACCCCGTACAGCATGCTCTCGAGCCGGGGCGCGAGCGCGAACGCAACCGCGATCCCCAGCACGACTCCGGCCGCCGTGATCGCAGCAGCGCGCGCCACGACGAGACCCATGATCGTGCGGGTCGTCGCGCCGAGCGCGGTTCTCAGACCGATCTCACGCACGCGCTGCGCGACGTCGAATGCCAGCACCGAATAGAGTCCGATGGCAGCCACGGTGAGCGCGAGCAGACCGAACAGCGAGAACATCACGGCACCGAGCCGCCACTGCCGCAGCTCGGGCGCGAGCATCTCCTCGAGCGTGGTGCCGCGCACGAAGCGGACACGGTCATCGACCCCGAGCATCTCGCGCTGCACGGCCGCGAGCACCGGTTTCGTGTCATTCGGGAACCGGACGAGCAGGCCTTCCGGCGGCCGCGTGACCAGCGCCTGATCGAACAGCATGTAGTACTGGTACGTTACTTCCTCGACCAGGCTGCCGTAGCTCGCGTCCTCGACCACACCCACGATCTCCGCGCATGGCCGGTCCGCGCCGTCCACCTGGATGCACCTGCCGATCGGATCCTCACCCGGCCACAGCGCCTGAGCGAACGACGCGCTCAGCACGAGCACCGGAGTGGAAGCGCGCGTATCGCGTTCGTCGAATGCGCGCCCGCGCACGACGTCGACGCCGAGCACGTGGAAGTAGTCCCGGCTCACCACGTTCGCGTACGGCCCGCCTCTCGTCGTGCGCGGGATCGAGTCGAGCCCGGGCACGGTCAGCTCGTACGCGTACGCCGTCCAGAACGGCACGCCGGCGATCATCGTCGCGGCCTCCACGCCGTCGAGTCGGGACACGCGCTCCAGTGCGCGACGGTTGTACTCCAGTCGCTCGGCAGGCTCGACCGTACCCACGTGGAACACGGGCCGCACGTATGCGACGTTCCACGGGTCGATGCCGAAGTCTCCGCTCCGGATGCTGTCGAGGCTGCGCACGAACAGTCCCGCGCCGATCAGCAGCACGACGGACAGTGCGGCCTGCACCATGGACAGCGTGGCCCGCACGCGGGCGGTCGAGCGGGTGATCCCGCCGCCCGATGCCCGGAGCCCGTCCAGCACCCGGGGCCGTGATGCCTGCACCGCGGGCACGAGCGCGGACAGCACACCGGCGAGCAGCGACAGCCCGAGCACCACGAGCACGACCGTGCCGCTCAGGGACCCATCCCAGTCCACGTCCGGAAGCAGCATCCGCTGCACGTACGTCCCGCCCCACAGTGCCAGCAGCAGTGCCGCCGCACCCCCGAGCACGCCGAGGATCAGGCCTTCCACGACGATCTGCGCGACGAGGCGCGCACGCGAGACCCCGAGCGCGAGACGGATCGCGATCTCGCGGCGCTGTCGGATCATGCGCGCGAGCAGCAGGTTCGCCACGTTCAGGCACGCAATCAGCAGAACCACGGTCGCGACGCCGAGCAGCCAGCGCGCCACCGCGACCTCCGACGGCGCGTTCGGGCCCTGTGCGTCGAGCAGCGGCGCCGCGACCACCTCCACATCGCGGTCGTAATGCGTGTCACTCGCACGCCCCGCACGGTGATGCCGCGTCGCCTCCGCTTCCGCTGCCTCCACGCTCACGCCGGGAGCCACGCGGGCGATGGCCCGCAGCCAGTGCCAGTTGCGCTCCTCCGCCCACTCCGTGCCGCCCTGCAGCTGCTCGCCCGCCGTCATGAACGGTGCGAAGAAGTCGACCGGCCGCAGATCGATCCCCGTGAACCCCTTCGGCGTCACACCGATGATCGTATACGGGCCGTGGCCGAAGTCGATCGTCCTTCCCAGCACATCCGGAGCGCCGCCGTACTCGCCGAGCCAGCGCCGATGACTCAGAACCGCCACCCGCGCGCCGCCGAAACGATCCTCAGCGGCCGTGAAGAACCGCCCGAGCACCGGCTGCACGCCGAGGAGCGGCCACCAGCTCGCCGTCACGAAGAGCCCACGCACCTCCTCCGCCGACTCGCCGCTGCCCAGCATCAGATCGGACGGGTACTGCGCCGCGACCTGCGCGAACCCCTGCGTGCGCGCGAAGTCGAGATAATCCGGAAACGCGATCGATGAGGTGTGAATCCTCTCGCCCAGACCCATCGCTCGATGGACCAGCAGACGCCGCACACCACCCGCATCCTCGATGTGCGGTGGCGGCCGCAGCAGCAGACGCTCGACCGTCGCGTACATTGTCGCATTCGCACCGATCCCCAGCGCGAACGCCAACACGATGCCGACGGCCAGCGCCGGCGCACGCACCACGCTCCGCACTGCGTGCCGCGCCGTGTCGCGCACGGCTTCCCACCGCGCCACCCACCGCTGCCGCCGCTCGCTCCGCCGGTCGATCGCCAGCAACTCCCGACGATACACGCGCGCGTCGCCGAACCGGCGCTCCGCTTCCTCGCGCGCAGCGGCCGAACTCAGTCCGGAGGCCTCCAGCTCCCGCACCGTCTCATCGAAGTACAGCGCGAGCTCCTCGTCGACATCGCGCTCCACATCACCCAGCCGGAACCAGCGTCGCACGTTCTCCATGGCCGCCCCTACGCCGCTTCCGCCGACGCGTTCAACACCTTGAAAATCGCCTGCGCATAGCGCTCCCACGACGTCGCCTCCGCCGCCAGCTGGCGGCGGCCCGCCGGCGTCAGCGCATAATACTTCGCCCGGCGGTTCTGCTCCGTCGAGCCCCACTCCGCCTTCAGCCAGCCCCGCTTCTGCAGCCGATGCAGCGCCGTGTACAGCGCGCCATCATCGACCGTCAGCTCGCCGTCCGTCGTCGTCCGTACCCAGCGCGCGACCTCGTAGCCGTGCCGCGGCCCGAACATCAGCGCCTTCAGCACCACCAGATCCAGCGTGCCCTGGAGCAGGCTCAGCGTCTGTCGTCCCATGGTCACCGTCCTGTTGCCCTCAAATATTGAGGCCTCAACGCCTGAGGTCAAGAGCCCGGGCGCGGGACTGGCGCGGCACCGGATCGGGCATCAGACTGTCGATCCTGCTCCCACCCACCCGGTAAGGACGCGATGCACGGGGTGAATGAATCCCGCCGGCCCGATCGGATCGACTACTACATGCACATCGCGATGGCGGTGCGGCGTCGTGCGAACTGCATCGGGAACCGGGTCGGCGCGCTGCTGGTGCGCAACGACCGGATCATCTCGACGGGCTACAACGGGACGCCGGAGGGGACGCGGAACTGCGACGAGGGCGGGTGCGAGCGGTGTGCGAACCGGGAGCGGTATCGCGCGGCGCACGGCTACGACGTGTGCATCTGCGTGCACGCGGAGCAGAATGCGCTGTTGAGCGCGGCGCGGTTCGGCATAGCGGTGGAGGGTGCCTCGATCTTCACGACGCTGCGGCCGTGCTTCGGGTGCACGAAGGAGCTGCTGCAGGCGCGTGTTCACGCGGTGTACTACCTGCACGAGTGGCGGCATCCGGACGAGGATCTGTGGCGTCAGTACGTGCTGTTGCAGGAGCGGTTTGCGGGGGGCGTGATGCGGGTGGAGCTGACGGACCCGGAGGCGGCGTGGGCGACGTCGTCGCTGCGGGAGGCGGATCAGGACACGGGCCACAGCATTCCGGGGTGATGATTCAGGCGGCGCCGGTGTGGGAGGATGGCCGGTGGGCTTCGCTGCCCGGGCTGGACGAGGATGTCGAGGCGGATGTGTGCGTTGTGGGCCTGGGTGGATCGGGCCTGTCGTGCGTTCACGAGCTGCTCGATCTCGGTGTGGGTGTCGTGGGCATCGATGCGGGAGCGGTCGCGAGCGGGGCGGCGGGCCGGAACGGCGGTTTCCTGCTGGCGGGCTCGTACCATTTCTATCACGACGCCGTGGCGCGTTATGGTCGTGCGCAGGCGCACGCGATCTACCGGGCAACGCTCGAGCAGATCGACCGGATCGCGGCGGAGACGCCGTCGGCGGTGCGGCGGGTGGGGTCGATCCGGCTGGCTACGTCGCGGGCGGAGCAGGACGACTGCGGCGCGCAGCTCGCGGCGATGCGTGCGGATTCGCTGCCGGTCGAGCCGTACGAGGGCGCGGAGGGGAGCGGGCTGCTGATCCCGGGCGATGCAGCGTTCGATCCACTGTTGCGTGCGCGTCTGCTCGCGCTGCGTGCACTCGAGCGCGGCGCCCGCCTGCACGAGAACACGCCTGCGCTCGCGCTCGAGACGGGAGTGGTGACGACGCCGCGGGCGCGGATCCGCTGCGGCGTCGCGATCGTGGCCGTGGACGGTGCACTCGCGCGCACGCTGCCGGAGCTGGGCGGCCGGGTGCGCACGGCGCGGCTGCAGATGCTCGCGACCGCCCCCACGACGGAAGTGCAGATCCCTCGGCCCGTGTATGCGCGGTACGGTATGGACTACTGGCAGCAGCTGGAGGACGGACGCGTTGCCGTGGGCGGTTTTCGCGATGTCGGCGGTGAAGGCGAGTGGACCGCGAGCACCGAGCTGACGCGCGCGGTCCAGGACGCGCTCGAGACTCACCTGCGCCGGGTCATCGGCGTGAAGGCGCCGATCACGCATCGCTGGGCCGCGAGTGTCGGCTACACGGAGGACGGGCTGCCGATCCTGGAGGAGGTCCGCCCGCGCGTGTGGGGTGTCGGCGGGTACTCGGGCACCGGCAATGTGATCGGTGCGCTGTGCGGCCGTGCGGTTGCGCGGCTGTCGCTCATGGACGATTCAACCCTCGCGCGGCCGTTCCTCGCCCGCGCCCGCGCCTGACCCTTCGCTCTCCCGCTGCTGCAGCCGCAGCTCACGCCGCTGCTTCGACCGCGACCACAGCACGTAGCCGTAGGCGAAGAACGCAACGAAGAACAGCATGGTGGCGAGCCATAGCGCGACGCGCATGACGGCAATCTCCTTGAACGCGGCAGTGCTGCGACGGTGACGGTTCGACCGGCGCCAGTCCCCGGAAAACACGGGGTGCATGCGGAAGGTTGACCCGTCCGGCGCGGGAACGCAACGGTGCGGGTGCGTGCCCGGTCAGTTGGCAGGCGGTGATGTGCGGAGCGCGATGCGCGCGACGCGCGAGCGCGTGCGCCGGCCCCACGCGGATGCGCCGATCCGGCCGAACAGGTTCTCGGCATCCTGCCGCAGCGCGGCCGCCAGCTGGACGTCCCGACGCTGCTGGACCACGACCGCGAGCGCCTCCAGTGTCTCGGCCTCGACCAGCGGCAGCCGCGCATCGCGCGCCCGCTCGAGCGCACTGTTCAGCAGCCGGGTCGCACGCTCGAGCTGGCCCTCACCGATCTCGATGATGCCGAGCACGCGCAGCGTGTCCGCCGTGGCGCCCCGCTCGCCCAGCTGCTCGAAGCGCGTCAGCGCCCGCTGCGCCGTTGCACGGGCGAGCTCCGCGTCACGCTGGGAAACGTAGATCAGCAGTGCACGCTCCTGCTCGGCGCGTGCGATCTCGTCCTCGCTCGCGTCGACCGATGCGTACCGGATGGCCTGCACGAAATGGTGATCCGCCTTGGGCGCGAAGTCCAGCTCGCGATACGTGATGCCGAGGTTCTGATGCGCCTGCGCGAGACCCCGGCGCCGCCCAATGCTGCGATACGCGACCATCGCGCGCTCGTAGCAGGCGATCGCCTCCTGCCACCGGCCGTGCAGCGTATAGATCACACCGAGATTGTTGTTCGCGCGCGCGACGAAATCGTCATCACGGGCCTCGCTCGCCGCCGCAAGCAGCGCGCGCCACGACGACTCCGCCGCTGCGACTTCACCCGCATCGAAACGCAGCATGCCCTCGAGATTGAGGCGGTGGCGGTGCAGCGTGTCGTTGCCCTGCCGCGCAAACGCCGGCGTCGCATCCGTCAGCAGCGCGACCGCGTCGGCGCCGCGTCCCAGTCGGCGCCAGGCGTCGGCCAGCCAGAACGCGAGCGATGGCGAAGCGTTGAGCACGGCGCGGTCCGTGCTGCCCAGCAGCAGCGCCAGCGCGGCCGGGTCCCGCTCCTCGTGCAGCTCACGGGCTCTCGCCTCCAGCGAGAGCGCCGCTCCCAACGACGTCGTCGACTGCGGCGGGAGGATCTCCGGATGCATGCCTAGCTCGCGAGCGCGAAGCCAGTGAAGTGCGTGACTTCGCCTTCCACCACGTGACCGGGAAGACGCAGCGACGGGATCGGCAGCCACGGCAGGCCCGGCGCCGCCTGGATCCAGATGGAGAGCGTGCTCTCGAGCAGCGCATCCACCGGCCCGACCAGGCCGTCGCCATTCAGGTCCGCATCGTAATGGATCCGCAGCAGCGCAGGCTCCGCAGTCGAAAAGCGCAGGCCGGACGGCTGGAAGTCGAAGACGTATCCGTCGCCGCCAATCGGCCGCACCGTGATCTGAATCGAGTCGTTCGCTGCGATCTCGGAACCGTCCGGTCGCGCGACCAGCGAGTTCGGCCCTACCTCGAACTCCAGCGCCGTCGTACCGTCCGCCCGCCGCAGCACCAGCGTTCGGGCCTGTCCGCGCACCGCCCAGAAGCTCGCCTCCGCCGACTCCATCTCGACGCCGGCCTGCGTGCGCGCGAACTCCGGCGCGCCCCCGACGTCCTCGGGCGAGGTGGTATCGTCGCAGGCGACGAGAAGCAGCGCCGCAACCGGCACCCATGACAGTGTTCTCATTGGCTTATCCCCGGCTCAACCGTCTTTGACACGTGTCCGCCTTCCTATGGGCATTGACCGTGCCGCAGTGGACCTGTTGCCGGACAAGCGATTACGGGCTCTGGCCCCGTCGCGTTCGGCGACGGCCGTCCCGTTTCGCTACGACTCGAGCAGGCGGTAGAGCCGGGACCGACTGATCCCCAGGACTGCGGCCGCGGCCGTCTTGTTGCCGGCGAGTCGCTCGACCATGGCGCGCGCGGCGGACCGCTCGATGTCGTCCATGCGGGCGGGGAACGGGAGCATCGCTTCGGGTGCGCCGTTGGCGGTGTGGGGCAGCAGGTCGGTGGCGCGGATCTGACCGTTGCCGAGCAGGATCGCTCGCTCGATGGCGTTGCGGAGCTCGCGGACGTTGCCGCGCCAGGGGTGGGCGAGGAGCGCGTCGCGGACGTGGGCGTCGATGGTGGGTGCGGTCATGCCGTACATGCCGGCGAGCTCACGGGCGAACGCGTCGGCGAGGACGAGGACGTCGGTGCCGCGCTCGCGGAGCGGCGGGAGGTGGATCGGGACGACATTGAGTCGATAGTAGAGGTCCTCGCGGAAGCGGCCGGCGGCGACGGCGCCGGAGAGGTCGACGTTCGTGGCTGCGATGATGCGCACGTCGACAGGGACGCTGCGGACGCTTCCGAGACGGCGCACCTCGCGCTGCTCGATGGCGCGCAGGAGCTTGGCCTGGAGCTCGAGGGACAGGTCGCCGATCTCGTCGAGGAACAGGGTGCCGCCGTCGGCGGCCTCGAAGAGACCCGGCTTCGCGGAAGTCGCACCCGTGAATGCACCCTTCTCGTAGCCGAACAGCTCGGCCTCGAGCAGGTTCGGCGGCAGGGCCGTGCAGTTCACCTCGACGATCGGCCGTGAGGCGCGCGGTCCGTTGTAATGAATGGCCTGCGCGAGCAGATCCTTGCCGGTTCCGGTCTCGCCCGTGATCAGTACCGTCGCGTGCGAGTGTTCGATCACGCGAGCGGCGCGCGCGAGCGCATGCCGCAGCCCTTCGCTCTCGCCGCGGAGCCGCGAGAAGTCGTACTGCTCGCGCTCGTACTCGGTCAACGCCCGCGCGGACTCTGCGGAGTGCACGGCCTGAACCCGACCTCGCACCCAGTCGCGCAGCGGCTCGATCTCCGACGGCAGCGCCACGTAGTCCGACGCGCCCGCCCGTATCAACGAGATCGCAAGACGATGATCCGCAACCGCTCCCGCGACCACCACCGGCGCCCGAGTCTGTACCGTCACCGCAGCCAGTCGCCCCGCCGCGGCGGCTTCCGCCCCGCCAGCAGCCACGATGACGCCGCCTGCCGACGCGAGCGGCGCCAGGCCGGCGGCATCCTCCGCCATCCGCAGCGAGCCGCCGCACTCGGTGCACAGCGCCGGCCACAGGCCGGCGAAGGCGTCGCTCGTCCTCAGAACTGCGATGACCGCTTCCATGGCCCGATTTCGTGTAGAGAGCGGACGATTGCGCGCGGTGCACGTCGCACATAGCGTACCATTTCGGGACAGCCTCCCGGATCGCCTGCAACGCGGCTTCAGACGCTCGATCAACCAACGTTTCCCGCCCTCGTGGTGTCCAAGCGGAGGAGAGGAAATCATGAGGGCGCGCAATTTTTTCAGTGAGCTTCGGCGTCGCCACGTGCTTCGCGTGGTCGGCGCGTATGCCGTTGCCGCGTGGATCGCGGTGGAGGTGTACACGACGGTGCAGCCGATCCTGCTGCTCGATTACGAGTGGACGAACTCGTACATCGTGCTGCTGGCGATCGTCGGCTTTCCGGTGGTGTTCGCGCTCGCGTGGATCTTCGATATCACGCCGCAGGGCGTGCAGCGGACGGCGCCTCTCGGGGAGGTTACGCCGGTCGATGACGCGGCGCGTGCGGCAGTGCCGGCCCGGCGCCAGCTGAGTGCGCGTGCGACCGGGTTCTTCGGGCTGGGGATCCTGGTTGCGCTGGTCGGCTTCGCGGCGTTCGCGAGTGTCGGTACGGAACGGCATGTGGAGCGGGGCGCGTCGATCGGCTCGATCGCAGTGCTGCCGTTCGCCGATCTCAGCTCGACGCGGGATCAGGAGTATCTGAGCGACGGCATCGCGGAGGAGCTGCTGAATCGGCTGACGCAGGTGCCGGACCTGGATGTGCCGGCCCGCACGTCCTCGTTCGCGTTCAGGGGGCAGAACGAGGATGTGCGCGAGATCGGGCGGCGGCTCGGTGTGGAGGCCGTGCTGGAGGGGAGTGTGCGGCGCGAGGGCGACCACGTGCGCGTGCAGGCACGCCTGATCGATGTATCGGACGGGTTCCAGCTCTGGTCGGAGACGTTCGAGGGTGGCGCGGAGGACGTCTTTGCACTCCAGGACCGGATCTCCGAGGCGATCGTCGAGGCGCTGAAGGTGCGGATCGCGCCGGCGCCCGAAGCAGGTGAGCGCGGTACGAAGAACGCGTTTGCGCTCGAGCAGTACATGCTCGGCCTGCAGCGCTGGCATCAGCGCACGGACAGTGACCTGCGGCAGGCACGCACGCATTTCCAGGCGGCCGTCGATGCGGATACGGCGTTCGCGCTGGCGCATGCCGCTCTGGCTCAGGCGTACGCGGTGCTGCCGATGTACGGTGACTATCCGGTCGACAGCGCGGTGGTGCGCGGTCTCGCGGCCGCCGCCCGTGCGATCGAGCTGGACCCCAGCCTCGGCGATGCATACGCGGCCATGGGCCAGATCGCACAGAACTTCGAGTGGGACCTGCCCGGTGCGGAGCGCTTCTACCGTCGTGCGCTCGGCTACGACCCGGGTGATCCGACCTCACATCAATGGTATGCCGAGACGCTGATGCTGCTCGGCCGGTACGGCGAGGCGCGCTCGCATCTGGACAAGGTGCTCGCGGCGAATCCGACCGCGCCGGCAGCGGCCTACATCGATGTCTACTTCCGTACGCTCAGCGGATCGCCCGACGCGGCGGCCGCCTCGAGCGAGCTTATACTGCGGCATCCCGGGTTCGGCCCCGGCCTGGTGAACCACGCATTCGTTCTGATCGCGGCCGGGCGCACGGCCGATGCCGCCGCGGCGATCGAGCACCTGGCGGAGTTCACACCCGGGCGAGCCGCGCTCTACCGTGCTGTCGCCGACGGCCTGCGCGATGACGCCGCGCGCCCCGCCGCCGTGCGCGCCGTCCTCGGTGCCGCCGCGCTGCCCGGCCTGGAGCGGACGGGCTGGCTGGTCGCACTGGGCGAGAACGACCGCGCCATGGAAGCGATCGATGCCGCGTTCCGCGCACGTGGCGATGCGCACCTGCTCCTGCTGCTCCCACACCCGCTGCTCCGCCCGCTGCGCGGGGACCCGCGCTTCCAGAGCGTTGTCAGCGAGATCGGGATCGTTCTACGCGCGTGAGTGATGAACGCCGTCCCGCGCGGCGGTCCTACGATGCGCTGCCGGCCGTGCTCGTCACCGGCGCATCGAAGGGGATCGGTGCGGCCTGCACGCTCCGCCTCGCGCGCGACGGCTTCCGCGTCTATGCCGGCGTGCGGCGCGAAGCCGATGGTCTCGCACTGCTGCGCGATGCCGGCGACAGCGTCGTGCCCGTTCGCCTCGACGTGACGAACGCCGATCAGATCGCGGAGACGGTCGCGCGCATCGCAGACGAGACCGGCGCGCGCGGACTCCAGGCGCTCGTGAACAACGCCGGCGTCGCACTCGCCGGACCGCTCGAGTTCCTGCCGCTCGACGAGCTTCAGCGCCAGCTCGACATCAACGTCATCGGTCAGATCGCCGTCACCCAGGCCTGTCTGCCGCTGCTCCGCCGCTCGCGCGCCTCGGCAATGGCCGATCATCGCGCCGGCCGCATCGTCTTCATGAGCTCGATATCCGGCAGGAGCGCACTCCCGTTCATCGGTGCGTACGCCGCATCCAAGTTCGCACTCGAGGCCGCAGCCGACGCGCTGCGCGTCGAGCTGAGACCACACGGCATCGCCGTATCCATCATCGAGCCCGGCGTCATTGCCACGCCGATCTGGGAAACCGCGATCCGCGACGGCGAGCGCAACATCGAGCGGATGTCGCCCCAGGTCGAGCAGTACTACGGCCCGGCGCTGAACACGCTGCGCTCGCGCGCACAGCGGGGCATGAGCGGCCTGCCACCGGAACGCGTCGCGGACGCGGTCGCGCATGCGCTCACTGCGAAGCGGCCGCGGATACGATATGTGGTCGGGAAGGACGCGTGGGTGAGGATGGTGCTCGAGCGAGTGGTGCCGGGGCGGGTCAGGGACTGGGTGATCGGGGTGGTGGTGAAGAGGCTTTGAGCCTGTTTGAACTGCGGGGGATGAACTGCGGGGGATGAACTGCGGGGGATCAACTGCGGGTGATCAACTGCGGGTGATGAACTGCGGGATATGAAACTGCGGGGGATGAACAGCGGGTGAATGAGACGGATGCTCGTTTCACATTGCCATAACGGGGTTATGGCTGAGCTATTGACCCACACTGCCGGGTGGGTGAAGGGCGCTCAGGTCCGCTGGTTCGCCATGAGGCGGTGCAGCATCTTCGAAATCAGTTTGGCCGTGTTCACCAGCGAGCGCGTCTCCACTCGCGGATAGCGGTCCTTGAGCCGTGCGAGTGCGCCGATGCACTCACCCGCGGACGCATACGCGACCTGATAGTGGTAGCGTTTCCTGCCTGGTGAGAGGTGCGCCGAGCCTTCGGACACGTTGAGGATGATCGATTCGGCTGCGCGCACGAGATGGTTCGCGAGTGACGGATCTACTCGCACACGCCGAAGCGTTGCGTCCAACTCCCGCGCGAAGGCGAGCGCGAGATGATACACGCGAAGTCGTTCGGGTCCGTAGGGGCCCGGAGAGCTCGTTTCCATGAATTCCAGAATACGGCTCCCATCGGGGCGACTGAATGGTTGATCGGGCCACATTCCCGCCCCCCGATCCCCCCGCAACAGATGGCCCCCGTGTCCCGCCGTCCATCCCCGAAGTCTGTCCCGCAGTTTCATCCCGCAGTTTCATCCCGCAGGTCATCACCCGCAGTTCATCACCCGCAGTTCATCACCCGCAGTTCATCACCCGCAGTTGATCGCCCGCCGTTGATCCCCCGCCGTTGATCCCCCCGCATTCGAACCCCGCCGTCGCCCCCCGCATTACCCATTGCCCGCCCCTCTCTCCGGCACGATCCTTGACCCCGCGCACACTCGCCAAAACCAGGAGGCGCGCATTTCATTCGACGCCATCGTCGTCGGTGCCGGGCCGAACGGTCTGGCGGCGGCGATCACGCTCGCGCGGGAGGGGCTGTCGGTGCTGGTGCGGGAGGCCGCGCCGGTGATCGGCGGTGGCACGCGCACGGAGGCGTTGACGCTGCCGGGTTATCTCCACGACGTGTGCTCGACAGTGCATCCGATGGGTGTGGCGTCGCCGTTCTTCCGTCAGCTGCCGCTGGCGCAGCACGGACTCGAGTGGGTGCACACGCCGACGCTGCTCGTGCATCCGTTCGCGGATGGCAGTGTCGTGACACTGGAGCGCACGCTCGATGCAACGGTCGAGGCGCTCGGTGTCGACGGTCCGGCCTATCGGGATCTGGTGGAGCCGTTCGTCGAGCGCTGGCGGGATCTCATCGACGAGACACTTCGCCCGATCCGCATTCCCGGCCGGCCGTTCTTCATGGCACGTTTCGGGCGGCACGCGCTGCGCTCCGTGGATGGCCTCGTCCGGAGCCGCTTCCGCAATGACAGCACGCGTGCAATGTTCGCGGCGGTCGCCGGGCACTGCATGCTACCGCTCGACTGGGCCGGCACGGCATCGTTCGGCCTGATGCTGTGCATCGCGGGCCACGCGGTCGGCTGGCCGCTCGCGCGCGGCGGCTCGCGGCAGATCGCGCACGCGCTCGCCGCTCATTTCAGAGAGCTGGGCGGCGCGATCGAGACCGGCGCACCCGTGAGCGATCTGCGCGAGCTGCCGCCCGCGCGCGCGATTCTGCTCGATATCACACCGCGCCAGCTGCTGCGCATGGCCGGCGATCGGCTGCCGCCGCGCTACCGACGCCAGCTGGAGCGGTTCCGCTATGGCCCCGGTGCCCACAAGGTCGACTGGGCGCTCTCCGGCCCCGTGCCCTGGCGCAACCGCCGCTGCTCCGAGAGCGCCGTGCTCCACCTGGCCGGCAGCTACGACGAGGTGCTCGCGTCCGAGCGCGCCCCCTGGGAGGGCCGCCTCGCCGACAGGCCGTTCGTCCTGTTCGTTCAGCCGACTCTGTTCGACCGCTCCCGTGCGCCCGACGGATCCCACGTCGCCTGGGCCTACTGCCACATGCCGCACGGCTCGGCCGTGGACATGACCGCGGCGATCGAGGCACAGATCGAACGATTCGCGCCCGGGTTCCGCGATCTCATACTGGATCGCAGCGTCATTACGCCCGCCAAACTCGAAGCGCACAACGCCAACATGATCGGCGGTGACATCAACGCCGGCGCGCAGCACCTGCCTCAGCTCTTCTTCCGCCCCGTGCCGCGCTGGAATCCGTACGTCGTGCCCGGGACGAATCTGTACCTCTGCTCCGCCTCGACGCCGCCGGGCGGGGCTGTACACGGAATGTGCGGCTATCATGCCGCCAGCACCGCGCTGAAGCGGACGTTCGCCTGATTCCGGGTCCGGGCGCGCCGGCTCGGGCACAAACGCGCCGGGCGGTGGTAGGAAGGAGACGAAGGCCCGTTTTCACTGCATCGAAAATCCGTCATGAGCGACGTCGACGAAAAGCTCCCGCGCCGTGTCGCACCTGCGACAGGGCGGACCGGAGTATTGGCCCGATGGAGGCTGCTGGTCGCGACCCTGCTGGTCGGTGGCGCGGCGGCGATTGCGATCCCGCTGCTGACCGGGCGGCCGGAGACGCAGACGCTCACGTACTCCGAGCTGCTGGGTGCGTTCGAGTCGGCGCGCGTCGGTGCGATCGAGATCGACGCGTCCCGGGACCTGGTGCACGGCCGCTACGTAGGCAGCGCGTTACCGGAGGGTCAGTTCGACTTCGTGACGGTGTACCCGTCGGCATCGGCGGAGCAGCTTGCGGACCGTGCCGGCGATCTGGGGATTGCGGTGACGTTCCAGTCCTCGCGCACGACGGAACTGTACCGGACGGGCTTTGCGGTTCTGCTGCAGGTGCTGCTGTTCGGTGGGCTCGGTTATTTTGTGTACATCCAGATGCGCGGAGAGGGTCGCGGCCAGGTCGGTCGGGCGGCGGAGAGCGACACCACGTTCGATGATGTCGCGGGCACGCAGGGCGCGGCGGACGATCTGCGCGAGGTCGTTCATTTCCTGCGCGCGCCTTCCGCCTTTGCGGCACTGGGCGCGCGCGTGCCGAAGGGTGTGCTGCTGGTCGGCCCGCCGGGTACGGGCAAGACGCTGCTTGCTCGCGCCGTGGCCGGCGAAGCGGGCGTGCCGTTCTACCAGCTGAGCGGCTCCGAGGTGACCGGCTTCGTCGTGGGCCTCGGCGCGCACCGCATCCGTTCGCTGTTCGCGCGTGCGCGGAAGAAGGGCGGCGTGATCTTCATTGACGAGCTGGATGCGCTCGGTGGCACGCGTGGCCGCAATCGCTCGCACAACGAGGATGACCGCACGCTGAACCAGTTGCTGGTCGAGATGGACGGTTTTGCACCGACGGAGGGGGTCGTCGTGATCGGCGCGACGAACCGTCCGGAGGATCTCGATGCTGCGCTGAAGCGGCCCGGCCGCTTCGATCGGCATGTCACGGTCGGTCTGCCGACGGTGGACGGTCGCGAGGCGATCCTGCGGCTGCACGCCGCACGGAGGCGTGTACCGTTGGGCGCTGATGTAGACCTTTGCCGACTGGCGCGGCTGACGCCCGGCGCGAGCGGCGCCGAGCTGGCGAACCTGCTGAACGAAGCGGCGATCTTCGCGGTGCGCGACGGCTCCCCGCTCGTACAGTGGCCGCACTTCGAGGCGGCGCGCGACCGCATGCTGCTCGGCAAGGAGCGTGTGGGGTTCCGCGCACCTGACCGCGAGTGGAAGATCGTCGCTTACCACGAGGCCGGCCACGCCGTCGCCGGCGTCGTTGCGTGTCCGGACGATGGCCTGCACAAGGTGACGATCCAGCCGCGCGGCCGCGCCATGGGCGTGGCGCATTTCGCGCCCGACGATGACCGCCACCTGCACCCCAGGAGCTACCTCGAGGCGCAGATCATCAAGGGTCTGGGCGGCCGCGTCGCGGAAGAGCTGATCTTCGGTGCCGAGCACGTTACGGGCGGAGCGGAAAGCGACCTCGTGCACGTGAATCGCATTGCCCGCCGGATGGTCTACCGTCTCGGCATGTCATCGACGGGATCGCTGCTCATCCACGATGAGGAGGCCGGGCCGCTGAGCGGCGAGGCGCAGTCGCGGATGGATGCGGAGGTTCAGGCCCTGCTCGCGCGGCTCTACGATCGAACGCGCGAAATCCTCACGCGGCATCGCGAGGCACTGGAGGCGCTCGCACAGGCACTGCTGGAGCACGAGACGCTCGATGGCGCGGCTGCGCTCGCGCTGCTCGAGCGCCACGGCGTCCGACTCGGCCGCACGATCGGAGCCTGAGCCACATGCCTCGCTGCGCGCTGCCGACGGCCGCAACGCTCGCCGTGCTCGCCGCGTGCGCGCCGCGCATGGAGCCGTATGCAGCACGTGGTGCGACGGAGACCGCCGCGCCACGCAGCGATGTCGCCAGTCCCGCGACGGCGGAGCTGCCGCGCAGCCCGTACTACGCGAGCACGGCGCCGGTCGCACTGCCGCAAGTCGCACGCGAGTTTCGCGGTGTGTGGATCGCCACGGTGCACAATATGGACTGGCCATCGCGGCCGGGCCTCACGACGGCCGAGGCACAGCAGGAGCTGCTCCGCATCCTCGACGCCGCACGCGACCTCGGCCTCAACGCAGTGATCTTCCAGGTACGTCCGGCGGGCGACGCTTTGTACGCGTCCGCGCTCGAGCCGTGGTCCGAATTCCTCACGGGTCAGCAGGGTCGCGCGCCGGATCCGTACTGGGACCCGCTCGAGTTCGCGGTCCGGGAAGCGCACGCGCGCGGGCTCGAGCTGCACGCCTGGTTCAATCCGTTCCGTGCCGGCTTCGTCTCGAGGCGGACGCAGCGGGCCGCGACCCATGTCATGCGACGGCGGCCGGACATCGTGCGACGGTACGGCACGCACTACTGGATGGATCCCGCCGAGCCGGCGGCACGGCAGCAGGCGCTGGATGTGATCAGCGATGTCGTCCGGCGCTACGACATCGATGCCGTGCATCTGGACGACTACTTCTATCCGTACCGCGAGCGCGACTCGCGCGGGCGCATGATCGAGTTCCCCGACGACGTGACATGGCAGCGCCATGGCACGCGCTCGGGGATGAGTCGCGCTGACTGGCGCCGCGCCACGATCGATCAATTCGTCGAGCAGCTGTATCGCACGGTGCGCGGAGCCAGGCCGCACGTGCGGGTCGGCATCAGTCCGTTCGGGATCTGGCGGCCCGGTCATCCGCAGTCCGTGCGCGGCCTCGATTCGTACGTCGAGCTTTTCGCCGATTCACGGAAGTGGCTCGTGAACGGCTGGGCGGATTATTACGCGCCGCAGCTCTACTGGCGCACGCATGCGCCGCAGCAGGACTATGCGACGTTGCTGAGGTGGTGGGCCGAGCAGAACCGCCATGGCCGACACATCTGGGCGGGCAACATTCCGAACAGCGTGCGGGGCGGCGGGCGCGGCTGGAACGCGTCGGAGATCCTCGAGCAGATCCGGCTGACGCGCGCAGAGCCGGGCGCCACCGGCAACATCCACTTCAGCGCGTCCAGCCTGCTGCGGAACCCCGACGGCCTCACCGACGCGTTCCGGAGTCACGTCTACACGGAGCCGGCACTCGTGCCCGCCACACCCTGGCTCTCTCCGGGCCGGCCGATGCGGCCCCCGCTCGCCTTCGAGCAGCGGCGCGAGACGTCGGCTACGCTCGTACGCCTCGACTACGACGCCGCCCGGCCCGCGCGGCTGATCGTGCATGCGCGCTGGGGTGATCGCTGGGACACCCGTCTCGTGCCCGGCACTTCCCGCGAGCTCAGCATCGACTGGAAGGATGGCGTGCCGCCGGACATGATCGCGGTGAGCGCCGTAGACCGCACGGGCGTGGAGGGTGAGCCGGCCGTGTACGTGCGCGCGGGCGCGCAACGCGCCGGACAGTACTGAGTCAGGCGCGCCGGCGCGCTGCCCGCCGCAGACCGGACGCCGCCTTAGGCAGCGTCGGCTGCGGCGCGGTCGGAAGGTGCAGGATCGGCACATCGACTACGGGCGCGGCGGACCGTCGCCGTCGAAGACGCATCTGCGTGCACGCCTTCGCCTCACAGCCCACCCGCGTCGCAACCTCGCGCCAGATCCTGCCATGCTCGCGATGGCCGTGCACGAGCCACGCCTCGATGTGCGCCATCTCGTGCAGCAGCGTGTCCAGGAGCGCCCGCTCGTTGCCGGGAAGGAGCAGATCGATGTTGAGAGCGAGCTCCGCAACCTTCCGGTCGCCGCGCGTCGTCCGGGCGTAGCTCACGTGACCGAACCGTCGCGACATCCGGTCGCTCAGCCGGATCGGCAGCTGCTCGGGAAGCGCGCCGTGGAAGTGGGTGCGGTTCAGCTGTACGTAGACCGCCTCGAGATAGCGCAGCTGCTGCGCCGTGCCGCAGCTCGCGAGCGGCTCGCCCAGGCCGTACTCCGCCACCTGACCCTCGTGCCACTCGCGCATCTCCTCGACCGCGTTCCGGAACGCGCGCGAGCGCGCCGGCGCCGTCGTGAAGCATGCGACTGCATCGATCACCCGGGCCGGTGCGGCGCGGAAGCACTCGTGCACGTTCAACCGCCGTCGGTCCGCAGACAGCGAGATCAGCCGCGAACGGTTCGGCCTGAAGCAGACCTCGCGGACGAACACCACGCCCCGCATGCGCAGCGCGCCGAGCAGTTCATCCTCCGTGAGCCATGACAACTGCAGCGTGAGCTGATGGTCGGAATCGACCTGTCGGGAACGGCGGCGACGCACGGTCATGCGGGATAATAATCCTGTCTGCAAGTACTGCCCGGGAAGGGAAAATCCCTATCCGGGACAGGGCAAGGGACGGGCCAGTCCCGGGTCCGCACCCGCCCGCTTTTCCGGGACTGCCGGAAGGCCTCGCGCGTACACGCGCGCGTGCGGCCATCGCCCGCTCCCCGGCTCCCTGGCCGGGGCGCTCCGTGGCCGGCCCGGGCGGCCCGCCAGCCCATTAGCTTTCAAGGCAATCGGCCGCCCCACGGCCGCCTGCAACCCATCGCCCGAACGCTGTGTCTATGAGTCAGCAACGCGACGAAGCAACCACGGACCCGGTACCGGGACCTTTGAGCGATAGAGAACTGATCGAGCGGGTCCTGGCCGGGGACGGCCGGGCGGAGCGGGCGCTCTATGATGCGCACGTGGACCGGGTGTTCCGGCTGTGCTACAGGCTGGCGAACGGTGATGCGTCGCGGGCACAGGACTTCGCGCAGGAAACATTTGTGAAGGCCTTCGACCGGCTCCACGAGTTCCGGCACGAGGCCGCACTCTCGACCTGGCTTCACCGGATTGCCGTCACCGTCTCGCTGAACGGGATGCGGCGGGTGAAGCGGTGGAACGAGCGGGAGACGGCGCTGGAGGATGTGCCGCAGCTGAGCGTGGTGGAAGCGCGGGCGGAGCCGGATCTGAAGACGAAGCTTCGGCACGCGATCGCGGCTCTGCCGGAGCACTACCGGGTGGTGTTCGTGATGTACGACATGGAGGGCTACACGCACGACGAGATCGGTGCCGCGCTGGAGCTGCCGACGGGGACATCGAAGGCGCGCCTGTCACGGGCGCGGGCGAGGCTGCGGGAATCACTGGCCGAGTTTGCGGGAGAGTGGGCGTCATGATGCAGGATGACGGGATGGACGAGCTGATGGGTCGCGCACTGCGGGAGGTGGATGTTGCGCCGTCGGCGCCGCGCGAGGAGATGTGGGCGCGGATCCAGGCGGAGCGTTCGAAGCGGCAGTCGCGGGGTGTGATTGCGCGCGTGCCGCGCGTGGGGCGCACGTGGATTCCATGGAGTGCCGCGATTGCGGCGACGCTCGTGCTGGGCATCGGCCTCGGCCGGATCTCGACACGGACGACGGGGACCCCGGCGGATGTCCGGCAGGTGGCGGGCGACCCGGAGGCGGCGGTACCGACGGCGTATCGTCTGGCCGCCACGCAGCACATGCAGCGCACCGAGACGCTGCTCGCGACGCTCGCCGTCGATGGCGGCGCGGAGGCGGGCGAGATGTCGCGGTGGGCGCGTGATCTGCTGACGGACACGCGACTGCTCCTCGGCTCACCGGCCGCGGAGGATCCGGCGACGCGCCGTCTGCTGCAGGACCTCGAGCTGGTCCTGTTGCAGATCGCGGGTATCCCGGCAGCGCGTGCCGAGGAGGAAGTCGAGCTGATCCAGGATGGAATCAACCAGAGCGACGTGCTGCTGCGTCTGCGCGCCGCCACCGCGGGCCCCGCGCTCGTGGGCACATGATGGAGAATAGAGCCATGCATTCGATCGTACTCGCGCTCGTCACGATGAGCGCAGCACCGCAGGTCCAGGCGATGCCGGCGAGCTTTGCGGGCCCGGGCGCTCCCGGCATCGGCGGCGGGCGTCCGCCGGCGGCGTGGATGACCCAGGATCCCGCCGACTCGCTGTGGCGTGCCGCACGGACCACGCTGGCCAACGGTAGTGCGCGCGAGGCGGCGGAACTCTACCGCCGGCTTCGCACGGAGCGCCGCTTCGCGAACTCCGAATACCGCGCGCACGCGTACTACTGGGAGGCGTACGCACGGGATCAGATCGGTGGTGCCGGCGAGCTGCGGCGCGGCCTCGAGGCACTACGCCAGCTGCGCCGGCAGTATCCCCGGTTCGAGAACATGGTGGAGGTGGATCGTCTCGAGGCGCGCATCAACGCACAGCTGGCTGCATCCGGTGATGCATCGGCGGGCTCGCGTGTCGCCGAGCGGCTCGACCAGGCGACGGGGCAGTGTCCCGATCAGGAGATCCGGGTCGCGGTCGTCGAGGCGCTGATCACGATGCCGGCCGAGCAGGCGATGCCGACGCTCCGGCAGGTGATGGCGCGCAAGGACGCGTGCAATGCACCACTGCGCGAGAAGGCCGTGTTCATCATCTCGCAGAAGAAGACGCCGGAGGCGGCCGACCTGCTGCTCGATGCGGCGAAGAACGATCCTGCGCCGAAGGTGCGGGAGCAGGCGGTGTTCTGGCTGTCGCAGGTGGACTCGGAGAAGGCACTCGAGGCGATCGAGGACGTGATCCGAACGCAGACCGATGCGAAGCTGCTGGAGGGTGCCATCTTCGCGCTGTCGCAGCAGAGGAACCCGCGCGCCGCGCAGATCCTGCGCGACATTGCCGGTCGCGCGAACGCGCCCGGCGAGGTGCGCAAGAACGCGATCTTCTGGCTGAGCCAGTCCCGCTCGAACGATGTCACGACGTTCCTGCGCACGCTCTACGGCTCGCTGACGGACCGCGAGCTGAAGGAGGCCGTGCTCTTCGCGCTGTCCCAGCGGCGCAATCCAGAGAACGCGGATTTCCTGTTCGAGATCGCGATGAACGCGAACGAGCCGATGGATCTGCGCAAGAGCGCGCTGTTCTGGGCAGGCCAGCAGAGGGCGCTGCCGCTGGAGCGGCTCGGCGAGCTGTACCGTACGATGCCCGACCGCGAGATGCGCGAGCAGATCATCTTCACGATCTCGCAGCGCCGCGAAGCGGATGCGATCGACCGGCTCATCGAGATCGCGCGCAACGAGCGGGACGTGGAGCTGCGCAAGACAGCGATCTTCTGGCTCGGCCAGAGCAAGGACCCGCGTGCGGCGCGGTTCCTGGCCGAGCTCATCGGCAGCTGAGGAGCGGATCATGCGACTTCCACTGATCACGATCGTAGCCGGCGCGGCCCTGCTCGCGCCGGCAGCCGCCGCAGCGCAGTCGCTCGCGGCGCGTGTGGATGCGGCGCCGGCGGACGCGAGCGTGCGGTTCACGTTCGAGTCGAAGCCGGGCGTGTGCGGCGATGGCGAGCACATCCGCGTGCGCCGCCCCGGTGACGAGGATGCGATGACCATCACCGATGGCCGCCGCGAGTACCGGGTCAGGAACGGACGCGTCTCCTCGGAGTGGGACATGCGCGAGTGCATCGAGGGCCCCGTCGAGATGATGTTCACGCGCGAGGACGGACGCATCACTTCCGCGAGCATGCGTGTCGGCGGGACGCCGCGCACTGCCGATGTCGAGCTGGGCAGCGCCACGCCGGCGGCCGCGATCGAATTCCTGCTCTCGGAAAACGTGCTGAGCCGCGCTTCCGACCGTGCCGCGGATCACATGATCTTCGCGACGACGCTGGCAAACGCCGAGAGCTGGCCAGGACTGCTGCGCGTCGCACGCGCCCAGCAGATCGCATCCGGCCCGCGCCGGGCCGCCGTGTTCTGGCTGGCACAGGCGGCCGGCGACCGTGCGACCGAAGGACTCCGATCGATCATCGGCGACGACTCCGACGAGCTCGAGGTGCGGAAGCACGCCGTGTTCGCGATCTCGCAGATCCGTTCGGATTCGTCGATCGACACACTGATCGACATCGCGCGTACGAACCGGGAGCCGGAGATCCGCCGTAATGCGATCTTCTGGCTCGGCCAGTCGGGGAGTCCGCGGGCCATCGCGTTCTTCGAGGAAGTGCTGAGGGGATAAAGCGGACCTGGCTCCATTCTACGGTTACGGCCGATCCAGCCAGCAGTCATTCACATTGTTGTCGCGGATTTGCGGCCGGGCTGTGCGCCCGAAAGCTCGGTCGCGCCCCAGTATGCACGGCTTACCGGGGCACGGCCATGGCTGGATCGGCCCAAACCGGAAAGTGAAGGGTGGTCCGCACTACCTCAGAGGCTCGTGCAGGCGGACGATCGGGATGCCGTCGCCTGCCTCGATGGTCCGATCGAAGTAGTTCCAGTTCACGAGCCCGTCATCGGAGCGCGGCTCGAGCAGCGTGAACAGGAGGCGGGCGAGCGGCTGGTCCATCGGGATCACGATCGCGTCGGCGGGTGCGCTGACTGCCCCGCTCTGCCATGTGCCGTGGACGGTGCGCTCGCGATGACCCTGGAACTCGCGGGGGGCGACGGCTGTGGAGTCGATGCGGAACGTCTCGGCGCGCAGCTCGCGGGCGTTGCCGAGCGGGCGCCACTGCACGCCGTGCGCCTGGAGGTTCGCCATCACGGGTGCGGGCGCCTCGAGCAGGACGTACGCCGCCGGGACGGTCTCCGTCTCCGTCGCGGTGAACGTGCCGTACTCGTACATGCGCTCCGGCCGTCGCGTCTCCGTGCGGCGCAGGATCGTCGCTCCGGAGTACGGGTTCCGCTCCTGCACCACGTCGCCCATCAGGATCTCGACCGGCTCGCGCGAGCGTTCGTAATCGGCGCGCAGTGCGAGACGCTGGCCGACGAGCGCCGTGCTCGCGGCTTCGGTCACGGTGCTCCGGATGCGTGATGCATTCGCGAACGCGTAGGCGAGGATCTCCTCGACGAAGCGCGTGGTCGCAGTGATTCGGTCCTGGAACGTGGCGTACGAGTACGCCTCGCTCAGGATCGCAATCCGGTTGCGCAGGCCGACGTAGTTGTTGTTGAAGCGGGGCCGGTGGTCGAAGGTGTACCAGCCGCGCGCGTCGCCCTGCCCCTGGAGGTTACCGTAGTAGTAATAGTCCCAGTCGTACTTCTGCCGGATCGTGCGGGTCATCCGCGGCAGCCAGTCCTCGCGCAGCAGCGACGTGATCGCGGGATGCGTGTTCGGATGGAGCGGTGGCGAGTACGTGAGGTAGTAGGCGTGTCGCGTGCCGTTCGTGGTATGCAGGTCGACGGCCACGTGCGGCTCGTAAGCCGACATCATCTGCACGAGCGAGCGGGCTTCGGGCGATTCCAGCTTCATATGATCGCGGTTGAGGTCGTAGCCCTGCGCGTTCGGCCGCTGGCCCATGCCGCCGAGGGGTCCATGCTGCGCGGGCCGGTTCGTCAGCAGCACGCGCTCGTTGCCATCGGCGTTGTAGATCGGCGCGATCAGCAGCACGAGCGAGTCGAGCAGCTGGAGGTGCCTACCCTGCGTAATCTCGCGCAGCAGCATCAGCAGCGATTCCTTTCCCTCGACCTCACCCGCGTGGATGTTGCCCTGGATGTAGACGACGGTGCGGCCGCTCGCGCGGACCGCCTCGGGCGAGGCGTCCGGCAGACGGCTGACGACGGCGAGCGGGAGGGCACGGCCCTCGAGCGTGTAGCCGAACGTGTCGACGCGGATGACCGGCGAAGCCGCGGCGACCCGCTCCAGCCAGGCGACGACTTCGTCGTAGCGCGTCGTCTCGCGGTAGCCCGTGCGCTCCGGTGCCGTGCGTAGCGGGTCGGCACTCTGTGCCGCTGCTGGCGCAGCGAGGAGCAGGAGGACCGTAACGGCACGGGCGCAGCGTCGCGCTTCGTTCATCGATCGTCGTCCTTCTTCGGAGGGGTGGAGGTGTCCAGCTCGAGCGATGCCGAGTTGATGCAGTAGCGGAGTCCGGTCGGACGCGGGCCGTCGGGAAAGACGTGGCCGAGGTGCGACTCGCAGTGCGCGCACAGCACCTCGACACGCCGCATCCCGTGACTGCGATCCTCCTCCGTGGCGACGTTCTCCCCGTCCAGCGGCTCGTAGAAGCTCGGCCAGCCGGAACCGGAGTCGTACTTCGTGTCCGAGCTGAACAGCGGCATCCCGCACCCGGCGCAGCGGTAGACGCCCGGTGTCTTCTCGCTGACGTACTTCCCGGTGAACGGCCGCTCCGTGCCCTTCTCCCTCAGGATATGGTACTGCTCGGGATCGAGCTCCCGGCGCCATTCCTCATCGCTCTTCTTCCTGCTGCCCATGGTCCGCTCCTTCAGGTCACGAGTTCGCCGCGCAGCACGGTCACGGCATTGCCGATCAGCTCGACGCGTTCGCCGAGCACGCGCACGCCCACGCTGCCGCCACGCGGCGATGCCTGGTGCCCCCGGAGCTCGGTGAGCCCCAGCCGCTCCGACCACCACGGCCCCAGGCAGCAGTGCGCGGAGCCCGTCACCGGATCCTCATCCACGCCCACGCGCGGGCCGAACCAGCGCGAGACGAAGTCGAACGCCGCGGTGTCGCCGCGCGCCGTCACGATCACGCCGCGCGTGGGGACCTCCGCCAGGAGCGCCATGTCCGGGCGCAGCGACCGGACCCGCTCCGCATCGGCCAGCTCGACGAGGTAGTCGAACCGGTTCCGCGCGAACGCGATCGGGGTATCCACATCGAGTGCATCGAGCAGCGGCCGGATCCACGGGACGGCCGTGGCGGGCTCGGCCGGGAAATCCAGTACGATGCCTGCGTCGGACCGCTGCGCCGTGAGCGTCCCGCTGCGGGTCTCGAAGCGCAGCGTGTCGGTCGGTGCGGCCAGCTGGAGCTCCCAGAGCGCGTGGGCGCTCGCGAGCGTCGCATGGCCGCACAGCTCGACCTCGACCGCCGGCGTGAACCAGCGCAGGCCCCACGCGCCGTCGCGCCGCTCCAGGAACGCGGTCTCGGACAGATTCATCTCGCGCGCCACGGCCGCCATCCAGGCGTCGTCGCGTGGGTCGTCCAGCACGCAGACGGCCGCAGGATTGCCGGCGAACGGCTCGGACGTGAACGCATCGATCTGCAGCAGCTTCATCGGACCAGGCACCAGAATTCCGAATTGGCTCGAACGGCCAGTGAATTATCCCCGGGAGTGGCGGTTTTCGCACCGGGACCATTTCCCCGGGGGCCATTTCGGAATTCTGGTGCCTGGTCCGACGGGATGCCAGCTTTTTTCCAACCATCCGCGGGGACGGCACGTCTAAGGGTGCAGAACCGAGCGGGGGACGACGTTGGGGGCTGTCACACTGACTGAACGCACGATTCCGACGATCGCCGATCTCGATCGCGAGGATGTCCGGCTGGCTCGTGGCGGGGACACGGTCGCGTTCGAGCGGATCTACCGGCGGCACGCGGGGCGGATCCACACGCTGTGCCGGCGCATGGTCACGCCGGAGGAGGCGGATGACCTGACGCAGGATGTGTTCATCCGGGCCTGGCAGAAGCTGGAGCTGTTCCGGGGCGAGTCGGCGTTCGGGACGTGGCTGTACCGGCTCGCGGTGAACCTGGTCCTTGCGCGGCGGCAGACGCATGCCGCGCGGCGGGAGCGATTCGGCGGGGGCGACCCGCTGGTGATCCCGCTGCACGCGCGGGGCGACCGCCCGGACCTGCGGATGGACTTCGAGGCGGCGCTCGACACGCTGCCGCGGGGCGCACGGGAGGTGTTCGTGCTGCACGATGTCGAGGGCTACACGCACGAGGAGATCGCGGATCTGCTGAACGTGACTGCGGGCACATCCAAATCGCAGCTGCATCGCGCCCGGATGAGCCTGCGCCAGTATCTGAGATGAGGAGGGTCCGGATGCACGACCCGTGGACGGACAGACTTTCCGAGTATATCGACGGCGCGCTCTCCGAGCCCGAGCGCCAGGATCTCGTGCGCCATCTGGACGAGTGCGCGGACTGCCGTACGATCGAGGCGGAGCTTCGCGCCGTGGCCGGCACCGCGCACGAGGCACCGGTCGTCGAGCCGGGTCGCGACCTGTGGCCGGGGATCGAGGCCGCCATCACGGGACGCGGGAGCGCCGCGGTGCGGCCGTTCGGGTCGGCGGCCCGGCGCGGCGTCGCGTCCGGGCGCCGGTTCAGCTTCTCAATGCCGCAGCTCGCCGCGGCGGCCGTCGTCCTGATGGCGATCTCGGGCGCAGCCGTCTGGATGATCCGCGGGGGAGCCGAGGTCCCGGTGATGGCATCGGGAACGGTGGTGCAGAGCGCCGGTGGAGCCGGGCCCGTGGTGCGCACGGTGGCTGTACAGGCGGAGCCGCAGTACGCGAACGACATCGCGACGCTCGAGGCAGCACTCGAGGAGAACCGCGGAGGGCTCGATCCCGCAACGGTGGAAGTGATCGAGCGCTCGCTGGAGTCGATCGACCGTGCGATTGCGGACGCACGCGCAGCACTCACCACGGACCCGGGCAATCCGAGACTGCACCGTCAACTGGACAACACGATGCGCAAGAAGGTCGACATTCTGCGATTGGCGACGCGCGTCCAGCGCGCGGAGAGCTGAATAGAGGCGACATGATCACGGCCATTCTCGCGGGGGCGCTCGCACTCGCGCTTCCGCAGCAGCAGACGGATACGACATTCGAGGTGCGCGCGGGCGGCCACCTCGAGATCGACGCCCTGAACGGTTCGGTCACGATCGATACCTGGGACCGCGCGGCGATGCGCGTGCGGTCGACCGCATCGGGTGCGACGCGCGTCGAGATCGAGCGTAATGGCTCGAGGGTCAGCATCGACAGCGACAATCCTCGCGGGCGGCCCGGCCCCGTCCGGCTGGAGATCACGGTGCCGCGGCGCTTCGACATCCAGATCGAGGGCGTGCACATGCCGATCGTCGTCGACGGGGTGCAGGGCAGTCTCGACCTGGAGAACGTCGAGGGCTCGATCACGGTCCGCCGCGTGAGCGGCCCCGTCAATGTGGAGTCCGTGTCCGGCGGCATCATCCTCGAGGACGTGCAGGGCGACGTCACGGTCACGAACGTGAACGAGGCTCTGCATCTGAGCTCGGTGCGCGGCAACATCTCGGCGGAGACGACGAACGGTGCGATCGTGATGCGGGGCATCGAGTCGACGAGCGTCGAGGCGAGCACCGTGAACGGTCTCGTCGAGTACCATGGTACCGTGCGCGACGGCGGAAACTACTACCTCGGCACGCACAACGGGCGCATCACGATGAGCATGCCCGCGGGTGCGAACGCGCGGCTGGATATCGCTACGCGGAACGGCAAGGTCGAGGCGGCGTTCCCGGTGCAGGTACGCAGTGAGGGTGATGGCGAGTTCTCGATCTCGCTGGGCAGCGGCAGTGCGCGGATCGAGCTGGAGTCGTACAACGGCAGTGTGTATCTGGTGCGGCCGTCGGGCCGCTGAACGGGACATTCACGAGGAATCAGGACGGATCCGATGACGACGACGAGAGGCATCCTCACGGGCGTACTGGCTGCGACGGCGATCGTGGCTGCGCCGGTCGCGGCGCAGCAGGAGTGGGCGTGGAACGGGACGGTCCCGGCGGGTCGCACGCTCGAGATCAAGGGTGTGAACGGCGGCATCCGCGCGGTCGCGGCGAGCGGCGGCGAGGCGGTGGTACGGGTCACGAAGCGGAGCCGGCGCAACGATCCCGAAGACGTCCGGATGGTCGTGCTCGAGCACGCGAACGGCGTCACGATCTGCGCGGTCTATCCGCACCGCGCCGGCAGCGATCCGAACGAGTGTGCCCCGGGCGAGGGCGGTCGCAACAGCGTCCAGAACAACGATGTCAGCGTGCAGTGGGAAGTGCAGGTCCCGCGCGGCGTGAACTTCACGGCGCGTACGGTGAACGGTGGGATCGAGGCGACCGGACTCGCGGGCACGACCGTGGCCGAAACGGTCAACGGCGGGGTCCGCGTGGCTACGGCCGGTCTCGCGACTGCGTCGACCGTCAACGGCAACATCGAGGTCGAGCTGGGCCGCAGCGATTGGCGGGACGAGCTCGCGTTCGAGACCACGAACGGCAGCATCGTCGTGACATTCACAGGCGAGCTGAACGCGCAGGTGGATGCGAGCACGGTGACCGGCGGGATCGAGACGGATTACCCGCTCGAGGTCCGTGGCCGTTTCATGAACCGTCGCCTGAGCGGCACGGTCGGCTCCGGCGGCCGGGTGCTGGCGCTCCAGACCGTGAACGGCTCGATCGAGCTGCGCCGCAGATAGACTCGCCGGCGATCGGGGGCCCGTCCGCGCAGCGGTCGGGCCCCTGCGCAACGCTTCACGAATCGATACTCTGGATGAACGCGATGACGGCGCGGTTGAACGCCTCGGCGTGACCGCGCGGCAGGGCGTGGGTCCCGCCGCGGATCCAGGCGATCGCCGCATGCGGCATGCGGTGCCGCAGCAGCTCGATGAACTCGGGGCGACAGACGGGGTCGGCATCACCGGCCAGGATGAGTGCAGGACACTGCACTGCGGGCAGGCGCTCCAGCAGCGAGTCATTGGTGTGGCGCAGCCACGTGCCGACGTAACGCACGGGCGAGGTCCGGATGTAGTCACGCGCGACGGCGCGGATCACCTGCCACGACGTCCGCTTCGCTTCCACCGCCAGTCCGCGTGCCTGCCGGAGCAGCTCGAGGCGGCCGGGCGCACCGGTCGGCCCGGCCAGGACGATGCCGGCGGCCAGATCGGGCCGGCGCGCGGCGACGTGCACGACCGCCTGCGCGCCGAGGCTGTGGCCGATCCACACCGCGCGGCGGACGCCTGCGGCCTGCGCGAACGCGATCAGGAAATCCGCGGACCCCGAGGCGGTCAGACCCGTACGCGGACCCGGCGTCTCGCCCCAGCCGGGCAGGTCCGGCACGAGGAGGTGGATGCCGGCCGCGGCGAACGCGTCGTAACTCTCCTCGTAGAAGCGGCTGGTCAGGCCGAGGCCGGCCGTGACGATCGCGGTCCGGCCCGAACCCGCCTCGCGGTAGGACGCCCGCAGCCCGCCCGCATCCAGTCGTCGGCGCAGCGTGGTCATGTGTCGAGGAAATCGAGCAGCACCCGGTTGAACTCGGCCGGCCGATCGGCCATCGGATTGTGCGCCGCGTCGCGGATCACGACGAGGCGCGCGCCCCGAATGAGCTCCGCCATGCGACGCCCGTGCTCGAGCGGGACGAGCGGGTCCAGCTCGCCCCAGACCAGGAGCGTCGGGCACGCGATGCGCGCCAGCAGCGGCGTCACGTCATCGGACAGGAGGTGCCGTGTCGCGAAGAGGAGCGCCCGCGGCCCGGCACGGACCGCATCGACGGCAATCGTCGGCACGAACAGCTTCGATCCCCACGCGCGCGGCGGCAGCACGTCCGCGACCATACGGGTCGCATCCCGCACCGACCACGTGCGCGGCATCCCGGAGGCACACACCAGCGCAAGGCGTTCCGGCATGTGGTGCTCCGCGGCGATGTGCAGCGCGATCTGCCCGCCCATCGAGTGGCCGACGAGCCGGCACTCCGTGAGGTCCAGCGCGCGCAGCCATTCGGCCACCACGCCCGCCATCTCCCGGATGTCCGGCTGGCGGCCACCGCCCCGGCTCCCGCCGAACCCGACCAGCTCCGGCACGTGAACCGCGTGCCGTCGCGCCAGCACCGGCGTCGTGAACCGCCACCAGCGATGCGATCCGGACAGCCCGTGCAGCAGCACCACGGGCGGGCCCTCGCCTGCGTGCTCCGACTGGATCCGGTACCGGCCGATGCGGGTCTGGCGGATCATGGGTGCGTGGCTCCGTGGCGACGTGGCTCCGTGGCTCCGCGCCGTGGCGCGGTGACCTGGCGTGGCCGTCCGACGTATCCGCACAACATCGGCCACAGGACTGTGTCACCGATTCGACGGGCTGCCGGGGGCCGGGCAGCGGGCCTGGAGTCCCGGGACAAACGGAGTCCCGGATCGGCGCTGACGCCGTGGCCCGACACGCTTGGCCTCACTCGCGTATCCAGCTATATTTACATGCTATATTGCCTGTTACGCAGCGAGTCGCTGCCGGCCCGATACGACAAGGAAACCCCGAGGCATGGAAGGAGGTTGCCCGTTGGCGCGAAAGAGACGTGAGCCCAGGAAGAGCCGTTCCGCCCCCCGCAACAATGCTGCTCCACCGACAGTCCTGGATCGTGCGCGCGACGAGCTGTTCAGCGCGATTCGCCAGTGCGGCGTGCTGGGCGCCGAGCGTGACGATCAGATGGCGTGGATGGATGATACCCTCGACTTCATGAAGGATCGGCACCCGGACCTGAGCGCGCAGGAGCTGGCTCAGCTACGGGAGGCCGGTCTGCGTTTCTGCCAGCCGGTCATTCCACACGGCCGTGAGCACACGGCGCTCGCGCACGAGGACGCGACCGCGGCGTGAGCCGCTGCGTGCGGCTGCCCGCCCGGGTGGTCGCACGCGATTCCTGAACCCCGCACCATGGACCCCGCCAGTACAGTTCTGAAGCTCATCGCGGTGTTGGCGCTGATCGGCATCAACGGCTATCTCGTTGCGGCCCGGTCCGCGTTCAGCCTGGCGCGTCGTTCGCGGCTGGAGCCGCTGGCGCGGGGCGGAGCAAAGCGCGCGCAGCGCGTGCTGGCCGAGCTGGATGCGCCGGACGCGTTCCTGGCCGGAGCGCGGCTGGGCAGCGCGCTGGCGACGATCGGGATCGGCTGGATCGCGGAGACGTCCCTGCACGGCCTGATCGTCGACCGGCTGGGCTCGATCGCGGTCCCGGGCGACACGTCCCTCACGGCCCACGTTCTGGCCACGGCCGTCACGCTCCTGCTCGTGGGCTGGCTGCACGCTTCGCTCGGGGAGCGGGTCCCGCGGCTGCTCGCGGCGCAGGAGCCGGAGCGGGTCGTGCTGCGCACGCTCGGTCCGACGCGACTGATCGGCCGCATCCTCCGACCGCTGCTCTGGCTCAGCTCGCGGACGGCCGCGGTCCTGCTGCGCATGCTCGGCCGCAGTGCCGTGGCGCCACACGCGGCGCCGGAGATCCGGCTGCTGGTCGAGCAGGCACCGGAAGGGACGGTGGAGTCGGACCAGGAGCAGATGCTGCTCGGTGTCTATCACCTGCGCGATACGCTCGCGCGCGAGGTGATGACGCCGCGGCGCGACATCGTTGCGCTGCCGGTCACGGCGACGCGTGCGGAGACGCTCGCGCTCGTGGCGGAGGAGGGTCATTCGCGGATTCCGGTGTATGCGGAATCGATCGATGACATCACGGGCGTGCTGCTCGTGAAGGACCTGCTCACGCACATCACGCGCGAAGGCGCCGATGAGGTCGAGTTCGATCTCGCGAGACTCGTGCGCGAGCCGTACTTCGTGCCGGACACCAAGCGCATCGGCGAGCTGTTGCCGGAGCTGCGCACGAAGAGCGTGCACATGGCGATCGTGCTGGACGAGTTCGGCGGGACGGACGGGCTCGTCACGCTCGAGGACATGCTGGAGGAGATCGTCGGCGACATCTACGATGAGCACGACATCCCGGAAGAGGAAACCGATTTCGAGATCACGGATGCGGGCGAGGTGCTGATCGATGGCGGTGCGAGCATCTTCGATGTGAACGAGCGGTTCGGGCTCGCCCTGCCGGAGCGGGACTACGACACGATCGGCGGGTACGTCTTCGGCGAGCTGGGTCGGGTCCCGATCGCCGGGGATGTCGTCGTCGTCGATGATGGGGCGGGCGAGCTGCGCGTGGACGAGGTCGAGGAGCGTCGCGTGACGCGCGTGCGGCTCATCCTGAAGCCGGCGCCGATCCCCGACGAATCGGAGCACACGGTACCTTGACGCAGTCGATCCTGCTGGTCGATGACGACGCGGAGGTCCTCACCGCACTCGGCCGCTTCTTCGAGTCGCGCGGCTGGGTCGTGCACCGGGCGGCGGAAGCGGACGGCGCGATGACGCTGTACGAGCGTGAGCGGCCGGATCTGGTGCTGCTCGACATCGGCCTTCCGGGCGTGAGCGGGCTGCGGCTGCTGGAGGTTCTGCACGCACGCGATGCGGACGCGACCGTGATCATGCTGACGGGGCAGACGGACGTGCAGACGGCCGTGGAGGCGATGCGGCTCGGCGCGGAGAACTTCCTCACGAAGCCGGTCGAGCTCGCGCACCTCGAGGCCGCGTCCGAGCGGGCGTTCGAGAAGGCCAGTCTCCGCCGTCGCTACCGCTACTTCGCCGAGCGGCAGGCGGATGTCGGGACGACCGAGTGGCTGGGCCGGAGCCGGCTGATGCGCGAGATCGCGCGGCAGGTCGAGCTGCTCGCCCGCACGGACACCACCGTCCTCCTCACGGGCGAGACCGGCACCGGCAAGGGCTGGGTCGCTCAGCTGATCCACGCCCTGTCCAGCCGCGCCTCGAGCCCCTTCATCGAGATCAACTGCGCGGGCCTGTCGGCGACGTTCCTCGACTCCGAGATCTTCGGGCACGAGAGGGGCGCCTTCACGGACGCGAAGGACCAGAAGCGCGGCCTCTTCGAGCTCGCCCACGGGGGCACGTTCTTCCTCGACGAAATCGGCGACCTCTCCACCGAGCTTCAGCCCAAGCTGCTCAAGGTGCTCGAAAGCCAGCGGTTCCGCCGACTCGGCGGCACGCGCGAGATCGAGGTCGATGCGCGCCTGGTCGCGGCCACCAACACGGACCTCGAGCGCGCCGTCCGGGACGGCCGCTTCCGCGAGGACCTCTACTACCGGCTCAACGTCCTGCCGCTCCGTTTGCCGCCGCTCCGCGAGCGAGGCCGCGACGAGATCGCCGACCTGGCCCTGCGGCTCCTCCTCGACCTGCGCCGCCGGCTCGGCCGCGGGCCCGCCCGGCTCACGTCCGAGGCACTCGATACGCTCGTCCGGTACAGCTGGCCCGGCAACATCCGGGAGATGCGCAACGTCCTCGAGCGCGTCCTGCTCCTGTCGACCGCCTCCGATGAGATCCTTCCCGCGCATCTGCCGCCCGAGATCGTCGGCAACGGCACGACTCACGATGCCGGCCGCGAGGCGGAGCTGTCCCTCGAGGAGGTCGAACGCCGCCACATCGCCCGGGTACTCGCCCATCATCGCGGCAACCGGTCCCGCACCGCGCGGACACTCGGCATCTCCCGTGCGACGCTGTACGAGAAGCTCGCCCGCTACCACCTCGATCAGGTCGGACGATCGCGCGCCTGAGAATCCGCAACTAAACGCCGGACCTCGAGATAGCCGCACCCAGACACGTTTCTGTGGCGCGCGTGCGTGCACGCGCGTATCTTCCTGCCTGCGAAACGCCGTCCGTTTCGACGTCCAGGAGCCCACGATGACCTCCCGCCGCGAGTTTCTGAAACGTGCTACGGGTGCCGGAATCGGTGCCGTTGCGGTCGGGAGCTTCCCCTTCGGTGGACTTTCGGCGGTGCCCCCGGCCTCCACCGGTGCCCCGTCGGTACACCGGTCCCGGACCCTGCCGGTGGCCGTCGCGAGCGACAACGGCAGCGAGGCCGTGTCGCGGGCGATCGAAGTCATCCGGACCGGTGGTGACACCCTCGAAGCGGTCGTTCGTGGCGTGAACATCGTCGAGGCCGACCCATCCGACATGACGGTCGGATACGGCGGTCTGCCGAACGAGGAGGGCGTCGTCCAGCTCGATGCGTCGGTGATGCACGGTCCGACGCGGGGGGCGGGGGCGGTGGCGGCTCTGGAAGGCGTGAAGACGCCGTCGCTGGTGGCGGTGGCGGTCATGCGGTACACGGACCACGTGGTCCTGGTCGGCGACGGAGCCCGTCGCTTTGCCCGCGCGATGGGATTCCCGGCGGACGAAGTGCTGCTGACGGAAGCCGCGCGGCAGCGCTGGCTGGAGTTGCGGGCGCGCCTCTCGCCGGATGATGACTGGCTGCTGCCGTCGGAATCGGGGGAGCGGGTCCGGGATTTCACGCGCGAGCCGGGCGGTGCCGCGGCGGCGGAGGGCATGTCGTACGATGGTGTGCGACCGATGGGCACGATCCACTGCAGTGCGGTCGACCGGGAGGGCAACCTGTCCGGTGTCACTACGACGAGCGGTCTGTTCTACAAGCTGCCGGGACGGATCGGCGATTCCCCGCTCATCGGTGCCGGTCTGTACACGGACAACGATGTGGGTTCGGCAGGCGCGACCGGGCGGGGCGAGGCGGTGATCAAGACCTGCGGCTCGCACGTGGTGGTGGAGGCGATGCGGGCGGGGGCGAAGCCGACGGACGCGTGTCTGGAGGCGTGCCGCCGGATCGTCCGCTGGACGGTGGAGCGACGCCTGCTGGATGAGGGCGGCAGGCCGAACTTCGATGTCGCGTTCTACGCGGTGAACAAGCTTGGCGAGTACGGCTCCGCGTCGATCTGGAGCGGCAGTCGTTACGTCGTCTGCGTCGACGGCGAGACGTCGCATCGCGACTCCGCGTGGGTGCTCCAGCGCGCCTGATCCAGGGATCTACCAGCCGGGCAGTCCCCCATGGCCGGCGTACCGGGAGGTGACCATGGCCCGAAAGGCCACGTCTAAGGGCGGACGCGCAGGGAAGAAGTCGGCGACGAATCGGTCCGGCACGGCGAAACGGCGCAGTGCGAGTGCGGCCGGAGCCGGGCGCGGTGCCAGCAAGAAGGCCAGGAAGGCGGTGGGGAAGAAGAGCGTGAAGAAAGCGAAGGGCGGCGCGGCCGGACGTAAGCCGGCCTCGAAGAAGTCGCCCGCGGGGGCGACGAAGAAGGGTGTATCGAAGAAGGCCGGGACGAAGAAGGCGCCGTCGAAGAAGACAGCGACGAAAAAGGCGACGAAGAAGGCGACGAAAAAGGCGACGAAGAAGGCGGCGCCGAAGAAGGCGGCGCGCAAGGCCGGGGCGAGGAAGGCGCCGGCGAAGAAGCGGTCGACCCGGCCCGGGCGGTCGGCGCAGCGGGCGCCGGCGAAAAAGGCACCGGCGAAGAAGGGTGCGCGGAAGGCGGCCAGGAAGGCGCCGAAGAAGGCGGTGCGGAAAGCGGTCGCGAAGAAGGCACCGGCGCGCCGGACGCCGGCCGGGAAGGCGGCCGGGAAGAAGGCGGCAGCGCCGCGGCGGGCAGCGAAGGCCGGCGGTGCCGCGGCGCGCCGGGCGCCGGCGGTGGAGAAGGCGGTCGGGCCGGAAGCCGCACGGGCCGAGCCTGCGCGCTCGCGCGGGCGGAAGGCGGCAGCTCC
>DASUSS010000068.1:0-32461 GCA_036374995.1 Longimicrobiales bacterium | reverse complement strand
AGCCGGTCGTGCAAGCGCGCGATCGGTGGTTCGAGGTCCGTACCGACACCGCCGGCCGCTACATCGCATGCGGCGTCCCGGTCGATGAGGTCGTCACGATCCGCGCATCGCTGCTCGCCCGCAGCGGCGCTCCGGCTCAGGTCGCGTTCGCCCAGCCGGAGCATCGCGCAGTGGACCTCACGATCGAGCTGCCCGCCGGCGCCGGTGAACGGGCGATGCCGGCGCAAGTCCGCGAGCGCACCGGCGCCCAGGGCGTGCAGGGGATCCTGACCGATCGCCAATCCGGCGTCCCCGTCCGCGCCGTGGCGATCACGATCCGTGATGCGTCGGGTGAGGCCGTGGCGAACGGAATCACCGACGACCGCGGCTTCTTCCGCGTCCATGCGCCGCTTCCCGGCAGGTACGTCCTGTCGGCCGACGCACTCGGCTATCGACCACTCCCGGGCGAGGCCCTCGAGATCGCGCGCGGCCGCCTCGCGATCCTCGAGATCTCGCTCGTGCCGGAGGCCGTCCAGCTGGATCCGCTCGTCGTCATGGCGGAGTCACGCGCGTTCCATCTGGAGGTCGAGGGGTTCTATCGGCGGCAGATGGAGACAGGCGGGTACTTCATCACGCCGGAGCTGATGGAGCGGCGCCGGCCGCGGCTCGTGAGCGATCTGCTGTTCGGCGTTGCGGGCGCTCATATAGCCGAGCCGACCACGGGCATTCGCGGCCGGGCGGTATGGTTCACCAGGCCGGGCTGCTGGCCCATGGTCTATGTCGACCGGCATCTCGTATCCGCTGGCGGATTGCTCGAGGCGGGAGGCGAACCGGCTGTGGTCGACGAGCTCGTGCCCGCAGCCGACATTCAGGCGATCGAGGTCTACCGCTCTCCCGCGGAGGTCCCCTCCGAGTTCAATGGACCGAACGCCGGCTGCGGCGTCGTCGTCATCTGGACGCGGCGCGGCGGGAGCGAGTGAGTCAGCTCCTTCGCACCCTTCTGAAGAAGCCGGACTGGTCGATGTTGGGGGGCAGGCGCACTTCCACGATCTCGCCGCGCGTGACGTCGATCGGCTGCGAGACGTACGTGAGCCCGCTGATGATGAAGTCGATCTCGAAGACGAGTGCGTGCGGCTCCCACACGAGTGCGACGCGCGTGTGGCCGCCGTTGCCCGCGATCGTACCGAGCGACCGGCGCTGCCCGCCGGCGTACACGGCATGCACACGGGCGTCGTAGAAGTGGTCGTTGTACGCGTCCACGAAGATGCTGTCAGGCAGTGCCGGCGCGGTGTCTGGAGTGTCATACTGTCGGCGCGCGCACGCGGCACTGGTCAGTGCCACGAGCACGATGGTGATGAGCAGCCGCGACATTATGTGCTCCTCAGGAGGCGTTGAGGCGGAACCCGACGGATTGCGTCCGCGTCCGCTCATCGTCCTCGTTCGCGTTCACCAGGATGTAGATCGTGTGATCACCCGTACCGTACTGCGCAATCAGGTCGGCGGCAGCGCCGAGCTCGAGGATCACCGGGATCAGCGGCGCCTGATCGCTCGTCACGCGCATGTGCTCCGTGTCGTCGATCATGACGATGATCGTGTGACTCTGCGTCGGAATGAGGCTCAGGAGGAACGTCGCAACCACGGTATCGCCCGGCACCGCCGGATCGGGACCGATCTCGAGGTTCGAGGCCGACAGGTGGAAGTCGCCCGTGCACGATGCCGCCGCGAGCACTCCCACGGCAACGGCGGCGATCGCCCAGACCCGGAGCAGGGCCGACGGCCGTCGCACCCGGCAGAAGCGCCGGATGCGCACGTCACTGTGCATTCCCCTCGTGCTCACTCTCGTCATCCGTCCTCGCGTTTTCGTGCGTTGCGTTCGGGCGCCCCGGTGCTCGCCCTCTTCGTGGTCGCGTGCGACTCCGGCACTCCGCCGGTCGTCGGCGAGCCGGGGGCGCCGCTGCCCGCGCTCAGCGAGACCGACACGGCCCGGTTCCTCGCCGGCAAGGCACTCTTCAACCGGATCTTCACCCAGGAAGACGGTCTCGGTCCCGCCTTCAACGAGAATCAGTGCAGTGCGTGCCATACCGTGCCGGCCGAGGGTGGTACGACCGGCTTCGAGCGCGTCGTGAAGGCCACCCGCACGGATGAGGCCGGCCGCTGCGATCTGCTCCGTACCGAGGGCGGCGAGAACGTCCGCACCCAGGCGACGCCACTGCTGCGCGCGGCCGGCATCCAGCGCGAGACCGGCCCGGCGAGCGCCTCCGAGCACGGCCGCTTCCTGCCGACGTTCCTGTTCGGCCTCGGGCTCGTCGAGGCGATACCCGAAGACGTGATCACTGCGCGCGCCGATCCCGACGACCGCGACGGCGACGGCATCTCCGGCCGCGCTGCGCTCGGACCGGATGGGCGACTTGCACGCTTCGGCCGCAAGGCCGACGTGGCGACTCTCGAGGACTTCACGCGCAGCGCGCTCCGGCTCGAGATGGGTCTCACGACACGCGCTGACGAGCGCGACCTCGTGAACGGCGCACCCGCTCCGTCGGGAACCGATCCCGCTCCCGAGCCCGAGGTCGACTCGGCCGTCGTCACCCTGCTCACCGATTTCGTGCGCTTCCTGGCACCGACCGCGCCCGCGGCCCCGCGCTCGCCGGCGCAGACGGACAGCGTTGCGCGCGGCCGCCGACTGTTCGAGAATGTCGGCTGCACGCAGTGCCACACTCCGACGATGCAGACGGGATCGCACGCCGTGCCCGCTCTGAGTCGCCGCACCGTGCAGCTCTACTCCGACCTCCTGCTGCACGATCTGGGTCCCGGCCTCGCGAACGTGTGCGCGTTCGATGCCGACCCGACCGAGCTGCGCACCGCCATGCTCATGGGGCTCCAGCACCGCAGCTTCTACCTGCACGACGGCCGCGCGATCGATCTGCGCGATGCCATCCTGGCTCACGGCGGCGAGGCGCGTGCGATCCGCGATCGCTTCGCCCGGCTGCCCTGGCTCCAGCAGGAGTATGTGCTGATCTTCCTGCGCTCGCTGTGATCGCAGCCGTCAGCGCTCGGTACGCATGCGGCCGGTGCGCGTCCACACGACGATCACGCCGCACAGTGTCTCCACGCTCGACCCGCCGAACTGCACCGGCACCTGGCTGGCACTGCGGTATACCTCGATGGCCGCGATGGTCGATGGGTGACCGATGTCGTCCAGACCCGTGGACTGCTCCAGCCGCCGGATCTGGTCGTCGACCGATCGTTCCGTGGCATCGCTATCACGCAACCGGACCGGACGCGAGTCGCCGCGGCTGTACATCACACCGTCCACGAACACGCGCGGCCGGCACGCGCCGCCCTGTGACAGGCTGCTGCCGCGCAGCTGGATCTGCGCCGGGCCCGCGCCGCCCTCCGCCCGCATCAGCTGAACGCCCGGGATGCCCGTGAGCAGGTCCGTGACCCGCGCGGCCTGGCGCCGTTCGATGTCGGCCGGCGTCACGAAGTGGCCGAAATTCGCGCGCTGCCGCTCGAAGAAGCCGTGGTACTCGAGATATCTTCGCACCGCCGTCGCCTCGACCTCGATCGCCTCGAGCGCAACCGGCGCGGCACGAAGATGGAACACGGCAGTGAGCCGGTCGTCGGCCGCAACGAAAAACGGTCCCGAAACCCACGACTGGTAGCCGAGCCGCTCGGCTACTACGTAGTACGTGCCCGCGCCCGGGACCTCCAGCCTCCAGAAGCCCGACACATCCGTGACCACGCTCACGATGACCGTGCTGTCGGACCCGAGCAGCGACATCACACCGACCGATATCGGCCCGTCCGTTACCACGTCCCGGAGGTGTCCGCTGATCTGCTGCGCCCGGACCGCGGGAGCGGATGTCGAGATGAGCGCGACCAGAAGGCAGGCACAGCGTGCGGCAGCGGCGCCTGAGAGCTGCGGCCCGCGTGCGGGGCCGTCCACGTGCGGCACCATGTTACAGGATGGCGGCGACCCCCGTGAAAGAAAAGGGTGGGCGGCCCGGTGCCGCCCACCCCATCCCTCGACTGCTGTCCTCAGATGCCCGGCGGAACGTTGGGATCGGCCGGCTTCGTCAGGTTCTCGTTCCCCTCGTACTCACTGAGCGGGATCGGGAAACACGTCCACGCCTCGTAATCGGACCACACCGGGAAGTTCGGGTGCTGCCCGACCGGGAAGTAGCTGCCGCCCGCGAACGGGCCGTTCCCCGCATCGAACCGCGTCCACCGCCGCAGATCGGCGAGCCGGAAGCCGCCCATGAACAGATCCCGCGCACGCTGATTGCGCAGCTCATCGATGAGCGCCTGACCCGTCAGGACGACCGGCGCCTGATTGCCCACCGCCCGGCGCGCATTCACGAACGCGAGCACCGCCGCCTCGTTGCCGGGCTGCATCGCGAGCGCCTCGTGCAGATGGTGCTGCGCCTCCACGTAGTCCGCCATCAGCACGTCCGTCTCGAACTCCGCCAGCAGCATCATGTCGTCCGGATCCGTACCCGTGCAGTTCGGGCACGTGGCCGATTGCGGCGCAATCGTCTCGCCCGTGTACTGGCTGTAGCGCAGACCCTGGATGAACTTGTAGAGCGGCGTCAGGCCGTTGTGCCCAGTCGCATCCGTCGGCAGGTGCTGGATCCGCGGATCGGTCTGCGGCGCGATCACGTTGTCGTTTCGGAACGTGAACCCCGTGCCATCGAAGCTCGGATGCACACCCGTGAAGTTCGGGTGGATGCCGTGCGTGAAGTTGCCGCCGTGGCTCGTGCCCTGGAGCGGGTTGCGCCCGCCCGGCAGATCGGCGTAGTCGAACCACCAATCGAAGCCCGACGTGACCTGGCCCGCATAACTCGCTGCCTCGGCCCACTCGCCCCGGCCCAGGTGCGCCCGCGCCAGCCCCGTCAGTGCGAGATTCGCCAGGTCGGCTTCGCCCGCGGCCTGTGCCACGCTCAGGCCCTCCTCCAGGTACGGAATTGCGACCGCGAACGTCTGGAGCGGGTCGAGCACCTCGCCGCTCGGCTCGTCCGGGTCCGGCGAGATCACGGCCTGACACGTGTTCTCCGCCAGCACGAGCGCGCTGTAGCCGGCGTAGATCAGCGTGGTCGCGAGCTCGTCATCGAAGTCCGCGTTCGGATCCTCCGCCGCCCACTCCTTGATGTGGATCGCGAGACCGTCCGCCAGACGCAGGCTCCGGCTCAGGTTCTCGAAGATCTGCGTGGTCGGCCCCTCGAGGTAACTGATGATTCGCTGGTTCGCGCGCGCGTAGTCCTCCCAGTTGAGGCCGGTGACCAGCTCGTCGGTCGGGAAGTTCGCGTACTGCATGATCGACCCGACGTATGCGCCGGTGAACGCATCGATGACGCCGTTCAACCGCACATCGAGCAGCTTCGGGTCATCGAGCTGATCGATCGGGATCTCCTGCGGGTTGTTCACGTCGAGGAGATCGTTGACGTTGCACGCGCTCGCCACGAGCAGCACTCCGGCGGCGCACACGCCGCACATTCTGAACTTGCGGATCATGTTGCGCCTCCTCAGAAAGAAACCCGGATGGAAGCCGAGAGACGGCGCGTCTGCGGCGTCGCGGCGTAGTCGAGCATACTGAACGTCGAGTTCGGGTCGAACTGCACCTCCGGGTCGCCCTTCCCCTTGTACTTCGTCCAGAGCGCCAGGTTGCGGCCGGAGAGCGTGAGCGAGAAGCGGCTGTCCGGCAGCGCGCGGGTCCAGCGCGGGGGAATCGACCACGTCAGTGACAGCTCGCGCCACTTGAGGTTGTCCGCCTTCGTGATGTGGCTCTTCGTCTGGAGCGAGCGCATCGCCAGCACATCGGCCACGGTGATGTTCGGCTCGAGCGGTGTGCCGCCCGCATTGACTTCCCACGTGTTCAGGTCGACACGCGTGCCGAGCGAGCACGCGGCGCACCACTGGTAGTGGCCGCCACGGTAGTCGAACATCGTGTAGATGCGGAAATCGTTGAACAGCGTGAACGTGCTCGTGAACGCCGCCTCACGCGTCGGCCGCGACGGACCCATGTAGATGTCGTCGCACTCCGCCTCGCGGTCCCAGGTCGGGTCGCTCGGCGCCCACCGGCAGCTGTTCAGCACCGTCACGCTCTGACCCGGCGCGTCGAGCACGGGGTTCGCGATGATGTTGCCGTTGTTGTCCCGCACGACCGGCTGTCCGTTCGCGTCCCGCTCCACGTCCACGGCCCAGAAGCCGCCCAGCGGATAGCCCTCGCGGTGACGCTGCACGTCGGCGAACGATCCGAAGATCTGCTCCTCCCGCGCGCCGTTGAACGAGACGAGCTCGTTGTGGTTCGTCGAGAACGCGAGCGTCGCGTCCCACGCGAACTTCGAGCGCGAGACCGGCGTGCCCGTGAGCAGCAGCTCGATGCCGCTGTTCGCGAGCTCGCCGATGTTGACCAGGTGGCTGCCCGTGAAGCCCGTCGAGCCGGGATCCGGCACACTGATCAACGCGTCCACCGTCTTCTGGTTGTAGTACGTGAACTCGATGCCCGCGCGGCCGCCGAGCAGCGACGCATCGAACCCGGTCTCCCACTCCTGTCCGGTTTCGGCCTTGAGCTTCGGATTCCCGAACTCGGAGATCGTGAGCGTGTTCACGAGTGCATCACTGACCACCCCCTGGCCGCTCGTGTACGTGCGGTCGGCCGTGAACGGATCCGGCGCGTTGCCCGCCCGCCCCCACGCGAAGCGCAACTTCAGCTCCTCCGTGTACGGCAGGTTGAAGAAGTCCTCCTCGGAGATCACGTAGGAAAGCGAGGCCTTCGGATAGACGACCATCTCGAACTCGGAGCCGAACGCCGAGTTGTCGTCGAAGCGCAGTGCGGCCGTCGCGAACAGGCGGTCCCGCCAGCCGAGCCGCTCCTCGAAGAAGAAACCGAGCGACGTCTGCTCCGACTGCGACTCGTCCGCATCGCGCGTCGCCGCCGCGCCGACCAGGTTCAGGTTGTTCGCCACCAGGCCCTCGCCCTCGGCGAAGAAGTCGCGCCGCTTGCGCGCGTTCAGCTGCATGCCCGCCGAGAACGCGGAGTTGAGCTGCTCGGTGAGCCGCGCGTCGACCGTACCCGCGTAGTCCACCGTCCAGCGGTGCACCCCGCCAATCTCGTGATCGATCACGCCCGTCGCCGAGATCTGGCCCCACGGGGCCCGGCCCGTCGTGTCCTGCCGCGTGAAGTCGGTCTCGAGATAGGTCTGCCGGTCGAGGCCCAGCGTCAGCCGGTTCCGCAGCCAGTCGAACGGCGACCAGTTGCCCGTCACGCCGATCGTCATGCGCTCGATCCGGTTCTGCCGGTCGAACTCGTTCGTCACCTGCGGGCTGAAGCCGAGGAACCCCGGCTCCCACGGCGCCGACTGCGCACGCGCACGCCCGCGCATCGCGTTCCGGATCAGACCGTTCGACGCGTTGTTGCTGAGCGGCTGCTGCAGGTGCGTCCGCGTGTAGCTGAACTGCGTCGCCAGGTTCAGCGTCGGGCCGACCTCGATGTCGAAGTTGCCGCGACCGCCGATCCGGTTCGCGAAGTTGTTGAAGTACACGCCCTCCTCGTCGTTCTTGTTGAACGACAGGAAGTAGCCCATCGTGCCCGTACCGCCGCGGACGGACGCGTTGAAGTCCGTCGCCGTGCCCGTGCGCAACGCCCACGGGTGCCGGAACAGCGGGTCATCCCTGAGGATGAACTCCTGCGAGCCCGGAATCCGGATGATGTCGCGCTCCGGGATGCCCGACATCAGCACCGGGTCGCCGTCCGAGTCCTTGCCCCACCACTGGAGCGTCGCCGGATCCCGGTTGCCGGCCACGACCTGGCACCCCGGGAAGCTGTTCGACGACTGGTTCGCCACCGTGCAACGCCGATACGTCGTGTAGTTGTCGCCCGAGACACTCTTGTCCCACTCGTTCTCGCCGTACTCGAAGCTCGCCGTCCACTGCGCACCGCCCGCGCCGCGGCGACCCTTCTTCGTGATGATCTGGATCACGCCGTTCGCGGCCTCCGCGCCGTACAGCGTCGACGCCGCCGGACCCTTGATCACCTCGATGCTCTCGATGTCCTCCGGATTCAGGAAGTCGAGCGCCGTACCGCCCTGGTACGTGCTCGCCGCCTCCATGTTGCCGCTCTCGATCCGGATCCCGTCTACATAGAAAACCGGCGCGTACCCGCCGCTGAGCGAGCCCGCGCCGCGAATCCGGATGTTCGACGACGCACCCGTCTGGCCACTGTTCGCCATCAGCGACAGGCCCGGCGTCCGCGCCGTCAGGAGTTCCGTCGCGCTCGTGATCGGCGCCACCTCCAGACGCCCGCCGACGTTGATCGTGCCCACCGAGACGCCCAGCTCGCGCTTCGACTGCGCGCCCGCCGTGCCCGTCACCACGATCTGCTCCAGCTCGATCGCCGAAATGGACACCTCGAAGTTCGCCGTCGTCGTCTGGTCGGCCGTCACCGTGACCGTCGACTCCCGGCGCGAGTAGCCGATGATGTCCACCCGCACCGTGCGCTCACCGACCGGAACCCCCGAGATCGAATACCGGCCGTCGTTGTTCGTGACCGTCTGCAGAGTGGTGCCCACCACCTGGATCTGAGCGGCCGCGACAGGCTGACGCGTCGTCGCCGACGTCACCGTGCCCGCGATCGTTCCGGTCGCCTGCGCCCGCAGCGGTTCCGCCGCCAGCGACCAGCCGACCAGGATCGCCACCAGCATGACCGCTCTGCTGCCCCGGTGTTTCCAGCTCATGGAGTCCCTCCATCTGTGAGAAACGAGGCGCCGTGGCCTGGCGCCGGAAAGCTCAGGCGATGGGTACAGCCCCTCTGCGCGCCGAACGAACGCGGCCGAGATCTATGGATACCGTTATGCATACGGGCGGAAAACTGCGCAACTCGCGCCCGATCGACAGCTACATCATCGCCACAGGTTGGTTTGGGTGCGAACAATGTTATACGGCGGCACCCCTGCCGCAAGAACGCCGGGCGGAGCCGGGATGTGACACCGGCCGCGCCGGCTCAGCGCACGCGTTCCAGTGTCGTGTCCTCGAGAGTCTCGTGCCGCGTCTTGTCCTGCGCCGCCTCGTTGCGTGCGGACCGGGCGTACTCGTCGCGGAGGCGCTGCAGCATCTCGTCGCGGCGGCGGTAGAGCCGCTTCGGCTCGCGCCGCGCGTGACGGGTGAGGGCGTACGCGGTGAGCAGGGGGAGTGCGATGGTCGAGTCCGTGTAGCAGACGACGGCGTCCGGGAGCCGGTCGGGGTCGACCTTGCCCCAGCTCACGGCCTCGGCCGGCGTGGCGCCCGACAGGCCGCCGGTGTCGGGCCGGGCATCGGTGAACTGAAGGAAATAATCGTGCCCCTTCTCCTCGATGCCGAGGACCTCCTGGATCTGTGGCTCGGTCTGGAGCGCGAAGTTCTTGGGCGAGCCGCCGCCGAAGATCACGATGGCGCTCTTCCCGCCGCGGCGCTTGCCGTCGAGCACGATGGAGGCGGTCTCGTTGACGTCCGCGTTCACATCGTACTGGAGCTTCAGTCCCTGGAGCGCGCCGGCGGCGACGTTCATGCCGATCGAGGAATCACCGGGCGAGGATGTGTAGACGGGCACGTCGTACTCCCAGCAGGAGGCGAGCAGCGATCGGCCCGTCTGGCCGAGTGCCTTCTGGCGCTCGGCGACGTACTTCCCGGCGAGCCAGTGGAACTCGGCCGTCGACATGCTCCGCTGGAATTCGGGCTCGCGGATGATGCGGCGGAAGAATGCGTCCGTGTCGAGCAGGACGGAGTAGTCGAAGAAGATGTCGTAGATGCGGACGACCTCCTGCTCTCGCAGCGCGATGTCGGAGACGTGGGCATTGCCCTGGCGCATCTCGAGGCCGAGGCCGAAATGCGTATCGTGGTAGAGGTTGGCGCCGGTCGAGATGATCCAGTCGATGAAGCCGGCCTCGATGAGCGGCACGAGCGCGCTCATGCCGAGCCCCGCGGGCGTGAGCGCGCCCGTGAGCGTGACGCCCACGGTGACATCGTCGTCGAGCATCCGCTGGGTGAAGAGCCGGCAGCCCTCGCGGAGCCGGCCGCCGTTGTAGGCGAGGAGCGCGGCATCGACCAGGTCCGCGGCATCCATCCCGGCCGTGATCGGGTCGGGTGCGATGCGCGCACCCTTCAGGTATCGGCTCTTGCCCATGTCGTCGTGTTCTCCGTTGGCGTCCTTCAGCCGAACATGCTGCGGTCGTCGGCGCGCCGGTCCTGGCGCATGCCGCCGCGGCCGAGCTGTGCGCCCTCGGACAACCGCTCCGCCTCCGTACAGCTCTCGGTATAGCAGTCGAGCACCGTCTTCACGGCGACGTCCGGCGAATCCGTGATGACGAGCAGGTCGAGGTCGGGCTCCTTGATGCGACCCTCGCGCAGCATGGTCGTCTGGAGCCAGTCGAGCAGGCCGCGCCAGTATTCGGAGCCGAAGAGGACGACCGGGAAGTTGCGGACCTTGCCCGTCTGGATCAGCGTGAGCGCCTCGAACAGCTCGTCCATCGTGCCGAACCCGCCCGGAAAGATGATGAACCCTTCCGCGTACTTCACGAACATGGTCTTGCGCACGAAGAAGTAGCGGAAGTTGATGGCGGTCCGGACGTACTGGTTCATGCCCTGCTCGAACGGCAGCTCGATGTTGCACCCGACCGAGATCCCGCCGGCGAGCGCCGCACCCCGGTTCGCCGCCTCCATGATGCCCGGCCCGCCGCCCGTAATGACTGCGAAGCCGGCCTGCACCAGCAGCCGGCCCGTCTCCTCCGCGGCGGCGTAGTCCGGCTGGTCGGGCGTGGTGCGTGCACTGCCGAACACGCTCACCGCCGGGCCGATCCGCGCGAGCGTGTCGAAGCCCTCGACGAACTCGCCCATGATCCGGAACACGCGCCACGAATCGGTGGTCGGCTCGCGCCGGCGCTCCGGCCGGTGCTCCCGCGCGAGCAGCTTCTCGTCCTCGGTCTCCTCGCCCGGCGGCTTCCGGAAATCCGCGACGGGCACCGGCGGCTGCGGCGGGGGCTCCGCAGGCGTGCGCGCGTCCGGTCTCTTCCTCGCTTCACTCATATCGCCAACTTACGTCTCCCATCCTCTTCCCGCACCCGGCCGGGCTGCCTATTCTCACCGCATGAAATGCGCAAATTGCGGAACGGAATCTGACGGCCGGTTCTGCCCATCGTGCGGCAGCTCGCTCGAGCCCGGCCGCTGCCCGGAGTGCCGGGCCAACCTCGTGCCAGGCGCCCGCTTCTGCACCCAGTGCGGCGCCGTCGTGCGGGCCGGAGCGAAGGACCGCGGCGGCAACCCGAACCTGCCGTGGTACATCGCGGGCGGCGTGCTCCTGCTCCTGGTCGTGATCCTGCTCGTACCGATGCTGATGGATGGCGACGCCGGTACCGCGCAGGCGCCGTTCGCGCCGGCCGGTGCGACCGGGACGCCGCCGCCGCTCACGGGCACACCGCGCGAGAACGCGGACCGGCTCTTCGAGCGCGTCATGACCGCGCACGAGCGCGGCGACACCGCGGAGGCGCTGCGGTTCGCGCCCATGGCCGTACAGGCCTACGACATGGCCGCTCCGCTCGATGACGACGGGTTGTTCCACCTCGCCACGATCCACGTGGTCGCCGGGAACTACGACGCGGCGCGGACGACGGCCGAGCGGATCCTCACCGGCAGTCCGGACCACCTGCTCGGACTCGCCGTCGCAGGCGAGGCGGCGGAGCTCGCGAACGATGCCGCTGCCGCACGGAGCTACTATCGCCGGTTCCTCGACGCGTACGACAGCGAGATGGCGCGGGGACTGCCGGAGTACCAGAACCATGCGCGCACCCTGCCCGAGCTCCGCCAGGCCGCCGAGCGGGTCACGGGCGGCTGAGCGCGTGAATCGTCGCTGCCGCCGCCGTCACCGCTCGAGCGCGGCCGCGCTCCGAACCGCGCTGCTGCTGCTGCTCCTCCTTCTGCCCGCGGCCGGCGCGGCCGCCCAGGACGCCGCCGCGACGATCCGGGCGGAGCAGATCCGCGCCCACCTCGCGTTCCTCGCGGACGACGCGCTCGAGGGCCGCGCGCCCGGCCGCCGCGGCGCCACGCTCGCCGCGCGCTACATCGCGAGCCAGCTGACGCGCGCCGGGATCGAGCCGTTGCGCGGCGGCTATTTCCAGACGGTGCCGCTCCTCGGCTGGCGGCCGGATCCGCGACGCACCGCCATCGATTACGCCGCCGGCGATTCCGCCGGGACGCTCCGCTTCCCGGACGACGCCATCCTCTGGCTCGACAGCGGCGCGGACTCCGCCGTGGTGAAGGCCGAGCTGGTCTTCGCCGGCTATGGCGTGCGCGCGCCCGAGTACGACTGGGACGACTACAAGGGCCGCGACGTGCGCGGACGTGTCGTGCTCGTGCTCAGCAACGATCCGCCCGCACCGCCCGGCCAGTCGCTGATCTTCGATGGCGATGCCATGACCTACTACGGCCGATACACGTACAAGATCGAAGAGGCGCGGCGACGCGGCGCCGCCGCGGTCGTCATCGTGCATACGGACCAGGGCGCCGGCTATCCGTGGTCGGTCGTGCGCAGCTCGTGGACCGGCGAGCAGCTCGCGCTGCCTCCCGACACCGCGGACTCCTCACTGGAGGCGCAGGGCTGGATCACGTTCGACGCCGCGCGCGTCCTGCTCGCGACCGTCGGCCTCGACCTGAACGAGCTCTACGTGCGCGCCGCACGACGCGACTTCCAGCCCGTCGCCACCGGCATCACGATGCAGCTGCGCGCGCACGGGCGCGCGCGCCGGTTCCAGGGATCGAACGTGATCGGCATCGTGCGCGGAGCACACGACGCGCGCCGCGCCGAGGCCGTGCTGTACACGGCGCACTTCGATCACTTCGGCATCGGTCCGCCCGTCGACGGAGACTCCGTCTACAACGGCGCCTACGACAACGCGAGCGGTGTCGCTCTCCTGCTCGAGATCGCCGAGGCATTCGCTCTCCAGGAGCCGCGGCCGCAGCGATCGATTCTCTTCCTGTTCACGACCGCGGAAGAAGCCGGCATGCTCGGCGCGTCATGGTTCGTGCGCCAGCCCGCGTTTCCGCTCCAGCGCATTGTCGCCGCACTGAACATCGACGGCGCGAACCTGTGGGGGGAGACCGAGGACGTGAGCGCGGTCGGACTCGAGCGGTCGACACTCGGGGTCACGTTCGAGAAGCACGCCGCCGCCATGGGCCTGCGCGTCGAGGCCGAGCGTGCGCCCGACAAGGGATTCTTCTTCCGCTCCGACCACTTCCCGTTCGCGCGCGCAGGCGTGCCGGCGCTCTATCTCGATCACGGCATTACGTTCCGCAACCGCCCGACCGGCTGGGGCATCGCCACACTCTCGCGCTACGAGGCGGAGCGATATCACAAGCCGGACGACGAGTACGATCCCGCGTTCGACCTCGCCGGCGCCGTGCAGCAGGGTCGACACGCATTCCTGATCGGCTTCGATGTCGCCGATACGGAAACGCCGCCGCAGTGGTATCCCGGAGGCGGGATCGCCCGCTGATCAGCTCCGCACCGTGAAGCGCACGGGCAGCGTGACGATCACGCGTACCGCCGCGCCGCGGTTGCGTGCGGGCGCGAGCCGCATGACATCGACGACCTTCAGCGCCGCCGCATCGAGCAGCTCGTAACCGCTCGGCCGCGCGACCTCGGCCCGGACCACGCGACCCTCCTCGTCCAGCCACAGGTTCACATCCACCGCGCCGCCGATGCCCGCATCGCGCAGCACGCGCGGATACTCGCGGACCAGCGCACGCTCGACTTCCGCCGCGTTCAGCAATCGCGGCGCAACCATGGAGGGCACGAACACCTCGAAATCATCATGTCCGCGCTCGCGCACCGAAGTCGGCGGCAGCAGCCGCTCGGGCGTCCATGCGGCGAACGTCGTCGGCGCGATCGTCACGTCATCGGAGATGTCGACAGCGGAAGGAACCGGTGGCGCCGGTGGCGTGATACGGTCCGGCGGATCCGGCACGTCCACTTCCGGAATCGTGATGTGCACCATGGTCTCGTCGCTCGGTCCGAACGCCGCGGCGCGCATCGTCGGCGTGATGCTGAACAGCGCGAAGTGCACGAGCACCGCGATCACGACCGAGTTCGGAAGCCATGCCGCGCTGCGCCGCTTCATCCGCTCGTTCGCCGTCTCCTGCGTGGCACCGTCGAACGACCGACCGATGGGATCCTGCGTCTTACTCGTGTGATGTACGGTGGTGGGCTGCATCGTCTCCTCCCGTCGGGTGCGGACGCGGGCGCGTCCCGGGGTGAGCGGGGACTGCTGACTCCTCTTCTATTGACGAAATCCCCGCCGGGTTCCGCACACCTCACAGCCCGGTCGGAAGATCGATGAACTCCCACGGCAGGCCGAACCGCTGCTCGAGATGACGCGCGAGCGCCCGCACGCCCCACGTCTCCGTCGCGTAGTGGCCGCCGTAGTACACGTTGATCCGCGCGTCCTCCGCATCGAAGAACGTGTGATGCGCACCCTCCCCCGTGATGTACGCATCCAGTCCCGCGGCTGCCGCACTCGCGATCATGCTGCCGGCCCCGCCCGTGATCACGCCGACCGTACGCACCACCTCCGGTCCGAACGCCAGCATCCTCACCCGGCACCCGAGCAGATCGTCCAGCCGCGCGGCGAGCGCCTCCCGCTTCAGCTCCAGATGCCCCCACCACCCCAGCTCGATTCCCCGGTACGCACCGAAGCGGCCGGCCAGCTCGATGCCCAGCTCGCGCGCCAGGACCGCGTTGTTCCCCACCTCCCCGTGCACGTCCAGAGGCAGATGCGCAGCGTACACCGCCACATCGTTCCGGAGCAGCGGCTCCAGGCACCGGTACCGTCTCCCCGTCACCGGCCGGTTGCCATCCCAGAACAGGCCGTGATGCACGAGCAGCAGGTCGCACCCGCGCTCGACCGCCGCACGGATCGTACGCTCCGACCCGTCCACCGCCGCCGCCACGCGCGTCACGCGACCGCCGTTCTCCACCTGCAGCCCATTCAGCGCTCCCTCCGAATCCGGCACCTCGCCGATCGCGAGATACTCATCCAGATAGCCGGCGACCGTCGCGAGCTCTGCCATCCCGACACCCCTGCCCGAAGAAATACCGTATGTTGAGAACTACCCCCCGGTTGTCCACACCGGCTTGTTCACAAATCGGGCATGTTACATAAGACGTTGTGAAACAAGCGGTTCCGCGAATGGCCCGGAATGTGGACAACCGGCCTCACTTTGCCGAAAAAAGGGGGCCGCGCCGACGCGCCACCCCCCTTGAACGACGACCGACACCGGGCGGGTCAGACTTCGGCCGGTGCTGCCTTCGACTCGGCGGCGGACTGTGCACCCGCCATTTCGCCGGGCTTGACGTCGCCGGTGACGATGGTGCCGTTGATGCGCCCGCCCTCGTCGAGCTTGATGCGGCGGGCGCGGATCTCCCCATCGACGGAGCAGGTCGCCTGGAGCTCGAGACGACTTTCGGCGACGACGGCGCCGGTGACGCGTCCGCCGATGATGGCGTCCTGGGTGATGACGTCGCCCTTGACGACGCCGTCCTTGCCGACCACGACCGCCTTGCTCGCGCGCACGGTGCCTTCGACGGTCCCTTCGACGCGCAGGGTGCCGTCCGTCTCGCAGTCGCCGACGACGCGCATGCCGGGGCCGATGATGGAAATCACGTTGTCGCGAGCCTGCTGTGTCGTATTCGTTTCCTTCGCCATCTCGCCGTCACCGTTAGGGGTTCTGCGTTTGCCGCGGCCGAATGCCATGGTCGTTCAGGGCTGCCGCACGAACGCGAGGGGGTCCACTGCCTTGCCGCCTCTCCGGATCTCGAAGTGGAGGTGAGGCGCAGTCGATCGGCCGGTGGATCCCGTGAGGCCGATCACTTCCGAGCGGCGGACGCGATCGCCCGCCGTCACGAAGAGCTTCGATGCGTGACCATAGACCGACTCGAGGTCACCGCCATGATCGATCACGACGTACTGGCCGTAGACCTCGTCGACGCCGGCGGCCCGGACGGTTCCGGGGCCCGCGGCCCGGATGTACGAGTTGGCCGGGACGGCGATGTCGAGCCCGGTGTGCGTGGTCCGGGCGTCGTTGATCGTGCGCGTGATGATTCCGGGTACGGAGAGCGGCCACAGATCGATGGTGGCCGAGGGCTCGAGGCCATCGTCGTCCGCGCGGCTCGTCGTCGCGGTGTCGGTTCGCAGAGGCGGCAGCACGGGAACGGACTCGCTGCCGACGGGAGCATCCGCTCCGAGCATTTGGCGCACCCGCTCGTACTGCGCCTCGACCTCCTGGAGCGTGCGCGCGAGCTCGGCCACCCGGGCGCGCTCGCTCTCGAGCTGCTGGAGCTCGCGCTCCATGCTCTGCACGCGCGTCGCCTGCGCCAGCACCGGGAACAGGATCGCGAGCGATACGCCGAACGCGAGCAGCAGCGCCACGCCGGCGACGACGAGGAACTTCAGCTTGCCGTAGGAGATGACGAAGCTGCGCGTGTCCAGCTCGCCGTGCGGCACGACGATGATCGTGAGGTTGCGCTGTTCGCCGCCGTCGCGGCCCGTCGTTTCAGGAGACGACATCAGTGGCCGACTGCCCCGCCATGAGTTCGAAGATGCGCTCGAAGTCCTCGGCGCCGAAGAACGGTACCTCGATGCGGCCCCGGTTGCCGCGTGTGCGACGGATCCGCACGTCCGTGCCGAAGACCCGCTGCAGTTCCTCCTCCAGCATGCGCTCGGCGGACTCGCGCGACTTCTCCCGCGCCTGTCCCGGCCGGCCCGGCTGCTTCGCGCGCTTCACGTGCGCCTCCACATCGCGCACGCTCCACTGCTCCTCCGCGGCCTGGCGGGCGACCTCGGTGATGCGCCGGTCGTTCTCCAGCCCGAGCAGAGCACGGGCGTGTCCGGCCGTGAGCCGCCCTTCCTTCAGAAGCTCGCGCACGGAGGAGGGCAGCTGGAGCAGCCGGAGCGCGTTCGCGACCGTGGAGCGGTCCTTCCCGACCACATCCGCCACCTGCTGCTGCGTCAGACTGAACTCCTCCGCGAGGCGCTGATAGCCATCGGCTTCCTCGAGCGGCGAGAGCTGCGCGCGCTGGAGATTCTCCACCAGTGCCAGAACGAGCAGCGTGCGGTCGTCCACGTCGCGAATGACCGCGGGAATCTCCTTCCAGCCGAGCCGCATGCTCGCACGCCAGCGCCGCTCGCCCGCCACCAGCTCCCACCTGCCCGGCGCCCCGCCCGGCGCCGGTCGCACCACGATCGGCTGGAGCAGCCCGTTCTCGCGCAGCGAGGCCGTGAGATCCGCCAGGTCCTCCTCCGAGAACTCGCGGCGCGGCTGGTACGGATTCGGGATGATGCTCGCCACCGGCACGGCGGTCGCCCGCCCGCTCGCGCCCGCCTGCTGCGCCCCCTCCTCGCCCAGGTACTCGCCCAGCAGCGCGCCGAGGCCCTTGCCCAGCCGGTCCCGCTTCACGACTCCTCCGGAAACGCCGTCAGCGTGCCTGCGGGCATGCCGTCGTGGCCGATGATCTCGTTGGCCAGTGTCAGGTAGCTCTGCGCGCCCGCCGACACGATGTCGTAGAGCACGATCGGCTTGCCGAAGCTCGGCGCCTCCGCCAGCCGGACGTTGCGCGGAATCACACTCTTGAACACGCGGCTCCCGAAGTATTCCTTCGCCTCGTCGGCCACCTGCCGCGACAGGTTCAGACGCTGATCGTACATCGTCAACAGCACGCCCTCGATCTGGAGCTTCGGGTTCAGGTTCTGCTGCACCAGCCGGACCGTGTTCAGTAGCTGCGACAGCCCCTCCAGCGCATAGAACTCGCACTGGATCGGGATCAGCACCGTGTCCGCCGCGGCCAGCGTGTTCAGCGTGAGCAGCCCGAGCGATGGCGGGCAGTCGAGCAGCACGTAGTCGTAGTCCTCGCGCACCGGCTCCAGCGCCTGCCGCAGCACCAGCTCCCGATTCGGCCGCTCCACGAGCTCGACCTCGGCGCCGACGAGGTCCTGGCTCGAGGGCACGATGTCCAGAAACGGGAAATGCACGCGCTCGATCCGGACGTCGGCGATCGACGACCCCTCCAGCAGGATGTCGTAGACGGAGCCGTGCAGCTGTGCCCGGTCGATCCCCATCCCGCTCGTCGCATTCCCCTGCGGGTCCATGTCCACGATGAGCGTCCTGCGCTCGGCGACCGCCAGCCCCGCACCGAGATTGATCGCGGTCGTCGTCTTGCCGACGCCGCCCTTCTGATTCGCAATGGCAATGACGCGGGACATTCGCCTCCACGACCCGGAAAGACCTGCCTGGGGGGCGGGAATATAACCCGCGTCGCGGACGGTCGGAAGCACATTGGGGACCGCGCGCAACGTTGCATCCCGGCGGCACCCGGGCGACGGCGGAGAATCCGCGCTTTTCCGCGCCACCACGCGCCGCCGGTGCCCGATCTTGCCACCGGCGCGGCGCGACCGGAGATTGCCGGACGCCGAACCGACTGGAGAGGAGTTTCCCGCATGCGACACCTTTTTGCGGTATCACTGGTCCTGCTGAGCGCGTGTGGCGATGGCGGCACGGGCGAGTCGGACGCGATTCCGGACGTGCTGGCGGGTTCGTGGGAGGCGAGCCTGGCCTGCTCCCCGGAGTGCCACTTCACGCTGGTCCGGCTCGACGATCCGAGCCAGAGCCTGGATTTCGTGAGCGGGATTCCGGGGTCGATCTTCCTGCTGGAGCTGACGCGGCAGGGCGGGTTCGAGCTGGAGGCGGTGGCGGCGAACGAGACGATCCGGGGCACCGTGCGGGCGGAGGGCTCACTGCTGATCCTGCGCGACAACGCGGGCGTGCAGGACACGGCCGACTGGTCGATTGCGGGCGAGTACCTGCGGCTGGATTTCCGCGGAGAGACGGACGAGTTCGACTTCGACCAGGACGGCCTCCCCGATCCGGCCACGATCCGCGCCCGCTTCCGCCGCCGCTGATGTTTCACGTGGAACGCCGCCCGCCCGCCTTCGAGCTTGTTTCACGTGAAACAGGACCGTAGAGAAACCGAAGCGCGCCTCCGGATCCGACTGTACGGGGCCGTACAGGGCGTCGGGTTCCGGTACTTCGTCCGTCAGGCCGCACGACGCCACGAGCTCGCCGGCTACGTGCTGAACCGGCCGGACGGCGCCGTCGAGCTCGAGGCAGCCGGCGATGCGGCTTCGCTGGAGCAGTTCCGCAGCCGGGTCGAGCGCGGGCCGCCGCTCGCACGCGTCACCCGTGTCGACGTGCTGGAGAACACGGCGGAGCCGCTGCCGGCGCCGTTCGAGGTGCGGAGGTAGGGAATCCGACTCGCGCTACTTCCGTGACGCCTGGAACCGGCGCCGCTCCTTCGAGATCTGAATCTGCTGCGGGATCGATGCGAAGTTCATCGATGCGTAATAGAGGTTGAGTCCTGAGGCGAAGTTCAGGAAGATGACGGTCATGAAGATCGGCATCGCGTACATCATGAACTTCATCTGCGGATTCTGCTCCGGCATGGAGCGCGTGCTGAGCCACTGCATGAGGAACATGCTGACGCCGAGCATGACCGGCAGGATGAAGTACGGATCGGCGCGTGAGAGGTCGGGCAGCCAGAGGAAGCCGACGCCGCGGAACGCGATCGTGCTCTGGAAGACGAAGAACAGGGTGATGAGGATGGGCAGCGGCACGAGCATCGGGAGGCAGCCGCCCATCGGATTGAACCCCTCTTCCTTGTAGAGCCGGAGCATCTCCTTCTGGAGCTGCTCGGGCTTGTCCTTGTACTTCGTCTGGATCTCCTTGAGCTTCGGCTGGATCTCCATGGTCTTCATCTGGGAGCGCATGGCCTTCGCGTTGAGCGGCCAGAGCGCGATGCGGACGAGGATGCCGAAGAGGATGAGGACCCAGCCGTAGCCGATGCCGAGCAGGTCGTGCATCCCGTAGATGGCCCACTGGATGGCGTGGCCGAGCGGGCGCATGATCGGGCGGAATGCGCGCCAGCCGAACGGGTTGACGTCCTGGAAGCTGTTGCCGAGCGCGGCGAGGCGCTGGGGCTCCTGGGGGCCGAGGTAGAGGCGGAAGGAGAACGTGCCGTCCGGCCCCGGCAGCAGCGTGACCTCCATGCGTGCCGCATTCGGCTCGGGGATCGGTGTTGCGATCAGGCCGCCGAACGGGGTCTGCGACTCCGGGTGCGTGAGCGCACCCGCGACGAAGTACTTGCTCTTGACCGCGACCCAGTGGAGCGGCCCGTTCTCGACGCGCTCGGTGTCGATCGAGCCGAGCCGCACGCTGCTGATCCCCTCGCGGACGTTGTTCACGACGTACGCGAGCGCGCGCTCCTCCTCGCCGACGTTCTCCTCGTTCAGTGCGAGCGTGGGCGGCAGCGAGATGAAGAGGTTGGGCACCTGCCCGCCCGGAGCGCTGACGGCCATGCGCACGTCGATCGCGTACTCGTCCGGATCGAAGTCGTAGACGACATCGATACCGACGCCACTGGCTGCGCGGTGGGTCAGTCGGACGGTCGCGAGCGAGTCGGCCTCGTCCAGGGCCACGTCCTGCGCGGGCTCGGCCGTGAAGCCGAGCGCGTCGAACGGCAGGTCCAGAGTGCCGACGCGCACGCGGTACGAGAACAGCCCGGGCACCTGCGCCGACGCGAGCTGAACGGTCTCTCCCTCCCGGCCCTCCTGCAGCACCGGGAAGTCGAACAGGCGGGCGCCGACGATGGCCGCGCCGCGGGTCGCAATGCGGTACTCGTACAGCTCGGAGCGGACGCTCAGCGTGTCGCCCGGCGCGTCGTCCGGAGCGGCGGTGAGCGCGGGAATCGTGTCTGCGGCCGGGCGCACGACGGTGTCGGCGGCGGCCTGGACGCGCGTCGTATCCGCAGGTGCGGCGCCGGGCGGCGGCGCGGCCGGCGCAGTGGCCGCCGTATCGGTGACCGCGGCCGAGTCCGCCGGCGCCGTCTCCGGAGCCGGCTGCGGCGGCGGAAAGAAGATGTTCGTCAGGACCATCACGGCGATCATCAGAACGACCGCCAGCAGAAAACGTCGGCTGTCCATCTATCGGTTCGTTCGGGGACTCGGAAGGTTCAGGTCAGGCACCGGATCGTATCCACTGCCGCCCCACGGATGGCAGCGCGAGAGCCGCCGCACCGCGAGCCAGGATCCCCTGCCGGAGCCGTAGCGGCGGATCGCCTCTGCCGCGTACTCGGAGCAGGTGGGCGTGTACCGGCACGCCGGCGGCAGGAACGGCGAGATCCCCGCCTTGTAACCGCGGATCATCAGCAGGAGGACGCGCGCGAGCATCGCTTTTCCGTCCACCTCACGAGCTCCTCCCGGAGCTCGTCGTAGGGCACGCCGTACGCCGCCTGTCGCGCCCGTACGAGCACATCCGCATTCGTGTTGCACGCGGCCAGGCGCGGCAGCACCTCCCGCCGGAGGACTTCCCGGATCCGCCGCTTCACACGGTTCCGCTCGACGATGGTGTGACGGTGGCGCGGCACGACGACGCCCACCCGCGGATGCGGGACGGGGGAAGCGGAGTCGAAGACGTCCAGATGGGCCGTCCCGCTCCTCTTCCCCCGTCTCATGATATCACGGATCTCTGCGCCGCGCGTGATCCGGCGCTCACGCGGCAGCCGTCGTCCCCCGCCCTCCGGGCTGGACGCCGACGCCACGTCCCACCGGATTACTGCTTCCTGCCGACGGAGACGACCAGACGCTTCCGGCCGTGCTTCCGGCGACGGTTCAGAACCTGGCGACCGGCCTTCGTCGCCATGCGCGCACGGAACCCGTGCTTGTTCTTCCGTTTCCGGTTGTGCGGCCGGTACGTGGGCATTCCCATGGTGTTTCTCCGTCAATCGATTTCGCAGCTCGCAAAGACCGATAGTCTAACCGGAGGAGTGGGAGCCGGTCAACCGCCAGACGGCGAATGTGTCAAGCGCGGATAGAATGTCCCCTGCCGTTCCACGATGCGATGTCCCGGAAACCCAACGCGCCACCAGATGCACCACTCCCCAACGGGCGTGTGCCCATAACGGTGGGTAGTAAAACTTCGAAATGGCCGCATCGCTTCCTCCTGGCACCCCACCCGCAGTAGCTCCCCGCCTTTCATCATACCGCAGTCAATCCCCGCCTTTCGATCCCCCGCAGTTCAGACTCTTCTGAGTACAGAAGTTCCGTTGACTTATCCACACCAGCCATCTAACCTGTCAGGCCGAATCGGAACAACCCGCCGCATCTCGTGGGACGATGGAGTTGACCGCAGCGGAGGCCTGGTCGCGGATCCTCGAACGCGCCAGGCCTTTGCTCCCCGAACACACATTCCGGATCTGGCTCGAGCACACGGAGCCGCTGGCGCTGTCGCAGGATCGGCTTGCGGTGGCAGCGGGCAGCGATTTCGCTGCGGAGTGGATCGAGGACAAGTACGGCGACCTGCTGACGGATGTGGCGGAGCGCGTGTTCGGCCGGTCCATCCATCTGGCCTTTCAGCATCAGGCGCGCGAAGGCGTCGCGCGGGTGCGGGTGCGCGAGCTCGAGCCACCGCCGTCCCCGCCGCCGGGGGACCCGGCGGGGTCCGCGCCGGCCGCGCCGCTCGCGCCGCCGCCCGGCGGGGTGGTGTTCGGGTCGCCGCTCAACGAGCGCTACACGTTCGAGCGCTTCGTCGTGGGCGCGAACAACCAGCTCTCGGCGGCGGCCTGCCGTGCAGTGGCAGAGGCGCCGGCCCGCATGTACAATCCCCTGTTCATCTACGGCGGCGTGGGTCTGGGCAAAACGCACCTGATGCACGCGATCGGGCACGTGCTGCTCGCGCGCGATCCGGCGAAGCGCGTCGCGTATGTCTCGAGCGAACGGTTCACGAACGATCTGATCGCCTCGATCCAGGAAGGTCGCATGGCGGATTTCCGCCGTCGCTATCGCGACATCGACCTGCTGCTGATCGACGACGTGCACTTCCTCGGCGAGAAGGAGCGCACGCAGGAGGAGTTCTTCCACACGTTCAACGCGCTGCACGATGCGCAGCGCCAGATCGTGATGACGAGTGACCGTCCGCCGAAGGAGATCCCGGGACTCGAGGAGCGTCTCGTCTCGCGCTTCGAGTGGGGTCTCGTCACGGACATCAAGCCGCCGGACCTCGAGACGCGCGTCGCGATCCTGCGCAAGAAGGCAGAGGACGACAGCATCTCGCTCGCGGACGAGGTGCTGGACTACATCGCGCGCAACTGCCGCTCGAACGTGCGCGAGCTCGAGGGAGCGGTGATCAAGCTGCTCGCGTATTCGTCGCTCACGCGGCGGGAGGTGACGCTGGATCTCGCGCGCGAGGCGCTCGGCGGTGTGCTGCGCGAGGGACCCGCGATCGAGGTGACGGCGGACCTGATCCGCGAGCGCGTCGCGCAGGAGTGGGGCGTCTCGGTGGATGGTCTGATGTCGAAGCGCCGTACCAAGGACCTCACCGTGCCGCGCCAGGTAGCTATGTACCTGATCCGGGAGCTGCTCGATCTTTCGCTGGTCGAGATCGGCAATCTGTTCGGCGGCCGCGACCACTCGACCGTGATCCATGCGGTCAACAAGGTCGAGGAGGAGCTGGCGCTGGACGACGGCTTCCGTACACGGGTCGAGCTGCTGCGCGGGCAGCTGGACGGCTGAGGAAAACGTGTGGACAGGATGTGTGTGCTGCGTGCGCCGTCCACATCGGCGCGACCGATGTGCATGACTCCGGAGTTGTCCATGGGCCGTTCACATCGTCTCCACAGCCGGTGCCGGCTGTGCACGCGTTCCGCGGCAACGCGGATCCGGGAGTGTTCCACGTTCCCACACTCCCTACTACTACTGCTGGATGAATACATCTATTAAGGGAAGTATCCGTACCTGTGAGTAACTCGGCAGAGCGGGCAAGGTCAGCGCAGACAGCGCACGAGGTGAGGGGTTCATGAAACTCAGGATCACGCGGGACAATCTCCAGCAGGGCCTCGCGGCGGTGGGCGCGAGCATCCCTACGCGCACCACGCTCCCGGTGCTCTCGAACATTCTGATCGATGTCGGTGCCGACAGCATCGCGATGTCGGGGACGGATCTGGACATCGCCGTGAGCGTGAACGTCCCGGCCGAAGTCGAAGAGCAGGGGTCGCTCACGGTGCCGGCGAAGAAGCTCCAGGAGCTCGCGCGCGAGTTGCCGGAGCATCCCGTCCGGATCACGACGAAGGGAGACCGGCTCGAGCTGACGTGCGGCCGCGCGACGTTCCGATTGAACGGCATGCCGCGTGACGAGTTCCCCACGTTCCCGGCAGTCGATTTCAGCAAGTCCTGGAAGGTGCCTGGTCGCGTGCTGCACGAGCTGATCCGGCAGACATCGTTCGCGGTATCGACCGAAGAGAGCCGGCCGATTCTGAACGGCGTGCTGTGGCAGCTGAGCGACTCGGAGATGCGCATGGTCGCGACCAACGGTCATCGCCTGGCGCGCATCCGCGTGCCTGCCGAGCCCGCGGGTGCACCGAAGGCGGACCTGATCGTGCCGCCGAAGGCACTGGCGCAGGTCGAGCGCCTCTTTTCCGCCGACGACGAGATCGAGGTGGCAAAGAGCGAGAACCACATCGGCTTTCGCAAGGACGGCACCCAGGTATTCACGCGACTGATCGAGGGGCCGTACCCGAATTACGAGCAGGTCATCCCGAAGGACAACGACAAGCATGCGATCGCGGACCGCAACCAGCTCGTACAGGTGCTGCGCCGCATGGCCGTCGTGGCAAGCGACCAGACGCACCGCGTGCGGCTCGGCTTCACATCGAACACGGTGCGCTTCTCGGTGGAAACGCCGGACCTGGGTGAGGCGCACGAGGATCTCGAGATCGAGTACAATGGCGAGCCGATCGACATCGGGTTCAACGCGAGCTATCTGCTCGAGGTGCTGCGCTACATGCCGACCGACGAGGTGAAGCTGACGTTCAAGGCGCCGGAGCGAGCGGCGACGATCGAGCCGAGCAGCTCGAACGGCGCGGCACCCGATTACCTCTGCCTCGTCATGCCGCTGCGGCTCTTGGACTGACGCGCCGGCGCACCGGAGATGAGCTCGACGGAGCCGGACGCCACATATCAGCTGCTGCGGCACCTGACGCTGCCGGTGGCGGCCGTGACGACGTCCGCGGCCGGCCGGCGCAACGGGCTGATCGTCAACAGTGCACAGCGCGCGTCGCTCGTGCCGACGCGTGCCCGCATCTCACTGTACATCTCGAAGACGAACGTGTCGCACGACCTCATTCATGCGAGCGGTGTGCTCGGCGTGCACCTGCTGCGCAACAACCAGTGGGATGTCATCCGGTCGCTCGGCCTGCGCAGCGCGCGCGACGTTCCCGACAAGCTGGCAGAACTGGACACGCGGACCGGCACCACGGGTTGCCCGCTGCTGGTCGATGTCCTGGCCGCATTCGAGTGCCGCGTCATCAACGTCATGGATGCCGGCGCCGCCACGTTCTTTCTCGCCGATGTCGCGGATGTGCAGCTCGGCACGCCGGGCGAGGTGATGACGAGCACGCACTTCCGCACGTATGCGCCGGCGGACCTGCTCGCAGCCTACGAGGCGCGGCTACGGGCGGCACAGGACGTCCTCGCGTCCTATGGCAGCAGTGTCGACGCCGGCGCCTGGACGGGCGGCCGGGTCGCACCCTGACGAAAACGCGCTACTGTTTTCGTTCCACCCCGGAATCTTTGCAGCGGTCGCGGGGCTGTCACGCAGGCGTGAGGTCTGCGGAATTCACGGCCGGACCGTGATTTCCGGCCGCACCCGCGCACTGGCGCGATAGTTCCAGCACCCGGCCCCGACTCCGCGGCGGCATACCTCACCCGAAGCCCGCCGCCTGCTTCACCGCTTCCCGACAGAGGTCCATGTACGACGTCGATACCGTCGATTACGGAAAGGCGTACTCCACGGACACGAGTACCGGTGCGCCCCTGCGGTGGCCGCCGCCGGGACTGGAGCCGCTCCAGGGACTCGCGTGGCGGGCGGTCGCGCTGCTCGCCGTCGGCACCGGCATCATGATCGCGCCGATGCTGCTGTCCGTCGCGACCCGTCAGAGCTTCTGGAGCACCGGACTGTTCGGGTCGAGCTGGTGGGTGCCCGTGGTCGCAGCCCTGATCGGACTGCTGATCCTGCTCTCGGGCATGGAGCGTCTGACACGAATCCTGTTCGAGGGCGCGAAGGCGGTGCAGCGGGGCCACGACTGGATGACGGTCGCGCACGTGGTCAGTGATGGCCGCCACGACGCCGGCTTCCTGCTCCAGGGCGCGCGCATGTACGCGACGCTCGAGGAGCGGGACCGGCGCATGCTGCTGCTCGCGCGCGTGGCAGCCGCCGGCTGCTACACGCTCGCACTGCTCTGGATGCCCACCGCGTTCTCGCTCGGCGTGATCCTCGCCGGTCGCGGCGTGATCCGCGGCGGTACGGGCCTGGGGATGCTCGTGCTGTTCCCGGGCGGACTGCTGCTCATCGCGGCGGTTGTCGCGCACATCTTCGAGGCGAACACCACGCGCAGCATGCTGCGGACGTGGCGGCGCGATGGCGGGCGCGAGGCGCACCTGGTGGATGAGGTCGCGGAGTGGCGCGCGGACCGCGCAACGCGGCTGATCCACATCACGCCGGCATCGCGCCGCATCGTCCCGGCGCGCGTGATTGCGGGCGTGCTCATCGCACTGGCCGCTCTGCTGCCGCTGCCGATCACGACGCTCGCGCTCGCGACCGCGATGGGTCCGGTACTCGCGCAGCTCGCGATTCCGCGGCTGGACTCGTCCGCGTCGCGCATCGCGAAGGCAGCCATGCTCGAGCCGTACGCCCTGCCGCCCACCGGCACGATGACGCCGCTGCAGGCGGGCGAGTCGCTGCACGCGCTGTCGTCGATCGGCGCGTACGGCCAGCGCAGCCCGATCGAGCGCGAACCGGTCCGTCGCTTCGACATGTGGCCGCGCGAGTCGAAGCCGGCCACGCTCCCGAACGTCGAGACCTTCGCGACGGAGCTGATCCCGCGCGTCGGGTCGTTCACGGACGAGGAGATCAGCTACCTCGAGCGCGCGGTCGAGCATCCCGCGCAGGCGGAGCTGTCGCGGCTGGCGCGGGCGCGCAATGCCGACATTGCGGGCGCGCGCTGGCACACGGAGCAGCTCGCGGGCACGTCCGTGTTCGAGCTGCCGATTCCGCGCTTCGGCGGGCTGCGCGATGCGGCCCAGTTCCACGTTGCACGAGCCGCACTCGAGCTCACGCGCGGCGATACTGCGGCGGCAGAGATGACATTGCGCGAGATCATCTCCGCAGGACTGCTCGTCGCACGCGAGAGCCCGACGCTGATCGACGTGCTCGTCGGCACGAGCATCGCGACCACGGGCGCCGCTGCGCTCCAGTCGCTCTACAACACGACGGGCCGCAGCGCGGAGGCCGACGCACTGCGCCGTCCGGCCGAGGGCATCGAGACGATGGACGACGTCGTGAGCGCGCTGCGTGCGAACGGCGGTATTGACGGCGGGCTCCGCCGCTCACTGAACATCACGAGCAACGAGGAGCTGCCGCGCGGCATGCGCTGGGAGGGTCTGATCGCGATCCAGGTCGGCGCCGCCTGTCTGAACCCGCACACCGTCGTGTTCGGCCAGAGCGAGCAGTACGAGCACTGGCTCGAGCGCACGCGCGCATCGCTCGTGCGTTATCCGTCCGAGCAGGCGCTGTTCGACCTGACGCTGCGCGGCCGCATGCTCCCCCGCGAGCTGCACCAGCGCGCCGACGTCATGGAGCGGATCCTCGGGCTCACGCTGGGCCGCGGCCAGGCGGCCGGCACGTGCGCCTCACTGCTGACCGGGCTGACATCGAGCTGAAATAGCACGGGTGCGGCCGTCGGCCCGGCGGCCGCACCCCTCCCTCCCATTGAAGTCGGCGCATAGCGCCATGGATTCGCCCCGCCGTCGCCCGCTTCTTCCACGGCGTGAATGACGACGAGATCCGTGACATTGCCGCAGGACTCGCGCGGCGCGGAGGCCTGACCCGGCTGCTGTCGCTGCTGGGTTTCGAGGGTGCGCCACGCCGCCGTGCCATACCGCGAACGCTGCACGCTTCCGTCCGCGCCCTGCGCGTACTGCGCCGCGAGACGATCACGCTGCACATTCTCGAGCTGCGCGACGGGTCGGCCGCGGCCGCAACGCGCGAGCTGTGCGACCTGGCGCGCCGTGATGAGCCCGTGACGCATCACGTGCTGATCGTGGTGGAGCCGCGCCGCCGCCGCATCGTGATCGGCTGCCAGCCACTCGGCGCGGGGCTGCGGCACCTCGTGCTGGAGCCGGCCGGCGTGCGGAACGGCGATGTCGATGTCCTGCGTGACCTCGCGGCGGAGCCGGACGAGTCCGGTACGGCAGCGGCCCTGCGGATCCACCGCGCACTCGACCGCCGCCGCCTGACCGGTCGCTTCTTCCGCGATGTTCGGGCGGTCCGTGACGCCGTGGCGCGTGCCTGGACGGGCGTGTCGGAAGATGCGTCGGCCGACCGTGACGCACTCGCGCTGCTGCTGCTGTCCCGCCTCATGTTCCTCTCCTTCCTCCAGCGTCGCGGGCTGCTCGGCGGCGATCCCCGATTCCTGCCGCGGCTGCTCGCACGCTGGCGACGCACGACCGGCCGGAGGGGAACGTTCTACCGCACGGCGCTCCGCACGCTGTTCTTCGGCGTGCTGAACCGCCGGCCGGAACATCGCACCGCGCGAGCGCGCGCGTTCGGCGGACTGCCCTACCTGAACGGCGGGCTGTTCGAGAAGCATCGCGTGGAGCTCCGCCGCGGCACGCTGGACCTGGACGACGGCGTAATCGCTTCCGTATTCGACGGCCTCCTCGAGAAATACCGGTTCACGACGGCGGACGATGCATGTCACGGCGATGTCGGCATCGGCACGGGCATCGATCCGGAGATGCTCGGCCGGATCTTCGAGGGCCTCATGCCGGGCGAGCGGCGCAGCCGCACCGGGACGTTCTACACGCCGGCTGCCGCGGTGGACGACCTGGTGACCGATGCCCTGAGCGCACACCTGGAGCAGGCCGGAGTGACGCGTGCAACGGCGCGCGCACTGATGACCGGTGCGCCGTGTGATGCATCGGATCGCGAGCTGCTCGTCGCAGCGCGTGCGGCCGACGGGCTGCGCGTGCTCGACCCCGCGTGCGGCTCGGGGGCGTTTCTGCTCGGCGCACTCTCGCAGATCGAGCGGCTGCGCGGCGCCGGCCGCGTCGGGGCGAATCGGGCGGGGCTGCGGCGCGACCTCGTCGCCCGCACGCTGCACGGCGTCGACCTGCTCGAGGACGCGGCGCTGATCTGCTCGCTCCGGCTGTGGCTCTCGCTGGTGCCGCAGGGTGACCGGCCGACCGACGTGCCGCCACTGCCGAACCTCGACCGCCGCATCCGACAGGGCGATGCGCTGATCGATCCGCTGGATGTCGGGGCCGCCCTCGCCGGACGCGTCGCGCCGCCGGCGATGCGGGCCACCGCGGTGCGGCTCGCACCATGCGCCCGCCGCTACCTCTCGTCGGGCCCCGACGAGCGGCTCGCGCTACGCCGCGAGCTGGCGACGCTCGAGTCGCGGCTCGCGCGCGGCTGGCTGGACATGCTCGAATGCCGGCTCCGCGAGGAGCTGCGCGAGATCGACGCGCGCGCCGGCGACACGGACCTCTTCGGCGCGCCCACTGCGCTCGCGCAGGCCGCGCGCGCACGGCGGCCCGTCGTGACATCCCGGCTGAGCGAGCTGCACCGGTTCCGCGGCGAGCTGCGCGGCTCGCGCGCACTGCCGTTCTTCAGCTTTCGCGTTCACTTCGCCGAGGTCGACGGCTTCGATGTCGTGCTGTGCAATCCGCCGTGGGTGCGCGCGCACAACTGGCCGCCCACGGTGCGCCACCTGTTGCGGGATCGATACCGCGTGTGTGCGGCAGCCGGCTGGCCCCATGCGGCGGCATCGACCGGCACGCCGCACGCTGCGGGCGCGCAGGTCGACCTCGCCTTTCTCTTTCTCGAGCGATCGCTGCGCCTGCTGCGCGAGGGCGGCACGCTCGGGATGGTGCTACCGGCCAAGCTGATCCGGTCGCTCGCGCCCGGTGGCGCGCGCGCACTGCTCCAGTCCGACGCACGCATTACGTCGATCGAGGACCACAGCCTCGATCAGCGCGCGGTGTTCGATGCGGACGCGTTCACCGCGGCCATCGTCGCCCGGCGCTGCGCCAGCGCAGACCCCGCGGCGCGGGTGCGGGTCCGCATGACGCGCCGCTGCGTGCCGGACCTGTCCTTCGACGTGCGCGCCTCCGAGCTTCCGCTCCGTCCGGGCGATGCACGCGCGCCGTGGCTGCTCGCACCGCCGGACGGCGCGGCCGCGCTCCGCGCAATGCAACGCGCCGGCACGCCCATCGGCAGCGCGGGGCTGTGCGTGCGGCGCGGCGCGATGACGGGCGCGAACGAGGTGATGATCGTCCGGCACCTGGAGCCGAAGCTCGGCGACCTCGCGCGCATCCGAACGGAGGGCTGGTACGCCCGGGCCGCGGGTCGGAGCCGCCGCAGCTTCACGGGTCATGTGGAGGCATCCGCGCTGCGCCCCGTGCTGCGCGGCACGGACGTGCACGCGTGGCGCACGACCATCGAACGATACGTGCTGTACTCGCCGCAGAACGACGACAGGCGTGCGCGCCCGCCCCGGCGGCTGGAGCGCTTCCTTGCACGGCACCGGGTAGCAGACGGCGGCAGGCTCCACCGGCTGTCGGCGGACACGTTCGGTCACAAGGTCGTGTGGCCGGACCTCGGCGCCGACCTGCGCGCCGCCGCCGTGCCCGCGGCCGTGCGCTCGGCCGGTCTCGACCTGCCGGTCATCCCGCTCAACACGGTCTACTTCATCCCGACGACGTGCGAGCGGGAGTCACTGCTGCTCGCCGCGTACCTGAACTCGCTCCCGCTCAGAACGTTCGCGCGCGCGATCGCGGAGCGGGCGAAGGATGCGCATTTCCGGTTCTTCGCGTGGGCGATCGCGATGTTGCCGCTTCCGCCGCACTGGCGCGAATCCTCGGTCGCGGAGCGGCTGATCGCGCTCGCGCTCGCGGCGCACGCGGCCGGATCCCTCGAACGGGCACGTCAGGGCGAGCTGGATGAGCGGGTCGCACGGGCGTTCGGTCTGGATGCCGGCCAGCTGGAGAGCCTCGCAGCATTCGATGCATGGCTCGCCGGCAGGAGCAGCGACGCATGAGCGCGCTGATCGACGACCGCTCGCAGCCGACGCTCCGCGAGCACATCCGCGGACTGCTCTCGTCCTGCACGTCCGCCGACATCGCGGTCGGCCACATCCGCCCCGCCGCGATCGATCTCACCGATGACGAGACGCGCGGAATCCACCGGGCACGGATCCTGGTCGCCCGGCTGGAGGCACGCGCGCTCAGCGAGTTCGCCGGCACCGCAGCCGGGTCTCCGGACCCGCTGCTGCGCTTCCTCGAGTCCGGACGCGTGGAAGTGCGCAGCGCCGGGATCGGCGCGTGGGCACCCGACTTCTCCATCTATCGCGGCGGCGCGGCAGGGGACGCGTGCCTCATCGGCGCACACTGGTTCCGCGAGCCGGTCGTGTCCGCCGGACCGTCGCTCACGGCGCTGCTCACGGAACCCGATGTGGTCGCCCGCGCGCTCGAGCGCTTCGAGGAGCTGTGGCGCCGCAGTCACGATGTGCTCGAGCCCGTGATCGCCGCGGTCTCGCGCCGGCAGTCGTTTCATGCGACATGAGGCCGATGTCGTCGTACAGCGCATCATGGCGGCGTGCTTCGAGCCGGCACGGCCGGTTGAGAGCGAAGGACTCGAGCCGTTCCAGCAGGACGCCGTCGCGCGACTCCGCGTCATGCTCGACCGCCGCGGCGGGGCGGTTCTTGCCGACAGCGTCGGCCTCGGCAAGACGCACGTCGCCGCCGCACTCATCCGCGAGGAAGTCGGTCGTGGAGGAGAGGTCCTCGTCACCGCGCCTGCCGAGCTGAGGTCGCACTGGGCGCGGCACCTGCGCGGGACACGCTGGCGCTGGGTCTCGCACACGTCGATGTCACGCCGCGAATGCGACCGGCACTCGGCGACGCTCGTCGTGGTGGACGAAGCCCACGCGTTCCGCAATCCGTCGACGAAACGGTACGCCGCGCTCGCGCTCGCGTGCGAGCAGGCGCGCGTGCTGCTGCTGTCCGCGACACCCGTGAACAACTCGCTGCTCGACTTCTACAACCTCGTGCACCTGTTCGCGGCCGACGACGCGTTCGTCGATATCGGCGTACCCGACATGCGCGCGGCGTTCGAGGCGGCGCGGCGCACCGGAAGGAGCGCCGGCGTCCGACGCATCGCGGACACGATCATGGTCCGGCACACGCGGGAGATGGTGGCGCTGTGGGGGTCGCGCACGCGGCTCACGTTTCCGCAATCCGGCGACATCGAGGTCCTCGAATACGACCTGCCCGACGCCTGTCCGGGACTCGCCGAGTGCGCC
>DASUSS010000067.1:0-31826 GCA_036374995.1 Longimicrobiales bacterium | reverse complement strand
GACGTCTTCAACATCCTCCTGCAGGTGCTCGACGAGGGGCATCTGACGGACAACTACGGGCGCCAGATCGACTTCAAGAACACGGTCATCATCATGACCTCGAACCTCGGCGCCCGGGACATCGGCAAGGGCGCGGGGCTCGGCTTCCACCAGCAGGACGCGACGACCGCATACGACTCGATGCGCGACCGCGTCAAGGACGAGATCGAGCGCGCGTTCAACCCGGAGTTCCTGAACCGGGTCGACGACATCATCGTGTTCCACCCGCTGGATCGCGAGCAGATCGCGCAGATCGTGCACATCATGCTGAAGGAAGTGTACGACCGGCTGGCGGAGGAGAACCTGAAGCTGACGCTGACGGAAGCCGCGCTCGCGTTCCTCGTGGATCGCGGCTACGACGAGAAGTTCGGCGCGCGGCCGCTGCGCCGCGCGATCCAGCGGTTCATCGAGGACCCGCTCTCGGAGCGGATTCTGGCCCGGGAGTTCCCTGCGGGCGAGGAGATCGAAGTCGACGTGGCACCGGAGGGCAACGCTCTGGAGTTCCGCGTCCTGTCAACCAAGACGTGAGCTGATGCAGCAAGCCCGACATCGATCCTGCTGGCGGGCCGCCGCTCTGGCGGCGGCCCTTCTCATCCTATCTCCCTGGACGGAGCCGGTCTCCGGGCAGGAGACGGGCGTCGTCGTCCGGTCCGTCGAGGTGGTCGGCAATCAGCGCATCCCGCTGGAGCAGATCCTGACGGTGGTGGCCATCGAACAGGGCGACACCGTGCGGGCGGCGCAGCTCGACGATGCGATGCGCCGGCTGCTCGCGGGCGGTCATTTCCGCGACGTACAGGTGTTCGCCATCTCCGACCCTCAGAACGTCGGCGGCCCCGTCACGCTCCGGTTCCAGGTGGACGAGCAGCCGCTCGTCTCGCAGATCGAGTTCCGCGGTCTGGAGAACGTGAGCAGCTCGACGATCCGCGACACGGCCGATCTGCGCGCCGGTCAGCCGTTCCAGCCGGCGAAGGTCGCGCGTGCGGAAGCGCTCACGCGGCAACTGCTGGCGGAGAAAGGCTTCCGCGTGCGGCGCCTCGAGCATCGGCTGGAGCCGTTCGGCGCGAGCAACGAGGTGCGTCTCGTGTTCGACGTCGAGGAAGGTCAGCGCGTCGCGATCTCGGACATCGAATTCGTCGGCAACCAGGCGTACAGTGCGGGCGACCTGCGCGACGTGCTGAACACGAAGGAGGAGGGCTTCCTCTGGTTCCGCCCGGGCACGTTCGACGATGCGCAGCTGCGCGAGGACCTGCGCGGCTCTCTGCCCGCGTTCTACGCGTCGAACGGATACATCGATGCGGCCGTCGTCGATGACAGCCTCGTGGTGGATCCGGAGACGGGCAAGGCGCGGCTGATCGTGCAGGTGGAGGAGGGACCACAGTACCGCCTCGCCGAGTTCGACGTCATTGGTGCGCGCCGCTTCGCGTCCGACGATCTGCGCCGCTACTTCGAGCAGCGCCGCACCGGCTTTCTGAGCGGCTTCGGTCTGGGTACGTCGCGCGCGGAAGGCACGCAGGAGGGCGAGGTCTTCGATCAGGTCGCATTCGACGAGGCGACGAACGACGTGCAGCGCCTGTATACGAACCAGGGGTATCTGTATGCGCGGGTGAATCCCGTGATCGAGCGGCTTGCGCCGGACTCGACGGGCCAGCCGCGCGTGCGCATCGCCTGGCACATCGAGGAGGGGAACCCCGCATCGATCCGCCGCGTCGTGATCACGGGCAACACGTTCACGCACGAGGACGTGATTCGTGATCAGCTCTCGGTTCTGCCGGGCGATATCTACAGCGAGGAGCTGCTGATCGCGAGCTACCGGCGCGCATCGGGTCTGGGCTTCTTCGAGACGCCGCTGCCGACGCCGCGCATGGAGGAGGTCGGCAACTGCCAGGAGAATCCCTCGGAGCCGTGCCTGATCGATGTGATCTTCGAGGTGAAGGAGAAGCAGACCGGCTCGATCAACTTCGGCACATCGCTCGGCGGCTCGCTCGGCCTGATGGGCTTCCTCGGCTACGACCAGCCGAATCTGTTCGGCCAGGCGAAATCCGGCCACCTGCGCTGGGAGTTCGGCCGCTACTCGAACAACTTCGAGGCGAGCTACAGCGATCCGGCGATCAAGGACTCGTTCCTCTCCGGCGGCCTCTCGCTGTTCAGCTCGACGGACCGGTTCTTCACGTTCAGCGAAGGCCGCCGCCACCGGACGGGCGGCTCGCTCCGCCTCGGTGTTCCCGTGCCGACGGACCGGTTCAGCCGGTTCTCCGTGGGCTACTCGCTCTCGCGCACGAGCTACGAGAACTTCGAGGAGGACCCCTCGAGCCTGTTCTCGCTACCGCCCGGCTTCCAGAGCACCGTGACCCTGTCGCTGGACCGCATGGCGCTCGACCATCCGATGTTCCCGACGGTCGGGTCGCGGCAATCCGTCGAGGCGGCGTTCAACGGCGGCATCTTCGGCGGCGACGGCACATTCCAGAAGTACACGATGACGGGCGCGTGGTATGTGCCGGTGGGCTCGCTCGGCGGCGGCTCCCCGGGTACCCGGCCGATCCGCTTCACGCTCGGCCTCCAGGCCGAGGCCGGCGCGTTGTTCGGCGACGCCAGCCGCTTCCCGTTCGACCGCTTCTGGATGGGTGGCGTGCAGTTCGGCCGGCCGCTGCGCGGCTACGACGAAACGACCATCACCCCGCTGGGGTATATCCCCCGCGACGCAGCAGGCGTCAATCTCGACCAGCGGTTCGGTGACGCGTACCTCCGGCTCTCGGCGGAGTGGGCGGTGCGCTTCACGGACAACATCTCGCTGGGGCTGTTCTACGACGCCGGCAACGTCTGGCGCAAGCCGTCGGAGGTCGATCCGACGCGGCTGCTGCGCGGCGCCGGCATCGGAGCGACGATCGTGACGCCGTTCGGGCCGCTGGGCCTGGACTACGCGTACGGCTTCGACAAGGACAAGCCGGGCTGGCAGCTGCACTTCAAGTTCGGCCAGGGCTTCTAACCGGGGCGATCACGCCCGCAACAGAGAAGAAGGAAGAAATGCGAAAGCTGTTTGCTACCGTGATGACCATGGTCGGAGTCCTTGCCGTTGCGGCTCCGTTGTCGGCCCAGACGGCGACGAAGATCGGGTATATCGATACGCGGAAGGTGCTCCAGGAGGCGCCGGGCGCGCAGGAGGCGCGCACGACGCTGGAGCGGGAGATGCAGGGCTTCCAGACCCAGCTTCAGCAGATGCAGGATTCGCTGCAGGCGATGATGACGGACTACCAGCAGAAGTCGCTGGTGATGACCGCGGACGCGAAGCAGAAGCGGGAGCAGGAGATCATCGCGAAGCGGACGGGCTGGGAGCAGCGCGCGGAGCAGCTCCAGCAGCAGGCGGCGCAGCGTCAGCAGCAGGTGATGCAGCCGATCATGGAGAAGGTGGAGCAGGCGATCAGCCAGGTCCGCCAGTCGGAGGGCTTCGCGATCGTGTTCGATGTGGCGTCGGACGCCATTGTGTCGGCCGACCCGGCGCTCGACCTCACGCCGAAGGTCATCGAGCACCTGAAGGCGAGCGCACCGACGGCCGCACGCCGGCCGTAACCTCGGCCGGACTGCGGCGGGCGGCTTGAAGGCTTCCACGATCGCACAGGCCGTGAACGGCCGACTCGAGGGGGGATCGGACCCGGATCTGACGGGTGCCGCCCCCCTCGATCACGCCACCCCCAGTGATCTCACGCTGCTCAGCTCCTCGCGATACGCGAGCGACGCGGCCGTCACGGCCGCGGGAGCCGTTCTCGTGTCCGAGGAACTGGCGTCGCGGATCCGCCCCGATCTGCCGCGCATCGTCGTCCGCGACGTGCACGGCGCGCTGTCCGTGCTCCTGCCGCAGCTCTATCCCCAGGCGCGTCCGGCGCCGGGCGTCCATCCCACGGCCACGCTCGAGGACGGTGTCGCGCTCGGCGCCGACGTCAGCATTGGCGCCCAGGTCGTCATCGGTGCCGGGACGCGCATCGGGGACGGCGTCGTCGTGGGCGCCCACTCCGTCATCGGGCGGCTTTGCCGAATCGACGCGGAGGCGTACCTTCACGCACACGTGACGCTCTATGATGGCGTGGCGGTGGGGGCACGCAGCATTCTGCACTCGGGCGTGCGCGCCGGCGTGGACGGCTTCGGCTATGCGCAGCGGGAGGGGCGGCACGTGAAGGTGCCCCAGGTCGGCCGGTGCGTGATCGGCGCGGACGTGGAGATCGGCGCGAACAGCTGCGTCGACCGCGGCTCGATCGGGAGCACGATCATCGGCGACGGCTGCAAGATCGACAATCTGGTGCACATCGCGCACAACGTCCGGCTCGGGGAGCACTGCATCGTGGTGGCCCAGGTCGGACTCGCGGGGAGCACGCGCGTGGGTCGCTACGTCACGCTCGGCGGACAGGCGGGCATTGCCGGGCACATTACGATCGGCGATGGCGCCACGATCGCCGCGCAGGCGGGCGTCTTCGGCGATGTCGCACCCGGCACGACGGTCAGCGGCTACCCCGCCCGGCCGCATCGGGAGGCACTGCGTGCGCAGGCCGGGCTGTTCCGGCTGCCCGACCTGGTGAAGCGGCTGCGCGCGCTCGAGCGCGCGGTGCTCGGCAAGGACAGTCCCGAATCATGAGCAGCGAACAGCAGACGATTGCAGGCGAGGCGTCGTTCGAGGGTGTGGGACTGCACACCGGCGACGGGGTTCGCCTGCGCTTCCTGCCCGCGGAGCCGGGAACCGGCGTCCGCTTCCGGCGGATCGATCTCGACGGCGCACCCGAGGTGCCCGCCACGCTCGACAGCGTCGCGGCTACCGACCGCAATACGACTCTCGCGGCCGGAGACGCCCGCGTCGCCACCGTCGAGCACCTCCTCGCGGCGATCACGGCCTGCGCACTGGACAATCTCATCGTCGAGATCGACGCCGGAGAGGTGCCGATCGGTGACGGCAGCTTCGCCCCGTTCTTCGACGTGCTGCGCGGCGCCGGCATCCGGAAGCAGGGTGTTCCCGCACGGGTCCTCGAGCTGCCGGAGCCGGTGCGCGCGTCCGGACCCGCGGGCTCGACGTACGTCGCCGTGCCGCACGATGAATACCTCATCGCCGCCACGATCGAGTTCCCGCACCCGCTCATCCGCCGGCAGTTCGGTGCCTACCGCGTGAGCTGCGAGGAGTTCGCCACGGAGATCTCCGGAGCACGCACGTTCGGCTTTCTCAAGGACGCCGAGGCGCTGCGGGAGCGGGGTCTGGTGAAGGGCGTGTCGTTCGAGAATGCGGTCGTGCTGGATGATGACGGTGTCGCCTCCGGCGAGCTGCGGTGGCCGGACGAATTCGTGCGCCACAAGGCCGGCGATGTCATCGGCGATCTCGCGCTGATCGGCCGGCGGCTGAAGGTGCAGGTGATCGCGAACCGGCCGAGTCACGCAGGCAACATTGCACTGGCGCGCGCCATCGTGCAGGCGGAGACGAAGCGGACGAACGGCGCGCCGATCGTCGACATCAACAAGATCATGCAGCACCTGCCGCACCGATACCCGATGCTGCTGGTCGACCGGATCGTCGATTTCGAGGCGGGGAAGCGGATCGTGGGGATCAAGAACGTGACGATCAACGAGCCGTTCTTCCAGGGCCACTATCCCGGCCACCCGATCATGCCGGGCGTGCTGATCCTCGAAGCGATGGCCCAGGTCGGTGGTCTGCTCATCATGGACACGATCGAGAACATCGAGGAGAAGGTCGTTTACTTCATGTCGATGGATGGCGTGAAATGGCGCCGGCCGGTGACGCCCGGTGACCAGATCCGGTTCGAGGTCGAGCTGCTCCAGGTGCGGCGCCAGGTGTGCCGGATGCGCGGAGTCGGGTACGTCGACGGGCAGATCGCATCGGAGGCGGAGTTCACGGCCGCCATCATGGACCGGTGAGCGCGATGTCACAGGGCATCACGGAGTCGACACGGGTACATTCGACGGCGATCGTGGATGACACGGCCGAGCTCGGGGCGGGTGTGGACATCGGGCCTTACGCCGTCATCGGGCCGCACGTCGTGATCGGCGATGGCACGCAGGTCGGACCGCACGTGGTGATCGAGCGCGACACGCACATCGGGCGCGAGTGCCGGATCCACCCCGGCGCCGTGCTCGGCGGCGACCCGCAGGACCTCAAGTACGCCGGTGAAACCGCGCTCCTCGTGATCGGGGACCGCACGGTGATCCGCGAGTGCGTGACGCTGAATCGTGGAACGTCGGCGCGGGGCCGGACGGCGATCGGAAGCGATTGCCTGATCATGGCGTACGCGCACGTGGCGCACGACTGCGTGCTCGGCGATCACGTCGTGATCGCGAACGCGGTGAACATGGGCGGACACTGCGAGATCGGCGACTGGGTCATCGTCGGCGGACTCACGGCCATCCATCAGTTCGTGCAGATCGGGGCGCACGCGTTCGTGGGTGGCTCATCGGCCGTGCGCAAGGACGTCCCACCGTTCGTGAAGGCCGCGGGCGATCCGCTGCGGCTCTTCGGCCTGAACAGTGTCGGGCTACAGCGGCGCGGTTTCTCGGATGACGACCGGGCGCAGCTGCGGCGCGCCTACCGGCTGCTGTTCCAATCGAAGAAGAATCTGCGCGACGCACTCGGCGCCGCGCGTCTCGAGCTGAGCAGCGCCGTGCACGTGGAGGCGCTGCTCGGCTTCATCGAGCGCAGCGAGCGCGGGGTCACGCTCTGATGCTGCGCCTCGGCGTCATCGGTGCCGGCAGTCTCGGCTTCCATCATGCGCGCATCCTGGGCGGCATGTCGGATGTCGGGATGGAGGGCATATACGACGCGAACCGTAGCCGGTCCGCGGAGGTGGCGGCGCAGCTCGGAGTTACGGCGCACGAGACGAGCGAAAGTCTGCTCGATGCCGTGGATGCGGTCATCATCGCCGTACCGACCGTCGCGCACGAGGACGTGGCACTGGCCGCGATCGCGCGGGGCGTGCACATCCTGATCGAGAAGCCGATCGCCCCTTCGCTCGAGGCGGCCGACCGCATCGTTGCTGCAGCGGATGCGGCCGGCGTGATCGTGATGATCGGTCACGTCGAGCGCTTCAACGCGGCACTGCGCGCGTGCGAGCCGTACCTGGAGGAACCGCTCTTCGTCGAATCCCATCGGCTCGCTCCCTTCAATCCGCGCGGCACCGATGTCGCCGTCGTTCTGGATCTCATGATCCACGATGTCGATCTCGTGCTGAGCCTGATGAAGCGGCCGGTCGCCTCGGTGAGCGCCGTCGGCGTGCCGGTGCTGACGCCGAGCGTCGACATTGCCAATGCGCGGCTGGAGTTCGAGGGGGGTGGCGTCGCGAACCTCACGGCGAGTCGCGTGTCGCTGGAGCGGATGCGGAAGATCCGTTTCTTCCAGCGGTCCGGCTACATCAGTCTGGACCTTGCCGCGGGCCGGGGCGAGTACCTTCGTCTGAAGCCGGACGTCGCGACGCAGATGGCGCTGCTCACGAGCGCGCCGTCGGTCATTGCCGGGGAGCGTCCCGCGCTCGGTATCCAGGATCTTGTGGAACGCGTCTCGCTCGTGGGTGACGGCGCAGAGCCGCTCGCGCGTGAGCTGGAGCGGTTCATTGCAGCCGTTCGGGGCGAGGCTGCGGTACCGGTGAGCGGCCACGACGGCCGTCGCGCGCTCGCCGTCGCCCTCGATATCGTCGAACGGACTCAGAGGCATGTCGCTGCTGAGCATACGGCGTGAGCGTCGCGCGGAGCGCCGCGGTCCGAACCGGCCGCCGCGCCTGTGGAAGCTGGTCTTCGCTCTCTGCATCGTGATCGTGCTGCTCTGGTATCTGAGACAGCTCTCCTGAATTGTCCCGCCCCCGGATCTTCCTGTCTGCCGGCGAGCCGTCCGGCGACCTGCATGGTGCCCGTGTAGCCGAGGCGCTGCGCCGCCGCTGGCCCGATGTGGAACTGCTCGGTCTGGGCGGCGACCGCATGGCGGCCGCGGGCGTCGAGCTGCTCGCTCACGTCGATCAGCTCGCCGTCATGGGCTTCGTCGAGGTACTGCGGCATCTGCCGTACTTCCTCGATCTTATGAAGCGGGTGAAGCGCACGGTTGCCGAGCGGCCGCCCGACCTCATGCTGCCGATCGACTATCCGGGTTTCAATCTCCGGCTCGCCCGCCACGCGAAGGAGACCGGCATACCGGTGCTGTACTACATCGCACCACAGGTATGGGCATGGCATCGCAGCCGGATGAAGCAGCTCGCCCGCAACACCGACCGCCTCGCCGTCATCCTGCCGTTCGAGACCGAGCTGTTCCGGAACGCGGGCGCGAATACCACCTTCGTCGGCCATCCGCTGCTCGATCAGCCGGCGCCGTCGGTGTCACGCGATGCTTTCCTGCGGGACCTGGGCGTCGATCCCGCCCGGCCGGTGCTGGCGCTGTTTCCGGGCTCGCGGCCGCAGGAGGTCGAGCGGCAGCTCGGACGGTTCGTGGCTGCGGGGCAGGCCGTGCATGCGCGGTTGCCCGACGTCCAGCCGGTGCTCGCACGGAGCTCGGCAGTACCGGCAGCCACGTATGCCGGAGCGCCGTACCCGCGAACGGTCGACGGCTGGGCGCTGCTTCATCACGCCCGTGCGGCGCTCGTGAAGTCGGGCACGAGCACGCTGCAGGCTGCGCTCTCCGGCACACCGCTCGTCGTGACGTATCGCATGCATCCGGTGACGTACTTCATGGCGCGACGGCTCGTGCGCGTTCCGCACGTCGGGCTGGTGAACCTCGTTGCGGGTGCGCGCATCGCGCCGGAGCTGCTCCAGGATGCTGCGACGCCGGAGCGGCTCGCGGCGGCGCTGCTCCCGCTGCTCGACGAGCACAGTGCGGAGCGCCGCGCAGCCGTGAGCGGGCTGTCACGCGTGCGCGCGCTGCTCGCTGCGCCGAACGGACACGACAGCGCGGCAGAGCGCGTGAGTGCGCTGGCCGCCGAGCTGATACGCGGATGAAGAGGGGCTTCCGCTACGCGCTCGCGCAGCACGCGGGTGGTGCCCTGCTGGATGTGCTCATGCGCACGACGCGCCTGCACGTGCGCAATGCCGCGGCCTGGCGTGACCAGGTCGCGCAGGGCCGGCCGGTGATTTACGTGCTCTGGCACGGACGCCTGCTGCCGCTCGGCTACGTGCACCGCGGCCAGGGCGTGATCGGCCTCGCCAGCCGGTCCGCCGACGGCGAGTACATCGCGCGTGTGCTCCGGCACTGGGGCTTCGGCATCATCCGCGGCTCGAGCAGCAGCGGCGGTGATACGGCGTTCCGTGAGCTGATCCGGGTGGTGCGCGCGGGCCGCTCCGTCGCCCTCACACCGGACGGTCCGCGCGGTCCGCGCGAGCGACTCAAGCCGGGCGTGATCCAGCTCGCGCAGATCACGGGTGCCCCGCTGGTGCCCGTGGCGGCTGCGGCATCCCGGGCGTGGTGGTTCACGAGCTGGGACCGCTTCCTCGTGCCTCGCCCGTTCGCGCGGCTGCACGTCGCGTACGCGGACCCGATCTTCGTCCCGCGCGACCCTCCGGACACTGGCGCGACGGCGGCGCTCGTCGAGTCCGCACTGGCCGGCCTGATGTCGCAGGTCGACAGCGAAGCGGCATGAAGTTGGGGCTCAGCGCACTCGCGCGCACGCTATGGCACGGGGATCTCGGCGCGGCGGGCGCCGCGCTCAGTCTCGCGCTCGCGCCCGCCGAGCTGCTCTACCGGATGGCGGCCGGCGTGCGCAATCGCGCCTACGATCACTCCCTTCTGCCGACGTCTGCCGCCGGCATTCCGGTCATCAGCATCGGCAACATCGCCGTCGGCGGGAGTGGCAAGACGCCGTTCACGAGCTGGCTCGCGCAGCGCCTCGCGCGCGCCGGCCGACACCCTGCAATCGTGCACGGCGGATATGCGCAGGATGAGCCGGAACTCCACCGCGACTGGACGCCGGGCATTCCGGTCGTCGTCGACCGGGACCGCGTGCGCGCCGTACGGCGTGCCGCAGCGCAGGGGGCGGACGTCGTGCTGCTCGATGACGCGTTCCAGCACCGCCGCCTGCGGCGCGATCTCGACATCGTCCTCGTCGGCGTGGAGCGATGGCAGGAGCCGGTGCGGCTGCTTCCGCGCGGTCCGTGGCGCGAAGCGCCCTCGGCGCTGCGGCGGGCCGATCTGATCGTGTGCGTACGACGTACGCCCGTCGAGCACGAAGCGGCCGTGCTCGCGGCGGCGCTCCGGCGCGCGACCGGCCGGGACGTGGTGCGTGCCCATCTGCGACCGGGCTCGTGGCTGCGGAACGGCGAGCCTGTACCGCCACCTGCCGGGCCCGTGCTCCTGGTGGCGGGCGTCGCCGACCCGGCCCTGCTCGAGGCGAACGTTCGCGCGGCGGGCGTCCCGGTCGCCGGCGTGGCGACGTTCCCGGACCACCACGCGTACACGCCTGCCGATGCGGAGCGGATCCGCGCCTCCGCTGCCGGCCGCACCATCGTCACGAGCGCAAAGGACTGGATCAAGCTGAAGACGCTGCTGGATGCGCGTCAGACGTGCGTGCTCACGCAGGAACTGATGATCGAGGACGGCGGCGCACTGCTGGACGGCGCGCTGCGTCGGGTGCTGTCATGAGGACGGCGACCGCGGACGTGCTCGTCATCGGCAGCGGCATCGCCGGTCTCTCGTTCGCGCTCAAGGCTGCGCAGCATGCGAGCGTCTGTGTCGTGACGAAGAAGGAGCGCGCGGTCTCGAGCACCAACTACGCGCAGGGCGGGATTGCCGCCGTCATGGCGTCGGATGACTCGCTGGATCTGCACGTGCGCGACACGCTCGTCGCGGGTGCCGGTCTGTGCCATCTGCGCGCGGTCGAGAGCCTCGTCCGGGAAGGGCCGGCACGGGTGCGTGACCTGATCGAGTGGGGCGTGCAGTTCACGCGCACGGCCGGCGCGCTTTCGCTCGGGCGCGAGGGCGGCCACTCCCGACGGCGCATCCTCCACGCCGCCGACCTGACGGGACGCGAGATCGAGCGGGCGCTCGTCACTGCCGTCGCGGAGCATCCCCGCATTCGACTGTTCGAGGACCTCCACGCCGTCGACCTGCTACGCATTCACGATGAAAAGGTCGATGCACCACGCTGCACCGGTGCGTTGCTGCTCGAGCATCGAACGGGCGAGCTGATCGATTTCCGTGCCGGATTCGTGCTGCTCGCCACCGGCGGGATCGGTCAGGCGTATCGCCACACCACGAATCCCGAGATCGCGACGGGCGATGGCGTCGCCATGGCCTGGCGCGCGGGGGCCCGCATCGCGAACCTGGAGTTCGTGCAGTTTCATCCGACGGCACTCCATCCCGCTCACGAGCACGCCTTCCTCATCTCCGAGGCCGTGCGCGGCGAGGGTGCCGTGATCCGCCGTCAGGACGGCAGCGATCTCATGGCGGGCGTGCACCCGCTCGGTTCGCTCGCGCCCCGTGACATTGTGGCTCGTACGATCGACCTCGAGCTGAAGGGGTCGGGCGCGGACTTCGTCCTGCTCGACCTGACCCCGATCCCGTCCACGGAGATCGAGCGGCGCTTCCCCGGGATCCTGGCCGAATGCCGGGATCGGGGCATCGATATCCTGCGCGAGCCCATCCCGGTCGTGCCGGCGGCTCACTACAGCTGCGGCGGCGTCATCACCGACGCCGAGGGCCGCACCTCCCTCGGCGGTCTCTATGCCGCGGGCGAGGTCGCGTGTACTGGCGTTCATGGCGCAAATCGTCTAGCATCAAATTCTCTGCTCGAGGCAGTCGTCTACAGCCACCGTGCGGCCCTGCACGTGGAGCGGGAGCTGCGCCGGGCCGCGCTGGCCACAGGACCGCGCGTGGACACCATCCTGACCAGCACGACTCCGGCGATGGCGCCGCGGGACGGAGCGCCGGCCGGCGAGCTGAGAGCCGCGCTGCGCGACCTCATGTGGGAGAGTGCGGGCATCGTGCGCAGCCACGACCGGCTGGATCGGGCCGCCGGCGAAATCGCAGCGCTCCGCGGCGCTTCCGGCAGGCTGTTCGGAGAGCGGATCGATACGGAGTCGGTCGAGCTCAGGAACCTGATCGAAGTCTCCGACCTGGTCGTAACGTGTGCACGCCTGCGGCAGGAGAGCCGCGGGCTTCATTTCAACATAGATTATCCGTACCGCGACAACGAGCGATTCCTGCGGGACACGATCGTCGCGGGGGCAGCGGCACAAGGAGAACACGAGCATTATGGAAGCGGCGGTCAGTGAGTCGGCCGTGAAGGCGGCGGCGGCCGGTGAGAGCAACCCGTTCGAGGACATGATGCAGCGGTTCGACCATGCCGCTGAGCTGCTCTCGCTCGATGAAGGCATCTACAAGATTCTGCGGCATCCCGAGAAGCAGATCATTACGTCGATCCCGGTCGCCATGGACAACGGCGAGGTGGAGGTATTCACGGGGTATCGCGTGCTGTACAACACATCACGCGGTCCGGCGAAGGGCGGAATCCGCTTCGATACGGGTGTGACGCTGGATGAGGTGACGGCGCTCGCCGCGTGGATGACGTGGAAATGTGCCGTCGTCGACATCCCGTTCGGCGGCGCGAAGGGTGGCGTGGTGTGCGAGCCGTTCCGCATGTCGACTGCCGAGCTGGAGCGACTCACCCGGCGCTACACGGCGTCGATCCTGGAAGTGCTCGGCCCCGAGTCGGACGTGCCTGCTCCGGATGTGAACACGAACGAGCAGGTGATGGCATGGATCATGGACACGTACTCCATGCACAAGCGTCATACGGTGACGGCCGTGGTCACGGGCAAGCCGGTCGCCATGGGCGGCTCGCTCGGTCGGCGCGAGGCGACGGGTCGCGGCGTCAAGATCGTGGTGAAGGAGGCGCTGCGCGAGCTCGGCCTGCCGCTGAACGGAACCAAGCTCGCCGTGCAGGGATTCGGGAACGTGGGCTCTGTCGCGGCGCGACTGCTCGAGGAGGAAGGCCTGACTGTCGTGGCGATCAGCGACAAGAGCGGCGGTGTGTACAATCCGAACGGGATCTACGTGTCGGACGCACTCGAGTACATCAGGAAGAACCGGTTCCTCGAGGGATTCCCGAACGGCGAGCCGATCACGAACGAGCAGCTGCTCGAGATCGATTGTGATGTGCTCGCGCCGTGCGCACTGGAGAACGTGATCACGCGCAGGAACGCAGGCAACATCAAGGCGAAGATCATTGCGGAGGGCGCGAACGGACCGACTACGGCGTTCGCGGATGCGATCCTGGAGGAGAAGGGCGTATTCGTGATTCCGGACATCCTGGCGAATGCCGGCGGGGTGACGGTGAGCTACTTCGAGTGGGTTCAGAACCGGGAAGGTTACTACTGGCGCGAGGACACGGTGATCCAGCGGCTGCGCGAGGTGATGATCCGTGCGTTCGACCAGGTGCTGCAGTATTCGAAGCAGCACAACGTGAACATGCGCACGGCCGCGTACATGCTGTCGATCGACCGGGTCGCGGCGGTTCATCGGCTGCGCGGCATCTATGCCTGAGGTGAATTGAAGCTGTGGCTGATCACGATCGGCCGTGCGGGTCGCGTGCTGGAGCCCGCGATTGCGGAGTACGAGTCACGCGCCCGCCGTTACTGGCCGGTCGAAGTGATAGAGGTGAAGGAGGAGCGTGTCCGGCGCGGCGCCGATGATGCGGCGGTGCGCGACGCGGAGGCGGAGCGTCTGTTGAAGCGCGTGCCGCGCGACGTGGAACTGATCGCGCTGACCCGGACCGGCGATGCGTGGAGCTCGGCGCGCCTGTCGCGGCACATCCAGCGCAGCGCGGTGCAGTCGGCGAGCGGGATCGCGTTCGTGATCGGCGGCGCGTTCGGGCTGGGCGACAGCGTGCTGCGGGAGGCGCATCGGCGGATGCGGCTGTCGACGTTCACGCTCCCCCACGACCTCGCCCGCCTCGTCCTCCTCGAGCAGCTCTATCGCGCGGGGACGATTGCAAGGGGTGAACCCTACCACAAGGGCCGCGACGCGGAGTGATCGAATCCGGCTGTCGGGCGTGTAGCCCATGATCACGACGTCGCCCGGCGCCGGACAGATCCTTGCGGACCGCCTGGAGATCCGTGCCGGTCCGCTGCTGGGCGGCGGCAGGCTGGTGCGCGATTACCTTGCCGGTCTCGACCTCTCTGCGTTCTTCACGGGACACTTCAGTGATCCGCAGGTATACGAGCGGAAGGCAGCCGAAGTCGATGGGCGGCTGGACGCGCGGGCACGCGCCATTGCCGGCGCGGCGATCGAGCCGCTCGGCGATGCGGGGGAGCGGTTGCATCGCATTCTCGGCGGTGATGGTTTCTTCGTCACGACGGGACAGCAGCCGGCGCTGTTCGGCGGGCCGTTGTACACGCTTTACAAGGTCCTGTCCGCGATCCGGCAGGCCGAGCACCTGGAACGCCGGCTGGGCAGGCCGGTGCTCGCGCTGTTCTGGGTCGGCAGTGACGACCACGACTGGGAAGAGGCGAATCACGCCGCCGTATTCGACGCGCAGCAGCACGTGCACCGGATCACGGTGCCTGCGCCCGACGTGCCGCCACTCCCGCTCAGCCGCCGGCGCTGGGGCGCGGGGGTACTGCAGGCGGTCGAGGAGCTGCGGCGCGCACTGCCCGCCACGGATCACTCCGATGACGTCATGGCCCACGTGCGCGGCGCATACACTGCGCACGCTACCGTGGCCGACTCGTCGACGGCCACGATGCGCTGGCTGCTGGGCGACCGGCGCGTGGCGATCGTCGACTCGGCGCATCCGGCTCTGCGGCGCGCGGCCGTTCCCGTGCTGGTGCGGGAGGCGGAGCGCACGCGCCAGCACAACGCAGTGCTGCTGGGACAGACGCGGCGTCTGGAAGCGGCGGGTTACGGCGCACAGGTCGTGATCGCGGCGGATGCGTCGAACCTGATGATGATCGACGAGAACGGCCGCGATCGCATCATGCGGACTGCGCGCGGCTGGCAGACGCGGCGCGAGCACGAAAAGATCGGCGAGGCCGAGCTGATCGGGCGGATCCGTGCGCGGCCGGAGAGCTTCTCACCGAACGTGCTGCTCCGACCGGTGGTCGAGAGCGCTGCCTTTCCGACGATCGCGTACGTGGCGGGGCCCGGCGAGCTGAGCTACTTCGCGCAGATCGGCTGTCTGTTCGCGGCGCACGGCATCCTGCCCCCGGTGATCGTGCCGCGGGCCAGCGTCACGCTGATCGAGCCGAAGGTGCGCAGGCTCCTCGCCAAGCTCGACATGGAGCCGGACGCGCTGCGCAGGCCGTTTCGCGATGTGGTCGCCGACGCGGTTGCCGCCGAGGTGCCGGTCGACGTGCAGCGTGCGCTCGCCCATCTGCGCCGCGTGCTCACGGAGGGCTATGAGGAGCTCGCCGCCGCCGCCGCCGGGATCGACCCGACGCTGCGCCGGCCGCTCACCAGTGCACGCAATGCGAGTCTGCTCGAGACGCACGCGGCGGAGAAGCGCATACTCGCGCGACTGCGCCGTACGCACGAGGTGAAGATCGAGCAGCTGCGCCGTGCGGCGGCCCACATCCAACCGGAGGGTGCACCGCAGGAACGGGTTCTCGGGCCGCTGCCCCTGGTCGCCGAATACGGTCGCGGCATCGTCGCGGAGATCGAAGCGCGGATCGACATGAATACGGCGCAGGTCGCGGACTGGTCGGGCCCCCACTGCGGCGAATGGTAGCGTTCTTGCCTCAGCATTGCGGGCGCCGGCAGATTGGGGCGCGCGGACTCCAGCCCCGGCGCTCGGGTGGAGGCCGCAAATGACGGAGTGGCGGCTCCAGGATCCAGACGGAAGATGAACCTCGTCCTCATCGTACTTCTGGTCGCACTGATGATCCCGCTCGTTGCGGTCATCCTCGATTCGCAGGTCGGCCGCGCGATCGCGGCGCGGCTGGAGGGCGGCCGCGGTGTGGAGACGCTGTCCGACCGGCGGCTCGCGACACTGGAGTCCGAGGTGGACCGCCTGTCGCGCGAGATCCAGCGACTGGACGAGGAGAGCGAATTCCTGCACCGCCTGCTCGAGGAGAAGCGCGCCCCGGGAGCGCTCCCGCCCGGTGACACGGACGCCTGAGCCGACATCCGCGGACACCGAGGCAGCCGATCGCCGGCGGCCCGCCGGGCTCTCCTCGGCACGACTGGTCGCCGCCGGCATCCTGCTGAGCCGCATCGCCGGTTTCCTCCGCGACATCATCTTCGCCAAGTATCTCGGCACGTCGGGTTATGCGTCCGCGTTCCGCGGCGCACTGCGCATGCCGAACGTGCTCCAGAACATGCTCGGCGAAGGAACGCTGAGCGCCTCATTCATCCCCGTATACTCGAAGCTGCTCGAGCAGGGCGATGACGAGGCGGCCGGACGGCTCGCGGGCGCGATCTTCGCCCTGCTGCTCGCCGTGGCCGGTGCGCTCTCCCTGCTCGGCGCACTGCTCGCACCCGTCCTCGTGAGCGTCTTCCTGCCCGGCTTCGAGGGCGAGATCCGCGATGTGACGATCCTGTGCACCCGGATCATCTTCCCGATGACGGGCGTGCTCGTGCTGTCGGCATGGGCGCTCGGCGTGCTGAACAGCCATCGCAAGTTCTTCGTTTCGTACACGGCACCGGTGCTGTGGAACGCCGCGATCATCGCCGCGCTCGTCGTCTTCGGCACGCGCCTCGACCAGCGGGGTCTCGTCGTGGCCGCATCGTGGGGCGCGCTCGTGGGCGGCGCACTTCAGTTCCTGGTCCAGGTCCCGTGGATCCTGCGCCTCCAGCGGGGCCTGCGGATCCGATTCGATCTCCGGACGCAGGGGGCGGGCGCGGTCGTGCGCAATGCCGGCCCGGCCATCATGGGACGCGGCGTCGTGCAGCTCAGCGGCTGGGTCGACATGGTGCTGGCGTCCTTCCTGTTCAGCGGCGCCGTCGCGGCCCTCGGCTACGCGCAGACGCTGTACATGCTGCCGGTGAGTCTGTTCGGGATGTCGATCGCGGCGGCGGAGCTGCCCGAGCTGTCGCGCGCCGGTGGCGGTGACGCCGAGCCGCTGCGCCGGCGAGTCGGTGCGGGCCTGCGCCAGATGGCAGTCTTCGTCGTGCCATCCGTCGTGGGCTACCTCGCGCTCGGTGACGTCATCATCGGCGCGATGTACGAGCGTGACGAGTTCGGCCGCGCAGACACGATGCTGGTGTATCTGATTCTCGCGGCCTACTCCGTCGGGCTGCTGGCATCCACGGCGACGCGGCTCTACTCGTCCGCGCTGTATGCGCTCAACGATACGAAGACGCCTGCCCGGATCGCGGTCGTGCGCGTCCTCGCGTCCGCGATACTCAGTGGAACGCTCATGATCCTGCTCGAGCCGATCACGGTGCGCGGCCTGACGATCGGGCGCGGCGGCGCCGTCACGATACTCGGCAATCCCGTCGGTGCCGCCGGCCTGGCGGCGGGTGCCGGGATGGCCGCCTGGCTCGAGTGGCTGCTCCTGCGCAGTGCCGTACACCGCCGCATCGGCAACACATCCGCCGGCACCGTCCTCCTGCGTCTGTTCGCCGCCGCCCTCGTCGCCGCCGCCGCGGCACGCGGGCTTCTCCTCGTGCTGCCGAGCCTGCCGCTGCTGATCTCGGTCGTCATCGTCCTGGTCCCGTTCGGGCTCATCTACTTCGGGGTGGCGAGTCTGCTCCGGGTGGAGGAGGCGAAGGCCGCCGTGGGCAGGGTGCTGAGGCTGGGGCGGGGATAGCATGCCGGAATGCACCATGCGAGGCGGTCCAGTGTAGAATCTGCCGTACCCCAACACCAGGAAGCGCCGTGCCCCGGGAGAGTCTCACTCACAAGCTGAACACGCTACCGACCCGGCCGGGGGTCTACTTCTTCAAGGACCGCCAGGGCGAGGTTCTCTACATCGGCAAGGCGAAGTCGCTGAGGGCGCGGGTGCGCGGCCATTTCGCGGTGGATCCGGCGACATCGCTGAAGAACCGTGAGATGCTGCGGCGGGTCGCGGACGTGGACACGATCGTGGTCGGCTCGGAGGCGGAGGCGCTGCTGCTGGAAGCGAACCTGATCAAGGAGCACCGGCCCCGCTTCAACATCCAGCTGCGCGACGACAAGCGCTACCCGTACATCAAGGTCACGCTCCAGGAGAGCTTCCCACGCGTGTACGTGACGCGCCGGCTCGACAACGACGGCGGCCGGTACTTCGGTCCCTACACGGAAGTTGGCGCGATGCGCCAGGCGCTCGAGGTGGTGAAGCGCCTGTACACGGTGCGCAGCTGCCGCTACGACCTTCCGAACGAGGCGCCGGCGCGGCCGTGTCTCGACTACCACATCGGTCGCTGCCTCGCCCCGTGCGTAGGTCTCCAGACGCGCGAGGCCTATCGCACGATGATCGACGAGATCCTGGAGGTGCTGGGCGGCCGCACGCGCGCCGTGCGCGAGCGCGTGACCGCAGAGATGAGCCGCGCCGCGGAGTCGCTCGATTTCGAGCGTGCCGCCACGCTGCGCGATGTGCTGAACGGGCTCGACGGACTGGAGCGACGGCAGCGTGCGCTGGATGTGCGCGGTGGGGACACGGACGTGATCGGTGTCGCGCGCGATGGCGATAGCGCGTGCGCGGTTCAGCTACGGGTGCGCGAGGGCAAGCTGCTCGGGCGCGAGGTGGACTTCTTCGAGAATCTCGCAGATGCTGGCGACGACGAGGTCGTATCCACGGCAACGACGCGGTTCTACTTCGGTCGCGGCGAGCACGGAATTGCGGACCTGCCCCGGGAGGTGCTGCTGCCGCTCGACTTCGAGGATCGCGCCACGGTCGAGACTCTGCTGACGCGGACGGCGCAGCGCCGGATCGGCACGCACGTGCCCGTCCGGGGCGACAAGCTGAGGCTCATCGAGCTGGCCAACCAGAACGCCCGCCACCTCCTCGAGGAGCGCGCCGTGCTGGGTCAGAACATCGAGGAGCGCGCGGACGACATCCTGTACGATCTGCAGGATGCTCTCGAGCTGAAGGTCGTGCCGCGACTGATCGCATGCTTCGACATCTCGCACACGCAGGGAACGGAAGTGGTCGGCAGTGGCGTGGTGTTCCGCAATGGTGAGCCGGACAAGAGCGAATACCGCCGGTTCCGCATTCGCGGGGACTGGGGCAACGATGACTTCAGATCCATGGAGGAGGTCGTCGGGCGGTATGTGCAGCGCCGGCTCGCGGAGCAGAAGCCGCTGCCCGACCTCATCATCATCGACGGCGGCCGTGGTCAGCTGAACGCGGCCGTCCGCGCGGCACGGGCGGCAGGGGCGACGGATGCGGTATTTGCCAGTCTGGCGAAGCGCGAGGAGGAGGTCTACCTTGTCGGCCGCACGGATCCGCTGCGCCTGCCGCGCACGAGCGCGGCGCTGCGGCTGCTGCAGCGTCTGCGCAACGAGGCGCACCGTTTCGCACACAGCTACAACCGCAAGCTGAGGGGAAGCCGCACGCTGGTGAGCGAGCTGTCATCGATCGCGGGTGTCGGTCCCGCGCGTCAGCGCACGCTGCTCGAGAAGTTCGGAAGCGTTCGCGCACTGCGTGCGGCGGACCCGGCGACGATTGCACAACTCCCCGGCTTCTCCGCGAAGCTGGCCGAGCAGATCACTCGGCATTTCCGTCAGCGGTCGTGATCCGCACGCGCTTCGCCCCCAGTCCCACCGGCTCGCTGCACGTCGGCAATGCGCGCATAGCCGTACTGAACTGGCTTTTCACGCGACACCACGGCGGCACATTCGTGCTGCGCATCGAGGATACCGACGTCGACCGCAACGTGCCGGATGCGGAGGCAGGCATCCGCGAGGATCTGCTCTGGCTCGGTCTGGACTGGGACGAGGGACCCGGCCAGGGTGCCTACGGACCCTACCGGCAGTCCGAGCGAACGGAGCTGTACCAGCACCACGCGCGGCGCCTGCTCGATGACGGCCGCGCGTACCGCTGCTTCTGCGCGGGCGATTCCGCGGACGAGACAACCGGCCGGCGCGAGCGGTGTGCATGCGCTGCGTTGACACCAGAGGCTGCGGAGCGGCGTCGAGGGGAGCCGCATGCGCTCCGCTTCCTCGTGCCGCGCGCCCGGACGGTCGCCATCGATGACGTCGTGCGCGGTCGAGTCGAAGTCGCGAGCGATGAGATCGTCGATTTCGTGCTGATTCGCTCCGATGGCCGGCCGACGTACAATTTCGCGGTGGTGGTGGATGACATCGAGATGCGGATCTCGCACGTGATCCGCGGGGTCGGCCATCTGTCGAACACACCGCGGCAGGCGCTCCTGTTCGACGCGCTCGGTGCCGGGCGGCCGGCGTTCGCGCACGTGCCGATGGTTCTCGGCCCTGATCGCCAGAAGCTGTCGAAGCGCCATGGCGCGGCCGCCATGGCCGAGTACCGCGCACAGGGCTTTCATCCGGACGGTCTGCTGAACTATCTGTCGCTGCTGTCCTGGTCGAGCCCGTCGGGCGAGGATGTGCTCACACGGAAGCAGCTGATAGCGGAGATCTCGCTCGAGCGGATCGGGGTCGCCGACGCGATGTTCGATCCGGCGAAGCTGCGCTGGCTGTCCGCGAAGCACATCGAGCGGATGCCGCTCGACGCGCTGGTCGCGGCCGTGTCGCCGTTCGTCGACCGTGACCGCTTCCCGCTCGATGTAGGGCGGCTCACGGCGGCGGTGGCGGCCACGCGCACCCATTACAGCACGTTCGCGGATGTGAACGAGCAGCTGGAGGCGTTCTTTCCGGAGGGCGACGTGGTGGTGGCTCCGACGGGCAGTGCCGTCATCGATGCGGCGGTCGACGTTCTCGCCCGGCTCGCGGAGTGGAACGAGAGCGCGCTGCGTGATGCGCTCGGGGCGATCGGCCGCAGCACGGGAACGAAGGGGCGCGCACTATACGAGCCGCTGAGGGCGGCACTCACCGGACGCGAACACGGTCCGCCGCTGCACGCGGTGCTGTTCGTCCAGGGCAGGGACCGGGTCATCGAGGCACTGCGCGGCGTGCGCCGGCTCGCGAGGGAACCATGAGCCTCCTGATCTTCGACCCGTTCGCCGGGATCAGCGGCGACATGACCATCGCGGCGCTGCTCGACCTCGGGCTCGATGAGACCTGGCTCAGAGAGTTCATGGGCGGTCTCGGCATCGGTCACGTGGCGCTGCACGTCGAGCGGGTCGACCGGCGCGGCATCAGTGCGCCGCACATCCGCTTCGAATATCCGGCCGAGCACGCGCATCGGCACCTCCGGCACGTCCTCGAGATCATCGATCGCTGCGAGGCCGGAGACCGCGTGAAGGAGCTCGCGACGGAGGCGTTCCGCCGCATCGCCGTCGCCGAAGCCAGGATCCACGGCAGCAGCGTCGACGAGGTGCATTTCCACGAGGTGGGCGCCATCGACGCGATCCTCGACATCGTCTGCTCCATGGCCGGTGTCCTGGAGCTCGGGTTCACGGAGTTCCGGACCCGGCCGGTCGCGATCGGAAGCGGTTCCGTCGATATCCGGCACGGCACCTATCCCGTGCCCGCGCCGGCGACACTCGAGATTCTGAGCGGTGTCCCCCTGACCGGCGCCGAGCTCCCCGGCGAGTGCACCACACCCACCGGTGCCGCGATCCTCGCCGTGCTCACGGGTGGCCGTGGCGTACCCGCGGAATTCGTTTCGCGGCGCACCGGGTTCGGCGCGGGTACCCGCGACCCGGAGCGCCGGCCGAACGTGCTGCGACTCATCGCGGCCGAGGCCGCTCCGCATGCCGCGACCGCTCCGCATGCCGCCACCGCTCTCTGGCTGATCCAGGCGGATTTGGATGATCTCGCACCGGAGTACGCCGCGAGCGCTCAGAGCGCGCTGCTCGAGGCCGGCGCTCTCGACGTCGTGATCGTGCCCGTCGCGATGAAGAAAGGACGGCCGGGCAGCCGCATCGAAGTCCTCGCGAACGAGGGCGACCTGCCGGAGCTGGAACGCGTGCTGTTTCTCGCCACGACCACCATCGGCCTGCGCCGCTGGCGCGTCGAACGCACCGTGCTGGCGCGTGATAACGAGGTGACGGAATGGCGCGGTCAGCGGATCCGCTGGAAACGCGTCCATCTGCCGGACGGGACGACGCGCGCGAAGCCGGAATACGAGGACATCGCCGCGGCGGCCCGGGCACTCGGGTTGACGCCCTATCAGGTCCGGGCCGGACTCGGCGACGGCCGCGCCACGTCGCGCGACGACTGAGCGGCGGACTCGACATCGCACCTGCGTTGCAGCGCATGCTTCTTGCACCTCGCGCTTAGAACCGGCGAGGATGCACATGGAATCGACGATACGCTGCCCGAACTGCGATCAGGAGATCGACGCGGAAGGACCCACCTGTCCCGCGTGCGGCCACATTCACAAGGGGTCGCTCAACTGCGAGCGACATCCCGACCGCACCGCGGTCGGCGTCTGCGTCGTGTGCGGTGACGGGGTGTGCTCGGAGTGCGATGCCGAGGACGAGCTGCACCACGCCTGTCCCGATCACAGCGAGATCCCGGTCATCGAGGGCTGGGCCCAGATCTACACCACTTCGGACGACGTCGAGGCCGACCTCATCCGGGACAACCTCCAGTCCGAGGGCGTCGACGCCGCCGTCCTTTCGCAGAAGGACCGTTCCTTCAACGTCGACCTCGGTGAGCTCAGTCCGGTCCGGGTGCTCGTACCGGCGTACGCCTACCTGGATGCGATGAAGGTGCTGGGCGAGCACATGGACTACCGCGGCGAGGTCGTCTTCGCGTGCCCGTCCTGCGGCGAGCCGTTCGAGCCGGGTGAGACCGTCTGCGGCTCCTGCGGTACCCCTCTGCCGACGCACGCCGCCTGAGCTCTGCGCTGCCGGCGGGTTGAGCGGCACCGCTCTTTGCGGTAACTTTCAGAGCTGTACACATCAGGATGAACGGGGCAGCCAACGGCTGCCCCGCATCGCACCGGGCCATGGTCAGAATCGCCTCAGTCATTCCCGACAGCATCGCGTCCGACCTCCAGCTGGAGATCGGGAGTCGCGTCGTGCGCATCAACGGCGAGCGGGTGCGGGACGCGATCGACTACCGGTTCCTCGAAGTCGAGGGGCGGCTGGAGCTGGAGGTTGCGACCCCCGGCCGCGGCGAGGCGGTCATCTACGAGATCGAGAAGGACGCTGGCGAATCGCTCGGCATCGTTCCCGCGGCCGACGCCGTGCGGCAGTGTGCGAACAAGTGTGTGTTCTGCTTCATAGACGGCAATCCGGAGAGTGCGCGCTCGTCGCTGTATCTGAAGGACGACGATTTCCGGCTGTCGTTCACGTATGGCAGCTACGTCACGCTGACGAACCTGGGTCCGAACGGGTTCCGCCGGCTCATCGAGCAGCGGCTTTCGCCGCTGTACGTGAGTGTGCACGCGACGGAGCCGGAGGTTCGCATGCGACTTCTCGGTGTCGAACGGGGCGGCGACGTGGTCGAGCAGCTCCGCGAGCTGACGGGTGCGGGCATCGAGGTGCACACTCAGGTCGTGCTCTGCCCGGAATGGAACGATGGCGCTCACCTGGATCGCACGATCGAGGAGCTGTGGTCGCTCGGACCGAACGTGCTGTCGTTGAGTGTCGTGCCCGTGGGACTCACGCGCTACAACCTCGAGCGGCCCGTCCGCCTGCTGACGCCCGTGGAAGCGGCGGCCGCGCTGGCGCAGGTCGATGCGGCGCGCACCCGTGCACGGCGTGAGCGCGGCACCGGGTGGGCGTATGCCGGCGATGAGCTGTATTTCATTGCGGAGGCCCCGGTGCCGGCGGCCGCATACTACGACGACTGGCCGCTGACCGAAAACGGCGTCGGGGCCGTGCGGCGCCTGCTGGACGATTTCGATGCCGGCCTGCCGAAGCTGCCCCGCATGCCGGGGCGGCGGATCGCGATCGTGACGGGAACGCGGATGGGCGCCGTACTCGACCCGCTCGGTGCGCGTCTGGCGGCGCACACCGGCGCGCATGTCGATGTCGTGCCGGTGACGAACGAGTATTTCGGCGAGACTGTCACGACGGCCGGTCTGCTCGCAGGCCGTGACGTGCTCCGGGCCGTGCAGGCGCGCGCAGGATACGATACGGTGCTGCTGCCGGCCGAATCGCTGAACGACGACGACCTCTTCATCGACAGTCTGCCGCTTGCCGACGTCGTGGGCGGGCTGGCTCCGGCGCGCGTGCGGACCGCGTACGAGCTGACCTCCGCACTCGGAGCACCGTGAGACGCGGCCTGCCGGTCGTCGCCGTGGTAGGGCGGCCGAACGTAGGGAAATCGACGTTCTTCAACCGCGTGCTCGGTGAACGGCGGGCCATCGTCGAGGACGTTCCGGGCGTAACGCGCGATCGCAACTTCGCCCGCGCGGAATGGAATGCCCGCACGTTCTATCTGGTGGACACGGGCGGACTGGAGCCGGACAGTGCGGAGGCGATGCCGGTCGCGATCCGGCAACAGGTCGAGGCGGCCCTCGCCGAGGCCGACGTCATCGTCTTCCTCGTGGATGGTCGCACGGGCGTGCACGCGGACGATGAGGCGATCGCGGCGCTGCTGCGGCGGACGAGCCTGCCGGTCGTGGTGGCGGTCAACAAGCTCGATCGGATCCCGGACGAGGTCGCACAGCACGAGTTCTGGAGCCTCGGGCTGGGTGAGCCGCACCCGGTCAGCTCGGTGGTCGGGAGCGGCTCGGGCGACCTGCTCGACGCGATTGTCGCCGAGCTGCCCGAAATCGAGGCGGGTACGGAGGATAGCGGTCTCCACATCGCGGTCATCGGGAAGCCGAACGTCGGCAAGTCGAGCTTCGTGAACCGGCTCCTCGGTGAGGAGCGGATGGTCGTGAGCGAAGTGGCCGGCACCACCCGCGACAGCGTCGATACGCCGCTTCGCTATCACAACCGCGACCTCGTCTTCATCGATACGGCCGGACTCCGCCGTCAGGCGCGCATCGATCCGGGACTCGAGTATTACAGCGCACTGCGCACGGAGCTGGCGATCGAGCGCGCGGACGTCTGCCTGCTGCTGCTGGACGCGACGGAGCCGGTGCATGTCCAGGATCTGAAGATCGCAGAGAAGGCGTGGCGGCAGGGTTGTGCGCTCATCATCGTCGCGAACAAGTGGGATCTGGTCGAGAAGGAAACGAACACCGCCGTCGAATTCGAGCGCACGCTGCACCAGCGCGCACCGGCGCTGAAGTGGGTGCCCGTGATCTTCACGTCGGCGCTCACCGGGCTGCGCGTACACAAGGTGCTCGATCTGATCCTCGAGGTCGCGGCGACACGCGAGCGCCGCGTCCCGACGAGCGAGGTGAACGAGGTCCTGCGCAAGCTGGCGGAGCGCACGATGCCGCCGCATTTTCGGGGGATGCCGGTGAAACTGCTGTACGGAACGCAGGCTGCCGTCAGGCCGCCTACGTTCGTCGTGTTCACGAACCAGCCGAAAGGCATTCCGGAGCACTACCTGCGGTACCTTCAGAACGGGTTCCGTGCGGCCTGGGGCTTCATCGGCACTCCGATCCGGCTGCGGCTCCGGGCCCGCCGTGAGCAGGAGAAGGCGACGTGACGGCAGTACTGCTGCTGCTCGCGTCCTACCTTCTCGGCGCGATCCCGACGAGCTACCTCGTCGGTCGCATCACGCGCGGCATCGACCTGCGCGAGCATGGCAGCGGCAATCTCGGTGCGACGAACGCGTTCCGGGTGCTCGGCTGGCGTGCGGCGATGCCGATCTTCATTGTCGATATCGCGAAGGGCTTCGCGCCGACGTACTTCTTCCCCGGCCTGGACCGTGTGGACGGCGTCGGGTGGGCCCTCGGCTACGGCGCGGCCGCGATCTTCGGGCACGTGTTCTCGATTTACGTGGGATTCCGGGGCGGCAAGGGAGTGGCGACCGGATTCGGCGTCTTCCTGGCGCTCGCGCCCGGTGCGGTGCTGATCGGGCTCGGGATCTGGGTGCTGCTCGTTTTCACGACCGGGTATGTGTCCCTGGCATCCATCACGGCCGCGGCCGCATTGCCCGTTCTGCTCGCGCTGTGGGGCGCCGGACGTCCGGTCACCATGCTCGCGCTGGGACTCGCGGCGTTCGTGATCTATGCGCACCGCGCCAACCTCGGCCGCCTGCTGCGCGGCGAGGAGCATCGGTTCCGCCGCGGCGCGCACCAGCGAGTGGAGCCGACACCACCAGAACGACTGCCATGAGCGAGCGCATCGGAGTGGTAGGGGCGGGGAGCTGGGGTACCGCGCTCGCCAACCTTCTGGCGAAGAAGGGCCTTCCCGTCAGGGTCTGGTCCTACGAGAGCGATGTCGCGGATTCGATCAATCGCGAGCATCGCAACGCTAGCTACCTGACCGAGATCGCGCTGGATCCGCGACTCGAGGCCACGACGTCCCTGGCCGATGCGGTTGCGGATGCCGCTTACATCGTTTCCGTGAGCCCCGCGCAGCACGTGCGCGCAGTCATGGGCGACGCGGCGCACGCGCTGCGACCGGACGCGATCGTGATCGGCGCGTCGAAGGGCATTGAGACGACCACGCTGAAGACGATGGCGCAGGTGCTCGCGGAGATCCTGCCGGCGCAGGCCGCAGCGCGCTGCTGCTTCCTGTCCGGCCCGAGCTTCGCGCTGGAAGTCGGCCAGGAGCAGCCGACGGCGGTAACGATCGCGAGTCACGACAACGCCGCCGCCGCTCGTGCGCAGCAGCTGTTCCAGACTACCTACTTCCGGTGCTACACGAGCCAGGATGTCGTCGGCGTGGAGCTCGGCGGTGCCCTGAAGAACGTGATCGCCGTCGCCGCGGGCATGGCCGTCGGGCTGGGTCTAGGCTACAACGCGAATGCGGCGCTGATCACGCGCGGCCTTGCCGAGATCACACGGCTCGGCGTCAAGCTCGGCGCGAACCCCCTCACGCTGGCCGGGCTGGCCGGCATGGGCGACCTGATCCTGACGTGCACGGGCGGGCTCAGCCGCAACCGTCACGTGGGTATCGAGCTCGGGAAGGGTCGTTCGCTGGAAGACGTCCTCGCGGAAATGACGATGGTCGCGGAAGGCGTGCAGACGACGCGGGCCGCTCATGCGCTCGCGTTGCAATCGGGCATCGAAATGCCCATTGTCGCGGAAGTGCATGCGGTCCTGTTCGAGGGCCGTCCTGCTGCGGAGGCGGTGGAGAATCTCATGTTGCGAGAACCGAAGGCCGAGCTGTGGCGATGAGGGAGGAACCAGCCAACGCGCGTCCGGAAGGATCGCGCCCGGTCGTCCGCAAGGAATACTACTCGATCAGCGAAGTATCGGATCTGGTCGGATTGCCCGCCCATGTGCTCCGATACTGGGAGTCGCAGTTCTCCGTGCTCAGCCCATCGAAGAACCGGTCGGGCAATCGCGTCTATCAGCGGAAGGAGATCAAGCTGATCCTGCTGGTGAAGCAGCTGCTGCACGTGGAGAAGTATACGATCGAGGGTGCGAAGCAGCGGCTCGATCAGCTGCGCCGGGGCGGCGAGCTGCCGCGTGCGACGGCGCAGGCGCTCGATGAGCAAATGGTGAGCGTGCTTCGGGAGGAGCTGCAGTCGCTTCAGGCGCTGCTCGCCGAGGGCGCGGACTGATGCGGATCCTGGTCACGAACGATGATGGATATCTCGCCGGCGGGATCGTGACACTGGCGCGTGCCGCAGGGAAGCTGGGCGATATCACCGTCGTGGCGCCGGACCGGGAACAGAGCGCGACGAGCCATTCCCTCACCCTGCATTACCCGCTGCGCGTGCGCGTCGCGAACGAGCAGGTGAAGGTCGTCGATGGCACACCCACCGACTGTGTGATGCTCGCCGTCGGCGAGCTGATGGACGACCGCCCGGATTTCGTGCTGTCGGGCGTCAACCACGGCGCGAACCTGGGCGATGACGTGCTGTACTCCGGTACGGTCGCTGCCGCCATGGAGGCGACGATCCTGGGCATCCCCGCGATCGCACTCTCCTATGTCGGCAAGGACTACGAGCGGCTCGGTGACTGGGAGTCGCTGCTCGAGGGCCTGCTGCGTCAGCTCATGACGCGGGAGGACTTTCCCGCCGAAACGCTGCTCAACGTCAACCTGCCGCCGGTCGCGCCCGCGGAGGTTGCCGGCGTGCGCGTGACGTCACTCGGCCGGCGCGCATATTTCGGGTCGCTGACGCGCGCACACGATCCGAATGGACGCGAGTACTTCTGGATCGGGGGAGGGGAGAGCAAGTGGTGGGGTGGCCCGCACTCCGATTTCCACGCGATCCACGAGAACTACATCTCGGTCACACCGCTCCACCTCGACCTGACGAACTACAAGCTTCTGGAGGGTCTGGGCGGGTGGGATCTGACCCTCTGACCGACCGCCGCTACGAACGGCAGCGCCGCCAGCTCATCGAGACGATCCGCGATCGCGGCATCGATGACCTCGAGGTGCTGCGCGTCTTCGATCTGGTGGCGCGTCATCTCTTCGTCCCCGAAGCCGTTCAGCACCGCGCCTACGAGGATGCGCCCGTGCCGATCGGCTTCGGCCAGACCGCGTCCCAGCCGTCGTTGCAGGCGCTGTACCTCCAGGTGCTGAAGCTCGAGCCGCATCATCGCGTGCTGGAGATCGGAACGGGAAGCGGCTACCAGACGGCGCTGCTGGCGCACCTGGCGGGCCACGTGTATTCCGTGGAGCGCATCCGCGAGCTGTCCGTTCGCGCGCGGGCCGTGCTCGATGCGCTCCGCACGTCGAATGTCGCACTGCTGGTCGGCGACGGGACCATCGGCTGGTCGCGCTATGCACCCTACGATGCGATTCTCGTGGCGGCGGCATCACCGGGTGCGCCCCAGGCGCTGCTCGACCAGCTGGCCGAGAACGGGCGGATGCTGATCCCGGTCGGCGATCGCAACGAGCAGACGCTCACGCTGTTCGAGAAGACGGCGGATGGAATCCGGCGTGAGGAGATCACCGCATGCACGTTCGTGCCTTTGCTCGGCCGTTTCGGCTGGGCGGACTGAAGCGAGAGAGGCGATCGTACGCCGTTGCCGCCGCGCTGCTCGCGTCGTGCGCGGTTCCGGTCGTCGCTCAGGCGGAGCAGGACACGGCCCGTGTAGCTCTCGACACGCTGCGCGTGCCCGTTACGCGCTCGCTGGTCTCTGCGGCGCGCGCGCCGGTATCACTCTCGCTCGTCACGCGCTCGCACATCCAGGATGCGCGCGCCGGTATCGGCCTCGACGAGTCGCTCGCCTCGATTCCCGGACTGACCGTCGACAACCGCCAGAACTTCTCGCTCGGCAGTCGCATCGCGATCCGGGGCATGGGCGCGCGTGCGGCATTCGGCGTGCGCGGCATTCGCGTGCTGGTCGATGGTGTTCCGCTCACGATGCCGGACGGCCAGACGAACCTCACGAATCTGGATCTCGGCTCTGCCGGCGCGATCCACGTGCTGCGCGGACCCGCGTCGGCACTGTTCGGGAATGCGGCGGGCGGCGTGATCGCCGTGGAAACGGAGCCGGCGCCCGGCGCCCGTTCGGCCGAGGCGCGGATCACGCTGGGCGACCAGGGCCGCAGCAGTCTGACGCGGCTCGTCAAGGCTCAGGTGAAGGTGGCGGAGACGGTCGGTGATGTCGACTACCTCGCGAGCGTCTCCAGGCTGCACGCGGACGGCTACCGCGATCACGGCCGCGCCCGCCAGACACTCGTCAATGCACGCGCCGGCTACCGGGTCGGCGCGCACACACGCCTCGCGCTCGTTCTGAACGCGGTCGACATGCCCGTCGCCGAAAACCCGGGCGCTCTGCCTCTCGACTCGGCGCTGAACCGTCCGACGATGGCGTGGCAGCGCAACGTCGACACGGGGTCGGGCGAGAGCGCGAAACAGGCGCAGCTCGGCGTCAACCTCCAGCACGCCGGCCGGTCCGCACGCACCGACGTATCGGCGTACGCGCTCCGGCGCACGCTCGAGAATCCGCTGCCGTTCGCGTTCATCGATCTGGCACGATGGGCCGGCGGCATCCGCGCGCAGCACGAGCGCCGGCTCGGCGCCTTCGGCCTGACCGGCGGGCTGGACGTGGAAGCCCAGAGCGACGATCGGTTCGAGTTCGACAACGCCGCCGGCCAGCCGTCCGGCACGGCGCGCCGCGACCAGAACGACCGCGTGGCGAGCATCGGTCCGTTCGTGCAGGCACGACTCGACGCGGGACGGCTCGGCCTCACGCTCGGCGCCCGATACGATGCCGTGCGCTTCGAGACGGTCGATCGCCGAGACACCGTGCCGCTGCAGTCCGGTGAGCGAACGCTGCACGCACCCAGCCTGATGGCAGGCGTCGTCATGGCACTGTCGCAGGTCACCGTTTTCGGCAATGTCGCGACATCGTTCCAGACACCGACCACGACGGAGCTGCTGAACGCGCCGCCGGCGCCGGGCGCCCCGTGCTGTCCGGCCGGCTTCAATCAGGAGCTGGATCCGCAGCGTGCGCTCAGCGCCGAGCTGGGTCTGCGCGGATCGCTGTTCGATCGCCTGCGCTACGATGTCGCAGCGTACGTGATGGATGTGCGGGATGCACTGGTTCAGTTCCAGGTCAGCGGCGTGGATGGCCGGGAGTTCTTCCGCAATGCGGGCAGGACGCGGCACCGCGGCATCGAGCTCGCCGTCGACGCGTCGCTCGGTGACGGCTTCTCCGCGGCCGGCGCGTACGCCCTGACCGACGTCCGCTTCCGCGATGATGGCGATTCGACTCGCTACGAGGGAAACCGCGTGCCCGGCATTGCGCCGCACAAGCTGTTCGCGGCGACCACCTGGACGCACGATGGCACGAGTATCACCGCCGAGGTCCGGCATATCGGCGGACAGTTCGCCAACGATGCGAACACCGTCGAAGCCGACGGTTACACGTTGCTCGATCTGCGTGCGACGACCGCGCTCGGCCTGGGCGCCATCGAGATCGCACCTTTCGCAGCGCTGAGCAACCTGCTCGATGAGGAATACCCGGGCTCGCTCACGGTGAATGCTGCGGCGGGCAGGTTCTTCGAGCCGGCGCCGGGGTTCAACATCGTGATCGGCGCGAGCGTGCGGACGGGAGCGTGGCGGCGGCGCTGACGCACGAGCCCCGGTAGAGCGACCTTTCCGCGGCTCGGGTCGCACCATTAGTTTGGGGGCGCCCGGCCAACGTGGTTGAACTCCCCGCAACGCGATTGGATGAGCCAGAACCCGGCACATGCGCACCGGCGCGCGCTGTCTCCGCCGGCGGTCACGCGTTTTCAGCTGATCACGCCGGCCGCCGCGGAGACAGTCTTCGCGCCCCCCTACGTGCCGGCCCGCAGCGAGCGGTTGCGATACACGCGCAGACCTCCACAGCCCGTCTCCTACACACAATTCCCCGAGCCTGTCCGGCAGCAGCCGACCGCGCTGCCACCGCCCGCACGGAGTGCCGAGCCGCCGTCATCTCCGGTGGCCGAGGAGCCGCTCGGGCCGACCCGCCCGCCGCCGCCGCGCGAAGCGCCGGGGACGTGGCGCGAGATCATCGCGCGCGTCGACGTCGGCGATGCGGGCGAAGCGGTGCAGCCGGAGACCCGTGCATCCGAGGGCGCGGCCGACACGCGGCCGCCGGCAGCCCCGCGCGAGCCGCCGCCGGACGTTCCGGAACGCGCGCCGCCGCAGCCCGAGCAGCCGGCGCCGCTGTCCGAGCCCGAGGAGCTGGGCGCGCCGGGTGAGCCCGTGCCCTGGGAGGTCGAGGCATTCACGGCGCCCGGTTACACTGCGCCGCGGACGGTCGAGCCGATCGAGGAGATCGGCGAGCTGGTGCTGGATCAGGTCGTTCCGCCCGACGGAGGCACAGCCGGCGAGGAAGAGACCGCGCGGCCGACGCGGCCC